>NZ_JBKBSL010000019.1:0-68607 GCF_046291045.1 Caldimonas sp. | reverse complement strand
GCGTTTGCGATGGTCAACCACCTGCAGGCGGCCTTCTTCATCCTGTTCCGCATCATCAGCATGGGGGTGAGCGTGGTCATCACGCAGAACCTCGGGGCGGGCAACCGGGCGGCGGCCGACGAGACGGCGCGGGTGTCGCTGGCGGCCAGCACCTGGCTGGGCTTGCTGACGGGCTGCACCCTGCTGGCCGGTGCGCCCTGGCTGCTGCAGTGGATGAACACGCCGGCCGAGTTGATGCCGCTGGCCGTGCCCTTTCTGCGCATGGCCGCGCTGGCCCTGGTGCTGGACGCCTACAACGCCACGATGGCCTCGGTGATGCGCGCCCACCTGCATGCGCGCGACACGCTGCTGAACATGCTGGCCATGCACACGCTGCACCTGCTGCTGTGCATCCCGCTGATGGGCGGCGTGGGGCCGCTGCCGGGGCTGGGCCTGGTGGGCTTTGCGCTGGCGATGGTCCTCAGCCGCGCTTTCGGGCTGGGGCTGCACCTGGTGCTGTGGCGCTGGCGGCTGCAACTCGTGCCCACGGCCCGCGACTGGTGGGTGATGCATTGGAAGCCGCTGGCGCCGGTTCTGCACATCGGCCTGCCCGGTGGGGCCGAGACCATCGCCTACCGGCTGGCGCTGATGGTGAGCATCGCGGTGGTGGCACGCATGGGCGCCACCGAGCTGGCGGTGCACAGCTACACCATGCAGGTGATGTACTTCATCTTGCTGTTCGGCCTGGCCATTGGTTTTGCGGCCGAGATCCTGGTGGGCCACCTGATCGGCTCGGCCCGGCTGCATGAGGCGCATGCCCTGGTGCGCAAGTCGCTGTTGCTGGGGCTGGGCGTGTCCACGGGCGCGGCGCTCCTCGCCGCACTGGGCGCGCCCTGGTATTTGCGCCTGTTCACGCAGGACGAGGCCATCATCGCCTCGGCCGTGCTGCTGCTGTGGCTCACGGTGCTGCTGGAGCCGGGGCGCACCTTCAACCTGGTGGTGATCAACGCGCTGCGCGCCACGGGCGATGCACGCTTCCCGGTGGCCGCGGGCATCGTCTCGATGGTGGTGGTGCTGGCCGGCGGCTCGTGGTTCTTCGGCGTGCACCTGGGCTGGGGCCTGCCCGGCGTGTGGATCGCCTACGCACTGGACGAGTGGATCCGCGGCCTGGCGATGGCCGCGCGCTGGTGGGGCCACGGCTGGGTGCGCCATGCCCGCGCCACGCACCGGCGCGTGGTGCGCGAGCGGCAGCCGGTGGGGCGCTGAACCTCAGACCCCGCGCTGCCGCGCCAGCGCGATGAACCAGTCCAGCGCGCCGGGGTTGGCCATGGCGTCGCGGTTGAGCACCTTGTCCACCGGGTGGCCCAGCAGCAGGCGCTTGATGGGCAGTTCGAGCTTCTTGCCTGAGAGCGTGCGCGGGATCTCGGGCACCTGGTAGATGTCGTTGGGGACGTGGCGGGCCGAGAGCGCCTCGCGGATGCCGGCCTTCAGGCGAGCCACCAGAGCATCGTCGAGCGTGTGACCTTCGCGCAGCACCACGAAAAGCGGCATCCAGCTCTCGCGGCCCAGGTATTCGAGGTCCACCACCAGGCTGTCGAGCACTTCGGGGAAGGCTTCCACGGCGCGGTACAGCTCGGCGGTGCCCATGCGAATGCCATGGCGGTTGATGGTCGCGTCGCTGCGGCCGTAGATGATGGCGCCCCCGCGCGGGGTGATTCTCAACCAGTCGCCATGACGCCAGATGCCTTCGCCGCGCGGGCCGCGGTACATCTCGAAGTAGCTATCGCGCAGGCGTGAGCCGTCGGCATCGCCCCAGAAGTAGAGCGGCATCGACGGCATGGGGCGCACGCACACGAGTTCGCCCACCTCGTCGATCAGGGGCCGGCCCTGGCCGTTGGCGTCGGGCTCGCTGTAGGCGTGCACCGCGGCGCCCAGGCAGCGGCATTGCATCTCGCCGCGGGTGACGGGCAGGCCACGGTGGCCGGCCAGGAAGGCCCCGGCGAAGTCGGTGCCCCCTGCGATGGCCGTGAGCCAGATCGGTTCGCCGCCGCGTTGCGGCAGGCGGCTCCAGATCCAGTCGTAGCAAGCGTCGGACAGGGGCGAGCCGGTGGAGCCCACGGCGCGCAGGCGCGAGAGGTCGGCCACGGCCTGCGGCTGCACATCGGCCTTCAGGCAGCTCGCATAGAAGGCCGCGCCTGCCCCGAAGAAGCTCACGCCCGCCAGGTCGGCGAAGCGCCACAGGGTGGTCCAGTCGGGTGCGTCGCGGAGGCCGGCCGGGCTGCCGTCGAAGAGGCAGATCGTGGTGCCCGAGAGCAGGCCGCTGACCTGGCAGTTCCACATGATCCAGCCGGTGGAGCTGTACCAATGGAAGCGGTCGCCGCCCTCGACGCTGGCGCCAATGTCGTTGTGCAAGGTGCCGAGCTTGAGGTGTTCGAGCACGATACCGCCGTGGCCATGCACGATGGGCTTGGGCACTCCGGTGGTGCCGCTGGAATAGACGATCCACAGCGGATGGTCGAAAGGCAGCCACTCGGGCTCGAAGGGCACCTCGTCGGCCACCAGGGTGGCCCAGGCATGCGCCTGGCGCGGCGGGGCGGCCAGGGCCTGGGCGTCGGCCCGGGCATCCAGGTGGTTGAGCACGATGGCGTGGCGCACCGTGGGCAGTTGGGCGAGCAGCTCGGCCACCAGGGGCAGCCGCGCATGGTCCACGCCACCGTGGCGGTAGCCGTCGCAGGCGATGAGGACCACCGGCTCGATCTGGCGGAAACGGTCGAGCACGGCCACCGGGCCCATGTCGGGCGAGCACAAGGACCACACGGCCCCCACGCTGGCCACGGCCAGGAAAGCCACCACGGTGGCGGCGGTGTTGGGCAGGTAGGCCGCCACGCGGTCGCCGCGCTGCACGCCCAGGCGCTTGAGGTGCCGAGCGAGCGAGGCCACCTGGCGACGCAGCTCGGGCCAGCGCATCTGCTGCAGCTCGCCGCGGGCCAGGCCGGCTTCATCGCACCAGACGATGGCCGGGTGGCCGGCCGCTTCGGCCTCGTCGGCGTGGCGCATCACCTGCTGCGCATAGTTGAGCTGCGCGCCGCGGAACCACACGGCGCCGGGCAGGCGGTCTTCCACCAGCACGCCCTCGAAGGGCGTGGGCGATTGCAGTTCGAAGTAGTCCCAGATCGAACGCCAGAAGGCATCGAGGTCGTTCACCGACCATTGCCACAGGGCGTCGTAGTGGTCGAAGTGCAGGCCGTGGCGCTGGCCGAGCCAGCGCTGGTAGCGGTGGATGTGGGGCTCGTGGGCCGGGGGCATGGCGTCTCCTCGCGTCGTATTGGCCGAGGATAGCGGCACCCGGCCGGCTCAGTGCGCGGGGCGCACGCCCTCCACCCGTTCGCGCAAGGCAGGCTCGACACCCGCCAGCAGGCCCGCACCGCCGCGCAGCTCGCGTGGCAGGGCCTCGTTGAGCAGCTTGTCCTCGTTGGTGGCCAGCCAGGCGCGGGCCTGTCCGTCCTTCAGGGTGATGCCGGCAAACTCGAAGAGGGCCACGCTGTTCCAGAGTTGCCACTCCTCGCCCGCCAGCGCGGCCTGCAGCAGACTGAACTCGGGCAGGGTGCGCAGCAGGGTGATCAGGTCGCGTCCGGCCGGGCTGCGGTCGACCACCAGGCACAGGCGCTCGATGCGCCCGGGCGCGCCGAACTCGCCCGCGGCGATGCGCTGGCGCAGTCGTTCGCCCGCCTGTTGACCCTGCTGCTTGCGGCGTTTGGCTTCGCCCATGGGTTGCTCCTGTCCATGCGGCCGCCCGTAGCCGAGCGGCGAGGGCGTGATGTTAGGGCGTTTCGGGCCAACGCCCCGCCCGG
The DNA here is from genome assembly GCF_046291045.1 of Caldimonas sp. GTDB lineage: Bacteria > Pseudomonadota > Gammaproteobacteria > Burkholderiales > Burkholderiaceae_C > Caldimonas. The sequence continues at coordinate 64,777 of NZ_JBKBSL010000019.1, read as the reverse complement.
GCGGCCGCACGCACCGCCTCGCCATCGGCATCGAGGCTGGGCGGCGGGCGGGGAGCCATGGGCCGCTGGCCGTCCAAGCGCATGGGCGTGAGCACACCGGGGGGGTGGCCCGGCGCCTCAGGGGCTTGCAGGCCGCGCGCGCGCACCTGCGGGTCGTCGAAGACCTGGGCGATGTCGAGGATGGGTGAACAGGGCACGCCGGCAGCGTCGAACACTTCGACCCAGGCCAGCGTGGGCCGCGCGAGCAGAGCGCGCTGCAGCTCGGGCACCAGCTCGGCGCGGTGTTTCACGCGGCCGGCATTGGTGGTGTAGCGCTCGTCTTGCGCCAGGGCCGCGAGGCCCATCGCCTCGCACGCGCGGCAAAACTGCGCATCGTTGCCCACGGCCAGCACCAGGTGGCCGTCTGCGGTGGCGAACACCTGGTAGGGCGCGATGTTGGGATGGGCGTTGCCCATGCGCGTGGGCGGCGTGCCGCTCACGAGGTAGTTCGAGGCCTGATTGGCCAGCATGGCCACCTGCACGTCCAGCAGGGCAGCATCGATGTGGCGGCCACGGCCGGTGTGCTGGCGCTCGTGCAGGGCGGCCAGGATGGCGGTGGTGGCGTACACCCCCGTCATCAGGTCGACCACGGCCACGCCCACCTTCTGCGGCTCGGCGCCCCGCTCGCCCGTGATGCTCATCAAGCCCCCCTGGGCCTGGATGGCGAAGTCATAGCCGGCGCGCTGGGCGTAGGGGCCCGTCTGGCCGTAGCCGGTGATGGAGCAGTAGACCAGACCCGGGTTGAGCTGTTGCAGGCTCGCGCAGTCGAGCCCGTACTTGGCCAGCTGGCCGACGCGGTAGTTCTCGATCAGCACGTCGGCCTCACGCGCCAGGCTCTTGACGATCGCCTGGCCTTCGGGCGTGGCGATGTCCAGCGCCACCGAGCGTTTGCCACGGTTGGCGCACAGGTAGTAGGCCGCCGTGCGGGCCTCGCCCTCGCCCCACCACGGCGGGCCCCAGCCGCGCGTGTCGTCGCCGCTGCCGGGGCGCTCGACCTTGATCACGTCGGCACCGTAGTCGGCCAACAGCTGGCCCGCCCAGGGGCCCGCCAGCACGCGCGACAGGTCGAGCACCTTCACGCCCGCCAGCGGGCGCGGTGGAAGGGGCGTGTTCATCAGAAAGCCGCAATCCCGGTTTGCGCGCGACCCAGGATCAGGGCGTGGATGTCATGCGTGCCCTCATAGGTATTCACCACCTCCAGGTTGACCAGGTGGCGGGCGATGCCGAACTCGTCGCTGATGCCGTTGCCGCCCAGCATGTCGCGCGCGGTGCGGGCGATGTCCAGGGCCTTGCCGCAGGAGTTGCGCTTCATGATGGAGGTGATTTCCACCGCGGCGGTGCCTTCGTCCTTCATGCGGCCCAGGCGCAGGCAGCCCTGCAGGCCCAGGGTGATCTCGGTCTGCATGTCGGCCAGCTTCTTCTGGATGAGCTGGTTGGCCGCCAGCGGCTTGCCGAACTGCTTGCGGTCGAGCACGTACTGGCGCGCGGTGTGCCAGCAGAACTCGGCCGCGCCTAAAGCGCCCCAGGCGATGCCGTAGCGTGCACTGTTCAGGCAGGTGAAGGGGCCCTTGAGGCCGCGCACCTCGGGGAAGGCGTTCTCCTCGGGGCAGAAGACGTTGTCCATCACGATCTCGCCGGTGATGGACGCGCGCAGACCCACCTTGCCGTGGATGGCCGGGGCCGAGAGGCCCTTCCAGCCCTTTTCGAGGATGAAGCCGCGGATGGCGCCTTCGTCGTCCTTGGCCCACACCACGAAGACGTCGGCGATGGGGCTGTTGGTGATCCACATCTTGCTGCCGGTGAGGCTGTAGCCGCCGTCGACCTTGCGGGCGCGCGTGACCATGCTGCCGGGGTCGGAGCCGTGGTTGGGTTCGGTCAGGCCGAAGCAGCCGATCCACTCGCCGCTGGCGAGCTTGGGCAGGTATTTCTGGCGCGAGGCTTCGTTGCCGAACTCGTAGATGGGCACCATCACCAGCGAGGACTGCACGCTCATCATCGAGCGGTAACCCGAATCGACCCGCTCCACTTCACGGGCGATGAGGCCGTAGCTGACGTAATTCAGGCCGGCGCCACCGTATTGCTCGGGGATGGTGGGGCCCAGCAGGCCCAGCTCGCCCATCTCGCGGAAGATGGCCGGGTCGGTCTTCTCGTGCCGGAAGGCCTCGAGCACCCGCGGGGCCAGGCGCTCCTGGCAATAAGCCGCGGCGGCGTCGCGCACCGCGCGCTCCTCGCCGGTGAGCTGCTGGTCGAGCAGCAGGGGGTCGTCCCAGTGGAAGGCGGCTTTGATCTGGCCCATGGCGGTCTCCGGTGTCGGTTCTCGAAAGGATATGTCGATGCTAAGCCGCGGGCCGGGGGGTTTCAACCGACAATTGCGCATCGACTTGTGCGAAAAACTCATTTCGTGACCGAGCTTGCTGCTCCAGGAGGGCCCCCATGCGCCGCCGCATTCCCAGCACTGCCGCCCTGTCCGCCTTCGAGGCCGCGGCCCGCCACGAGAGCTTCACACGTGCCGCCGAAGAACTCCACATGACGCAAAGCGCAGTCTGCCGCCAGATCGCGACGCTGGAGTCCAGCCTGGGGGTGGAGCTGTTCCGCCGCACGCGGCGCGGGGTGAAGCTCACGGCCGCAGGCCAGGCCTACGGGCGGCGCGTGGCCGAGCGTCTCGCGGCGCTGGAACGCGACACGCTGGAGCTGATGTCCACCCGTGGCCAGGGCGGGGTGATCGAGCTGGCCGTGGTGCCCACCTTCGCCACGCACTGGTTGCTGCCGCGGCTGCCGGCCTTCCAGCGCGAGCATCCGCACATCCAAGTCAATCTGCACACGCGCGTGCGGCCGTTCCTGTTCGACGATTCCGGGTTGGATGCGGCGCTGTACGCCGGCGACGGCCACTGGCCCGGTTGTGAAACGCGCCTGCTGATGCCCGAGCGGCTGATCGCGGTGTGTGCGCCCTCGCTGATCGCACCACGCCGGCGCCTGACGCCCGCGCAACTGGCGGCCTTGCCGCTGCTGCAGCAGACCACGCGACCCCACGCCTGGCGCCGCTGGTTCGCCGCGGCCGGCGTGGACACCAACCGCAGCCTGCAGGGGCCGCGCTACGAGCTGTTCTCGATGTCGGTGCAAGCCGCACTGCTGGGCCTGGGCGTGGCCCTGGTGCCCGACTTCGCCGCCGAAGCCGAGCTGGCCGCCGGCCGCCTCATCGAACCCGCCGCCAGCCCTTGCGAGAGCGACCGGGCCTACTACTTGGCACTGCCGGAGTCGCAGCCGGCATCGGAGGCGGTCGAAGTGTTTGCGCGCTGGGTGATGCAGGTCGGGTGATGCAACACCGAGCTGCGACCACCGCGGTGTCAGGAGGGCGCTCGCGTGGTCGTGACGGTCGCATGCGTTCGGAACTATCCTTCACCTCTTCATCATCCGGCGGGACCGAGGAGCGGACATTGACCTCCCCCATCATCGACGTCCAGGGGCTTCACAAAACCTATGCCTCGGGCCACGTGGCCCTCAAGGCCATCGACCTGGAGATCCGCCGCGGCGAGATCTTCGCGCTGCTCGGCCCCAACGGCGCGGGCAAGACCACGCTGATCGGCATCCTGTGCGGCATCGTCACCCCCAGCGCAGGGCGGGCGCTGGTGGCCGGTCACGACATTGCGCGAGAATACCGCGCCGCACGAAGCCTGATCGGGCTGGTGCCGCAGGAGCTGTCCACCGATGCCTTCGAGACGGTGTGGGCCACGGTGAACTTCAGCCGCGGCCTGTTCGGCAAGCCGGCCGATCCCGCACTGATCGAGCGCATCCTCAAGGACCTGTCGCTGTGGGACAAGCGCGACGCCAGGATCCGCACCCTGTCGGGCGGGATGAAGCGTCGCGTGATGATCGCCAAGGTCAAGGACCTCCACACCGAACAGAGCTCGCTCGAAGAGATCTTCGTCAACCTCGTGAGGCAAGCCCGATGAACTGGTACGCCATCCGCGCCATCTACCGCTTCGAGATGGCCCGCGCGCTGCGCACCCTGGGGCAGAGCATCGCCTCGCCGGTGATCTCCACCTCGCTGTACTTCGTGGTCTTCGGTGCGGCCATCGGCTCGCGCATGGTGTCCATCGACGGCGTGAGCTATGGCGCCTTTCTGGTGCCGGGCCTGATCATGCTGGCCATCCTGACACAAAGCCTGTCCAACGGCTCCTTCGGCATTTACATGCCCAAGTTCACCGGCACGATCTACGAGCTGCTGTCGGCGCCGGTGTCGGCGCTGGAAGTGGTGATCGGCTACGTGGGCGCGGCGGCGAGCAAGTCCATCGTGCTGGGGCTCATCATCCTGGCCACGGCTCGGCTCTTCGTGGACTTCTCCATCGCGCATCCGCTGTGTATGATGGGCTTTCTGGTGCTGACCTCGATCACCTTCAGCCTCTTCGACTTCATCCTCGGCCTGTGGGCCGATGGCTTCGAGAAGCTGCAGATCGTGCCGTTGCTCATCATCACGCCGCTGGCCTTCCTGGGCGGCAGCTTCTATTCGATCAACATGCTGCCGCCGGTCTGGCAGACGGTGAGCCTGTTCAACCCGGTGGTCTACCTGATCAGCGGCTTCCGCTGGAGCTTCTACGGCGTGGCCGACGTGGCCGTGGGCGTGAGCCTGCTGGCCATCGCGGGCTTCCTGCTCGTGTGCCTGGGCATCGTGGGCTGGATCTTCCGCACGGGCTGGCGGCTCAGGGCCTGAGTTGGCGCAAGGTGGCCTCGCAGCGCCGCCCCTCGCACCAGCGGTCCAGCGCCTGCGAGAACACCGAGCCTGGACCCGCCACGGCTTCGAAGAGCGTCATGCACGAGCAGAACTTGAGGTCGTCGGGCGAACCGAAGACCTCGTGCAGCGTGCGGCCCCGCACCGACATCACCGCGTCGACGCACTCGCGCAGCCTTGCGCCCAGCACCGGGTGGGCCAGGTAGGCGCGGGCCTCGTTCAGATCGGCCAGGCCGTAATGCCGTGCGGTGGCGCTGCGGCCCAGCACGCGCAACTGCGGAAAGACAAACCACATCCAGTGCGTGCGCTTGGCACCGGCGCGCAGTTCGGCCAATGCGGTGTGAAACACCGGGTTCTGGGCGTCGATGAAGCGCTGGAGATCGTGCCGGTCGCTGAGCATGGCGCCCATCCTGTCACGCCGTTCATGCTGGCGGCAAGCCCTTGGCCCCGCCTGCGCGGCGACTTGATCAGCCCAGCTCCTCGCCCCCGGCACCCACCACCCGCGTGTTGCCCAGGCCCAGCAGCTCGCGCGCTTCGCGCAGCAGGGGCATCACTTCGTGCAGCTTGCGGTCGCGGCGCGAGCGCACCAGATAGCGCTCGATCTCGAGCACCAAGTCGGCCAGTTCGCGCAGGCTGTCGCAGCGTGCCAGCCGTGCCGGCACGCGCGAGGTGAAGGGGGGCGGCTCGCGCTCGACCACCGTGCGCAGCAGCGCCAGCACCTGCTCGTGCAACGCGGTCTCCGACGGCGTGGACCCACCATCGGGCGCCTCCTCGATCGCGGTGAGCACCGGCAGTTCGAGCGGCATGTCCAGCGTGAGCGGGGGGTTCGGCGCAGCAGCCCCCCGGCGCGACGGCCGAGCCGCTGGCGCCGCCACACGGCGGCGCGTTGGTGCGGGAGCCTGCGGCGCGGGCGGCTCCCGCACCGGCGAGGCTTCGGGGACGGACTGCGCCGCCTCGGCCAGGGCCCGTGCCAGCGGCCCCTGGGGTTGCGGGGTGGCGGCCTCGGGAGCGGGCGCGGCCTGCGGGGCCGGCACCGACACGTTCACCGACCTCAGCACACCCGCGGGCTCGTCCACGACCGACGGGGGCGGCGGCGCGGGCGGGGCCGGCAACTCCACCAGGCCCAAGCGCAGCAGCTCCTCGAAATGTTGGGTGCTGGCGCCCGCCTTCTGGGCCATGCCCAGCACCTCGGCCAGCGAGCGCACTCCATCGACCAGCAGCAACACCGTGCGATGGCGCTGGCTGAGCCGGTGGACGCGGTGACGCAACTCCTCGTGGCCGAGGGCGGTCTTGGTGGGGATCGCAGGGGTGCTCATCGCCGGAACGAAGCGCGGGCTCACATTGTGGCGCACCCCCGAAGCGGCGTGCCGTGCATGCTGCTCAAAAAGGGGCTCCGGGCGTCGGTGGAAAGTCACAGTCCCGACCGCGGCCAACCTGACCCGAAGGTGGGTCTAGACTCGCGGCAAGGCGTGCGCTCGGGGGTTCTCAAGATGAAGTCCTGTCGATCCGTTGCGAGATCCCCACACCCTTTTGGGGGAATCCGCGGTTAGAACTGACACCTTCTCGCATGTGGTGGGGGTGGGGGTTGCAACAGGGGCTGGCCCAAGAGGCACTTGTATAAAATTGTGAATGGTTGTGCGGCTCTTGGCGGAGGAGCCGGGCCGCGCGCTGAAGTGACCGACACGGGGTCGGCATTTCCACTGACTGAAGATCCCCTGATCTGGGAGAAATAAGCATGCGTTTCCACGTTACGGCTGCCACGCTTGTCGTGGCGGCAGCCCTGGCCGGCTGCTCGTCTGCACCCATCATGAATGTGGAAGAGGCACCGGTTGTTACCGCTTCGGGCAAGACCTTGTCGGCCCAAGAAGTGCGCGCCGCCATCCTGCGCGCCGGTAGCTCCCTGGGCTGGCAAATGCGCGACGAAGGCCCCAACAAGTTGGTGGGCACGCTGAACCTGCGCTCGCACACTGCCGTGGTCGACATCCCCTACAACTCCAAGACCTACAGCATCAAGTACCGCTCCAGCACCAACCTGAATGAGAAGGATGGCCAGATTCACAAGAACTACAACGGCTGGATCCAGAACCTCACCCGCAGCATCAACGCCCAGCTGACCTCGTCATGAGCGCCCTGATCGCCAGCACCTCGGCCGTCTCGGCCCGGGAACTCGCCGTCCTGGTGGTGGAGGCCTTGAACCTGGAGGACACCGATCCCCAGCAGATGGATCTCACCGCCTCACTATTCGAAGACGGTCTCGGGCTCGACTCGCTCGACATGCTGGAGATCTCCCTGGTGATCCAGCAGCGCTACGGCGTCAAGCTCAAGGCCGGCGACCCGGCCAACGAGGCCATCTTCGCCTCGCTGCAAAGCCTGGCCGACCACATCAACACCGTCCGGGCCGCCCAGGCTTGAGCGACGCGGGAACGATCCGTGGTCCCGGGTGACATCGGGTCGGCTCTGCGTTGGCTGCCGGTGGCCGCGCTCGTGGCCCTGGCCGTGTTCTTCGGACGCAGCCTAGCGCCCGAGCAGACCCCTCTGATCGAACGCATCGCCCGGGTGAGCCTGCCCACGATGCCGGCCGCACTGCAACGCTACACGCGCGCACTGACGGCCGTCTGGTGTGCCTGGTTCGTGCTGGCAGCCGGGGCCTTGGCCTGGCTGCAGCCGGGCTTTGGTGTGGGCAGCAGCATCGCATGGGCCGGCACGGTCCTCCTTTTTGTGGGTGAACGCTTGCTGCGCCCGCTGTTCTTCCCAGGTCTGCGTTTCCCCGGACTCGTTCAGCAGCTGCGCGACACTTGGCAGGTCTGGCGACCGCGCGCCTGAAGTTTCCCATGCCTTCCCTCACAGCCTTGCCTCTGGCCAACGGCCCTGCCTGGCGGGACCGCCCGGCCGTGCTGCGCGGCCCTGACACCTGGACCTGGGGCGAACTGCATGCGGCCGCGCAGGCGCTGGCGGCGGAGTTGCCTGCCGGGGTCACGGTGTGCAACCTCTGCCACGGCCGGGTGGGCTTCCTGGTGGGCTGGCTGGCAGCGCTGCGCCAGGGGTGTCTGCAGGTGTTGCCGCCGTCGGGCGGCCCGGCCGACCTGGCGGCCCTGCTGGGCGAGGCCATCGAGCCGGTGGTGCTGGCCGATGACCCCCTGATCCTGCAGCCCGGCTGGGACGGCCTGGCTCGCTGTCTCGTGATCCGACCGGAGCGGACTGCCCCCGCGGCGCCCTCCTGGACGCCCGATGCAGGGCACCTGCGCGTACGCCTCTACACCTCAGGCAGCACTGGCCGGCCCGAGGCCCAGGACAAGACCCTTGCCCAACTGGTCCAGGGCGCCGCGGTGCTGGGCCAGTGCCTGGAGGCCGAACTGGACGGCGGGCTGGCCTCTCTGCGAGGCCTGGTGTGCAGCGTGCCGCCACAGCACATGTTCGGCCTGGAGGCCTCGGTGATGCTGGCCCTGGTACATGGGCTGCCCTGTCTGGACGAGCGCCCGTTGCTGCCGGCCGACGTGCGCGCCGCCTTCGAAGGCCGCAATGCGGGTGGTGGCCGCTGGGCTTGGATCACCACACCGCTGCACCTGCGCGCGCTTGCGCGCGCGGGCGATCCGCTACCCCACTGCGGCCTGGCGCTGGCGTCCACGATGCCGCTGGCCCCGGGCATCGCGGCCCAGGCCGAGGCCCACGTCGAGGCCCCGGTGCTGGAGATCTACGGCTCCACCGAAACCGGCGCCTTGGCGCTGCGCCGCACCGCCCATGAACCGCTGTGGCGGGCCCTGCCCGGGGTGACGCTGTCGCCGGTGGCCGAAGGCACCGAGGCCCGCGGCACACATTTCACGTCGCCCCAGATCCTGGCCGACCGCATCGAACCCCAGGGCGAGGCGGGCTTCCGTCTGCTGGGCCGCCAGGCCGACCTGATCAAGATCGCCGGACGGCGCGCTTCGCTGGCCGGGCTCAACCTGCTGCTGCAGGATCTGCCCGGACTGGACGATGGCGTCTTCTACCTGCCCGAGTCCAGCGAGCCGACCGAGCGTCTGGTGCTCATCCATGCCGGGGCCCCGCTGGACCGCGCCGCAGTCCTGGCCTGGCTGCGCGAACGCCTGGACCCGGCCTTCCTGCCGCGCGCCTTCATCCACGTCGACGCGCTGCCGCGCAGCGGCCCGGGCAAGCTGGCGCGCGCGGCGCTTGATGCCATCTATGCGCAGTGGGTGACGCAGCGCAGAACCCCATGAGCATCGAAGCCCGACTGAGCATCCCGGCCAGCCACCCCGCGCTGCCTGGGCACTTTCCGGAACAGCCCATCGTACCGGGGGTGCTGCTGCTCGACGAGGTGCGCGTGCATGTCGAGGCCGCCAGCGGGCGACGCGTGGCGCGCATCGTGCAGCTCAAATTCATCCAGCCCCTGGGCCCCGGTGAGCCGGCCTGGCTGCAGGCCCAGATCCAGGGCGACCGCGTGAGCTTTCGCGTCACGGCCACCCGCATGGGCGACGCGGTCACGCTGGCGCAGGGCGTCCTGGCGCTGGCATGAAGATGGCATGAAGGCCTGGACCGAACGCAAGGAGCGCGGCAGCGAGTGGCTGATCCGCCTCATCGCCTGGCTGGCGCGCACCGCCGGGCGCCCGCTGTGCCGTGCGCTGCTCTACCCCATCGTGCTGTACTTCGTGATCACCGATGCCCCCGCCCGGCGTGCCTCGGCCGAGTTCCTGTCGGCCGCGCTCGACCGCCCGGCCCGCTGGCGCGAGGTCTTCGCCCACCTGCACAGCTTTGCCGCCACGCTGCTGGACCGCGTCTACATGGCCGCCGGCGAGTTCGATCATTTCGAGGTGACCATCGAAGGACTGCCCCTGGTCGATGCCGCGCTCGCGCAGGGCCGTGGCTGCGTGCTGTTGGGCTCGCACCTGGGCAGCTTCGACCTGATGTTGCTGGCCCACCGGGCAATGGACAGCCGCCCGGTCAGCGCGATGATGCGTGTGGACCCGCACTCGCGACTGCGTCGCATCGCAGGCATCGACGACAGCGCCTTCGACCTCATCCCCCTGGGCCGGCCCGACAGCTTCCTGCGCGCCCACGAGGCGCTCACGCAGGGTGGGGTGGTGGTGGTGCTGGCCGACCGTGTCGACGGCGCGGGCCACCGCAGCGTGTCCTTCCTCGGCCGCACCGCCTGGCTGCCGGTGGCGCCGCATGTGCTGGCCGCCCGGGCCGAAGCCCCGGTGCTGATGTGCTTCGGGCTCTACGAAGGCGGCAATCGCTACCGCATCGAGTTTGCCGAGTTCGGTCCAGCCGCCGAGCGCACGGCGCGCGGCGAGGCGCTGCAGCCGGTGCTCGACCGCTACGCCCAGCACCTCGAACGCTACGCCCGGCGCTATCCGCTGAACTGGTTCAACTTCTATCCCTATTGGGCCCCGCCGCCCGACGCCTCATGATGCTCGTGCGTACCGTGTTGCTGCTGCTCGCCCTGGGCTCGCCCGGGGTGCCGGCCTACGCGTGGTCGCTGCCCGAGCTGCAGGGCCTGCTGCAGGCACAGCCCGCGCGAGTGCTGGCCTTCGAGGAAGTGCGCGAATCCCCCTGGCTGGCCGCGCCACGCACCTCGCGCGGCACCTTGCGCGCCAGCGCACAGGGCCTCGAAAAGCACGTCACCGAACCCCGCGCCGAAACCTGGCGGCTGCTGGGCGACCGCATGGAGTGGGTGGGTGCCGAGGGCCAACCCGCACGCACCCTGCGCTATGCCGAAGCGCCGGCCGTGGCCGCCCTGGCCCGCGCGCTGCGCCTGGCCGTGGCGGGCGACCTGGGCGCCCTGCAGAGCGACTTCCACATCGAGCTGGGGGGTAACGCCTCGCTGTGGTCCGCGCGCCTAAACCCGCGCCGACCAGAAGTGGCACGCAGCCTCGACCATCTGGAACTGCAGGGCGCCCAGGGCCGGCTGCAGGTCATCATCGTCCATGAGCGCTCGGGCGAGCGCACCACCACCCGGCTCCTGCACTAGGACGGCTTCCCATGTTCGACAAAGATCCCCTCACCGCCTTGCAGGCCGTCAGCGCCGCCCAGTGGTTGGCCTTTGCGCCGCTGGCCTTCCAGGCCACGGCCGTGATGCGCGATCGCGGCGTGCTGGCTGCACTGGCCGAAGCGCCGGCCGGTGAGGGCCGCAGCCTCGACGAGGTGGTCAAAGCCACCGGCTTGTCGGCCTATGCCGTGCGCGTGCTGCTCGAAGCAGGTCTGGGCCTGCACATCGTCTGGCGCCGGGAGGGCCGCTACCACCTGGGCAAGCTCGGGCGCTTCCTGCTCGACGACGAGATGACTCGCGTGAACTTCGACTTCACCCGCGACGTCTGCTACCAGGCCGCCGCGCATCTGGACGCCTCACTCACCGAGGGCCGCCCCGCTGGCCTACAGACCCTGGGGCCCTGGGCCACGCTCTACGAAGGCCTGTCGGAGATGTCCGAGCCGGCACGGCGCAGCTGGCACGACTTCGACCACTTCTATTCCGACCAGGCTTTCCCCGTAGTGTGCGAACGCCTCGCCCAGCAGCCACCGGCACGCCTGCTCGACGTGGGCTGCAACACCGGCAGGTGGGCCAGGATGTGCCTCAAACGCCTGCCGCAGCTGCAGATGGGCCTGGTGGACCTGCCGCCCCAGCTGGAGCGTGCCCGCGCCCACCTGGCCGAGGCCGGGGTGGCCGAACGCGCCACACTGCACCCGGTGAACCTGCTGGATGCGGCCGCCGAGCTGCCCCGCGGCTACGAACTCATCTGGATGAGCCAGTTCCTCGACTGCTTCTCCGACGACGAGATCGTCGCCATCCTGGACAAGGCGCGGCGTGCCCTCCCGCCGGGCGGGCGGCTGTGGATCCTGGAACTCTTCTGGGACCGCCAGCGCTTCGAGGCCGCCGCGATGAGCCTGCAGCAGACCTCGCTGTACTTCACCTGCGTGGCCAACGGCAACAGCCAGATGTACGACTCCGAGGTGTTCTTGCGCCTGATCGACCTTGCCGGCCTGCAAGTGGTTACGCTACACGACGCGGTGGGTGGCTTTCACACCCTCATCGAATGCCAGGCCGCCTGAGACGGCCCCTGCAGGATCACAGGAGACCCGCGTGCTTGCCCTGACTGCCACCACGGTCGTTCACCCCGCCGGATGCGGCCTGGATGCGCTGTGGACCGCCGCCGCGCAAGGCCGCAGCGGCTTGCAGCCCAACCCGCTCGACTGGTGTTCGCTCGACACCTGGCTGGGTGCCGTGCCCGGCGTGGACGAGGTCGTCCTGCCCGAGGCCCTGTCCGCCTGGGACTGCCGCAACCACCGCCTGGTGTGGATGGCGCTGCAGGATGCCGCCTTCGTGCAGGCCGTGCGAGAGGCCGTGGCGCAGTACGGCGCCCCGCGCGTGGGCCTGGTGCTAGGCACCAGCACCTCAGGCATCCGCAGCACCGAGATCGCCTATGCGCAGCGCCGCGCCAGCGGCCGCTGGCCCGAGGACTTCGATCTGCGTCACCACCACACCGGCGACGCCCTGGCCCGCTTCACCGCCGAGGTGCTGGGGGTGGCGGGGCCGCTGGCCACACTGTCCACCGCCTGCTCGTCCAGCGCCAAGGTCTTCCTCACCGCCCAGCGCTGGATCGACGCCGGCCTCATCGACGCCGCCATCGTCGGTGGCGCCGACAGCCTGTGCCTGTCGACCCTGCATGGCTTCGATTCGCTGCAACTCCTGTCTGCGCGCATCTGCCGGCCCTTCGATGCCACCCGCGACGGCATCTCCATCGGCGAGGCCGCCGGCTTTGCGCTGCTGGAGCGGAGCGAAGAACAGGCCAAAGGCTCGGTGCACTTCGTGGCCGGCGGCGAGTCGAGCGACGCTCACCACATGTCCACGCCCCATCCCGAAGGCCTGGGGGCTGCCCAGGCCATGCGCGCTGCGCTCGACGCCGCCGGGCTCGCGCCCTCGGACATCGGCTACGTCAACGCCCACGGCACGGCCACGCCAGCCAACGACCGTTCGGAGGCCGCCGCGCTGGTGTCGGTGTTCGGCCAGCGCGGTGTGCCGGTCTCGTCCACCAAGGGCATCACCGGCCACACCCTGGGCGCCTGTGGCATCGTCGAAGTGCTGATCACCGCCGAAGCGCTGCGCCACCAGGTGTTGCCGCCCAGCGCCAACCTCGTACAACCCGACCCCGCCCTGCCGCTGGACCTGATCATCACCCCGCGCGACACGAAGCTGCAGTACGCGATGAGCAATAATTTCGGGTTTGGCGGCAGCAACTGCACGCTCATCCTTGGTCGCAGCAATTGACGTGAGCCGCCTGCGTTTTTCCCTCCACACCGCCGCGGTCCTGGCCCCCGGCCTGGGCTCGCTCGAGGCGCTGCTCGACGCCGCACGACGCGGGACGCCGCTGCCGCGGCCCGACAGCCCTCTGGCCTTGCCTGCACCGTCGGCCCTGCCGCCCAACGAGCGCCGCCGCGCCAGCCGCGCCGTGCGCCTGGCCCTGGCCTGCGTGGAACAGGCCGTGGCGGACACGCCCTTCGATGCAAGCACACTGCGCTCAGTCTTTGCCACCGATGAGGGCACAGGCGAGATCTGCCAGCAGATGCTCGATACCCTGGCCACCACGCGCCAGGTGTCACCCCTGGTGTTCCCGAACTCGGTGCACAACGCGCCCTCGGGCTACTTCTCCATTGCCTACCGCAACCGCCAGCCGGCCACTGTGGTGAGCCTGGGTGAGGACAGCTTCGCCAGCGGATTGCTGTGTGCGCTGACGCAAGCCCAGGCCGGCGGCGAGCCGGTGCTGCTGGTGGCCTACGACCCCGCGCTCACAGCCCCGCTGGACGAACTGCTGCCCCTGAGGGAACCGCTCGGCACGGCCTGGGTCCTCAGCGCCACGGATACGCCAGTGCAAGGCCCGGTGCTGGGCCGTGGTGAACTGATCGTGGCGCCGGCCGGCGAATCGCCCGCACCGCCCTGGCGCCCGAGCTGGCTGCCCGAGGCCTGGGCCCACCACAGCAGCGCCCGGGCCCTGGCCGCGCTGGGGCTGCTGGCCGCGCCCACCGGCACGGCGCTCACCCTGCCGCTGGGCGGCCTGCACCTCACCCTGACGTTGGGGCCCACCGCATGAGGCTCGATCGCACCGACATCGAACGCCGCGTGCCCCACGCGGGCGCCATGTGCCTGCTCGACGGCGTGCTGCACTGGGACCGCGAGCACATCGTCTGCCAAGCCGCCGCCCCGACCGCCGATCACCCGCTGGCACGCGAGGGCCGCATCTCGTCGGTCATTGCCCCCGAATACGCCGCTCAGGCCACGGCCGTGCACGGCGCCTTGCTCGATGCGCACTCGCGCCCGCGCGCCGGCGTGCTCGCCAAGCTGGCCCAGGTCGACCTGCTGCGCGCCGACATCCCGCACGATGCCGGCCCCCTGAAGATACAGGCCGAGCTGCTCAGCCGCGAGGCCTCGGGCTGCTTCTATGCCTTCGAGGTGAGCGCCGCGGGCCAGGCCATCGCGCGCGGTCGCCTCATTGTGGCCTTCAACGCCGGGGAGGTGACATGAGCCGTCGCGCCTTGGTGACCGGTGGCAGCGGCGGCTTGGGGGCTGCGATCTGCCGCGCCCTGGCGGCCCAGGGTGTGCAGGTGCTGGTGCACGCCCACCGCGGGCTGGAGCGCGCCCAGGCCTTGGCCGATGAGATCACGGCCACAGGCGGCCAGGCCCGCGCACTGGCCTTCGATCTGGGCGATGCCCACGCGGTGGCCCAGTCCATCGAGCAGATCCTGGCCGAGGGCCCGGTGCAGATCCTCGTCAACAACGCCGGGTTGCACCGCGACGCCCCGATGGCCGGCATGGATGCCGCCACCTGGCAAGAGGTGATCGACACCAACCTGAATGGCTTTTACCGCGTGACCCAGCCGCTGCTGCTGCCGATGATGCGCACGCGCTGGGGCCGCATCGTCAACATCAGCTCGGTGGCGGGGCAGGCCGGCAATCGTGGCCAGGCCAACTACGCGGCGGCCAAGGCGGCGCTGCACGGCGCCACCAAGTCGCTGGCGCTGGAGCTCGCCTCGCGTGGCATCACGGTGAATGCCGTCGCTCCCGGCATCATCGACACCGCGATGGCTGAATCGGCCTTCCCGCCCGAACGCATCCAGGCGCTGGTGCCAGCCGGACGCGCCGGCCGGCCCGAGGAAGTGGCTGCGCTGGTGGCGTTCCTGGCTTCCGATGCAGCAAGCTATATCACCGGCCAGGTCATCGGCGTGAACGGCGGCATGTATTGATGACGACCATGGACTGGCAGGATGTCTGGATTGCCATTCCGGCCTTCAACGAGGAACGGACGATCCGCGCACTGGCGCAAGGGGCGCTGCAACAGTGCCCGCGTGTGATCGTGGTCGACGACGGGTCGACCGATGGCACGGCGGCGGCCGTGCAGGATCTGCCGGTGAGCCTGCTGCGCCATGATGTGAACCTGGGCAAGGCGGCTAGCCTGCGCACGGCTTTTGCCTTTGCACTGGAGCGCGGCGCGCGTTGCGTGATCGCCTTCGATGGCGACGGCCAGCACGACCCCGAAGACGCCCCCGCATTGCTGGCCGCCTGGACGGGCGCGCCCGAGCGCATCGTCATCGGCTCTCGGCTGCATGACCGCTCGCAGTTCCCGCCGGCCCGCTACCGAGCCAACCGCTTCGCCTGCTTCTGGATCTCGTGGGCCGCGGGCCATCCCATCGCCGATTCGCAGTCGGGCTATCGCGTCTACCCGCGCGAGGTGATGCGCATCGCGCTGGGCCCACGCGTGCACGGCACTCGCTTCACCTTCGAGAGCGAGATCTTGATTGAAGCCGCCCAGCAGGGCCATCCCACGCTGGCCGTGGCCATCCCCGGGCGCTATCCCGCCGATGCCCGGCCCAGCCATTTCCGACCGGTGGCCGACATCACCAAGATCGTGATCATGGTGGGTGGGCGCCTGCTGCGCCGGGGTATGGCACCGCTGGCCCTGTGGCGCAGCCTGGGCCCGGCGCCCGTGCTGCCCGGGCGCACATTGCCAGGGCCGGCCAGCCGATGAGCACCGCACCCGTGCTGGCCGCCGAACAGCTGGTCTACCGCTACCCGCGGCAGCCCGAGGCCGCGCTGCGTGGCGTGGACCTGGTGCTGCATCGCGGTCAGGCCGTAGGCCTGCTCGGGCCCAACGGCTCGGGCAAGTCCACGCTCATCAACCTGCTCATCGGCCTGCGCACGCCCCAGGCGGGCCGCCTCATACACCCTCAGGGATCGCCGCCGCGCATCGCCTGGGTGCCGCAGGAATACGCCTTCTACCCCGAGCTGAGCTGCCTGGAAAACCTGCAGCTCTTCGCCGACCTGCTCGACGTGGACGCCGCCGAACGACAGCGGCGCATCGAGGTGGCGTTGACCAGCGGCCAGCTGCAGGAGTTTGCGTCGCGCCGCGCGCGCCACTGCTCGGGGGGCGTGCGCCGCCGCCTCAACCTCGCCATTGCCTTGCTGCAGCGCCCCGACGTGCTGCTGCTCGACGAACCCACGGTGGGGGTAGACCCGCAGTCGCGCGCCTTCCTGCTGGAGCGCGTGCGCGAGCTGGTGCAGGGCGGTACGGCCGTGCTTTATGCGACCCACTACATGGAAGAGGTAAGCGCGGTGTGCTCGAACATCGTGCTGCTCGACCACGGCCAGGTGATCGCCCACGGCGATCTGGCCACGCTGCTGCGCGGCCCGGAAGGCGGCTCACCCTTTGCCGACCTCGAGACCCTGTTCATGCACCACACGCACCGCTCGCTGCGCGACTGACACCGGCCGCCATGACCCGCCCCGCCCATCGCCTCCACCAGATCGTGCGCCTGGCCGTCAAGGAATGGCGACTGCTGGCCCGCAACCCGCATGGCCTGGCGGTGCTTTTCTTCATGCCGGCGGTCTTTGTGCTGGTGATGTCCTTCACGCTGAAGAACACGCTGGTGGCGCGCGTTGATCTGCCCGTGGCCGGCTGGGTGGTCGAAGACACCCATCCCGCCGCACAAGCCTGGAGCCAGGAATGGCTCGGCCGGCACGGCGGCCAGCGCTACGACAGCCGCGAGGCGCTGCGTGCGGCCCTGCGCACGCGCGCCATCGAAGCCGCCGTGGTGGTGCGTTCGCCCTGGCTGGGCGAGGACGGCCAGCCGCGGGCCGAGCAGGTGGAGCTGTGGCTGGGCAACCGGGTGCAGCCCGCGGCCGCCGCGCGGCTGCGCACCGAGCTGAGTTTTTCGATGCTACAGGTGCGCATGCGCATCGCCGCGGCCGAAGCCGGGCCCTTTGCCAGCGTGCTGCTCGACAGCGCCGCCACGCCCGAGCTGATGGGCGAGGGCGGCGGGCCCCGGATCCGCTACCTCTACGAGATCGAGTCGGGCCGGGCCATGACGGCCGTGCAGCAAAGCGTGCCGGCCTGGCTGGTGTTCGGCATGTTCTTCGTCGTGATCCCCATTGCTGGCGTGCTCATCCAGGAACGCAACGATGGCACGCTCACGCGCCTGGCCAGCTTCGGCGTTTCGCCGGGCACCGTGCTAGGCAGCAAGCTCGTGGCCTTCATGCTGCTGAACTGGGTGCAGCTCGCCTTCATGATCGCCGTGGGCCGCTGGCTGGTGCCGCTGCTGGGTGGCCCGGCGCTGCAGCTCGATATCGCGCCCGGCTGGTTTGCGCTGATGGTACTGGCCACGAGCGCCGCCGCCGTGGGCCTGGCCCTGCTGATCGCTGCCTACAGCCGCAGCTTCGACCAGGCCGCCGCTCTGGGTGGCGGGCTCAATGTGGTGCTGGGCGCCATCGCCGGGGTGATGGTGCCGCGCATGCTGATGCCGCCGGGCCTGCAGACGGTGTCCGAATGGTCGCCCATGGGCTGGGCCCTGGACGGCCTGCAGGCTGTCTTCCTGGGTGACCCTGAGGCCGGCGACATCGTGCTGCGCGCCGGCCTGCTGCTCGGCTTTGCGCTGCTGTGCCTGGCCGCCGCCTGGTGGCCCATCCGGAACCGGGAACGGGCCGACTGAGCCTGATCCTCGGCTCCCCCTCAGGCCCACCACCGCAACGGTGGCATCACGCAGGCCCGGGCCTGCGCCGCGCGGTCATGGTGCCGGACAGCGTTCGACTTGGCGCCCAACACCCACGGCAAGCACCTTGCGCCTGCAAGTGTGTCAAGCTGCACGCACAATCGACGCATTCCCTTGTCCCTGAACCGCAGGAAGGCCTTCCATGACCTACCCCCACACCCAGCTCTTCATTGCCGGCCAGTGGTGCGATGCCGCTGACGGTCGTACGCTGCCCGTCTTCAACCCCGCCACCGGCCAGGAGATCGGTCGCGTGGCCCACGCAGCCCAGGCCGACCTCGACCGCGCCGTGCAGGCCGCCCAGCAGGGCTTCGAGACCTGGCGTGACATGGCCCCGGCCGAGCGCGCGAAGATCATGCGCCGCGCCGCCGCGCTGATCCGCGAGCGCGCCAACGAGATCGCCCCGCTCATCACCCAGGAGCAGGGCAAGCCCCTGGCCGAGGCCAAGGCCGAGACCCTGGCCGCCGCCGACCTCACCGAGTGGTTCGCTGACGAAGGCCTGCGCGTCTATGGGCGCATCGTGCCCTCGCGCGGGCGCCCCGAGCTGCGCCAGATGGTGCTCAAGGACCCGGTGGGCCCGGTGGCCGCCTTCACCCCCTGGAACTTCCCGATCAACCAGGTGGTGCGCAAGGTCGGCCCAGCGCTGGCGGCCGGCTGCTCGATGCTGGTGAAGGCCGCCGAGGAAACCCCCGCCGGCCCGGCCGCCTACATCCGCGCCTTTGCCGACGCCGGTTTGCCCAAGGGTGTGCTGGGTCTGGTCTACGGCCACCCCGCCGAGATTTCGAGCTATCTCATTCCCCACCCGGCCATTCGCAAGATCACCTTCACCGGCTCCACGCCGGTGGGCAAGCAGCTCGCCGCGCTGGCCGGGCAGCACATGAAGCGCGTGACGATGGAGCTGGGCGGGCACGCGCCGGTCATCGTCTGCGAGGACGCCGACATCGCGCTGGCCGTGAAGACCGCCGGCGCGGCCAAGTTCCGCAACGCCGGCCAGGTGTGCATCTCGCCCACGCGCTTCCTGGTGCACGAGAGCATCCGCCACGAGTTCGCCCAGGCGCTGGCCCAACACGCCCAGGGCCTGAAGGTGGGCGACGGCCTGGCCGAGGGCACGCAGATGGGCCCGCTGGCCAACCCGCGGCGCCTGGCCGCGATGGCCGAGCTCACGCAAGATGCCGTGCGCAAGGGCGCCACCGTGCTCGCCGGCGGCGAACGCATCGGCCACAGCGGCAACTTCTGGCAGCCCACGATCCTGGCCGATGTGCCCCTCGATGCGCGCGTCTTCAACGACGAGCCCTTCGGCCCGGTGGCTGCGATCCGCTCGTTCAACACACTGGACGAAGCCATCGCCGAGGCCAACCGTCTGCCCTATGGCCTGGCCGCCTATGCCTTCACGCGGTCCCTCAGGAACGCCGACTTGCTCACGCGCCGCGTCGAGGTGGGCATGCTGTGGATCAACATGCCCGCCATGCCCTCGGCCGAGATGCCCTTCGGCGGGATCAAGGACTCGGGCTATGGCTCCGAGGGGGGCCCCGAGGCGCTGGAGGCCTACGTCAACGTGCGTTCGGTGGCGGTGATGAACGCCTGAGGCTCGGCCGCCGGCACGACCAGCGGCCGGCCCAGCGAACGCTCGACCACTGCGGCCACGAGATCGGCCGTGGCCGCCGACAGCGTCCAGCCCAAGTGGCCATGGCCGGTGTTGTAGAACACGCGCGGGTGCCGTCCGCGACCCACGCGGGGCATCATGTCGGGCATCATCGGTCGCAGCCCCGCCCAGGGCACCACGCTGCGCGTGGACACCCCGGGGAAGCAGCGGGCCACCCAGTCCACCAGCGGGCGGATGCGGTCGGCGCGGATGTCGCGGTTCTCGCCGTTGAACTCGGCCGTGCCGGCCACGCGGAAGCGGTCCACACCCAGCCGGCTCGTCACGATCTTGGTCTCGTCGTCGAGCAGGCTCACTGTGGGCGCAGCGGCCTGGCTGGCCTCGTCGAGCAGGTTCACGGTGATCGAATAGCCCTTGACCGGATAGACATTGACCCGGTCGCCGAGCTGCGCGGCCAAGGCCCGGCTGGCCACGCCGGCGCACACCACCACGCCGTCGAAGCGCAGCTCGTGCTCGCCGCCGGACCCGGCCAGCGTCACGCGCACGCCGTCGTCCCGCGCGTTCAGCCGCCGCACCTCATGGCCGTACAGGCAGCGCACGCCGCGGCGCTGCGCGGCTTCGGCCAAGCCGTTCGTGAACTTGTGGATGTCCCCGGTGGTGTCGCTGTCGGTGTACCAGCCGCCGACATAGCGGCCCGCCAGCGTGGGCGCGATCGCGCGGATCTCCTCGGGCGTCACGGCGCGACGCTGCAGCCCGCCGGCGGCCAGCAGGGCCGACACGCGCCGGGCATGTTCGAAACCCGCCTGGTCGCGGTAGATGTGCAAGATGCCCTCGCGCCGGTGGTCGAAGTCGATGCCCTCTTCATTGGCCCACGCATACAGGTGCTCGCGCGCGGCGATCGCCAGGCGCACCGTCTCGATGGTGTGGCGGCGGTAGTGCGGGATGCTGGTGACGAACTCGGCCAACCAGCTCAGCTTGTGCCAGCTCGGCCGCGGGCTCAAGAGCAGCGGCGCATCGTTTTTCAGCATCCACTTCAGGCCCTTCCAGACCGTGGAGGCGTGGTTCCACACCTCGGCGTTGGAGGCCGACAACTGCCCCCCGTTGGCATAGGACGTCTCCATCGCGGCATAGCGATGGCGCTCGAACAGGGTGACGGACAGGCCGCGGCGGGCCAGGGCATAGGCGGTGGTGACGCCGGTGATGCCGCCGCCGATGACTGCAAGGGAAGGCATGAAAGCTCCTCTCAGGGAAAGCCACGCGTCGAGGATGGGAGCCCGGGCTGCGCGAACCGCGGCCTGGACGCCCCCTCTGTTGCGGACCTGAGAGATTCACGGGCGCACGGGGCTCCCGCTTGCTCCTTCGGTGCTGACCGGCGACGCCAACGGCCGGCAGCTCTTCAGAGTCGGTGGGCGATGCCGGTCCTGGGGCCTGAGAGTTTCCGGGGCGGTTGCTCCTTCGGCGCCGCCTGGGCATGCGCACCCCCGGCAGGCTCTCCCGACATCACCGTGGCCGCCGCTGAGCAGCCACGGCGCCATTGTGCCTGAAGATGCGCCACGTGCCCCGAAAGCGGTGCACCTCAAAGCGCGGGAAAGCGCCGCTCGTTGCGTTCGATCTTGCGCTGGGCCGCTTCGAGCAAATCGACCTCCATCACCGTGGCCAACTGCACCAGGTACAGCAGCACATCAGCCATCTCCTCGGCCACCTCGGCCTTGCGCTCCGCCTCGAGCTGCCGGCTCTGCTCCTCGGTCAGCCACTGGAAATGCTCCAGCAGCTCGCCGGCCTCCACGGCCAGGGCCGAGGCCAGGTTCTTGGGTGAATGGAAGCGCTGCCAGTCGCGCGCCTGGGCGAACTGCTGCAGGCGTTGGGCCAGCGTGGCCAGGGAATCCGTCATGGGCGCCTCGGGCGTCGATTCTGCACGGGAAGGGTGGCCTCGATTCTCGGACAATCCGGCCCGCGCCCGACACCGGCCCCTCGTGCCTGCCATGCTTTCCCGCCTTCGCCGACTCCTCGATCGCCTGCGCGACGCCCGCCTGGCCCAGGTGGCCGGCAGCCTGAGCTTCACCACGCTGCTGTCGCTGGTACCGCTGCTGGCCGTGGGGTTTGCGCTGTTCAAGCACCTGCCGGGCTTGCGGCCCTTCCAGCGATCGCTCGAAGAACTGTGGCTGGCTCATCTGTTGCCGCCCGAGATCGCAACGGCCGTCCTGCGACACCTGGGACGCTTTGCGGACAATGCCCATACCCTGAGCTGGACCGCTTACGGACTCCTGGTGATCACCGCGGTGGCCCTGATGCTCACCGTCGAGAACGCGCTCAACCAGATCTGGCAGGTGCGTCGGGGCCGCCCTTGGCTCAAACGTCTGGCCCTGTACCTCCCCCTGGTGGCGGCCGGGCCGCTGGTGCTCGGCATGAGTCTTTGGGCTGTGTCGCATGCCGTGGCAGTGTCCAAGGGCTGGCTCAGTGACTTGCCCGTGCGCGTCGAGTTCATGTGGGCCTTGGGCCCGGCCCTGCTGAGCTTCCTCACGCTGACCTTGCTTTTCTATATGGGGCCCCACACGACCGTGCGCCCGCGTCATGCCCTCCTGGGCGGCCTGATTGGCGCGGCGGGCCTGGAGTTTGGCAAGCAAGCCTTCGCCGCGTTCGTGCTGAAACTGCCCACTTACCGCGCGCTGTACGGCGGCTTTGCGGTGTTGCCGGTCTTCCTGCTGTGGGTCTACTACTCTTGGATCGTGACCTTGGCCGCAGCGCTGCTGACCGCTCAGCTGGGGACGCCGCCCGCCAAGCGCCAAGGGCGCCAATCCCGTCCTCGGGCCGCGCCAAAGCAGCTTTGACCCAGAGCGGATAGGCCGTGGCAAACCGCGTGATCAGACGTCGATGTTCATCGCCCGCAGCGCGTTGCTCTCGATGAAGTCGCGACGCGGCTCCACCTCGTCGCCCATCAGCATCGTGAACACCCGGTCGGCTTCGATCGCGTCCTCGATCTGCACCTTCAACAGGCGGCGCACGTTGGGGTCCATGGTGGTTTCCCAGAGCTGCTCGGGGTTCATCTCGCCCAGGCCCTTGTAACGCTGGCGTGAGACGCTGTTCTCGGCTTGCTGCATCAGCCAGGCCATGGCCTGACGGAAGTCGCCGACCTGGGCCTCCTTCTGCTTGTCGCCCTCGCCCTTGCGCACGATGGCGTTGGGGCCGACCAGACCCTTGAACATGCGGCCGGCGGTGCTCAGGGCTTCGTAGTCGGCGCCGTGGACGAAGTCGGCGCTGATCACACTGCTTTTGAGGTTGCCGTGGTGGCGTCGGCTGATGCGCAGCATCTGCTTGTCGGTGCGCTCGTCGTAGACGGCCTCCACCTCGGCGTCGTGCAAAGCGGCCTTCAGCGCGGCGGCCGAGGCGCGGGCCTGCTCGGCCGTGTCGAGCTGCAGTTCCAGACCGTCGGCCAGGGCGCGCAGGGCTTCCACGTCCATCCAGTTGGCCAGGCGGTCGATCACGTTGTTGGCCAGCACGTACTGGCGCGCCAGCGTCTCCAGCGTTTCACCTTCAAGCACCGTGCCATTGACGCCCGTGTCCAGGCGCGCATCCTTCAGCGCCACGCGCAGCAAGTAGGCATCGAGCTCATGGGCATCTTTCAGATACTGCTCGTCTTTGCCCACCTTCACCTTGTACAGCGGCGGCTGGGCGATGTAGATGTGGCCGCGTTCCACCAGCTCGGGCATTTGGCGGTAGAAGAAGGTCAGCAGCAGGGTGCGAATGTGTGCGCCGTCCACGTCCGCATCGGTCATGATGATGATGCGGTGGTAGCGCAGCTTGTCCGGGTTGAAGTCGTCCTTGCCGATGCCAGTGCCCAAGGCCGTGATCAGCGTGATGATCTCGTTGCTCGACAGCAGCTTTTCGTAGCGCGCCTTCTCGACGTTCAGGATCTTGCCGCGCAGCGGCAAAATGGCCTGGAACTTCCGGTCGCGGCCCTGCTTGGCCGAGCCGCCGGCCGAGTCGCCCTCGACGATGTAGATCTCGCACAGCGCCGGATCCTTTTCCTGGCAGTCGGCCAGTTTGCCGGGCAGGCCCAAGCCATCGAGCACGCCCTTGCGGCGCGTCATCTCACGGGCCTTGCGGGCGGCTTCGCGGGCGCGCGCGGCCTCCACGATCTTGCCGCAGATGATCTTGGCATCGGTGGGGTTCTCGAGCAGCCAGTCGGTGAGCTTGCTGGCCACGATCTCCTCCACCGGTCCGCGGACCTCGCTGGAGACGAGTTTGTCCTTGGTCTGGCTGGAGAATTTGGGCTCGGGCACCTTGACGCTCACCACGCAGGCCAGGCCTTCGCGCATGTCGTCCCCGCTGACCTCGACCTTGGCCTTCTTGGCCAGTTCGTTGTCCTCGATGTACTTGTTGATCACGCGGGTCATCGCCGCGCGCAGGCCGGTCAGGTGGGTGCCGCCATCACGCTGCGGGATGTTGTTGGTAAAGCACAGGACGTTCTCGTTGTAGCCGTCGTTCCACTGCATCGCCACCTCGACACCGATGGTGGTGCCTTGCTCGCTGAGCTTCTCGCCCGCGGCATGGAAGACGTTGGGGTGCAGGACTTTTTTGCCCTGGTTGATGAAATCAACGAAGCCCTTGACCCCACCGGCGAAGGCGAAGTTGTCCTCCTTGTGGTGGCGCTCGTCCACCAGGCGGATCTTCACGCCATTGTTCAGGAAGGACAGCTCACGCAAGCGCTTGGCGAGGATGTCGTAGTGGAAGTCGTTGTTCTGCTGGAAGATCTCGTCGTCGGGCAGGAAGTGCACCTCGGTGCCGCGCTTGTCGGTCTCACCGATGACCTTCATGGGGCTGACCTCGACCCCGTCGCGCATCTCGATCACACGGTCCTGCGGCACGCCCTTGCGGAATTCGAGGAAGTGCACCTTGCCGTCGCGTCGCACCGTCAGGCGCAGCCATTTGGACAAAGCGTTCACACAGGACACGCCCACGCCATGCAGGCCGCCGGAGACCTTGTAGCTGTTCTGGTTGAACTTGCCGCCGGCGTGCAGCTCGGTCAGCGCGATCTCGGCGGCCGAGCGCTTGGGCTCGTGCTTGTCGTCCATCTTCACGCCGGTGGGGATGCCGCGGCCGTTGTCGATGACGGAGACCGAGTTGTCGGTGTGGATGGTGACCACGATGTCGTCACAGTGCCCGGCCAGGGCCTCGTCGATGGAATTGTCCACCACCTCGAAGACCAGGTGGTGCAAGCCCGTGCCGTCGGAGGTGTCGCCGATGTACATGCCGGGACGCTTGCGCACGGCCTCCAGGCCCTCGAGGATCTGGATGCTGCTTTCGCCATACCCGCTGCCGTCAACGGGCTGGGGCTGAGGGGCTTGGTTTTCGCTCATGACTGCCTAACGTAGAGGGCCCGGTACGGGACCGGGTGTCAATCGGGACGAAACCCCCGCTTGTGGCGGGGGCAGGGGTGCGCCAGGAGACGCGCGGTGGCGGCTGGCCGCCTCGGGCAAGGCTAGATGCGCATCGGCATCACGACGTACTTGAAGCCGTTGTCGTCCGGGATGGTGATCAGCGCACTGGAGTTGGCATCTTGCAGCTCCACCTTCACCATGTCCTGATTCATGTTGGCCAGGGCATCGACGAGATAGGTCACGTTGAAGCCGATCTCGATGGTGTCGCCTGCGTAGTCGATCTCGAGTTCTTCCTTGGCTTCCTCCTGCTCGGCATTGCTCGAGGCGATGCGCAGCAGGCCCGGTTCGATGTTGATGCGCACGCCCTTGAACTTCTCGCTGGTGAGGATGGCCGCGCGCTGCAGGCTGGCCAGCAGCGGGGCGCGCCCCAGGGTGACGCTGTTTTTGTGGTTCTTGGGGATGACGCGGTTGTAGTCGGGGAACTTGCCTTCGACCAACTTGGTGACGAACTCCATGCCCGAGAAGCTGAACTTGGCCTGGTTGCCGGCAAAGCGCATCTCGATGGGGGTGTCCTCGTCCTTGAGCAGGCGCTGCAGCTCCAGCACGGTCTTGCGCGGCAGGATGACCTCTTGGCGGGGCATCTCCACGTCCAGCGTGGCGCTGGCCAAGGCCAGGCGATGGCCGTCGGTGGCCACGAGGGTGAGCTGCTGACCTTCAGCCACGAAGAGGATGCCGTTGAGGTAGTAGCGGATGTCGTGCACCGCCATCGCGAAGTGCACTTGACCGATCAGGCTCTTGAGCGTTTTCTGGGGCACGCTGAAGCTCGGGCCGAAGTCGGCAGCCTCCTGCACCAGCGGGAAATCCTCGGCCGGCAGCGTCTGCAGCGTGAAGCGGCTCTTGCCGCCGGTCAGCGTGAGCTTGTTTTGGGTGGCCGACAGCGCAACGACCTGCTCGGCCGGCAGGGAGCGCAGGATGTCGATCAGCTTGCGCGCACCCACGGAGGTGCTGAAGTTGCCCGCATCGCCGTCCAGTTCGGCCGTGGTGCGCACCTGGATCTCCAGGTCGCTGGTGGTGAATTCCACCTGGGCCCCGGTCTTGCGGATCAGCACATTGGCCAGGATGGGCAGGGTGTGGCGGCGTTCCACGATGCCGGCCACGGCCTGGAGAGCGCCGAGCACTTTGTCCTGGGGTGCTTTCAACACAATCATGTGAACCTCTTGAGGTGGTAGCCGTAGTAGGGGGCCGGTGTTTTTGTGGAAAACGCTATTTTGTCTTGTTCGATCAAGGCTTTGGGCCAGGGACAAGCCTGTGGCCCGCCCCGGGGGAAGCGGGCGGGCGAAGCGACAACAACTTCGCACCGACGCGCCGGCCTGTGGACAAGACGGGGCTTGTTCGAAACTTGTCCCCAGCTTTGTGCTTTGACAACAGTGCGTCCCTTGTGTCAGGCAAGTTCAGTGGAGGGGGCCTTCAGCCTTTGAGGGTCTGTTCCAGCACGTGCAACTGCTGGTTCAGCTCGGTGTTCTTGCTGCGCTCGCCGCCGATCTTGCGTACGGCATGCAGCACGGTGGTGTGGTCGCGCCCGCCGAAGAGTTCGCCGATCTCCGGCAGGCTCTTCTGGGTGAGTTCCTTGGCCAGGTACATCGCGATCTGCCGAGGCCGGGCGATCGAGGCAGGCCGCTTCTTGGAGTACATGTCGGCGACCTTGATCTTGTAGAAGTCGGCCACCGTCTTTTGGATGTTCTCGACCGAGATCTGCCGATTCTGGATCGACAGCAAGTCCTTGAGCGCCTCGCGGGCCAGCGCGATGTTGATTTCCTTGTGGGAAAACCGTGAATAAGCCAGGATCTTGCGCAGCGCCCCTTCGAGCTCGCGCACGTTGGCGCGCACGTTTTTGGCCACGAAGAAGGCCACGTCCTCAGGCATCTGGGCGCCTTCGGCCTCGGCTTTCTTGATCAGGATGGCCACCCGCATCTCCAGCTCGGGCGGCTCGATGGCCACGGTCAGGCCCGAATCGAAGCGGCTGGTCAGGCGCTCGTCGATGTCCACCAAGCCCTTGGGGTAGGTGTCGCTGGTCATGATGATGTGCGCGCGCTTGGCCAGCAGGGCCTCGAAGGCGTTGAAAAACTCCTCCTGGGTACGGTCCTTGCCGGCAAAGAACTGCACATCGTCGATCAGCAACAGGTCGAGCTGGTGGTATTTGGCCTTGAGCTCATCGAAGGTCTTGCGCTGATAGTTTTTCACCACGTCCGAGATGAATTGCTCGGCGTGCAGATAGAGCACCTTGGCGTCGGGCCGGTCGGCTAGCAGGGCATTGCCCACGGCGTTCATCAGGTGCGTTTTGCCCAGGCCCACACCGCCATAGATGAACAGCGGGTTGTACATCTGGCCCGGCGCGCCGGCCACGTGCAGCGCGGCGGTGCGGGCCATCTGGTTGGCCCGGCCGGGCACCAGGGTGTCGAAGGTCAGGCTGGGGTTGAGGCGGTGACGTGATGGCTGTGGCGGCGGCGGGGCCGGCGCCACGATGGGGCTGGCCGCAGCCGAGCCGTTCATCCCCGCAGGGCCCGGCGAGGACGCCGCCGCCACGGCCACAGCCGGTCGCGCCGGCACGGGCTCGCGCGGTGCCAGGGTCAGTTCCAGCCGCACCGGCTGGCCGTGAAGTTCGGCCAGCACGGCCTCGATGCGGGCCGCGTACTGCGCACGGATCCAGTCCAGCTTGAAGCGGTTGGGCACACGCAGGGACAGCACCGGCCCGGCTTCGCCCTGGGCGAGCAGGCCCGGGGGCAGGGGGCGGATCCAAGTGGCATATTGCTGTTCGGGCAGTTCGGCGGCGAGTCGTTCGCAGCAGCGCTGCCACAAGTCGGAGCTCATGGATTTGTGGAAAACTTTTTTCTGGAGCCGCGAGATTCTAGCCCTGCACGGCCGTTGCGGGACGACTTATCCACAGAAAACCTGTTCGGATCAACCCTGGCCGGCCCTGCGGCTTGGCCGCACAGCCGTTGACCACCTTCGGGGCATTTGGTGTAATTGAGGGTTTCCCGGACTTTCGTGAGCCTGCGCCCAGGCGCCTTGCACTTGATGTCACGCCCAAGGGTCCACGCCCTTGGGTGCGCACAGCGGCAGGGGTGAGCGGCCGCAGAGGGCGCGGCAGGTGCCGGGAGTCCCCCCAACCCTGTGCCGGGCCCTTGCGCCTGCGAGGGTTGGCTGTCGCCAGGCTGTCCGGCCCGGGTGGAGTTCTCCGAGAGGATCCGATCATGAAACGTACTTACCAGCCTTCCAAGGTTCGCCGCGCCCGCACGCACGGCTTCTTGGTGCGCATGAAGACCAAGGGCGGCCGCAAGGTCATCAATGCCCGTCGCGCCAAGGGCCGCAAGCGCCTGGCCGTCTGACCCTGGCAGCGCGGCGAGCGCCGGTTTGGCCCAGCCCGCAGCCCCTGCAGACCTGGTGCGGTTGTCGAGCCGCGCGGATTTCGAGCGGGTGCTGGGGGCCGGTGCTTCGGCCATCGCGGCACGCAGCCCGCACTTCGTGCTGCACCACCTGCCTGTTCAGGCCCAGTTGTCAACAGGGGCCGATCCTGAGGGAGCGCCCCTTGTGGATGTCTATGCGGCCACGGCCCGCACGCTGGCCGTCGGCGTGGTGATCCCGAAGCGCTGGGCGCGCCGCGCGGTCATGCGCAACGTACTCAAGCGGCAGATGTACGCGGCTTTCGCGCGGCACGCCGGCATCTTGCCTGGCGGGATGTGGGTGGCGCGATTGCGCGCCGCCTTCGACCGCGATCAGTTCCCCAGCGCCGATTCGTTGGCGCTGCGTCGTGCCGTGCGTGCCGAGGCCGACGCCCTGATGGACGCCGCGGCGCGACGCTGGGCTGGGAGAACTGCATGATCGCCGCCGCTCTCAAGGTTTTGGTGCGCGCCTACCAGTGGCTGTTCAGCCCCTGGGTGGGCGGCGACTGCCGCTTCGAGCCGAGCTGCTCGGCCTACGCCTTGCAAGCGCTGGACCGCCACGGTGCAGCGATGGGCAGCTACCTCGCCGCACGTCGCCTGCTGCGCTGCCACCCCTGGTGCGAGGGAGGGCACGATCCTGTGCCTTTGCGCAGCAGCGGGGGGGCGCAGGGGCGATCGGGGCTGTTCACCCGCCACGTCGAGCCCGGCCCCGCCCCGGGTGTCCCGTCTCCTTCCTCCAACAGCGAGTCGTCTCCATGACCGATATGCGCCGCACCATCCTGTGGGTGGTGTTCTCGATGTCCCTCATCCTGCTCTGGGATGCCTGGAACAAGCACACCGGCCGGCCGTCGATGTTCTCGCCCACGCCGGTGGCCCAGCAGCCGGCGGCGTCGGCAGCGCCGTCTGGGGGTGCCGCCTCGGCGGCGGCACTGCCGCAGCCGGCCACCGCGGCCACGCCCGGCGGCATCGCCACTCAGGCCCCCGCGCCTGCGGCTGGCACCGCCGCAGCGCAGCGGCTGGAGATCACCACCGACGTGGTCAAGGCCGTGATCGACACCCAGGGGGGCACGCTGAGCTACCTGGAGCTGCTGAACTACGCCGATCAGGAAGACCGCCGCCGCAACGTGGTGCTGCTCGACCAATCGGCCCAGCGGGTCTATCTGGCCCAGACGGGATTGATCCAGGCCGGCAAGACCTTTCCCAATCACTTCACCGCCATGACGGTCGAGGATCTGGGGCCGCGCCGCTTGGCCGAAGGCCAGGATCAGCTAGAAGTGACGCTGAGCTCGCCTGTCATCGGGGGGCTGCGCTACCTCAAGACCTACACCTTCCGCCGGGGCCAGTACACCATCGGCGTGCGTCATGAGGTCGTCAACCAAGGGCAAGACCCCCAGGAACCTCAGCTGTATCTGCAACTCGCCCGTGATGGCAACCCGCCGCCGGGAGAGTCCAGCTTCTATTTCACCTTCACTGGCCCGGCGCTCTACACCGACCAGAAGAAGTTCCACAAGATCGATTTCAAGGACATCGAGCGTGGCAAGGCCGAGACGGCCGCGCCGGCGGACAACGGCTGGGTCGCGATGGTGCAGCACTACTTCGCCTCGGCCTGGCTGCTCAATGTGCCTGGGCATGACCGGCTGATGCGCGAGTTTCGCGCCGCCAAGGTGAGCAACAATCTGTACTCGATCGCGATGGTCGTGCCGCTGCCGCCGCTGGCCTCAGGTGAGAGTCGCACCGTCGAAACCACGCTCTTCGTGGGCCCGCAGGAGGAGAAGAAGCTCGCGGCCCTGGCTCCGGGCCTGGAGCTCGTGAAGGACTACGGCTGGTTCACCATTCTGGCCAAGCCCTTGTTCTGGTTGCTCGACAAACTCCATGTCCTGCTGGGCAACTGGGGCTGGTCCATCGTGGCCCTGGTGGTGCTGCTCAAGGCCGCTTTCTATGGCCTCAACGCCAGCGCCTACCGCTCGATGGCCAAGATGAAGGCCGTGGCGCCGCGCATCAACGAGCTGCGCGAGCGCTACAAGGACAAGCCGCAGCAGATGCAGCAGGAGATGATGCGCATCTACCGTGAGGAAAAGGTCAATCCCATGGGCGGCTGCCTGCCCATCCTGATCCAAATCCCGGTGTTCATCGCGTTGTACTGGGTGTTGCTGTCGTCGGTGGAGATGCGCAACGCGCCGTGGATCTTGTGGATCGACGATCTCTCGGCCAAGGATCCTTACTACATCTTGCCGTTGCTGATGACGGCATCGACGCTGCTGCAGACCTGGCTGAACCCCACGCCGCCGGACCCGATCCAGGCCAAGATGATGTGGATCATGCCGCTGATGTTCTCGGTGATGTTCTTCTTCTTCCCGGCCGGCCTGGTGCTGTACTGGCTGACGAACAACATCTTGTCGATCGCGCAGCAGTGGTACATCAACAAGAAGCTCGGCGTGCTGGACCTGAAGTTCTCGCCCAAGAGCTGAGGCGCTCTCGGTCTGACCGCAACGCCCCGGGCTGAGCGCCTCGGGGCGTTCGTGTTTTTTGGGGTCACAATGCCGGCCATGCTGCCTCGCCATCACGACCCGATCGTTGCCATCGCCACCGCCCCCGGCCGCGGGGCGGTGGGCATCGTGCGCGTGTCCGGGCGCGATCTCTCGGGCTTCGTGTCGGCCCTGCTGGGCCGCGCGCTCGTGCCGCGCCATGCGCACTATCTGCCCTTCACCGACGCGCAGGGCCAGGCCATCGACCACGGCCTGGCGCTGTACTTCCCGGCTCCGCACTCTTACACCGGGGAGGACGTGCTGGAGCTGCAGGCCCATGGCGGCCCGGTGGTGCTGCAGTTGCTGCTGGCGCGCTGCCTGGACGTGGCGCAGCAGGCGCTGCCGCGGCTGCGTCTGGCCGAGCCTGGCGAGTTCACCGAGCGGGCTTTCTTGAACGACAAGCTCGACCTGGCCCAGGCCGAGGCGGTGAGCGACCTGATCGAGGCCAGCACCGAGGCCGCAGCGCGCTCGGCCGGCCGC
Organism: Caldimonas sp.; assembly: GCF_046291045.1. Classification (GTDB taxonomy): domain Bacteria; phylum Pseudomonadota; class Gammaproteobacteria; order Burkholderiales; family Burkholderiaceae_C; genus Caldimonas. The sequence goes on along the minus strand of NZ_JBKBSL010000019.1, from coordinate 33,566 downwards.
TCGCTGGCCGGCGCCTTCTCGCAGCAGGTGGAGGGCCTGCGCGAGCGGCTGGTGCGCCTGCGCCTGCTGGTGGAGGCCACGCTGGACTTTCCCGAGGAGGAAATCGACTTCCTCGAGAAAGCCGATGCACGCGGCCAGCTCGAGGGTATCCGCACGGCCCTTCAGGAACTGCTGGACCAGGCGCACCAGGGTGCCTTGCTGCGTGAGGGCATCCGGCTCGTGCTGGCCGGCCAGCCCAACGTGGGCAAGAGTTCGCTGCTCAATGCCCTGGCCGGCGCGGAGCTGGCCATCGTCACGCCGATCCCGGGCACCACCCGCGACAAGGTCAGCCAGACCATCCAGATCGAGGGTGTGCCGGTGCATGTGATCGACACCGCGGGCCTGCGCGAGGCCACCGACGAGGTCGAGCGCATCGGCATCGCGCGCAGCTGGAGCGAGATCGCCCAGGCCGATCTGGTGTTGTTCCTGCACGACCTCACGCGCTTGGGACAGGCCGACTACGACCTCGGCGAGGCGGACATCGCTGCCCGATTGCCCAGCGGCCCGCAGGTGGTGCACGTCTACAACAAGCTCGACGCCCGCGGGCTGCCGCCGGGCCTGCCGCAGCCGCATGTGGCCCTGTCAGCCAAGACGGGCGAGGGCCTGGAGGTCTTGCGTCGGCTGCTGCTCGAGCAGGTGGGCTGGCATGCCCAACCCGAGGGCGTGTTCATCGCGCGCGAGCGCCACTTGCGCGCGCTGCGCCGCACGGCCGACCACCTGGCCCGCGCCCAGGCCCATGCGCGTGTGGCCGATGCCGCTCTGGATCTGCTGGCCGAGGAGCTGCGCCTGGCCCATGACGCCTTGGGAGAGATCACCGGCCGCATGACGCCCGATGAGTTGCTGGGCGAGATCTTTCGTAAGTTCTGCATCGGCAAGTAACAGGTGCCGACGAGCGGCCTGCCTGGGCCGATGAGCCCCCGCCTGCGGGGGGGCGCATTGTGAGGTCTTGGACCCAAGGCCCATAATCGAACGATCGAAGCGGAGCGTCGCACGTGTGTGCAGCGCGGTCCGCGCAGCAGTGCAAAGGACACGAGACCATGGAAGCCCAGGAGCTGATCCAGGCGGTGCAGTCGCTCAACACCGAAGACGCCTTCCGGCCGCGCCTCGATGCCCAGCAGTGGCGCACCCTCACGCAGTTCCTCAGCCGCCACGAGGTGCGCATGGGCGACCAGGTGATCCGCCAGGGCGACCGCGACCGCGCGATGTACTTCCTGGCCCAGGGCACGATGCAGGTGTTCGTGCCCGACGCCCCGCCCGGCGCCAACAAGGTGGCCATCCTGCGCCCAGGCGCGGTGATGGGCGAGCCCTCGCTCTTTGCCGAGGGCCCGCGCATGGCCACCGTGGAGGCGATGACCCCCGGCGTGATCTACGCGCTGCGTTTGCCGCGCCTGGAGGAGCTGGCTGCGCGCATGCCGGTGGTGGCGCTGGAGGTGCTGCGCGCGGCGGGCGCGGTGATGGCCATCCGCATGCGCTCCAACCTCGCCCACCGCATGCCCATGACCTGAGCGGGCCGGGCGGGGGCCGGCCGGCAGGGCCTTCAGTGCCCCTCGAAGCTCACCAGGGTGAACAGCGGCAGGCCGGCCGCGCGCAGCTTGGCGCCACCGCCCAGCTCCGGCAGCTCGACGATGGCCGCTCCTTCGATGACGGTGGCCCCAAGCCGCTCGAGCAGGCGCTTGCCCGCCATCATCGTCCCGCCGGTGGCGATCAAGTCGTCGATCAGCACGACGCGGTCGCCGGGTTTCACGGCGTCGGTGTGCAGCTCGACCGTGGCCGAGCCGTATTCCAGCTCGTAGGTCTCTTCCACCGTGGTGAAGGGCAGCTTGCCTTTCTTGCGGATGGGCACGAAACCCACGTTGAGCTCATAGGCCAGCACCGAGCCGATGATGAAGCCGCGTGCGTCCAGCCCGGCCACCACGTCGGCGGTGGTGTCGAAATAGCGGTGCACGAACTGATCGATCAGCACCCGAAACACCTTGGGGTTCTGCAGCAGCGGTGTGATGTCGCGGAACTGCACGCCAGGCGAGGGCCAGTCGGGGACGGTGCGGATGTGGCGCTTGATGTAGTCGGCGGTGTCCATGGGTCGGCGGGGATGACGGGCCGACGCCCCGCCTCGAGTCAGGCGGCCAGGCTCAGCCGGCCCAGCATTGTGCCCCCATCGGGGCCGCCGCGCAGCACCACGGCCTCGCCCATGTCCACCCAGGCGCCGGTGAGGGCCGTGATGTTGACCTGGTGGGTGACCCAGGCCTCGAAACCCCGGGCCGGCAGCTGTGCCAGCGCGTGCCGCAACGCGGCGGTCTGCGGGTCGCGCAGCGCGGCGCGCTTGGCGAAGAAAGAGTGCAGGGCGGGCCAGACCTCATGCCGCCCGAAGGCCAGCTCGGCCGTGTCGATGCAGCGGCACCAGCCGCTGCAGCGCACGGCCCGTGGCTCCAGCCCCTGCGCGGCCAGGGTCTGGCCGATACGCCGCGCCTGCGCCCGGCCGATCTCCGAGAGGTTGCGCTGTGTGGCGCATTGGCCCATCCGAAAGCCAGGCGGATCACCCACGCCAGGTTCGGTGCGGGCGTGGCGCAGCATCAGCACGGCACCGCCCTCGCGCAGGGCCTCCAGAAGCCGGGCCGCCTCGCCGTGGGCTTGGCCCAGGCGGCTCACAAGGCCCAGCCCGACCAAGCCGTGCAGCGCAAGACGGCGCCGCATCACAGGGCCTTGGCTAAAACCGGCGTCGGCGTGAAGTCGTAGCCGTCGCCGCGCGCGCGGATGGTGCCGAAGGCGGGGAAGGGGAAGTGGTAGCCCCCCACCGTCACACCCTCCTGGGCCGTCATCGAGAGGATCTTGCGGCGCACGGCGCGTGCGGCCTGCGGGTCCATGTCGAAGGTCACCGCCCAGTCGGGCTGACGCACGAATAGCGCGGGAATGTTGGATAGGTCGGCCAGGTTGAGGAAGCGCCGGCCGCGCGATGACACTTCGAACATCGACATGCCCGGCGTGTGGCCGTGGGCAGAGACCGCGCGCAGACCCGGCATCAGCGCGGCGTCGGGGGCGAACTTCTGCACCTCGCCGGCGATGGGGCCGAAGACACGGCGCACGTTCTGGAAGGCGCCGCGCATGCCTTCGGGCGCGGCGTTCATGCGGGCATCGTCCATCCAATAGGCCCACTCGGCTTCCGGCACCCAGACCTTGGCCTTGGGGAAGGGGGTCTGGCCTTCGCGGTTGCGCAGGCCGTTGATGTGGTCGCCGTGGAAGTGCGTGATGACCACGGTGTCGATGCTGTCGGGGGCGATGCCGGCGGCCTGCAGGTGGGCCAGCAGCCGGCCAGTGGTGGGCGCCCCGAACTGGCCGTTGCCGGTGTCCATCAGCACGCGGCGCTCGCCCAACAGGGCGACGAAGGCGGTGAAGCTGATGTCCACATGCGTGGTGGGCAGGCCGGCTTCGGCGAGCGCGGACTGAACCTGTGCCAACGGAACGTCGCGCACGAAGCCCTCGGCCAGCGGGCGGCGGACCACGCCATCGTTGATGGCCAGGATCTCGACGTCCCCGATGCGCAGGCGGGCGAAGCCGGGGTTGGGCAGGTCGGGGGTGCCCAGGTCGGGCGCGTTCTGGGCCCAGGCGGGCGCAAAGCCCAGGAACCCAGAGGAGCCGAGGGCGAGGGCGGCGGATCCGGCAAGAAACTGGCGGCGATGCAGCATGGAACGCTCCTGTTCAGTCGGCGACGGAGGGGAGACAGGCTCGGCGAGATGGTCGTCCCATCCGGCGTCCGTTGCCAGGGGCGTCGGTAAATCCCCGAGAAGGTGCGGGCTTTGCGCGCTGCGCGCGCAAGGCCCCGTCAGGCCGCCAGCAGGCGTTCCTCGGCGCGGGCCAGGGCTTCGGGCAAGCCTGAGAGCACCAGGGTGTCGTCGCCCTGCAGCCGCAGTTGGGGGTCGGGCCGCATCACCGCGCCCTGGGCCCGGCGCACCGAGACCACCTGCACGTCCAAGGCCTCCAGCGCCAGGCGGTGCATCGGCTGGCCGCACCAGCGCGAGCCCGCAGGCAGGGTGACGGACTGCAGGCGCTGCGTGTGGAGGTCGTCGGCGCCGCTGTCGTCGGCGCCATGGAAATAGCCTCGCAGCAGGCTGTAGCGGGCCTCGCGCTGCTCCTGCACGCGGCGCAGCACCCGGCGCATGGGCACGCCCACCAGCGCCATCGCGTGCGAGGCCAGCATCAGCGAGCCCTCGATCGCTTCGGGCACCACCTCGGCGGCGCCGGCCGCGCGCAGGCGTTCGAGGTCGGCGTCGTCGATGGTGCGCACGATCACCGGCACTTTCGGGGCGTGCTCGCGCACGAGCTGCAGGATCTTCAGCGCCGAGGGTGTGTCGTGATAGCTCACCACCACGGCACTGGCGCGCGACAAGCCGGCGGCCACCAGGCTTTGCAGCCGCGCCGCGTCCCCGAAGACCACGCTCTGGCCGGCCGCGGCGGCTTGGCGCACGCGGTCGGGGTCGAGGTCCAGCGCCATGTAGGGGATGCCCTCGGCCTCCAGCATGCGGGCGAGGTTCTGGCCGCTGCGACCGTAGCCGCAGATGATCACGTGCGCTTCGGTGCGGATGGACTTCTTGGCGATGCTGGTGAGCTGCACCGATTGCAGCATCCAGTCGTTGGCCGACAGGCGCATCACGATGCGGTCGGCGTGCTCGATGATGAAGGGCGTGGCCAGCATCGACAGCACCATGGCAGCCAGCACCGCGCTGCGCAGGTCGGCGCTCACCAGTGCGCGGTCGGTGGCGAGGTTGAGCAACACCAGGCCGAACTCGCCGGCCTGGGCCAGGTAAAGCCCGGTGCGCAGCGCCACGCCGGTGGGCGAGCCGAAGAGCTTGGCCAGCGCGGCGATGAAGGCGAACTTGAACAGCAGCGGTAGCGTGACCAGCAGCAGCACCAGCGGCCATTGCTGCCATACCACGCGCCAGTCCAGCAGCATGCCGATGGTGATGAAGAACAGCCCCAGCAGCACGTCGTGGAAAGGCCGGATGTCGGCCTCCACCTGGTGCTTGTATTCGGTCTCGGCGATCAGCATGCCCGCCACGAAGGCGCCCAGGGCCAGCGACAGGCCGGCGTGTTCGGTGAGCCAGGCCAGGCCCAGGGTGACCAGCAGCACGTTGAGGATGAAGAGCTCCTCGCTCTTGCGCCGCGCCACCAGGGTGAGCCACCAGCGCATCACGCGCTGCCCGCCCACCAGCAGCACGCCCAGCAGCACCGTGGCCTTCAGCAAGGCCAGACCCAGGTCGCGGGCCATCGCATCAGCAGCGGTTCCTAGCGAGGGGATCAGCACGAGGAAGGGCACCACGGCCAGATCCTGAAAAAGCAGCACGCCGATCACGCGCCGGCCGTGCTCGCTGTCGAGCTCCAGCCGCTCGGCCATGAGCTTGACCACGATGGCGGTGGACGACATCGCCAGCGCGCCGCCCAGGGCCAGCGCGGTGGGCCAGCCGAGGTCCCAGGATCGGCCCACCAGGCCCAGCCCAAAGGCCAGCAGGGCATTGCCGGCCACGGCCAGCACCACCGTGCCCACGACCTGACTCAAGCCCAGCCCGAAGACGAGACGGCGCATGCTCTTGAGCTTGGGCAGGTTGAACTCCAGCCCGATCACGAACATCAGGAAGACCACGCCAAACTCGGCGAGATAGCGGATGCCGGCCGAATCCTTGGCCAGGGCCATGGCGTTGGGTCCGATCAGCACCCCCACGGCCAGGTAGCCCAGCATGGGCGGCAGCTTGAGGCTGCGGCAGGCGACCACCCCCAGCACGGCGGCCAGCAGGTAGAGCAACACGAGATCGAGGGTGGAGGCCATGGTGGCGCGCGCGGGAAAAGCCGGCGCGAGCCGGGCTCGGCGCCTAGAATCCCTGGATCGTAAACGAGCGACCGCCTGTCCCGCCTGAACCCATGTCAAGCCCGCCTGCCCCTGGCTTCAACGCCGACCGCGCCATCGAGCTGGCCCGTCAGACCCTGCAGATCGAGGCCCAGGCCCTGCTGGCCCTGAAGGACCGCCAGGGCGAGCCCCTCGCCCAGGCCGTGGGCCTGATCCTGGCTTGCACCGGCCGTGTGGTGGTGATGGGCATGGGCAAGAGCGGCCACGTGGGCCGCAAGATGGCCGCCACGCTGGCCTCCACCGGCACGCCGGCGATGTTCGTCCACCCGGCCGAGGCCAGCCACGGCGACCTCGGCATGATCACGCCCTCGGACGTGGTGATCGCGATCTCGAATTCCGGCGAAAGCGACGAGCTCACCGCCATCCTGCCCCTGCTCAAGCGCCTGGGCGTGAGGCTGATCGGCATGACCGGTCGCGCCACCTCCACGCTCGCGCGCCACAGCGACGTGATGCTCGACACCTCGGTGGCGCAGGAGGCCTGCCCGCTCAACCTTGCGCCCACGGCAAGCACCACTGCACAGATCGCCTTGGGCGATGCGTTGGCCGTGGCGCTGCTGGACGCCCGGGGCTTTCGCGAGGAAGACTTCGCGCGCTCGCACCCGGGCGGGGCCCTGGGCCGCAAGCTGCTCACCCATGTGCGCGACGTGATGCGCCGAGGCGACGCCGTGCCGCGCGTGCGGCCCGAGACGGGCTTCTCGGCCATGATGCGCGAGATGTCCGCCAAGGGCCTGGGTGCCACAGCCATCGTCGATGCCGACGACCGGGTGCTGGGTATCTTCACCGACGGCGACCTGCGCCGTCAGATCGAGCAGGGCCGTGACCTGCGCGGCCTGACGGCCGGCGAGCTGATGACCCGACAGCCGCGCACGGTGCGGGCCGACGCTCTGGCGGTGGAGGCGGCCGACCTGATGGAGGAAGCCCGCATCACCTCGGTGTTGGTGGTCGACGAGACTGGCCGGCTGGTGGGCGCGCTCAACAGCAACGACTTGATGCGCGCCAAGGTGATCTGATGGCCCCCCGCGAGCTGCGACCGGCGCTGTCGGCCCCGCCCGAGCTGCTGCTGCGCGCGCAGGGCCTGCGCTCGGCCATCTTCGACGTCGACGGCGTGCTCACCGACGGGCGGCTGTACATCGGCGAGGACGGGGAATCCTTCAAGGCCTTCCATGTGCTCGACGGCCACGGCATCAAGCTGCTGGCGCGCGCCGGCATCGAGCCGGTGGTCATCACCGGCCGCGATTCACCCGCGGTGCGCCGCCGCCTGGGCGACCTGGGCGTCGCCGAGGCCCACTTCGGCGTGGCCGACAAACTCGCCGTGGCCCAGGCGCTCTTGAATGAGCGTGGCTGGACCTGGCCCGAGGTGGCCGTGATCGGCGACGATTGGCCCGACCTGCCGCTGATGGTGCGCGCCGGCCTGGCCTGTGCACCGGCCAACGCCCATGCCGAAGCCAAAGCCGTGGCTCACCATGTGTGCACGCTGCGTGGCGGCGAGGGCGCAGCCCGCGAGTTCTGCGACCTGCTGCTGATGGGCGCCGGACGCTATGCCAGGCTGCTGCAAGGCCACCTGCAAACCCTGGACGACGGCCGTGCGGCGGCTGGGGCCTGACGTGGACGGTGCACAGCTCATCGACGCACGCGCACCGGCCCAGCGGCCGCGGCTGTCGCGTTGGGCCCGGGCGCTGGATCAGCTCACGGCCTCCTTGCCGGTGGTGCTGATGGCCGTGCTGGCCGGCCTGACCTACTGGCTGGTGCGCAGCACTCCGGTGCCCGAGGCTCCGCGCGAGCAGGCTCCGCCGCGCAGCGACCCCGACTACGTGATGGAACGCTTTTCCGTGCAGCACTACCCCCAAGCGGGCCTGCCCGGCCTGCGCCTGGAGGGGCGCACCCTGCGCCACTATCCGGACACCGACCGGCTCGAGATCGACGACGTGCGCGTGCGCCACACCGACGAGCAGGGCCGCGTCACGGTGGCCACGGCGCGCCAGGCCCAGGCCGAGGGCGACGGCAGCCAGGTGCGCCTGGTCGGCGAAGCCCGCGTGGTCCGCCAGGCCGGGGCCGAGCCGACGCGCGATCCGCTGGACCAGCCCATGGAGTTCCGCGGTGAGGAGCTGCTGTTCTTCGTCGATGCCCAGCGCCTCGTGTCGGACCGGCCGGTCATGCTGGAGCAAGGCGCAATGCAATTGTCCGGCCAGGCGCTGATCTATGACCATCCCCGGCGGGTGCTCGAACTGCGCGGAGGCGTGCAGGGTGTGCTGCCCCCGGCGCGGCGCGCAGGGGCCGCGTCATGAGCCGGCCGCTGGTTTACGTCACCGGCGCCTCCAGCGGCATCGGCCAGGCCCTGGCGCAGCGCTTCCACCGCGCCGGCTACCGCCTGGCCCTGGTGGCGCGCCGCGCCGCCGAGACCGAGGCCTGGGCGCAGGCCCAGGGCTGGACGGCCGAGGACTGCACGGTCTACGCCGCTGACGTGCGCGACGTAAACGCCATCACCGCCGCCGGCCGCGCCTGCATCGACGCCCAGGGCCTGCCCGACGTGGTGATCGCCAACGCCGGCATCAGCGTGGGCATGGACACCGCCGTCTTCGACGATCTCGACGTGATGCGCGCCACCCTCGAGACCAATGTGCTGGGCATGGCCGCCACCTTCCAACCCTTCATCGACGGCCTGCGCGCGCGCCGCTCGGGCCGCTTGGTGGGTATCGCCAGCGTGGCGGCCATCCGCGGGCTGCCCGGCCATGGCGCCTATTGCGCCAGCAAGGCCGCGGTGGTGAACTACTGCGAAAGCCTGCGCGGCGAAATGCGCCCCTACGGCGTGAGTGTCGTGACCGTGCTGCCCGGCTACATCGACACGCCGCTGACGCGCGAGAACCGCTACCCCATGCCCTTCCTGATGAGCGCCGACGCCTTCGCCGACCGCGCCTACGCCGCCATCGAGGCCGACACCAGCTACTGCGTCATCCCCTGGCAGATGGGCGTGGTGGCCAAGCTGCTGCGCCTGCTGCCCAACGCCGTGTTCGACCGGGTGTTTGCGGGGCGGGAGCGCAAGAAGCGGCGGGGGGAGTGAGGATCCTCACCGGCGCCCCGCACGGCCCGACCCCGTCGCACCAGCCCTCACAACGCCCCAGGCCGCGGCCGCAGCGTGGCCGTGATGGCCTCCCACAGCGCCAGCACCTGGCCTTCGCTCAAGGTGGCGCGCGTCAGATCCGGGATCTTGGCCTTTTCCTCCAGGCTGCGCGGCGGCGAGGGGATGTAGTGGCCGTTGTAGAACTCGATGGTCAAAAACGGGCGCTCGACCCCCTGAACAGATTGATCGGTTTGGACGATGGCCGTGTGCCCTGCCACTCGTGCCGAAGTCACTTTTTCAGGCTCCCGAGCCACATACTCTTCGTAACCATCTTTGCCGATCGCTCGCGCTGAAAACCGCAGGATGTCAATGCCTGAACGGCGCGAGTCGCGCTCTATTTGGGACTTCCTTTGCATCAACCCCGTGTCGGGACGAGCCACGTTACCGTCGCCGCTGATGCTGCTGACTTGCACAAACACATCCGGCGCATCCTTGAGGTGATAGTTCACGTAGAACTCAGCCGCCTCGGCCTGCGCCCCCGTCCACAAGCCATGAGCAAAGCAGTCCCCCGGCTCGCCGGGGATCTCCTCGTCGCGCCGCCCGCGCAGGCGGCGGTACACGTTCAGCAGGTGGGTGTACTTTTCTTCGACGTCGGTTTTGAGTTCAGCTAAAGGCCGCTTAGACAACGACTTGTCGTAACTTTCCGTTGTCATCACCAACTGGTAACCGTCTAGCCAAGCTCGCAGCTCCCAAGTTCGGATCGCAGGATTGGCCCCCGTCTTGGATCGATCGAAGACAACGCCTCGACCATCCGGTAACTGACGTATCTCGCGCAAGGATTGCGTCTTCTCTCCATGGATGGTCTCACGCTTAAGTTCCTCGGTCCTGCGCTCCAACTGATAGTCAAAACCTGCACGCGGCAGCGGCCGGATGCTTACCTCCACGCCTTCGATCTCGACACGATCGACGGGGTTGAGCACGAAGTCCTCGGGCAGGTCGATCAGATGCCGGCCGATGCAGCGCGTGCGCATGCGCGCGGTGAGCTTGTGGACGAGATGGGCTTCTTCAGGGGTCATGGCAGGAGTGCGGGGTGAACAGGCCACGAGGGCGGTCAACGGGGCGCACAAGGCCCCCAGGATCCAGCGGCGTCGGTCCGGTCTCATCAAAAGTCCTCGTACATCATGCGCTTCGACTCACGCACACGCTGGGCGATGCGCACGATGGCGCGCAGCGTGAAGCGCAGGGCCTGGAGGCTGGCCGGGCCGGCCTCGGGGTTGTAGGCCGGCTCGTGCTCGACGGGCACGCGCAGGAAGCTCTGGCAGTGCGGCTTGGGCGCCAGGCCCGAGCGGGCCGGCACGGTGCCGTCGCCGGCTTCGTCGGGCTGGCTGATCCCGAAGGCCGCCGGGATGCGGTTGCGCGGGTGCAGCACCGTGCGGGTGTCTTCGGTCTTGCTGAACTCGCGCAGACCGAGACGGCGCGCCAGCCGAGCTTGCATCCATTGCTCCGCCGACACGCCCTCAGCGGTCGGCCTCGCCCAACTGACCGTGCCATAGGCCTTGTGCTCGGGGCTGGCACCGCAGAAGGCGTGGGTGTGGGGGTGGTAGCGGCGGCGAATGGCAATGTGGAACTTCTTCGCATCTTCGATATGTTCTAGGAACCGTCCCCAATCCGCCTCCACCTGCTGCCTGCGCTTGCGAGGGTCCTTCTCCTCGTTGAGCGGGTTGATGAGCTCTTCGTCGCACAAGCCCCACCAGGCGCCGCGCACGGTGTAGATCTCGCCATACGGGTCGCCTTGCTGCGGCAAGGCCTGCTCCTGGGCGCCGGCGCGGATTCTCAGCCAGCCGTTGCCGTACTCGGGGCTGGGCAGCAGCTGCAGCGGCCCCGGCGCGCTGGACAGCACCGCCGTGACTTCGGCCGCATCGGCGCCGAGCACCTGGGCCACACCCCAAGAACCTTCGGTGCCGGCCTTCATGCGCCGGTACACGGCTGCCGCCCCCGTGGCCGGCATCACCCCGTGCACGATGCCGTAAATCTTGTCCCGGTAGCCCAGCACCTCGGAGCAATGCCGCGCCACCAGCCCGCCCATGCTGTGGGTGACCAGGATGACCTTCTCGCAGCGCGCCAGCGGGCAGCCGTGGGACATCTCTCGGTGGTTGTAGCGCTCGATGATCTCGTCGATGCGGCGGCCCAGGGCTTGGGCGGACTGGGCGTTATCGTCCAGCCAGTTGTAGCCGAAGGCATGCACCGGGAAGCGGTAGCGGTAGCTCAGGCGCACTTCGTCTTCGCTCAGCAGTTGCTCGCCCACCTGCGCGCCCAGTGCCTCGCGCCGGAGCTGGGCGCGTAGGCCGTTCTGGTACGAGCCGAAGTCGTTCAGGTGCTCTTCCAGCCAGCGCAGCGCCGGGCCATAGCTCATCGCCGCGATCTCACCCCAGCCCCGGCGCTTGAGCTCCTCGGCCGGCAGCTTCATGTCGGTGGGGACTTTGCCGTCGTCGTCCACCACCATGGCTTCGGGGCGCAGGGATTTTTTTCGCTCTTTTGCGTCAGCCCATATCCACGGAGAGGCCGTCAGCTTCGAATCCATGCGCCAGCGCTCGCCTTCTTCCCTGGGCTTCAGATTGCTGCCCATCACGCCGGGCACGAAGATGACGGGGATGATGCGAGTGGGGATGACATACACCAGCGCAAAGGTGTCGTCCGGTGGGCTGAGCACGGACTTCCAGATGGGGGTGCCGCGGTGGTCGAACTCGGGTTCGATCACCCGGGCTTTGCTCATGTCCAGCTCGTTGTTCATGTCGGTCGGTTCGGTTCGAACAGCTTCAGGCCCAGTGCATGGGCAAGAAGCCAACGTTAGGGGAGGCCCGCAGGGACACGGGCTACTGCGCTCGACGGACCAAGCCCTACGAGCAATACAGCGTATGGGGCAGCAACTCCCACGTGGCTCGCGTGAACGAACCCATGATCAAGCCGCCCTTCTGAGGGCGCCTTTGAACGTCGGTTGTTTCGATATGGAAGGAGCAGACCCATACATCCACCGGTGAACCGTCGGGCCGCCGGGCTTGGCCGGGTTCGCAGATCGTGCGCATCGCCATGAAGTGGCTGGCCGACATTCTTACGCCGTAGCCCAAGAGCATGGACAGTTCCTCGCGCAGCGTTCGGCGCTTGGCCTGCGGCGAGTTGTCGCAGGGGGTGTTGGCGCTGGGCAGGTGAGCGTTCTCAAGGAACAACTGGATGACCTGAGTGCTCTCGGGGGGAACAGAGGGGTCGATCGTGGCCGGAAGTCCCGACCTGGGCTCCATGGGGGAGGACAGCAGCCCAGGCGGCAGCGCGAGGCTCCCCAGTAGCAACACGACCCTGGATGCAACGAGGAGGGCTCTCATGAAAGACTCCCGTAGTAGAACTCGACGGGATCTCCGGCGAGCTGATATTGACGACGAAACTTCGTGCGAAAGTCGGCCACGCGGTCACTGACGACTTGGTCGCTGCGGTTGCTGTAATGCCAAACGGTGTCCGCCAAATGGATGCCGATATGCTTCGCGGCTGACGATTCCATACGGGGACGATGGTCGAGGTGCCGCATGTTGCTGCGCCTGCATACGAAGATCAGGCAGGTCTGCAGGTGTGCAGGCCGTTCGTCCCAAGGGCCGGTTTCGCGCAGGCGATTGAAGATCTCGTCGACTCGGATGCAGGCGCCTTTCTCGGGGCGTTGCTTCTCCGCCAGCGAGGCGTTCTTGCAGGTGGCGTCGAATTCATAGCCCATCAGATGGCTGACCAGGTGGGCGCAGTGGTTGGCCCCGTCGTTCTTGCCGAGGTCGAAAGCGCAGAAGTGGCTGATGTGCTTGCCCACGGCGTCGGCCAGCGGCACGGTGGTGTGCAGCATGGAAAGTCCTCTCTGAGTCTTGTGGTGTATGGCGTCGCGACAGGCGCCAGGCCATTCTAGGAACCCGGGCTCGTAAGTGAGCGTGTCCAGCTGTAATCGAGCGTGACAGGCCGTCGCACCGGGTGTTTCCGCGATTCTTACAGGCACAGTAGGCTGCCTGGCACCAAGCGCCATCGGTCCTTGGTGAAGTGGCCTCGGACGAAGGCGTTGGCGACGAAGCTTCCGGTCATGTCCTCCTGCACCATGTTGAGCGAGCAGGCCCAGACGTCGATGACGCGGCCGTCGGGCGCCTCCACCTGATCTGCCTTGCAAGCCCCTTTCAGCACCGCGCGGTGATGCTCGGGATGGTCCAGCGCATCCCCCAGCACCTGTGCCAGCCGGTTCTTGAGCGTGAGGCGGGCATCGAGGGCTTGGCTGGACATGCAGCCCGAACCGTGCAAGGGCGCGTCGCCCTGGCTCAGAAAGAGTTGCATCATCTGCGCCCCATTGGGCGGTTGGCTGGGATCGATGGCCACCCGCTCGCCCGTCCAGGGGTCAATGGGGGCGTGGTAGCAGCCCGCCAGCATCAAGGCTGCCCCAAGGCGCGACAGGTGCGTTCTCAAATGAACTCTCCGAAGTAGAACTCGACGGTCTTGCCAGACATTTGATAGGCCCGGGTAAAACGCTCATTGAAGGCGCTGAGGGTTTCACTCACTACCTGACGTCCCGTAATGCTGTAGTGCCACACGGTTCCTCCAAGATGGATGCCGATGTGCTTCCAGCGCGAGTCGCGCATCTGCAACTGGTGGCCAAGCTCGACGACGTTGCTCGTGTGGGTCACAAAGATGAGGCATCCCTGGAGGTGCAAGGGCCGCTCGGACCACAAGCCCCGCAGGCGGCAGCGGTTGAAGACGTCGTTCACGCGGAGGTTGGCGCCAGGCGCCTCGCGCTGCTTGTCCGTCCAGGTGAAGGTCTTGCAGGTGTGGCCGAAATCGTAGCCCAGCATGTGGCTCACGAAGTGGGCGCAATGATTCTGTTGATTGTCTTTGGCGATGGAGAAGGGGCACAGATCGCTGATGTGCTTGCCCACGGCGTCGGCCAGCGGCACGGTGGTGTGCAGCATGGAAAGTCCTCTCTGAGTCTTGTGGTGTATGGCGTCGCGACAGGCGCCAGGCCATTCTAGGAACCCGGGCTCGTGAGTGAGCGTGTCCAGCTGTAATCGAGCGTGACAGGCCGTCGCACCGGGCTTCGCCGCGATTGGCACACAGCGCCGGGCATCGGCGCTATCCGCTATGGTTAGGCCCGGGCCATCCACTGTGCGGTGGCCGGGAGACGCACATGCCCACCCGCATCGAAACCGATTCCATGGGCTCCATCGAGGTGCCGGCCGACCGCTACTGGGGCGCTCAGACGCAGCGCTCGATCCAGCATTTCAGGATCGGGGTGCCGCGCTTCGTGTGGACGAGGCCCATCATCCGCGCCTTGGGCCTGCTCAAGCTGGCGGCCGTGCGGGCCAATGGCGAGCTGGGCGAGCTGCCGGCGGACCTGGTGGCGCTGATCGAGTCGGCCGCCCAGGAGGTGGCTGAAGGGCGGTTGGACGAGCATTTCCCACTGGTGGTGTTCCAGACCGGATCGGGCACGCAGTCGAACATGAATGCCAACGAGGTGATCGCCAACCGCGCGATCGAGTTGGCCGGGGGCGTGCTGGGCAGCAAGCAGCCGGTGCACCCGAACGACCACGTCAACCGGGGGCAGTCGTCGAACGACACCTTTCCCACCGCGATGCACATCGCCGTGGTGGAGCAGCTCCACGAGCGGCTTTTCCCGGCGGTGGAGGCGTTGCGCCACACACTGGAGGTGAAGGCGAAGGCTTACGAGCACTTGGTGAAGACCGGTCGCACGCACCTGCAGGACGCCACGCCCATCACCCTGGGCCAGGAGATCGGCGCGTGGGTGTCGCAGATCGACTTCGGCCTGCGCGCGGTGCGCCAGACGCTGGACGGGCTCTACGATCTGGCCATCGGCGGCACGGCCGTGGGCACGGGGCTCAATGCGCACCCGCGATTCGGCGAGCGCGCGGCCTGGCACCTGGAGCAGCTCACCGGCCACCCCTTCCGCAGCGCCCCCGATAAGTTCTTTGCGCTGGCTGCGCACGACGCGCTGGTGCAGTGCTCGGCGGCGCTGCGCACGCTGGCCGGCGGGCTGATGAAAATGGCCAACGATGTGCGCTGGTTGGCCAGCGGTCCGCGCTGCGGCATCGGCGAGCTGCGCATCCCCGAGAACGAGCCGGGCTCGTCGATCATGCCAGGCAAGGTGAACCCCACGCAGTGCGAGGCCCTGACCATGGTGTGCGTGCAGGTCTTCGGCAACGACGCGGCCGTGGCCTTCGCGGGCACCCAGGGGAATTTCCAGCTCAATGTGTACAAGCCAGTGATGGTGCACAACGTGCTCGAGAGCATTGCGCTGCTGGCCGACGCCTGCGAGAGTTTCGACCAGCACTGCGCACGCGGCTTGGAGCCCAACGAGGCGGTGATCGACGAGCATCTGGAGCGCAACCTGATGCTGGTGACGGCGCTGAACCGCCACATCGGCTACGACCGTGCCGCGCAAATTGCCAAGGCTGCCCACGCGCATGGGCTGACGCTGCGCGAGGCCGCGATCGAGAGCGGCTTCGTCAGTCCCGAGGACTATGACCGCTGGATCGACCCGCTGGCGATGACGCGACCGGGCTGACGCGCGGGCCCGCCGCGCTTGTGGCACCATCGCGGCCGATCATGATCGATGTCGTCGTCTTCTTCTTCCTGCTGGGCGTTTTCGCCCGCCTGGTGCGTTCGGACCTGCGCCTGCCCGAGGCGCTGTACGAGACGCTGTCCATCTACCTGCTGCTGGCCATCGGCCTGAAGGGCGGCATCGAGCTGTCGCGGCAGCCGCTGATGCACCTGCTGCCGCAGGTGGGCGCCACGATGGCGCTGGGACTGATGATCCCCTTCGTGCTCTACCCCGTGCTGCGCGCGCTGCGCCTGAGCGCGCCGGACGCGGCGTCGGTCGCGGCGCACTACGGCTCGGTGAGCGTGGTGACCTTCGCGGTGGCCAGTGCGGCGCTCACGCGCGAGGGCATCCCTTACGAAAGCCACGCCTCGCTGTGGGTGGCGGTGATGGAGGCGCCGGGCATCATCGCCGGCATTCTGCTGGCCCGGCTGTCGCGGCTGCGCGAGGTGCGGTGGGGCACGCTGGCCCATGAGGTGGCCTTCGGCAAGAGTGTGCTGCTGCTGGTGGGCGGCCTGCTGATCGGCGCCATTGCCGGCGAGGCGGGCACGGCGCCCATCCACGCGGTCTTCGTCGAGCCCTTCAAGGGCGTGCTCGCCCTGTTCCTGCTGGAGCTGGGCCTGGTGGCCGGCGGCCGGCTGGCCGAGGTGAGGCGTTTTGGCTTCGTGGTCATCGGCGTGGGGCTGGTCGTGCCCCCCATGCTGTCGTTGGCCGGGGCGGGGGTGGGCCTGATGCTGGGCCTGTCCACCGGTGGCGTGGCGCTGCTGGCCACGCTGGCGGCCAGCGCCAGCTACATCGCCGCGCCCACGGCCATGCGTATTGCGGTGCCCGAGGCCAATGCCGGCCTGTCGATCACGGCGGCCCTGGGCGTGAGCTTTCCCTTCAACATCCTCGTGGGCATCCCGCTGTACATTGCGCTGGCGAAAGCCCTGACCGGAGCCTGAACATGGCCCTGACCAAACACCCCCGCACGCTGCTGGTGATCATCGCCGAGGCGGCGCTGGAAAAGCAGCTGGTGGCCGACGTCAAGCGTCTGGGCGCGCATGGCTATACGGTCTACGACGTGCGCGGCGAAGGCAGCATGGGCGTGCGCGAAGGCGCCTGGGAGGCCGACCGCACGATCGAGATGAAGGTGATCTGCGAAGCCGCCGTGGCCGACCAGATCGCCGAGCATGTGCTGGCGCAGTACGCGCCGCACTTTGGGGTGACGATGTTCTTTGCCGACGTGCAGGTGCTGCGCCCGCACAAGTTCTGACCGCCCCGGCGCTCCCAAGCAAAACGGCGAAGCCAAGGCTTCGCCGTTGTTAGGAGGATGCAGGGGCGAGGCGATCAGTAGCCGCCGCGGCCGCCGCCGTAGTTGCCGCCGCCGCCAAACCCGCCGCGACCACCTCCGCCGCCGCCATAGCCGCCGCGGCCGCCGCCACCACCGCCTCCACCGAAACCACCCCGGCCACCGCCGAAGCCGCCCGGACGCGGTTCACGGGGACGGGCTTCGTTGACGACGATCGCACGGCCCGACAGGGCTTGGCCGTTCATGCCGTTGATGGCCGACTGCGCCTCGGCGTCCGAGCCCATCTCCACGAAGCCAAAGCCCTTGGAGCGGCCGGTGTCGCGATCCATCATGACCTTGGCCGAGGTGACCGCGCCGAATTGGCTGAATGCCTGGTTCAGGTCTTCGTCGCGGATGGAGTAGGCGAGGTTGCCCACGTACAGCTTGTTGCCCATCGAGAGAGCTCCTTTCTATCGCTCATCGTTCAGTTGGAGCTTCTACCCGTCGAGAACCACTCACGCCTAGGCGCCGCATCCACACAGAGACCCTTTCATTATGGGCGAGCGGCCTGCAAATGGGAGACCCAGGTGTGAAAAAGTGTTGTTTTCCCGGGGCGGGTTTGCCCGGGGGAGTGCGGGCGCTCCCTGCTTTGGTGCATCACGGGCGGGGCCGGGCGCCCGCCCCAAGGGGCGTGACATCGGGCAAGATCGGCGCATGCACGCCCGTCCTGCCGACCCGCCTCGCATTGCCAGCCTGGTGCCTTCGGTCACCGAGCTGTTGTTCGACCTGGGACTGGGGCCCTGGATCGTGGCGCGTACCGGCTTTTGCATCCACCCGCGTCCGGCCGTGGCGGCCGTGCCCAAGGTGGGCGGCACCAAGGACGTGAAGCTCGACGCCCTGCGGGCCCTGGCGCCCACGCACGTGATCGTCAACGTCGATGAGAACGAGTGGCCCACGGTGCAGGCCCTGCGCAGCTTCGTGCCCGAGGTGATCGTCACACACCCTTGCGCCCCGGAGGACAACCTCGCGCTGTATGAGCAGATGGTCCAGGCCTTCGGCCACTTGCCGGGGGTGCGGGCGCGGGCCGGCACTTTGTCCATGCGGCTTCGCGACGCGCTGGTGGCCGTGGACCGCGCCGGCCCTTGGGCCGAGCGCCGTGTGCTCTACGTGATCTGGCGCGAGCCCTGGATGACCGTGGCGCGAGACACCTACATCTCGCGGCTGCTCGCCATGGTGAACTGGCAGACCTGGCCGGCGGTGACGGGTGGGCCGCAGGGGGCGGCCCGCTACCCCGTGTTCGACTGGGACGAGGCCCGGGGGGCCGGGGTGGACACGGTGCTGCTGTCCAGCGAACCCTACCGCTTCGGCGGCGGCCACCGTGATGAAGTGGCGCAGCGCCTGCCCGGCGCGCGGGTTCTCCTCGTCGACGGCGAGATGCTGAGCTGGTACGGAAGCCGTGCGGTCGCGGGCCTGGCCTACCTGAAGGCGCTGGCGCAGACCGGCGAGCCGGGGTCCAACAATGCCGTAAGCCCTCGTGGCCCCTGGGGCGCGGGGCCCTGCCTACAATGAGCCCATGATCTCGCGCGAACCCACCCTCGAACGCCTGGCGATTGCCCGCTCGCTGCTGCTGGAGCCCTTCGGCCTGGACGAGAGCGCCCTGGCCCGGGCGCTGCGCACCATCGGCGAGCACCGCATCGACGACGCCGACCTCTACTTCCAATACACCCGCAGCGAGGGCTGGAGCCTGGAAGAGGGCATCGTGAAGTCGGGCAGCTTCAGCATCGACCAGGGCGTGGGCGTGCGGGCGGTGTCGGGCGAAAAGACCGCCTTTGCCTATTCCGACGACATCTCCGAGGCGGCCTTGCTCGATGCGGCGCGCACCGTGCGCAGCATCGCTGCGGCCGGCCAGAGCCGCCGCGTGAAGGTCGATCGGCCCCAGGTGGCGGGCAGTCGCGCGCTGTACGCGCCGATGGACCCGATCGCCACGCTGGACAGCACGCGCAAAGTCGAGCTGCTGGAAAAGGTGGAGCGCTTGGCGCGCGCGCGCGATCCGCGCATCGTGCAGGTGATGGCGGGCCTGGCGGGTGAATACGACGTGGTGCTGGTGGCGCGGGCCGACGGCACGATCGCCGCTGACGTGCGCCCGCTGGTGCGCCTGAGCGTGACCGTGATCGCCGAACAGAACGGCCGTCGCGAGATGGGCACGGGCGGCGGCGGCGGCCGCTTCGGGCTGGGCTATTTCCACGACGGGGTGATCGAGGGTTATGTGGACGACGCGGTGAAGGCCGCGTTGACCAACCTCGAATCGCGTCCGGCCCCGGCCGGCGAGATGACCGTGGTGCTCGGCCCGGGCTGGCCCGGCGTGCTGCTGCACGAGGCCATCGGCCATGGCCTGGAAGGCGACTTCAACCGCAAGGGCTCGAGTGCCTTTTCGGGGCGCATCGGCGAACGGGTGGCCGCCAAGGGCGTGACGGTGCTCGACGACGGCACGCTGCCCGACCGGCGCGGCTCGCTCAACATCGACGACGAAGGCCACGTCACGCAGCGCAACGTGCTGATCGAGGACGGCATCTTGCGTGGCTACATCCAGGACAGCCTGAACGCGCGCCTGATGAAGGTGAGGCCCACCGGCAACGGCCGGCGCGAAAGCTACGCGCACGTGCCGATGCCGCGCATGACCAACACCTACATGCTCGGCGGCGACAAGTCGCCCGAGGAGATCGTCGCTTCGATCAAGAAGGGCCTGTATGCCGTGAACTTCGGCGGGGGCCAGGTGGACATCACCAGCGGCAAGTTCGTGTTCTCGGCCAGCGAGGCCTACTGGGTCGAGAACGGCCGCATCCAGTACCCGGTCAAGGGCGCCACGCTGATCGGCAATGGCCCCGATGCGCTCACGCGCGTGAGCCTGATCGGCAACGACATGCGCCTGGACACCGGCGTGGGCACCTGCGGCAAGGAAGGCCAGAGCGTGCCGGTGGGGGTGGGCCAGCCCACCTTGCGCATCGACGGACTCACCGTGGGTGGCACGGCCTGAGGTCGGCGAGCCGGCGGGCCGAGCGTGACGAGTTGCTGAGAGCTTTTGCACGGTGCGGCCCACCAGGCGCCCGGCAGGCTTGATCGGGAGCGGGGCAGGCCCTACGCTGGCGGATCCGGCATTCCTCTTGGCCGGGTTGCCATGTCCGACCCCGACCCTCTCACGCCCGAGCCGCCGCGTGCGCCGCCCGACCCCGATTTGATCGAGCGGGTGGAGCAGGTCAACACCGAGCTGATGAAGTTCGTGCGCCAGGTGCGCACGGCCAGCCCGCCGGTGCGCACGCGGCTGCAACTGGACATGCGCGAGCGCCTGGAGCGCCAGCGGCGCGACCTGCTGGGCCGTCACAGCGTGCTGCCCGAGGCGCTGCGCCATTACGCCGTGACCTTCACCGAGGTGCAGTGGATGCTCGACGTGTGGATCGACGCCTCGGCCCGGGAGGTGGACGAGCCCATGCTGCGCCGCGAGTTCCTGGACGTGGCCTCGCGCATGCTGGGCGAGCTCGAAGTGCTGCGCCCGCCCGACCCGGCCCCGGATCTGCCGGCACGCCGGCCGGGCTGGTGGTCGGCGCTCACGCGCGGACTGCGCGCCGGGGGCGACGAGGAGCCCCCACCGCGGCCCGGCGACCCCGACATCCTGCTTTGACGTGGCGCAGTCGCCACGCGCGGCCTTGACGCAGCGCCGCAAAGCCGTGCTACATTAGCCGCATGGCTCGCGCAAAGACCTTCTTTTTTGCCTACTTTTGGTTCTCGCACCGCACCGGCGGAGGAGAGGTCAGCGCGTCACTGTAGCCCGCAACCGAATCCCAGAAAACCGCCGGAAGCCCTCCGGCGGTTTTTTTTCGTCCCTGGGAGACGGCCGCGGCGGGCCCCGCCCCTCACCCCTGACGATCGAGCAAGGAGAACGCACCCCATGAACGCCAAGTCCGCCAGCGCCATCGAGGGTTGGTATGCGCCCGTCGACCGTACCTCCCAGACCGACGACGAAAGGATCAAGGACGTGACGCCGCTGCCGCCGCCGGAGCACCTGATCCGCTTCTTCCCCATTCGCGGCACGGCCATCGAGACCCTGGTGTCCGAGACCCGGCACCGCATCCGCCGCATCATGCAGGGCAAGGATGACCGGCTGCTGCTCGTGATCGGCCCGTGCTCGATCCACGACCCGGCCGCCGCCGTCGACTACGCCCGCCGCCTGCTGGCGCAGCGCGAGAAGTACGCCGACACGCTGGAGATCGTGATGCGCGTGTACTTCGAAAAGCCCCGCACCACGGTGGGCTGGAAGGGCCTGATCAACGACCCCTACCTCGACGAGAGCTTCCGTATCGACGAGGGCCTGCGCATCGCGCGCCAGTTGCTGGTGGAGATCAACCGTCTGGGCATGCCCGCCGGCAGCGAGTTCCTCGACGTGATCTCGCCGCAGTACATCGGTGATCTGATCAGCTGGGGTGCCATCGGCGCGCGCACCACCGAAAGCCAGGTGCACCGTGAACTGGCCTCGGGCCTGTCGGCCCCCATCGGCTTCAAGAACGGCACCGACGGCAACATCCGCATCGCCACCGACGCCATCCAGGCGGCCAGCCGGGCGCATCATTTCCTGTCGGTGCACAAGAACGGGCAGGTGGCCATTGTCGAGACCAAAGGCAACAAGGACTGCCATGTCATCCTGCGCGGCGGCAAGACCCCCAACTACGACGCCGCCCACGTGGAGGCCGCCTGCAAGGAACTGGAGGCCGCCAAGCTGCACCCCTCGCTGATGGTGGACTGCTCGCATGCCAACTCCAGCAAGCAGCACGAGCGCCAACTCGACGTGGCGCGCGACATCGCAGCCCAAGTGGGCGCGGGGTCGCGGCGGATCTTTGGCGTGATGGTGGAAAGCCACTTGAACGCGGGCAGTCAGAAGTTCAATCCGGGCAAGGACGATCCGTCCAAGCTCGAATACGGCAAGAGCATCACCGACGCCTGCCTGGGCTGGGACGATTCGCTGCAGGTGCTGCAAGTGCTGTCGGATGCCGTGAAAGCCCGCAGGGGTTGAGCCCGGCGTACCCGCGCCGGATCCGCCGAAGTTGCGTCCAGGTGTAAGCGAGGTAAGAGCTGGAAAGAGCGCTGGCGCCCTGCGTCGCTTGCAGGTGAAATGCCACCGTGCTGCGACATGCAGCGAGGTTTTCCCTCAGCAGACCACCTTCGTGGTGGATCCGCCCGCCACATCCCCTGGGGTGTTGGCGGGCTTCTTTTTTATGATCGGGGCTTGGCTGACCAGGAGACCGCGATGCGCAGTGAGGTGGTGGTGAAGTTCGGGTCCGGCGAAGAAGCCCGCGTGGTGCCGGAGGCGGGCGCGATGAGCCATGACGAGGCCCGCCAGTGGCTCGACGCCGAGTTCGTGGCGCATGAGTGCGAGCCCCTGCGCGCCAGCGGCAAGGTGCTGATCGTCGACAAGCTGTTGTCCATCGCCCAGGCGGTGGGGCCGGCGCAGTTTCAGCAGGCCGGCTGGGCTCAGGCCTATGCCCGCGCGGCGTTGGGCGCCACCGGCCGCGAGCGCGTCACGGTGGACGTGGCGGCGTTGCAGGTGAGCTAGCTGCCCGCTTCGTCGCGCTTCAGGCGCTCGCTGCGCCAGTAAACGTCGTCGCCGCCCAAGCCGTCGAGTCGGGCGCGGTTGAGCACGCGGGCCAGCACGAACATCAGGTCGGACAAGCGGTTGAGGTATTGCCGCGGTGCTGCGTTCACCGGCTCGTGAGCGGCCAGCGCCACCACGGCGCGTTCGGCGCGGCGCGCCACCGTGCGGCACACATGGGCCAGGCTGGCCGCGCGGGTGCCGGCGGGCAGGATGAACTCCTTGAGCCGGGGCAGGGCGGCGTTGTGCTCGGCCAGCGCCTCGTCCAGCGCCAGCACGGCGGCGTCCTTCAGCAGGGCGTGGCCGGGCATCGACAGCTCGCCGCCGAGGTTGAACAGCTCGTGCTGGATGCCCACCAGCAGCTCGCGCACGGGCGGCGGTAGCGGCTCGGCCAGCAGCACGCCGAGGTGCGAATTGAGTTCGTCCACGTCGCCCATGGCCTGCACGCGCAGGTGGTCCTTGGCCACGCGGCTGCCGTCGCCCAGCCCGGTGGTGCCATCGTCGCCGGTGCGCGTGGCGATCTGTGTGAGTCGGTTGCCCATGGGGGCATCGTACTGCAGAGCGCCCACTCAGGGCAGGCGTTGGCCGGCGAGGCGGCATTCCGGGCAGTACATGTGGATTTCCTGGCCGTCGTCCATTAGCAGCCAGCCTTTTCGGCTGAGGTTGACGGACCAGCGGCCTGTTCGCCCATCGACAAAGCCGACACGACCGGAGGCAAGGCAGGGTGTCCAGTTCAGCATGTGCATCGCATCCTGGGCTGAAACTCCCTGGGCGCGGCGCACAAAGGTGGCGATTTCGCGCTGCGTTACCGCAAATCGGTCGCAGCGCAGGTCCGTATCGACATCGGGCGCGGTGCGTTGCGCGTTTTCCGTGATGACTACCCAGCGCACATCCGGCAGGTTCAACGGAAACACAGTAGGCTCGATGCCCTCATCGGCCGGAGCCTTCTGAGAATTGGAGGCCATTGCACCTGCTGCGACGAGACACGCAGCGGCAATGAGGATCTTGCCAGTCGCGATCACTCCCATACGGCGGTCTCCGCTTCCGTCGGGTTCTTTCTGGACACCACAGGGTGGCGGAACACCTCGGCCATGGCCACTCCGAGTGAGAGCGAGAGCCCGGAGACGAGCCATTTCAAGGAGGCGTTCTGAGCGGCCGTGACGGATTCATAGACGCGCTCTTCCTGCGGGACGTCCTTGGGCAGAGCCTGACCGACGATTTCGATCCCGATGGCATCCTGATTGGAGGGGTAGCGGTCCGGGTGGGCCTTCGCTCGCTCGCGCTGATGTTCCCCCTTGGGGTCAAAACGGCGCAGAGCGCGAAGCTCCGTGGGGGCGCAGCGATGTTCGGCCAGGCAACGGGCTCGCAGGGGGCCGACGTGCCACGTGACCTTCAGGATGGAAGCCGTCTGATAGATCGTCCCGTCGCGGTCGATCAGGAAGTGCGCTCCATTGGCGCCGGGCGAGCGATAGCTGTTGAGGGTGGAGGTGGCGGTGGGGCTGTCGGTCTGGTGGACCACGATGCCACGCACTTGCGTCATCGGGCCGCGTTCGATGTTCGGGCTGAGAGCCAGGCGCACGCGCGGATCCTGGACCAGACCTTGGCTGTCGATGTTCATGTCTTCTCCCTGTGACGCTTCAAGAAGCCAACGAACAGTGTGCCATGTGGACGACCCGGATGCGCCCCGGATTCAGGCGGCTTAAAGTAAATGCTTGTAATGTGTGCTTCCCCGGTTCCGACGCCGGAGAGGAGACAAACCATGAACGCCCCCCTGCCCGGACACGTGCTGCCCACCTACGAGCCCCGGCCGGTGCCGGCGGCGATGATCGAGGCGCTGAAGGCGCGGTTTGGCGACCGGTGCTCGACGGCCCTGGCGGTGCGTGAGCAGCACGGCCGTGACGAGTCGCCCTTCGACGTGCCGCCGCCCGATGTGGTGGTGTTTGCCCAGAGCACCGAGGAGGTGGCCGAGGTGGTGAAGCTGGCCGACGCGCACGCGGTGCCGGTGATTCCCTACGGCGTGGGTTCGTCGCTGGAAGGGCACTTGCTGGCCGTGCAGGGCGGGGTGAGCCTCGACCTGTCGCGCATGAACCGCGTGCTGGCGGTGAATGCCGAGGATCTGACCGTGACAGTGCAGGCGGGTGTGACGCGCACCCAGCTCAACAACGAGATCCGCCACACGGGGCTGTTCTTTCCCATCGACCCGGGCGCCGACGCCTCGATCGGCGGCATGAGCGCGACGCGCGCCTCGGGCACCAATGCCGTGCGCTACGGGACGATGCGCGAGAACGTGCTGGGCCTGACCGTGGTGACGGCCTCGGGCGAGGTGGTGCACACCGGCACCCGCGCGCGCAAGTCGAGCGCGGGCTACGACCTCACGCGCCTGTTCGTGGGCAGCGAGGGCACGCTGGGCGTGATGACCGAGATCACGCTGCGCCTGTACCCGCAGCCCGAGGCGGTGTCGGCGGCGGTGTGCTCCTTCCCCACGCTGGAAGCGGCGGTGAACACGACCATCCAGATCATCCAGGTGGGCGTGCCGATCGCGCGCTGCGAGCTGCTGGACACCAACGCCGTGCGGGCAGTGAACCGCCACGACAAGCTCACGCTGCGCGAGGGCCCGATGCTGCTGATGGAGTTTCACGGCAGCCCGGCAGGCGTGCAGGAGCAGGCCCAGGTGGTGCAGGAGATCGCCAGCGACCACGGCGGCGAGGACTTCCAGTGGGCCACCACGCCCGAGGACCGCACGAAGCTGTGGACGGCGCGCCACCATGCTTATTTCGCGGCGCTGCAGACGAAGCCGGGTTGCCGGGCAGTGACCACCGATGCCTGTGTGCCGATCTCGCGCCTGGCCGAGTGCCTGCTGGACACCGTGGCCGAGGCCGACGAGGCTGGCTTGCCCTATTTCATCGTGGGCCATGTGGGCGACGGCAACTTCCACGTGGGCTACCTGATCGACCCCCAAAAGCCCGAGGAGCGTGAGCTCGCCGAGCGGCTGAACCACCAGCTCGTGGCCCGCGCGCTGCGCCTGGAGGGCACCTGCACCGGCGAGCATGGCATCGGCTTGCACAAGATGGGCTTCCTGCGTGAGGAGGCCGGCGATGGCGCCGTGGCGCTGATGCGTTCGCTCAAGCGGGCGCTGGACCCGAAGAACATCATGAATCCGGGCAAGATCTTCCGTTGGTAAGGCTTGGTTTCGGCCCCTTGCGGCGCGGGCATGCAAGCCCTACATTGGCTGGGTCGCAACGCCGAGGGTCGGGCCCATACCATGCGATCAGCCACCGCCTTCATGATGCTGGCCTTTGCGCGGCCGACCATGGTCGGCGCCATCTGGCCCTCGTCGCGCCACCTGGCGCACGCGATGGCCCGGGGTGCGGAGGGCGCCCGGCGTATCGTCGAGCTCGGTGCCGGCACCGGGGCGATCACAGAGGCCCTGTGCGAGCGTCATCCCGAGGTGCCCACCACGGTGGTGGAACTGCAGCCCGAGCTGGCCGAACGGCTGCGGGAACGCTTTCCCGGCATGACGGTGCTGCAGGCCCCGGCCCATGAGGTGCTCGAGGTCTGGCCCGAGGGTGACGAGCCTGTCGCGCTGGTGTCCTCGCTGCCGTTTCGCTCGCTGCCGCCGCGCTGGCGTGACGGCACCAGCCGCGCGATCGAGCGCTTCCTGCGGGCGCAGCCGGACCGGCGCCTGATCCAGTACACCTACCAGCCTCGCGCGCCCTTCGACCTGCAACTGGGCGACGGCCTGGTGTGGCGCAAGCGCACCGTGGTGTGGCGCAACGCGCCGCCGGCCTGGGTGTGGGAGCTCGGCGCGCCCTGAGCCGTCAGTGCTTGGGCGCCACTGCCGTCCATTGCTTGGTCACGCGGCCCTGGTCGTCCACGCTGTCCAGGTGCACGTCAAAGCCCCACAGGCGGGCGACGTGCTTGAGCACTTCCTGGGCGCTGTCGTGCAGCGGGCGGTTGTGGTGCTGGGTATGGCGCAGGGTGAGCGAGCGGTCGCCGCGCAGGTTGACGCTCCAGACCTGGATGTTGGGCTCGCGGTGGTTCAGGTCGTACTGGCGTGAGAGCGATTCGCGCAGGGCCCGGTAGCCGCTGTCGTCGTGGATGGCCGAGACCTCCAGTTCGGGTTCGTCCTCGTCGTCGCGGATCGCGAACAGGCGGAAGTCGCGCATCACCTTGGGGCTGAGGAACTGGCCAATGAAGCTCTCGTCCTTGAAGTTGCGCATCGCGTAGTCGAGCGTGGGCAGCCAGGGGCTGCCGGCGATGTCGGGGAACCAGCGGCGATCCTCCTCGGTCGGCTGCTCGCAGATGCGCTTGAGGTCGCTGAACATCGCAAAACCCAGGGCGTAGGGGTTGATGCCGCTGTAGGCACGGTGCCCCACCGGCGGCTGGAAGATCACGTTGGTGTGGGACTGCAGCCACTCCATCATGAAGCCGTCGGCCAGCAGGCCTTCGTCGTACAGGGTGTTGAGCAAGGTGTAGTGCCAGAACGTGGCCCAGCCCTCGTTCATCACCTGGGTCTGGCGCTGCGGGTAGAAGTACTGCGCGATCTTGCGCACGATGCGCACCACCTCGCGCTGCCAGGGCTCGAGCAGCGGGGCGTTCTTTTCGATGAAATAAAGGATGTTCTCCTGGGGCTCGCTCGGGAAGCGGCGCGAGGCGGCCTCGTCGTCGCCGCCACGGTCGCTGCGCCGGGGCAGGGTGCGCCACAGGTCGTTGACCTGCTGCTGCAGGTAAGCCTCGCGCTCCTCGCGGCGGGCCTGTTCCTGCGACAGCGAGAGTTTTTGCGGCCTGCGGTAGCGGTCTACGCCGTAGTTCATCAGCGCATGGCAAGAGTCGAGCACGTCTTCGACGGCGTCCAGGCCGTGGCGCTCCTCGCATTCAGCGATGTAGTTCTTGGCGTAGACGAGGTAGTCGATGATGGACGAGGCGTCCGTCCACATGCGAAAGAGGTAGTTGCCCTTGAAGAAGCTGTTGTGCCCGTAGGCGGCATGGGCGATCACCAGGGCCTGCATGGCCATGGTGTTCTCCTCCATCAGGTAGGCGATGCAGGGGTCGGAGTTGATGACGATCTCATAGGCCAGGCCCATGTGGCCACGACGGTAACTCTTCTCGGTGGCGATGAACTGCTTGCCGTAGGACCAGTGACGGTAGATCACGGGCATGCCCACCGAGGCGTAAGCATCCATCATCTGCTCGGCCGTGATGATCTCGAGCTGGTTGGGGTAGGTGTCGAGCTGGTAAGTCTGATGGGCCACACGCGCGATCTCGGCGTGGTATTGCTCGATCAGCTCGAAAGTCCAGTCCGGCGGGCTGGGCAGTCGCTCGCGGGGGCGGTCGGCGTTCATGCGGGGGCTCCTTCCTTGCGGAACAGCTCGCGGAACACCGGGTAGATGTCGGCGGCATCGGCCACCTTGCGCATCGCGAAGTGGGGGTGGATCTCGAGCAGCTGGGTGTACTCCTCCCAGAGGTTCTGCTCGGCCTCGGCCACCTGCACGTAGGCGTAGTAGCGCACCAGCGGCAGGATCTGCTCGTCGAGGATCTGGCGGCAGCGGCCGCTGTCATGGTGCCAGTTGTCGCCGTCGCTGGCCTGGGCGCCGTAGATGTTCCATTCGCTGCTGGGGTAGCGCGCGCGGATGATCTCGTGCATCAGGTGCAGCGCGCTGGACACCACGGTGCCGCCGGTCTCGGTGGCGTGGAAGAACTCGTCCTCGGTGACTTCGGCGGCCTGGGTGTGGTGGCGGATGAAGACCAGGTCGATCTTCTCGTAGTGCCGTGTCAGGAAGAGGTACAGCAGCATGAAGAAGCGCTTGGACATGTCCTTGCGCTGCTCGTCCATCGAGCCCGAGACGTCCATCAGGCAGAACATCACGGCCTTGGCGCTGGGGACGGGCACCCGGACCCGGTTGCGGTAGCGCAGGTCGATGGGGTCGAGGTAGGGCACGCGGCGGGCCTTGGCGCGCAGCTCCTCCAGCGCGGCCTCGGTGTCGCGGATCTCCTTGCGGATCAGGGCCTCGCCGGCATGCGGGTGCGACTTCAGATGCTCCAGCCGGGCCTCGAGTTGGCGGATCTCCCGGCGGGTGTCGCCGCTCAGGGCGATGCGCCGGGCCAGTGCCCCGCGCATCGAGCGCACGACGTGCAGGTTGGCCGGCGTGCCGTCGGTGGTGAAGCCGGCGCGGTGACTCTTCCACTCGGGCACCTCGGCGAGCTGGGTGCGGATGAGGTGGGGCAGGGCCAGGTCCTCGAAGAAGACCTGCATGAACTCCTCCTTGGTGAGGTGGAAGACGAAGTCGTCCTCGCCCTCGCCGGAGTCGCTGGCTTGAGAGCCGCCGCCGCTGCCGCCGCCGCCTTGCGGCCGCTCGATGCGGTCGCCCTTGACGTACTCACGGTTGCCGGGGTGCACGTATTCGCGCTCGCCGCCCGGGGCGTGGCCGAAGACCGGCTCGGAGACGTCGCGCCGCGGCAAGATGATGTCCTCGCCTTGTTCGAGGTTGCGAATGCCTCGGCCGGAGACGGCCTTGCGCACCGCCTCGCGGATCTGCTCGCGGTAGCGGCGCAGGAAACGCTCGCGGTTGCCGATGGACTTGTTCTTGCCCGACAGGCGTCGATCGATGATCTGCTGCAGGGTGGGCATGAAGCTGTCCTCGTGTCGTGATGGTGTTTGGACCGTTTTTCGGGCCGTCCGGTTCACGAACTCTTGCGCACCCGCAGGTACCACTCGCACAGCAGGCGCACCTGCTTGGGCGTGTAGCCCTTCTGGACCATGCGGTTGACGAAGTCCTCGTGCTTCTTCTGTTCGTCGGCGCTGGACTTGGCGTTGAAGCTGATGACCGGCAGCAGCTCCTCGGTGTTGGAGAACATCTTCTTCTCGATCACCGTGCGCAGCTTCTCGTAGCTGGTCCAGTTCGGGTTCTTGCCGGCGTTGCTGGCGCGGGCGCGCAGCACGAAGTTGACGATCTCGTTGCGGAAGTCCTTGGGGTTGCTGATGCCCGCGGGCTTCTCGATCTTCTCCAGCTCCGCATTGAGCGAGGCGCGGTCGAAGATCTCGCCGGTATCCGGGTCGCGGTACTCCTGGTCCTGGATCCAGTAGTCGGCGTAGGTGACGTAGCGGTCGAAGATGTTCTGGCCGTATTCGGAGTAGCTCTCCAGATAGGCCGTCTGGATCTCCTTGCCGATGAACTCGGCATAGCGCGGCGCCAGCAGCTCCTTGATGTAGGCGATGTACTTTTCCTCGACTTCCTTGGGGAACTGTTCGCGCTCGATCTGCTGCTCGAGCACGTACATCAGGTGCACCGGGTTGGCGGCCACCTCGGCGGGATCGAAGTTGAACACCTTGGACAGGATCTTGAAGGCAAAGCGGGTGGAGATGCCGCTCATGCCCTCATCGACGCCGGCGTAGTCGCGGTACTCCTGGATGGACTTGGCCTTGGGGTCGGTGTCCTTGAGGCTTTCGCCGTCATAGACCTGCATCTTGCTGAAGATGCTGGAGTTTTCCGGCTCCTTCAGGCGGGTGAGCACCGAGAACTGCGCCATCATCTTCAGCGTGCCGGGCGCGCAGGGCGCCTGAGCCAGCGAGGAGTTGCGGATCAGCTTCTCGTAGATCTTGATTTCCTCGCTCACGCGCAGGCAGTAGGGCACCTTGACGATGTAGATGCGGTCGAGGAAGGCCTCGTTGTTCTTGTTGTTGCGGAAGGCCTTCCACTCGCTCTCGTTGCTGTGCGCGAGGATGATGCCGTCGAAGGGGATGGCGCCGAAGCCTTCGGTGCCCTTGAAGTTGCCCTCCTGGGTGGCGGTGAGCAGCGGGTGCAGCACCTTGATGGGCGCCTTGAACATCTCGACGAACTCGAGCAGGCCCTGGTTGGCCAGGCACAGCCCGCCGGAGAAGGCGTAGGCGTCGGGGTCGTCTTGCGCGAAGGTCTCGAGCTTGCGGATGTCGACCTTGCCCACCAGCGAGGAGATGTCCTGGTTGTTCTCGTCGCCCGGTTCGGTCTTGGCGATGGCGATCTGCTTGAGCACGCTCGGATAGCGCTTGACCACCTTGAACTGACGGATGTCGCCGCCGAACTCCTCGAGCCGCTTGACGGCCCAGGGCGAGAGAATGCGCTGCAGGTAGCGGCGCGGGATGCCGTACTCCTTCTCGAGGATGGGGCCGTCCTCGTCCGGGTCGAACAGGCCCAGCGGGGATTCGTTCACCGGCGAACCCTTGATCGCGTAGAAGGGCACGTGCTCCATGAGCTGCTTGAGCCGCTCGGCGATGGAGCTCTTGCCGCCGCCCACGGGGCCGAGCAGGTAGAGGATCTGCTTCTTCTCCTCCAGGCCTTGCGCGGCATGACGGAAGTAGCTCACCACCTGCTCGATGGCGTCTTCCATGCCATAGAACTCCCGGAAGGCGGGGTACAGCTTGATGACCTTGTTCGCGAAGATGCGCGACAGGCGGGGGTCGTTGCGCGTGTCCACCATCTGCGGCTCGCCGATGGCCGCGAGCATGCGCTCGGCGGCGGTGGCGTAGGCCATGGGGTCACGCCGGCAGATCTCCAGGTACTCCTGGAGGGTGTATTCCTCTTCGCGGGTGCGCTCGTAGCGCGCGGCGAAGTTGCTGATGACGTCCATCGACACCTCCTTGGGTTCGGCGGGCAGCGCCTGTGGCGCTGCGGCGGGGCTTGCGTTTGGCGTCCGGGCTTCCAGCATGAAACCACAAGCGGCAAATGCAAGCCTCGAACAGGGGGACAAAGCCGGCGTTGTTCGAAGCGGACCTCTTGCAAAGAGTGTGCCCCCATTTCGCCACGCCCACCAGACGGCACGGCGATGTGGCCCCTGTTGTGTGGACAGGAGAGGACACTCGTGTGGAAAGTTCCTCGGGGTATGCGACGTCAACCCGAAAGGAAGGGGGCGGTGTGTCCGCTCTGTTGCCCTCGGGCGACCCGGTTCGCCCCCGTGCGCGCCGATGGGTCGGGGGCGGCGACCTCACACCGCTGGTGGGGCATCGCCGAGGCGTGCGCTGTGTCAGGGCAGGATGGCCCCTGCGATTCAGTGCTAGTTTGTTAGGAATCAACGGGTTTGATGCCTATCAACGTCTGTTGTAGGTTGGAGTCGGTCGAGGTTGCGGGGGCGTGGAGGGGAAGTACCATGCGCAAGGCCGAAGTGAACGGGGCGCGGAGCAACGCGGTGCGTGCGCTGGAGGGGCGCGTGCGCTCGGGGCCGCTGGCACCCGATGTCGGGGGGGCGGCTGCTGGCGCCGGGTGGGCCCGTTTCCAAGGAAAGGAAGCCGTGTGAACAGGACTGCCGTGCCGCCGGTGCTGGCGGCGACCGATTTTTCTCCGGCGGCGCAACAGGCCGTGCACCGTGCTGCGCGCATCGCCCGCGAACTCGGCGCCCCGCTCGTGCTGGTCCATGTGCATGAGCCGCCGGTGCTCGGGGAGGTGTGGCGCCAGTGGCAGGCTTGGGTGCCTGGCGTGTCGGAGGCCGACACGCGGACCCTGCAGCAGTCGGCGCTGACCCGGCTGCAGGCGATGGCCCAGGTCATGGGCGCACAGCTGGGCGCTCCCGTGGCGGTGCGGCTGCTGTCGGGCCGAGCGGCCAAGGCCGTGGCCGAGGAGGCGGCCGCCTGTGGGGCCCAGCTCGTCGTGATCGGCGCCCGGGGCGAACACGGCTTGGCCGATGCAGTGCTGGGCAGCACGGCCGAGCGGCTGCTGCACAGCGCGGCCTGCGATCTGCTGCTGGTGCGCGAGGACGGCGGGCGCGACTACCAACGCATGCTGCTGCCCACCGACCTGGGGCCGCAGTCCCGTGAAGCGCTGCGTCGCCTGCGGCGGCTGTTGCCGAAGGTGGACTCGGTGCTGCTGCACGTCTACGAATTGCCCTACGAGAGCAAGCTGGCCTATGCGGGGGTGGATGCTGCCCGGTTGGACGAGCTGCACCGTCGCGCACAGGCAGAGTTGGCGCTGGCGCTGCAGTCGCTGGCTCGCGAGGTGGGCCACAGCGACCTGCCCGTCGTGTGCAAGGTGGTGCATGGCTACCCGCCGGCAGTGATCGCCGCCCAGGCCAAAGCGCTGGGGGTCGACCTCATCGCCTTGTCGGCGGGCAACCGCTCTCCTGTGGAGCGTGTGGTGCTGGGCAGCGTGTGCCTGCACCTGGCGCTGGAGTCACCCTGCGACCTGTGGCTGGTGCGTGCGTCGGCGTGACAGCGTCGCGCCAGCCGGCCGCGGCACAATCGCGGCCGTGATTCGTCCTGGACTGACCCTAGGCTGAAGCCCTGAGACCTTGCCTTCCATGACCAATGCCGTGCTGGATCCTTGCCACTATGTGCGGGCGGTGACGGAGCTGGGCGAGAAGCGGCCGGTGCTGACCTCGCGTGCGATCTACAACGAGCGGGGCATGAAGTTGCTCGATGCGGGGGTGCGCGTGGACACCCGCATGTACGAGCGTCTGATCGAGCACCGTCTGGCCGTGCCGGTGGAGGACTGCCTGAGCAGCGAGCCTGCGGTGAATGGGCGGGTGCTGCAAGAAGCTGCTGAGGTTGTGCTGGCGCGCTGGCCGTTGTTGGCCGCGATGGGGGCCCAGCCCAAGACCCGCGAGGTGGTGCTGGCCGCGTTGAGCAGCCTGCCGCTGCCCGCGCCGATCGGCTTTTCACTCACGCTGGCGCGCGAGTCTTTTCCCGATCTCTTCGAGCATGCCGTGCTCACGGCACTGACGGCCGGCTACCTGGCCTGGTCGCCGGTGGCTCGGCGCCATGACGTGCTGCTGGCCTGCGCGGCCGGGCTGCTGCACGACCTGGGCATGCTCCACGTCGATCCGATCCTCATGGCGCCCGAGAAGCACCTGAGTGCCGAGCAGCGCCGCCAGCTCTATGTCCACCCGCTGGCCTCGGCCCTGATGGTGGAGCGCCATCACGAGTACCCGCGCGAGGTGGTGAGGGCCATCCTCGAGCATCACGAGGGAACCTCTGCACTACCCCGCCCACTCGTTCGTGGCGACGAGTTCAGGGTCAATATCGTTTCGTAGGATGGGATCGAAACAGATGCTGAACGGTTCTTGGGCTCCAGCAAGCCCCTT
>NZ_JBKBSL010000018.1:0-72941 GCF_046291045.1 Caldimonas sp. | reverse complement strand
CGCTCCACGCTTCCTCCCCACGTTCGGTCACCCTCACGCAGTTGCGCTTCGCTCGCCTCGCTGTGGCCAACTCGGCCGGGGACTCACACCCCGAAGATCGCGCCCATGCTGGGCGCACAAGGAAAGGGCCCGGAGACTTTCCGGGCCCTTGTGTATGGTGGAGCCGGGGGGAATCGAACCCCCGTCCGCAAGCCATCAACGGACAGTTCTACATGCTTAGCTGGCTGCTTTGAGTCTCGCGAGGCGGTCGCGCAGCAGCACGCTACCGTCCTCGCCAGTCACAAGATCTCGTCCGCGACCGTGTGACCCGGCGGCGGACCAGCCGATATGAATGACCTCTCAGCCCTTGCAGGCCCGGCCTATCGGCCAACCGTTGAGAGGCTCACCGGTATTAAGCGGCGAGGGCGAAACGTTCGTCGTTCGCAGTTACTTTGTTCCAGTGGATTTACGAGCGAACTGGTGCTCGGCATGCCCTGTTCCGAATCCGCACCCACGTCGAAACCAGGTCGGCCCCGGAAATCGGGAACGAGATTGTACTTCGGGCCGCCCAGCCGGATTTCAAGGCCTGCGGGTTTGCGCAGGCCGTTCAAGCATGCCGCACTCGGGCGTGCTCAACTGCCGGATCTAAGTTCAAACCCCGAGCAGCGTTAGCAGGGCCAGCGGGTGAGGCACGACATGGTCTGCCGCCCAGGTTGACACATCGCCCTGCTCACCCAGGTAGCCATAGGCTGCCGCCACGCAAGGCATACGAGCAGCCCGCGCGGCCTGGATGTCGCGCAGATCGTCGCCAACGTACACCGCGCCGCTGGGGGGCATCGCCAGCCGGCGGCAGGCTTCCAACAGAGGTTCGGGATGGGGTTTGGCGTGCGGGGTCGTGTCGCCCGCGATGATCACCGCCGCTCGCCCAGCCAACCCCAGGGCTTGAAGCACGGGGCCGGTGAAACGCGTGGCCTTGTTGGTCACCACCCCCCAGGGCAGCCCAGCCCCGTCCAAGCGGGAGAGCAGCTCGGGCACACCGTCGAACAGGCGGGACTCGACATCGAGCGCTGCCGCATACTCGGCCAGAAACTCTTCGCGCAGGGCCTCGAAAGCGGGGTCGCCTGGGCCCACGTTCAGGGCCACGCCGATCATGCCCCGTGCGCCGGCCGAGGCCACGGGTCGCAAGCGCTCCACCGGCAAGGGCGCCAAGCCCCGCCGCTGCCGCATCCGGTTGGCCGCGCCAGCCAGATCGGGAGCGGTGTCGGCCAGGGTGCCGTCCAGATCGAACAGCACCGCCTGCACGCCCCGCAGGCCCGCGCTCATGGCTTGCGGCATCCGAACAAGTAGTTGACGCTGGTGTCGTCCGACAGCCAGTAGCGCCCCGTCAGCGGGTTGTATTCCAGGCCCCGGCTGGAGACGACGTCGAGCCCTGCATCCCGACACCACTGCGCCAGCTCGCGCGGACGGATGAAGCGGGCATATTCGTGGGTGCCGCGCGGCAGCAGATTGAGCACGTATTCCGCCCCCACGATGGCGAAAAGGAAGGACTTGGGGTTGCGGTTGATCGTGGAAAAGAACACCCAGCCGCCCGGCTTGGCCAAGGTGGCAGCCGCCCGGACAACGGAGGCGGGTTCGGGCACGTGCTCGAGCATCTCCATGCAGGTGACGATGTCGAACTGCCCGGGCTGTTCGGCCGCCAGAACCTCGGCGGAAACCTCGCGGTACTCGATATCAGGTGTCGCAGCTTCGAGCGCATGCAGTTGGGCCACCCGCAACGGCTTGGTGGCCAGGTCGATGCCCAGCACGCGCGCGCCGCGACGGGCCATCGCATCGCTGAGGATGCCCCCGCCGCAGCCGATGTCCACGACACGCCGACCCTTCAGGCCGGCCTGCGCGTCGATCCAGTCCAGCCGCAACGGATTGATCTGGTGCAGCGGCTTGAACTCGCTTTCCGGATCCCACCAGCGGTGGGCCAGCTCGCTGAATTTGGCCAGCTCCTGGGGGTCGGCATTGACGGTGGTGTCGCTCATGACACGCATTGTGCCCCAGCAAGCCGCGCCAAGAAAAAACCCCGCCGAGGCGGGGTTGGCGTTCGAAGCCGGGGGCTCAGCGCTTGATGGCGCGGGTACCGACCACTTCGATCTCGACGCGACGGTTCTTCGCGCGCCCTTCGCGGGTGCTGTTGTCGGCCACCGGCTGCTTTTCGCCCTTGCCCTCGGTGTAGACGCGGTTCTGCTCGACACCCTTGGAAACCAGGTAGGCCTTCACGGCCTCGGCTCGACGCACCGACAGGCGCTGGTTGTAGGCGTCGTTGCCGATGGAGTCGGTATGACCCACGGCGATGATCACCTCCAAGTTGATACCCTTGATCTTGTCGACCAGATCATCCAGGCGGGCGCGGCCCTCGGGCTTCAGCACGGCCTTGTCGAAGTCGAAGAAGGCGTCAGCGGCAAAGGTCACCTTCTCGCTGGTCGGCGCCGGAGCAGGCGCCGGGGCAGGCGCCGGAGCGGGTGCAGGCGCAGGCGCCGGAGCGGGCGCAGGCGCAGGCGCCGGGGCGGGCGCAGGCGCCGGGGCCGGCTTGAGCGCGCCATCGCAAACCTGGGCCGCTGTGGCGGGCGTCCAGGTGGCATCGCGCCAGCACAGCTCGTTGGTGCCGTTCTTCCACACGGTGCCGTCGGTTGCACGCCAGTTGTCGACCGTCTGGGCCAGCGCACCGGAGGCCAGAGCGGCCGAAGCAAACAGCGCCGCCACTTTGTTCAGTTTGTTCATGTTTCTCCTCGCAAGAAAAGCCGCAGACAGGCTGCGAAAAGTCCACCAAAAACGGGACGGATCCAGGAAACCCGCCGTTACCGCGAGTTTTCACTATCGACAATTCATTGTGCCATAGCGTGTCACTTGGACAAGTTTTTGTCCTTTGCCCCCCGGCCCCCCCCTTCGGTTGTTGCGCGAGCACGACAACCCGGCCCCATTAGAATGGCTGTTTGTCGGACGCTGTCTGACACCTTCTCTGTGCACAACCGCCCGGTTGTCCCGCCGCTCCAGGGATCGCATGACTCAGTTCGCCAAAGAAACCCTCCCCGTCAGCCTCGAAGAGGAGATGCGGCGGTCCTATCTCGATTACGCCATGAGCGTGATCGTGGGCCGCGCCCTGCCCGATGCCCGCGATGGCCTCAAGCCGGTGCACCGGCGTGTGCTGTACGCGATGCACGAGCTCAACAACGACTGGAACCGGCCTTACAAGAAGTCGGCCCGTATCGTCGGTGACGTGATCGGTAAGTACCACCCGCACGGCGACTCCGCGGTGTACGACACCATCGTGCGCATGGCGCAGGATTTCTCTCTGCGCCACATGCTGGTCGATGGCCAGGGCAACTTCGGCTCGGTGGACGGCGACAACGCGGCGGCCATGCGCTACACCGAGATCCGCCTGGCCAAGATCGCCCACGAGATGCTGGCCGACATCGACAAGGAAACCGTCGACTACGGCCCCAACTACGACGGCTCCGAGAAGGAGCCTTTGGTATTGCCCACCCGGCTGCCGAACCTGCTGGTCAACGGCTCGGCCGGCATTGCCGTGGGCATGGCCACCAACATCCCGCCGCACAACCTCAACGAGGTGGTCGATGCCTGCCTGCACCTGCTGAAGAACCCGCAGGCCACGGTCGATGAGCTGATGGAGATCATCCCGGCGCCCGACTTCCCCACGGCCGGCATCATCTACGGCCTGTCGGGTGTGCGTGACGGCTACCGCACGGGCCGCGGCAAGGTGGTCATGCGCGCGCGCTGCCACTTCGAGGACATCGACAAGGGCACGCGCCAGGCCATCATCGTCGACGAGATCCCCTACCAGGTGAACAAGAAGAACCTGCTCGAGCGCATCGCCGAGCTGGTTCACGAGAAGAAGATCGAGGGTATCAGCCACATCCAGGACGAATCCGACAAGTCCGGCATGCGGGTGGTGATCGAGCTCAAGCGCGGCGAAGTGCCTGAGGTGGTGCTCAACAACCTGTACAAGCAGACGCAACTGCAGGACACCTTCGGCATGAACATGGTGGCGCTGGTGGACGGCCAGCCCAAGCTGTGCAACCTCAAGGACCTGCTGGAGATCTTCCTCGAGCACCGCCGCGAGGTGGTCACCCGCCGCACGGTGTTCGAGCTGCGCAAGGCGCGCGAACGCGGCCATGTGCTCGAGGGCCTGGCCGTGGCCCTGGCCAACATCGATGAGTTCATCGCCATCATCAAGAACTCGCCGACGCCGCCGATCGCCAAGCAGGAGCTCATGGCTCGCTCCTGGGATTCCTCGCTCGTGCGCGAAATGCTGGCCCGCGCCGAAGGCGAGACAGTCGGTGGCCGTGCGGCCTACCGCCCCGAGGGCCTGCCCCTGCACTACGGCCTGCAGGCCGATGGCCTGTACCGCCTGTCCGACGATCAGGCTGGTGAGATTCTGCAGATGCGCTTGCAACGCCTGACGGGCCTGGAGCAGGACAAGATCATTGGTGAGTACAAGGACGTGATGGCCCAGATCGCCGACCTGCTCGACATCCTGGCCAAGCCCGAGCGGGTGACCTTCATCATCGGCGAGGAACTGACCGCCCTGAAGCAGGAGTTCGGCCAGACCAAGGTGGGCGCACGCCGCAGCCAGATCGAGCACAACGCTCAGGAACTCGACACCGAGGATCTGATCACCCCGCAGGACATGGTGGTCACGCTCAGCCATGCCGGCTACATCAAGAGCCAGCCGCTGGCCGAATACCGAGCCCAGCGCCGCGGCGGCCGTGGCAAGCAGGCGGCCGCGACCAAGGAAGACGACTGGATCGACCAGCTCTTCATCGCCAACACGCACGACTACATCCTGTGCTTCTCCAACCGCGGCCGGGTCTACTGGCTCAAGGTGTGGGAAGTGCCCCAGGGCGGCCGGGCCTCGCGGGGCAAGCCCATCGTCAACATGTTCCCATTGCAGCCGGGCGAGAAGATCAACGTCGTGCTGCCGCTCACGGGTGAGTTCCGCAGCTTCCCGGCCGACCACTACGTCTTCATGGCCACGGCCCAAGGCACCGTCAAGAAGACGGCGCTGGACGAATTCAGCAACCCGCGCAAGGCCGGCATCATCGCGGTGGATCTGGACGAGGGCGACTACCTCGTCGGCGCGGCGCTGACCGACGGTCACCACGACGTGATGCTCTTCAGCGACGGGGGCAAGGCCGTGCGCTTCGACGAGAACGACGTGCGCGCAATGGGCCGCCAGGCGCGTGGCGTGCGCGGCATGATGCTCGAAGACGGCCAGAGCGTGATCGCGATGCTGGTGGCCGAGGACGAGACCCAGAGTGTGCTCACCGCCACCGAGAACGGCTACGGCAAGCGCACGCCGATCACCGAGTACACGCGCCACGGCCGTGGCACCAAGGGCATGATCGCCATCCAGCAAAGCGAGCGCAACGGCAAGGTCGTCGCCGCCACGCTGGTGCGCCCCGAGGACGAGATCATGCTGATCACCGACCGCGGCGTGCTGGTGCGCACCCGCGTGGCCGAGATTCGCGAGCTGGGCCGCGCCACCCAGGGCGTGACCCTGATCGCACTCGACGACGGCGCCAAGCTCTCGGGCCTGCAGCGCATCGTCGAGAACGATGCCGCCGAACGCGAGGGCGACGGCCAAGGGGGCTCGGGCGACGCCTCCGACTGAGCCCGCAACCCTGGCCCGCAGGCGCCCCGCAAGGCGCCTGCCCTTCCCACCCTTGCAGCCCACGCCGACATGAAACGCCCTTACAACTTCTCCGCCGGCCCCGCGGCCTTGCCGCAGCCGGTGCTCGAACAGGCCGCCGCCGAGATGCTGGACTGGCACGGCAGCGGCATGAGCGTGATGGAGATGAGCCACCGGGGGCGCGAATTCGGCGAGATCATCGACCGGGCCGAAGCCGACCTGCGCGAGCTGCTGGGCGTGCCCGCGCATTTCAAGGTGCTCTTCATGCAAGGCGGCGGCCTGGGCGAGAACGCCATCGTGCCGCTCAACCTCTCGCGCGGCGGCGCCGTGGACTTCGTCGTCACCGGCTCATGGTCGGCCAAGTCCTTCAAGGAAGCCGCCCGCTACTGCGACCCCGCCCTGGCCGCCAGCAACGAAACCGACGGCCACACCGCGCTGCCGGCGCCCGCCACATGGCGGCTGCGCAGCGGCGCGGCCTATGTGCACATCTGCACCAACGAGACGATTCATGGTGTGGAATATCACGAGCTGCCCGATCTGAAGGCGCTGGGCTGCGACGCTCCGCTGGTGATCGACTGCTCCTCGCACATTGCCTCGCGGCCCGTGGACTGGTCGCGCGTGGGCCTGGCCTTCGCCGGTGCGCAAAAGAACATCGGCCCGGCCGGGCTGACGCTGGTCATCGTGCGCGAGGATCTGCTCGGCCACGCCCTGCCGGTGTGCCCCAGCGCCTTCGATTACCGCGTGGTGGCCGAGCATCGCTCGATGTACAACACGCCGCCGACCTACGCGATCTACATTGCCGGGCTCGTCTTCCAGTGGCTCAAGCGCGAGGGTGGCGTGGCCGAGATGGAGCGTCGCGCCATCGAGCGCTCGCGACTGGTCTACGACTACATCGACGCCTCGGGCTGGTATGTCAACAAGGTCGATCCGGCCTGCCGCTCGCGCATGAACCTGCCCTTCTTCCTGCCCGACGATCGCCTGAACGAAACCTTCCTGGCCGGCGCACGCGAGCGCGGCCTGCTGCAGCTCAAGGGTCACAAGAGCGTGGGTGGCATGCGCGCGAGCCTGTACAACGCCATGCCCCTGGACGGAGCGCGTGCGCTGGTGGACTACATGCGAGAATTCGCTGCTTCCCATGGCTGAGACCCCGACCCCTGACGAGCTACTGGCGCTGCGCAACCAGATCGACGCCGTCGATCGTGAGCTGCTGGCCCTGCTCAACCGCCGCGCCGGCCTGGCCCAGGCGGTGGGCGAGCTCAAGAAGAAGGAAGGCTCGGTGGTCTTCCGCCCCGAGCGCGAGGCCCAGGTCATCGATGGCCTGAAGGCCGTCAACCCCGGCCCGCTGAAGTCCGAATCGGTGGCGCCAATCTGGCGCGAGATCATGTCGGCCTGCCGCGCACTGGAAACGCCCACCCGGGTGGCCTACCTGGGTCCGGCAGGCACCTTCAGCGAACTGGCGGCGCTGGGCTTCTTCGGCTCATCCATCGTGCGCGTGCCCTGCGCCAGCATCGACGAGGTCTTCCGCACCACCACCGCCGGCGCTGCCGACTTCGGCGTGGTGCCGGTCGAGAACTCCACCGAAGGCGTGGTGGCCCGTTCGCTCGATCTCTTCCTCACCACCCCGCTGTTCATCATCGGCGAGACCAGCCTCTTCGTGCGCCACAACCTATTGCGCAAGGAGAACTCGCTGGACGGGATCGAGGCCGTGTGCGCCCATCCGCAAGCCCTGGCGCAATGCCACCTGTGGCTGAGCAACCACCTGCCCCACGTCGAGCGCCGCCCGGTGGCCAGCAATGCCGAGGGCGCCCGCCTGGCCAGTGAAGATCCCCGCTTGGCCGGCATCGCCAGCGAACGCGCCGCCAGCGAGTACGGCCTGCACGTGGTGGCCCCGGCCATCCAGGACGACCCGCACAACCGCACGCGTTTTGCCATCGTCACCCACCCTGACCGCCACCCCCAGCCCAAGGCCTCGGGTCACGACTGCACGAGCCTGGTGGTGTCGGTGCTCAACCGCCCCGGTGCCGTGCACGACATGCTCGTGCCGCTGAAGCAGTATGGCGTGTCGATGACCCGCTTCGAGTCCCGGCCGGCCCGCTCAGGCCAGTGGGAGTACTACTTCTACATCGACGTGCAGGGCCACCCCGACCAGCCGCATGTGGCCCAGGCACTGAAGGAGTTGCGCGATGTGTGCGCCTTCTTCAAGCTGCTGGGCACCTATCCGATCGACGTGCATTGAGCCCGCCGGGAGCATTTCGCGCCATGTTCAACCAGCTCGGTGTGATCGGTTGCGGCCTGATGGGCGGCTCGTTCGCTCTGGCGCTCAAGCGCGCAGGCCTGGTCAAGCGGGTCATCGGCTACAGCAAGTCCCCCTCCACCACCGAGAAGGCCCGCCGACTGGGTGTGATCGATATCGCGGCCGAATCGGCCCTGCTGGCCGTCTCGGGCTCGGACATCGTGTTGATGGCCGTGCCGGTGGCCGCCTCGGAAGCCACCTTCAAGGCCATCCGCCACCTGGTCGAGCCGGGCGTGTTGTTCATGGACGTGGGCTCGACCAAGCGTGACGTGGTCGATGCCGCGCGCCGCGTGCTCAAAGACCGTGTCAGCTCCTTCGTGCCGGCCCACCCCATCGCTGGCAAGGAAGTGTCGGGCGTGGAGCACGCCGACGCCCAGCTCTACAGTGGCCGCCAGGTCATCCTCACGCCACTGAAGCAGACCGACGCGGCGCTCGTCCAGAAGGCCACGGACGTGTGGTCGGCCATCGGCACGCAGGTGCTGCGCATGACGCCGGAGAACCACGACGCGGCCTTTGCTGCCGTGAGCCACCTGCCTCACCTGCTGGCCTTCGCCTACTTCAACGCAGTGCACAAGCAACCGGCCGGCGCCGACTTCCTCTCGCTGGCCGGCCCGGGCTTTCGCGACTTCACTCGCATTGCGGCCAGCGACCCAGCCGTGTGGCGCGACATCCTGCTGGCCAACCGCGAAGAGGTGATCAAGCAGTCGCTACGCTTCCGGCACACCCTCGATGCGCTGGAGCACGTGATGAAGACCGGCAACGCCGAGGCCCTGGAGGATCTGATCCGCAGTGCTTCCGAAGCCCGCGCGAGCTGGCAGATGTCCACCCCCAAGCCCCCGGGCGGGCGCTGACGCGGCCCCACCCCCTCCGGCGCATGTACACCACCGCTTTTCTCGACCTGCCCCCCTTGCGTTCGGCCGCCGGTACCGTGCGGCTGCCCGGCTCCAAGAGCATCTCCAACCGCGTGCTGCTGCTGGCCGGACTGAGCGAGGGCCGCACGCGCCTGCACGACCTGCTCGACTCGGACGACACGCGGGTGATGATCGAAGCACTGCGCCAGCTTGGTTGCGGCATCGAACATGAGGCCGACGCGCTGGTGGTGACCGGCCTGGGCGGCCGCTTGGCCGTGCGCGAGGCCAGCCTGTTCCTGGGCAATGCCGGCACCGCCATGCGCCCGCTGGTGGCCGTCCTGGCCGTCCTCAGCGGCTTGCAGGGAGGGCGCTTCGAGCTCAGCGGCGTGCCGCGCATGCACGAGCGCCCCATCGGCGATTTGGTCGACGCCCTGCGCAGCCTGGGCTGCCGGATCGACGACCTGGGCCAAGCGGGCTACCCGCCGCTGCGGCTGGCGGGCGGCAGCCCGCGCGTGGACGCCCCGATCCGCGTGCGTGGCGACGTCTCCAGCCAGTTCCTCACCGCTTTGTTGATGGCCGCCCCGTTGCTGTCGGTGCAGGGGCCAGTGCGCATCGAGGTCGTGGGTGAGCTGATTTCCAAGCCTTACATCGAAATCACCTTGCAACTGCTGCAGCGCTTCGGCGTCCACGTGCAGCGCGACGGCTGGCAGGTCTTCACGGTGCCCGAGGCTTCGGTCTACCGTTCGCCGGGAGACATTCACGTAGAGGCCGATGCTTCCTCGGCGTCGTACTTCATCGCGCTCGGCGCTGTGGCCGCGTCGGCGCAGGCCCCTGTGCGCATCGAGGGCGTGGGCGCCCACTCCATCCAGGGGGACATCCGCTTCGTCGAAGCCGCTCAAGCGATGGGCGCCGTCGTGCATCAGGGACCGAACTGGCTCGAGGTGCACCGCGGCACCTGGCCGCTGCGCGCCCTGGACCTGGACTGCAACCACATCCCCGACGCCGCGATGACGCTGGCCGTCATGGCCTTGTACGCCGACGGTCCCACCCGGCTTCGCAACATCGCGAGCTGGCGCGTGAAGGAGACCGACCGCATCGCCGCGATGGCCACCGAACTGCGCAAGCTCGGCGCTGAGGTGGTCGAAGGGTCCGACAGTCTCACGGTTCACCCGTTGCGCCAGGTGCGCGCCGCCGCGATCCACACCTATGACGACCATCGTGTGGCCATGTGCTTCTCGCTGGCGGCCTTCCACGGCCTGATCGAAGGCCTGTCCACGCCGCAGCCGCTGCGCATCCTCGATCCGCGCTGTGTGGCCAAGACCTTCCCTGATTACTTCGAGACCCTGTTCACCGTGGTCCGCGCCGAGGTGGCCGACATCCCCGTGCTGACCATCGACGGCCCCACGGCCTCGGGCAAGGGCACCTTGGCCGCCGAGGTGGCCAAGGCCCTGGGTTACCACCTGCTCGACTCGGGTGCGCTGTACCGGGCTGCCGCCCTGTCGGCCCTGGAGGGCGGCGTGGACGCCGAGGACGAGACCGCCTTGGCCACCCTGGCCGCGGGACTGCCGCTGCGCTTCGAACCCGGCCGCGTCTGGCTGGGCGAGCGTGACGTGAGCGAGGATCTGCGCCGCGAGGACGTCGGGGCGCTGGCCTCCCGGATCTCCGCCCACCCAGGCGTGCGCAAGGCCCTGCGCCAGCGCCAGCTCGATTTCCGCCGCTTGCCCGGCTTGGTGGCCGACGGCCGCGACATGGGCACCGTGATCTTTCCGGATGCCGCCCTGAAGGTCTTCCTCACCGCCAGCGCTGAAACCCGCGCCGAGCGGCGGTATAAGCAATTGATTTCCAAGGGAATTTCTGCTAACCTTGCCACCCTTTTGCAGGACTTGCAGGCGCGCGATGCGCGGGACCGCTCCCGCATCGCGGCACCTTTGAGGCCTGCGGAAGACGCGCAGTTGCTCGACAACTCCGCCCTGAGCATCGAAGCGTCGGTGCAGCAGGTGCTGGCGTGGTGGGCGCAGCGCCGGCCGTTTGGATGAACGGCCGAAGACCCTGACCGGGCCTGCGAGCCGGCCAGGGTGGTGGGCCCGGTTTTCTCCCTCCTGTGCCGTGCAGGCACGCTGGAAGGCCGGATTCGTCAACCCAACCCGCGGCCGTCCCAGCCGCGCTTTGCCGGTCGCAGGCTGGCACCAGGAACTTTCTTCATGTCTCAAACCGCTGCCGCCGCCTCCCAAGGCCAGGAATCCTTCGCCGCCCTGTTCGAAGAATCGCTCAAGCGCTCTGAAATGCGCGCCGGTGAGGTGATCACC
Source organism: Caldimonas sp. (assembly GCF_046291045.1). Classification (GTDB taxonomy): domain Bacteria; phylum Pseudomonadota; class Gammaproteobacteria; order Burkholderiales; family Burkholderiaceae_C; genus Caldimonas. The sequence continues at coordinate 61,814 of NZ_JBKBSL010000018.1, read as the reverse complement.
GCCGAAGTGGTCCGCGTGGACTACAACTTCGTCGTCGTGAACGCCGGGCTCAAGTCCGAGGCCTATGTGCCCATCGAGGAGTTCAAGAACGATCAGGGTGAACTGGAGGTCCAGGTCGGCGACTTCGTCTCGGTGGCCATCGACGCCATCGAGAACGGCTACGGCGACACCATCCTGTCGCGCGACAAGGCCAAGCGCCTGGCCTCGTGGCTGCAGCTCGAGCGCGCCCTCGAGTCCGGCGACTTCGTCACCGGCACCGTCTCGGGCAAGGTCAAGGGTGGCCTGACCGTCCTGGTCAACGGCATCCGCGCCTTCCTGCCCGGCTCCCTGATCGACACCCGTCCGGTCAAGGACATGAGCCCGTACGAGGGCAAGACCATGGAGTTCAAGGTCATCAAGCTCGACCGCAAGCGCAACAACGTCGTGCTCAGCCGCCGTGCCGTGATCGAGGCGTCGATGGGCGAGGAGCGCGCCAAGCTGCTGGAGACCCTGCACGAGGGCGCCATCGTCGACGGCGTGGTCAAGAACATCACCGAATACGGGGCCTTCGTGGACCTGGGCGGCATCGATGGCCTGCTGCACATCACCGACATGGCCTGGCGCCGTGTGCGCCACCCCTCCGAGGTGGTCACCGTCGGCCAGGAGCTGCGCGCCAAGGTGCTGAAGTTCGACGCCGAGAAGAACCGCGTCTCGCTGGGCCTGAAGCAACTGGGCGACGACCCCTGGGTGGGCGTGTCGCGCCGCTACCCCAACGGCACCCGCCTGTTCGGCAAGATCACCAACATCGCCGATTACGGGGCCTTCGTCGAGATCGAGCCTGGCATCGAAGGCCTGGTGCACGTCTCCGAAATGGACTGGACCAACAAGAACGTCGCCCCCAGCAAGATCGTCTCGCTGGGCGACGAGGTGGAGGTCATGGTCCTGGAGATCGACGAGGACAAGCGCCGCATCTCCCTGGGTATGAAGCAGTGCAAGCCCAACCCCTGGGAGGAGTTCGCTCAGAACTACAAGCGTGGCGACAAGGTCAAGGGCCCCGTCAAGTCGATCACCGACTTCGGCGTGTTCGTGGGCCTGGCCGCCGGCATCGACGGCCTGGTGCACCTGTCCGATCTGTCCTGGAACGAACCGGGCGAATCGGCCGTGCGCAACTACAAGAAGGGCCAGGAAGTCGAAGCCGTCGTGCTGGCCATCGACGTGGAGCGCGAGCGCATCTCCCTGGGCATCAAACAGCTCGACGCCGACCCGTTCAGCAACTACACCGCCGTGCATGATCGCGGCGCCACCGTCACCGGCACGGTCAAGTCCGTGGATGCCCGCGGCGCCGAGATCCAGCTGGCCGACGACGTGGTGGGCTACCTGCGCGCCTCGGAAATCTCTCGCGATCGCGTGGAGGATGCGCGCAACGTGCTGAAGGAAGGCGACGAGGTCACCGCGCTGATCATCAACGTGGACCGCAAGACCCGCAACATCCAACTGTCGATCAAGGCCAAGGACAGCGCCGAGCAGCAAGAAGCGCTGCAGCGCCTGTCCGCCGAGAGCGCGGGCAACGCCGGCACGACCAGCCTGGGCGCCCTGCTCAAGGCCAAGTTGGACAACCAAAACAGCAACAACGGCTGATGCCGCCCCGGTGCGCCCGGCCTGTACCAGCCCGGGCGCCGTGCGCAACCCCCGTGGGGTTGCGATGAGCAGCCACAGGGCTGCTCATCTCAGCCTCGTGCCATTGCCACCGACGACGAGCGCGCCATGACTCGATCCGACCTCGTGAACCAGCTCGCCGAGCGCTTCGGTCAGCTCACCCATCGCGACACCGAGTTTGCGGTCAAGACCATGCTCGATGCCATGGCCGAGGCCCTGGCACGTGGCCATCGCATCGAAATCCGCGGCTTCGGCAGCTTCTCGATCAACCGCCGCCCGCCGCGCATGGGCCGCAACCCGCGCTCGGGAGAACCGGTGCTGATCCCCGAGAAGCTCGTGCCCCACTTCAAGCCGGGCAAGGCTCTGCGCGAGGCCGTCGACCGCCAGCCGGTCGCCGCGGCGGACGCACCACGCCCCCTGGGGCCAGACGCCGACTGAGCCGCCTGCCACGGCTCCATCGCGCGCCGATAGAATCCCGCCGATGCGAGCCCTTACCTGGCTGTTTCGAGCCTTCCTCTTCTTCGTCTTGTTCGCCTTCGCGCTCAACAACCAGCACGAGGTGGACCTGAAATGGTTCTTTGGTCACGAAACGCGTGCCCCGATGGTGCTCGTCGTGCTGGCCGCCTTCGTGTTGGGCTGCGTGTTCGGCGTGCTGGCAATGGTGCCGAGCTGGTGGCGGCAGCGCCGAGCAGCGCGCGCACCCCGGCCTTCGGCCGCCGAGCCGGCCCCCTCCCCCGCACCCGCCCCGTCTGCCACGGCCGAAAGCCTGGCCTTGCCGCATCCGCCGCGCGATGGAGTTTGACTTCCAGTGGCTGCTGCTGGGCCTGCCCCTGGCCTTCGGCCTGGGTTGGCTGGCTTCGCGCCTGGACCTGCGCCAATGGCGCCGCGAGCAGCAGTCTTCGCCCAAGGCCTACTTCAAGGGGCTCAACCTGCTGCTCAACGAGCAGCAGGACAAGGCCATCGATGCCTTCATCGAGGCCGTGCAGCATGACCCGGACACCTCCGACCTGCATTTCGCCCTGGGCAATCTCTTCCGCCGCCGCGGTGAATACGAGCGGGCCGTGCGGGTGCACGAGCACCTGCTCAGCCGCGGCGACCTGCCCCGTGCCGAGCGCGAGCGTGCCCAGCACGCCCTGGCCCAAGACTTCCTGAAGGCCGGGCTGTTCGACCGGGCCGAGGCCGCCTACCGGGCGCTCGAATCCACCGCCTTCGCCACCGAGGCGCGGCTGGCGCTGCTGACGCTGTACGAGCGCTCGCGCGACTGGCCGGCGGCCATCGAGACGGCCGGCAAACTCGAGGCGGCCGGGGCGGGTTCCTTCGCCCAGCGCATCGCCCACTACCATTGCGAGCTGGCCCACGAGGCACAGGCGCGCGGCCAGGCCGATGCGGCCGAGCAGGCCCTTGCACGGGCCCGCCAGGCGGCCCCCCACGCCGCCCGGCCGATCGTCATGCAAGGGGAACGGCTGGCCCGCCAAGGCCGTCATGGCGAGGCCCTGGCCACCTGGGGCGAACTGATGGCGGTGCAGCCAGCCAGCTTCGGGCTGGTCGCCCAGGCCTACGCGACCAGCGCCCAGGCCGCTGGTCAGGTTCCGCAGGCTCTGGAGCGGCTGCAGGCCCTGTACGCCCTGCACCCCGGTACGCAGCTGCTGCGAGCCCTGCTGCAACTCGACGCCGACCCCGCGGCACGGCGCCGGCGCCTGGCGGACCACCTGGAGCGCCAGGCCTCGGTGAGCGCGGTGCTTGGCCTGATCGACGAATGCCTGCATCAGCAAGACAGGCTGAGCCGGGAGGAGTTGCAGACGGTCCACAAGGTGCTCACCGCCGCCGCCCGTCCGCTGCAGCGCTATCGCTGCGCCGCCTGCGGCTTCGAGGCCCAGCACTACTTCTGGCAATGCCCGGGCTGCCAGAGCTGGGACAGCTACCCGCCGCGCCACGTGGACGAGCTATGAGTGACGCCTTCCGCCCTGCCCCGAGCGAATCGGACCGCGTGGTCCTGTGCATGAAGTGGGGCACGAAGTACGGCCCCGAGTATGTCAACCGCCTCTACGGCATGGTGCGCCGCCACCTGAGCGGGGATTTCCGCTTCGTCTGCCTCACCGACGACCCCGGGGGCCTGCGGCCCGAGGTGGAATGCCACCCCATCCCGGACCTCGCGCTGCCACAAGGCATCCCGGAACGCGGCTGGAAGAAGCTCACGACCTTCGAACCCGACCTGCATGGCTTGAAGGGCACCGCCCTGTTCCTGGACGTCGATGTGGTGATCGTGGACTCGCTCGATCCCTTCTTCGAACACCCCGGCGAATTCCTGATCATCCATGACTGGAAGCGCCCCTGGCGCATCACCGGCAATTCCTCGGTCTATCGCTTCCGCCTCGGCCAGCTTGGAGGGGTGCTGTCCCATTTCCGCGCACACCAAGACGAGATCCGCCGGCGCTACCGCAACGAGCAGGCCTATCTCTCGGCCTACCTGCACGAACGAGGGCTGCTGACCTACTGGCCGCGCCAGTGGTGCGCAAGCTACAAGTACCACTGCCTGCCGCCGTGGCCCGGGAACTACTGGCGCGAGCCGCGTGCCCCCGCAGGCGCACGGGTGCTGGTGTTCCACGGCACGATCAACCCGCCCGACGCTGTCGTCGGCACCCCTTGGCGCTGGCGCCGCTACGCCCGCCCCGCGCCCTGGGTGGCCGAGCACTGGCGGGAGTGACAGCCTCCTTGCCTTGCACGTCATGAACCCACCCACCGTCTTCGTCCACACCAACGACCAGCAGATGCTCGGCGCATTGCTGGCCGCATATTCCTTCCGATCGCGCAGCGCAAGCCCAGAGCGTTTCGAGGTGAAGCTGCTGCGCCTGGAAGACACACCGCATCTGCATCGGCGCGAGGGCCAGCGCTACCTCAGAATGGGGAAGCTGGCCGTCTGGCACAACGACGACCTGCAATCGTTCAGTCCGCTGCGGCGCTTGGTGCCGCAACTGATGGGTTACCAGGGGCGGGCGCTGGTCACCGACCCGGACGTGTTCTCCGCCGGCGGCGACGTCTATGAACTGCTCACCTGCGACATGCAGGGCAAGGCCGTCATGTGTCGCAATCTGCCCGCCAGCCAGGGCGGTGGGCCGGGGAAATGGGCGACCAGCGTCATGCTGCTCGACTGCGCCAGGTTGACGGACTGGCGCTGGGACGAGGAGATCGACGCGATGTTCAGCGGCCGCCTCGACTACAAACCCTGGATCCAGCTCGCCCACCAGGATCCGTCCACGATCGGTGAGCTGCCCGAGGAGTGGAACTCCTTCGACAAGCTGACCCCGCAGACGCGCCTGTTGCACATGACGGAGCGGTTGACGCAGCCCTGGAAGACCGGTCTGCCGGTGGACTTCAACACCAACTTCCAGGGACTGGCCGGCCGACTGCGCCGCTGGCTGCGCGATCGGGGGCTCTTGCGCCCGCGCCGCCGCTACCTGCCTCACCCCGACCCCCATCAGGAAGCCTTCTTTTTCGACCTTCTCAGGGAGGGTCTGGAGAAGGGGGTGCTCACCGAGGATTTCCTGCGCCAGGCCGTGGCGTCGCAGGACGTCCGGCCGGATGTCTTCGAGCGGCTCGGGCGCGCAGGATATCGGGGATGTCCTCGCTAAACGATCCGCCGGCACAGGCCCGGCCTCTGTATCTCGTTCGCAGCAGCCTCCAACTTTTGCTGGCCTCGGCGCTTGCCGAGCAGGCACGGCGAGACGGCCAGGCGCAGCCTTGCCTGCTGTTCCTGCCCGATCTGCAGGATCCCGCGCTCTTCGGGCATGCGCTGCAAGCCTGGGCACAGACCCCCTTCGAGCAGACGATCACGCTGGAGCCCCGCCATGTCCCCGGCGGGCCGACGCACCGCCGAACTTGGCATGACCTGGATGCCGAACTGACGCGAGCGGTGCGTCGCTGGCGACCGACCTGCGTGACGGTTTTCAACGACCGCCAGGACGCCGGGCAGCGTGTGCTCATCGAAGCGGCCCGCAGTTTCCCAACCGCCAGGCGCCTGTGCGCCGAGGACGGCGCGCAGGCCTACACCGGCTACGTGTATCGCCGGCTGGGCATGGTGACGCGGTGGCGGCAGAAGCTGCGCATGGGGCCGCAATGGTGTGACGTGCGGGTGCTCGGCACCCACCCCCTGGTGCAGGAGTTCCTGGCCCTGTACCCCGACCTGCTGCGGCCCGAATTGCGCACCCGTGCCGTGCGGCCCTTCCCGTCTGCAGCGCTTGGTGCGCCGTGCCTGCGTGAATTGGCCCTGGACTTCTGCAGGCGGCTGGACTGGGACCCGGCCGAACTGGACGATTGCGGGGCCTTGCTGACGCTCAACCACTCGACCTATGCCCAGCGCAACCCGCACTATGTGGAACTGGTGCAGGGCTGCGTCCAGGCGATGCGCAAAGCCGGGATCGCCTTCGCCTACAAGTACCACCCTCGCGAGACGCAGTCGGATTACCTGGGCCTCGCCCGTTCGTCCGACGCCCGGCAAATGCCTCGCGTGTTGCCGGTGGAGATGGCCTATCTGCTGTGCCGCGGCCACCGCCTGCTGGTGATCGCCGGCATGAGCACGAGCCTGCTGACGGCTGCCCTGCTGCTGCCTTGTGCGCAGACCCTGGCACTGGTCCATGCCAGCCGCCACGGCGACCAATGGGATGCCCGCCTGCTCGAGGCGCTGAGAATCCACCCCGCCGGCGACGCCGACGGCGTGGCCCTCTGGCTGACCCGGAACCTGGATCGCTGAACATCGCCCCCCCTTCGAGGGAAGGCGAAAGTCCCGCCACCTGCCTAGACTTCGGGGCGACGCCGGCCCAGACCGGTGCCGTCGACAAGCCTCAGGAGGAACTCATGCGCACGCACTGGACAGGCGCCTTGGTGGCGCTGTGGCTGCTTCTGCTCCCTCCCATGGCCCAAGCCGTGGGCGACGTCAACCGGGTCGATGCGACCCGCTTGCAAAGCGTGAAAGGCATCGGCCCGAAGATGGCCGAGCGCATCGTGACGGAACGGCGCCGTGCGCCGTTTCGCGACTGGGACGACTTCATCGACCGCATGCCCGGTGTGGGCGAGCGCAAGGCCCAGAGCTTCTCGGCCCAGGGGTTGACGGTCAACGGGCACAGTCTGGCCCAGCATCTGGCCACGCGACGGGCCACCGACCGGCCCGCGCGCTAGGCCGGTCCGTCGGCAGCCTTGCATCTTGGCCCCGAGGCTGCCCCCCGAGCTGACAACGGCCGGCTCCGGGTCACCGAGCACCAGGCTCAGGCCACGGCCCGCGGGGCCTGAGCGTCCGACAGCCCGAGGAAGCGCTCGACCTCGGTGCGGCGGGCGAGCGTGTCCTGGCGGCCCAGATCCATCAGCGAACGCACATAGCCGGGCTCGAACAGCAAGTAGCTGGCCAGAGCCGCCCCCTCGCCAGGGGCCCGCAGGTCACCGCTCACCCCCAGCGCCCGCAGCAGCGCACGGATGGTGGAGGGCAGTTCACCGATGTGGCGGGCGGCCAAATCGTCCAGACGCTGGCTCGGGGCGATCACCAGCAGGTCCAGTGGACGCAGGCTGGTGCGCCCTCGTGCCTCGGGGCCCAGCAACGACAGCGTGTGGTTGATCCGTCGCGCGCGCTCCACGTCCACCGCCAGCGCGTCGAGAAAGATGTTCGACAACGCATGGCCGGCGATCTGGGCGAGCGAGGGGTAGTCGCCCGACACGGCACGCGGGCCCGGCGGTTCCTGCAGACGACCCGCGCCGATCACGAGAATGCGCTGCGCCCCGAGGTGCACGGCCGGCGAGATCGGCGCGGTCTGGCGCATCGAGCCATCGCCGAAGTACTCCTGCTGCCCCTGCACTTGCAGCGGTACGGCAGGGAACACGAACGGAATGGCCGCCGAGGCCAGCAGATGACCGTGGGTGAGACGGGTGCGCTCGGCCAGGCGCTGCGACCGGGACCAAGGCTCGACCGGGCTGCGGGCCTGGTAGAAAGTGACATGCTGGCCCGAGGAATAGCTCGAGGCCGTCACGGCCAGGGCCTGCAGGTGGTGATGGCGCAAAGCCCAGTCGATGCGGCGCAGGTCCAGCGTGCGATGCAGCAGCTCGGCCAGCGGTCGGTTGTCCAGCAAAGAGCGCGGGCGGTGACGCCACCAGCGAGCCAGTAGCCACCCCAGCGAGAGCAGCGTCAACCAGCGCGCTCCGCTGCGAATGACCCCCAGGGAATCGGCCCGGTAGACGTGCTCGACCCGCAAGCCCGACCATGTAGCTGCCAGCTCTTCGGCCGCCCCGACGAAATCGGCCGCCCCGCAGGCCAGCGCAGCGCCGTTGATCGCGCCAGCCGAGGTGCCGGCCAGCACGGGAAACGGGTTGCGGCGTGTGGCCCCGCGTTCGCGCAGCAGGCCCGCGATGGCTTGCAGGACGCCGACCTGATAGGCCGCGCGGGCGCCGCCGCCCATCAGCACCAGGCCGGCCAGGGACTCTTGACTCATGCGCCGCAGTGTAGGACTGCGGCGCCAGCGCGTGCACGCGGGGCCCGGGGCCAGCTCAGTCGCGGCCTCGGCCGGGGTGGTCGGGACGACCGTGCCCCCCCTTGTGCTTTTTCTTCTCTTCCCAGTAGCGGCGCTCACGGTCCTCGTCATACTTGACGAAGTAGACCGGGGTGCTGCAAGCGTTGTACTTGTGGCAGTGCTTGCCCCAGTCCTTCGCATGCCCGGGCGGCACTCGCATGTAGACGGGCCGCTGATGCACGACCACCGTCGGCGGGGCGATGAGGATCGGCTGCGGATAGATCACCGCCGGCGGCGGGCCATGACCGATGTCGATACGGCCATAGAAGCCCGGCTCGTGGATGCTGACCGACACCCCCACGCTGGGACTGGCCGCCGCAAGGACCGGCGCAGCAGCGACAACGGCGGCCACAAGGCCAAGACGTGCTTTCATCAGGAACGACTCCTTGGAGCCTGGGGCCGGACCGACCGGACGGCTCCTCCGTGGTTCATGGGCCCTCATGCTAGCGAGAAAGCCGCCTAGAAAATGGGAGAAATTGCCAGATGTCCGTCATTTTCTGACAGGGTGAGGCTGAACCTGTGGCGTTTGACCCTCGAATCGCAAGGATTTGCTACAAATGTGAACACTCATTCGTAGACGATGCTGGCCTGTCCGTCATGGGCGCCGCGACGCCAGTGGTCCAGGGCCTCGTCGCTGGGATAAAAGCGCGCGGCGTCCCCGAGATCGACCTCGCCGTAGGCCTGGGGCCGGTGCACGGCCAGTCGCACGCTCAGGCCCTGTACGAGTTCGCCGTGCTCGGTGGCCACACGCCGCGGTGGATGGGCCTGCAGCAGCTCACGCACTGGCAGGGCCTGGCCGTTGACGGCCACGCGCAGGTAGCGGCCGAAGCGGCAGCGCGCGGCGGCCAGATCCCACATCTGCTGCACGTTCAGGCGCAGGCCGCCTGAAAAGCGGTCGGGCTGGACCTTGCCCTGCACGATGAGCAGTTCGTCGTCCTTGAGCCACTCGCGGTGCGCCTCGAGCAGCTCTTCGTTGGCCACGGCCTCGATGACTTCGGTCTTGTCGTCGAGCTTGAAGATCGCCACGCGGCCACGCTGGCCGTTGACCACGCGCAGGTCGCTGACGATGCCGGCGAGCAGTTGCGGCTCGCGGCTGTCGACCAAGTCGGCAATGCGCAGCCGCGCGAAGCGGCGCACTTCGGGGGCGTATTCGTCGAAGAGATGGCCCGAGAGGTAAAAGCCAATGGCCGGCTTCTCGTGCATCAGGCGGGCCTTGATGCTCCAGGGCTCGGCGGCGACCAGCTCGGGCTCGTGGGTGGAGGAACCATGGGCGTCGCCGAAATCGAACAGGCCGCCCTGGTCGGCATGTGCGGCCTGGGTGTCGGCGTACTCGAAGCCCAGCGAGACGCTGGCCAGCAGGGCGGCGCGGTTGGGCTCCAGCGTGTCGAAGGCGCCGGCCTTGATGAGCGCCTCGACCACTCGCTTGTTGATGCGCGAGCGATCCACCCGGGCGCAGAAGTCGAAGAAGCTCTTGAAGCGCCCGCCGGCCTGGCGCGCCTGCACGATGGCCTCGATCGCGCCCTGGCCCGTGCCCTTGATGGCGCCCAGGCCGTAGCGCACCGCGCGCTCGCCGGTGGGCTCGAAACGATAGGTGCCGGTGTTCACGTCGGGCATTTCGAAGCGGATGCCGAAGTTCTGCACCGCATCGTCGAAGAAGATCTTGAGCTTGTCGGTGTCGTCGATGGACACGCTCATGTTGGCCGCGAAGAACTCGGCCGGGTAGTGCACCTTGAGCCAGGCGGTGTGGTAGGCCAGCAGGGCATAGGCCGCGGCATGGGACTTGTTGAAGCCATAGCCCGCGAACTTCTCCATTAGGTCGAAGATCTCGTTGGCCTTGGCCGCATCGATGCCGTTTTTCGCCGCACCCTCGGCAAAGATGACGCGGTGCTTGGCCATCTCCTCGGGTTTTTTCTTGCCCATGGCGCGGCGCAGCAAGTCGGCGCCGCCAAGCGAGTAGCCGCCGACGATCTGCGCCACCTGCATCACTTGCTCCTGGTAGACCATGATGCCGTAGGTCTCCTTGAGCACGCCCTCCATCAGCGGGTGGGGATACTCCACCGGCTCGCGCCCGTGCTTGCGGGCGCAGAAGGAGGGGATCAGATCCATCGGCCCGGGGCGGTACAGCGCCACCAACGCAATGATGTCCTCGAACACACTGGGCTTGGCGTCGCGCAGCATCCCTTGCATGCCGCGCGATTCCAGCTGGAACACCGCCACTGTCTTGCCTTCGGAGAGCAGCTCGTAGGAGGCCTTGTCGTCCAGCGGGATGCGGGCGAAGTCGAAGTCCTTCTGCTCGGGATGACGCGCGACGATGAATTCCTTGGCCATCTCCAGGATGGTCAGCGTCGCCAGGCCCAGGAAGTCGAACTTCACCAGGCCGATGGCCTCGACATCGTCCTTGTCGTACTGCGAGACGGCCGCATCGCTGCCGGGCTGCATGTACAGCGGGCAAAAGTCGGTGATCTTGCCCGGGGCGATCAGCACGCCGCCGGCATGCATGCCGATGTTGCGCACCAGGCCTTCGACCCGCTCGGCCAGGGCGAGCAACTCGGCCACTTCTTCTTCGTTCTTCTCGCGCTCCTCGATCTCGGGCGCCTCTTTGCGGGCATAGATCAGGCCCGGGTCGGGTTTGTCGCCGGGGCGTTTGAGGGTGACCGTCTTGCCCGGCGGCGCGGGCACGAGCTTGGCGATGCCATCGACGTGGCCGTAGCCCATGCCCAGCACGCGGCCCACGTCACGCAGCGCGGCCTTGGCGGCCATGGTACCGAAGGTGGCGATCTGCGACACCGCCTCGCGGCCGTAGCGCTCCTTCACATAGTCGATGACGCGGTCACGGTTGGCCTGGCAGAAGTCGATGTCGAAGTCGGGCATCGACACCCGCTCGGGGTTCAGGAAGCGCTCGAACAGCAGGTTGTAGCGCAGCGGGTCGAGGTCGGTGATTCTCAAGGCATACGCCACGAGCGAGCCCGCCCCCGACCCGCGGCCCGGGCCGACGGGGCAGCCGTTGTTCTTGGCCCAGTTGATGAAGTCGGCCACGATGAGGAAGTAGCCCGGAAAGCCCATCTTCAGGATCGTGTCGATCTCGAAGTCGAGCCGTTGCACATAGGCGGGGCGTTGCCGCTCGCGTTCGGCCGCATCGGGGTAGAGCTGGGCCAGCCGCTCCTCCAGCCCCTGGAGCGAGACCTGGCGGAAGTACTGCGCCATCGTCAGCCCCTCGGGAATGGGGAAGTTGGGCAGTTGCGGCTTGCCCAGCACCAGGCTGAGGTTGCAGCGTTTCGCGATCTCGACCGAGTTGGCCAGGGCCGAGGGGATGTCAGCGAACAAGGCCTCCATCTCGGCCTGGGTCTTGAAGTATTGCTCGCGCGTGAAGCGCTTGATGCGCCGCGGGTTGGTCAGGGTCTCGCCCTCGGCGATGCACACGCGGGCTTCATGGGCCTCGAAATCCTCCGCCGTCTGGAACTGCACCGGATGCGTGGCCACCACCGGCAGGCCCAGCTCGGCCGCCAGGGGCACCGCCGCGCGCACGTGGGCCTCGTGGCTGGACAGGCCGGCTCGCTGTAGCTCGATATAGAAGCGCTGGGGGAACAGCGCCGCCAGGCGCTGCGCACTCGCCTTCGCCCGCGGCAGGTCGCCGGCCAGCAGGGCTTGGCCGACCAGGCCCTGGTCGGCGCCCGACAGCACGATCAGGCCTTCGCCATGGGACTCGAGCCACTCCCACCGCAGCCAAGCCTGGGCGCGCTGCACGTTGCGCGTCCAGCCGCGTGCGAGCAGCTCGCACAGATTCAGATAGCCCTGGCGATTCTGGATCAGCAGCAATAGGCGGCTGGGTTGACGATCGCTGCCGGCGCCCGGTGGCGGCTCCATCCAGACGTCGGCCCCGATCAGAGGTTTGACCCCCGCATCACGCGCGGCCTTGTAGAACTTGATCGCGCCGAAGAGATTGGACAGATCGGTGATTGCCAGGGCGGCCTGACCGTCGGCCACGGCGGCCTGGACCATGTCGTCGACACGCAAGGTGCCGTCGACGACGGAGTATTCGGTGTGGGTGCGCAGATGGATGAAGGGCATGCAAGGCATTTTAGGCAGCCGCCTGCCTACAATCCGTCGCCGTGAGCTCCGTCCTGAACATCTCGGCCTATCGCTTCGTTGCGCTCAGCGACTGTGGTCGCCTGCGCGAGAGCATCCACACACGTGCGAGCAGCCTGGGTCTGCGCGGCACCGTGCTGCTGGCCGAGGAGGGGATCAACCTCTTCCTCGCCGGCGGCACGCAGGCCGTGCGCGACTTCATGCAATGGCTGCGCGCGGACGAACGCTTTGCGGACTTGATGCCCAAGGAGAGCTTTTCGGCCACCGTGCCTTTCCGGCGGCTGAAGGTGAAGATCAAGCGCGAGATCATCCGCATGAACCACCCGACCATCCGCCCGCAGCTCGGTCGCGCGCCGGCGGTGGATGCCCCCACATTGGCCCGCTGGCTGGATGCGGGACACGACGACGAGGGGCGCCCGGTGGTGACGCTGGACACCCGCAATGCCTTCGAGGTGGACCATGGCACATTCGACGGGGCGATCGACTGGCGGCTGGCGAAGTTCAGCGACTTCTGCGCCGCGCTCCAGACCCATCGGGACGCCCTCGCCGGCAAGACGGTGGTGAGCTTTTGCACGGGCGGCATCCGCTGCGAGAAGGCGGCCCTGTACCTGCGCGAGGCGGGGCTCGATCATGTCTACCAGCTCGATGGCGGCATCTTGAAGTACTTCGAGCTCGTGGGCGAACGCCACTACCGCGGCGGCTGCTTCGTCTTCGACGAGCGCGAGGTGCTGGCCCCGGACCTGCAGCCCCTCAGGACTTGAGCACGGCCAGCACGTCCGAGCGGAACTCGCGCTGGTACAACACCCAGATCACGCCGGCGGTGAGCACCGCGAACACCCAGGGCGAGAAAAACCAGCCGATCAGCGCAAAGGCCATATAGTAGGCGCGCAGGCCGTCGTTGAAGGTCTCGGCCGCCAGGCCCACGACACGACCGGCGCGCGCAGCGAACTCTTCGCGCGAGGCTTCTCCCTTGTCGAACACGCGGTAATCTGGTGCCGAGGCGATCATCAGCGCCCCGAAGGTGTACTGCCGCAGCGACCAGGTAAAGCGGAAGAAGGCGAACACGAACACGCCCGTGAGCACCAGCACCTTGAGGTCGAAGACCAGCACCGAGGTGCGCGCCGCGAAAGGAATCTCGGCCACGAGCTCGGTGGCCTTCTCGCTGGTGCCCAGCACGGCCAGCAGGCCGCCGATGATCAGGATGGTGGTGGAAGCGAAGAATGAGGGGCTGCTGGACAGGCTCTGGATCACGATGCCATCGATCACGCGCACGTCGCGGTGCGTGGTCTGCAGCATCCACTGCCGGCGCAGCCGGTTGGTCACGCCCAGCACGGTCATCTCGGTCTGGCCACGGTGGCGGGCGAACCAGGCGTAGGCCACCCAGGCCACGAAGAACCAGCCCAGGGCCAGCCAGTCGGTCCAGGGCAGCAGCGCAATGATCTCGAGGGCGGCGTCCATGGGCGGGACTGTAGCCCAGGGCGCCACCTGCCGCTTCAGGGCGCCAGATCGAAGACGATGACCTCGGCGCCGCATCCGTGCTCGAGCACCAGCCGCTCTTCGGCCCTGAGCTTGGCGGCATCGCCGGCCTGGAGGCGTTGACCGTTGACGCTGACCTGCCCGCGCGCCACATGCACATAGGCCAGGCGCTGGCGGTCGAGGCTCAGCGCAGCACGTTCCTCACCGTCAAAGAGGCCCACGTACATCGTCGCATCGGCGTGAAGCTTGACGGCTCCGTCTCGCGCATCGGGCGAGGCGACCAAGCACAGTCGTCCGCGTTTGTCCTCGGGTGAGAACATCTTCTGCTCGTAGCTTGGCTGCAGGCCGAGCTCGTCGGGCAGGATCCAAATCTGCAGGAAGTGCGTGGTGGCCGCTGGCGCATGGTTGTACTCGCTGTGCAAAATGCCGCGGCCAGCGCTCATGCGCTGCACCTCGCCGGGACGGATGGACGCGCCGTTGCCGATGCTGTCGCGGTGCGCAAGCTCACCTTCGAGCACGTAGGAGATGATCTCCATGTCGCGGTGCCCGTGCATGCCAAAGCCCGTGCCCGGGGCGATGCGGTCCTCGTTGATCACGCGCAGCTTGCCAAAACCCATGTGGGCCGGGTCGTGGTAGTCGGCAAACGAGAAGCTGTGGTAGCTGTTGAGCCAGCCGTGGTCGGCGTGGCCGCGCTCGGCCGACTTGCGCAGGGTCATCATAGGGCGCTCCTTTCTTCACTGCCGATGTTCCTGGATTGTGGGGACGGTCGCCACCCCATCGAGCGCCCGGTCTTGATGGCATCATTCGAAGCATTTGAACCCCTTGCCGCCCATGAGCGAACGCCGCAACGTCCTCACTCCCGAAGCGCTGGCCATGGTCGATGTGATCGCGCGCACCGGCAGCTTTGCCGCGGCCGCTCGCGAGCTGGGTAAGGTGCCCTCGGCGCTGACCTACAGCGTGCGCCAGCTGGAAGAGGCACTGGATGTACTGCTCTTCGACCGCCGCTCGCGCCAGGCCCAGCTTACTGCCGCGGGCCAGGAACTGCTCACCGAAGGCCGGCGCTTGCTGCAGGAGATGGACGCCGTGGCCAACCGCGTGCGCCGCGTCGCCTCGGGGTGGGAGACGCAACTGAGCATCGCAGTGGACAGCATCCTGTCCAGCCTCACGGTCTTCGAGTTGTGTGAGGCTTTCTATGCGCTGAATCCGCCCGGCGGCCCCGGCACGCGCCTGCGTCTGCGCAGCGAGGTGCTGGCGGGCACCTGGGAAGCCCTCGTCCACGGCCAGGCCGACCTGGCGCTGGGTGTGGCAGGCAACCCCTCGCCGGTGGCCGGCATCGCCATCCAGCCCCTGGGCGACTTGGTGATGGACTTCGTCGTGGCGCCGCACCACCCCCTGGCCAGCGAGGCCGAACCGCTGAGCGACACGGTGCTGGAGCGCCACCGCGCCGTGGCCGTGGCCGACACGGCCCAGCGGCTCGCCCCCATCACGATGAACCTGCTGCCCGGCCAGGACGTGCTCACCGTGCCCAGCGTACCCGCCAAGCTGGAAGCCATCCTGCGGGGGCTGGGCTGCGGCTTCCTGCCACGCGGCCTGGTGCGCCCCCATGCCGAGGTGGGCCGCCTGGTGGTGAAGGCCGTGGCGCGCCCCCGTTCGGCCGGGCGCATGCATTACGCCTGGCGCTGCCCTCCCGGCAACGGCACCGACCCCGCCAACCGCCAGGGCCTAGGCCAGGCGCTGCAGTGGTGGCTGCAGCAGCTCGACCGGCCGGCCACGCGCACCGCGCTGCTGGAGCGCCACAGCGGCGGGCCGACGCTTGCATGAGCGCCCATTATGTGGGGCGCTTTGCGCCCTCGCCCACGGGACCTCTGCATGCCGGCTCGCTGGTGGCCGCGCTGGCGAGCTGGCTCGACGCCCGAGCGCACGGCGGCCGCTGGCTCGTGCGCATCGAGGACGTGGACACGCCTCGCTGCGTGCCCGGGGCCGACCGATTCATCCTCGAACAGCTCGCCCGCTGCGGCCTCATGCCCGACGCGCCGCCCGTGTGGCAATCGCAGCGCGGTGCCCTCTACGAGCACGCACTCGATCGCCTGAAGGCGGCAGGCTGGGCCTACCCCTGCGGCTGTAGCCGCAAGGACATCGAGCTGGCGCTGGCGGCGCAGGGCGTGGCGCATCAACGCCATGGCGAACGCGTCTACCCGGGCACCTGCCGCAAGGGCCTGTCCGGCAAGCCGGCGCGCGCATGGCGATTGCGTACGGTGCATGCCGACGGCCTTGCGGTGGTGATCGACTGGACCGACCGCCGGCTGGGTCCGCAGCGCCAGGATCTGAGCGCCGCCGTGGGGGACTTCGTGCTCAAGCGCGCCGACGGCCTGTGGGCCTACCAACTGGCCGTCGTGGTGGACGATGGCGCGCAGGGCATCACCCACATCGTGCGCGGGGAGGATCTGGCCGACAACACGGCCCGCCAGATCCACCTGCAGTGCTTGCTGGGTCTGCCCACGCCGCGCTACCTGCACACGCCACTGGTGCTCGACGCCCAGGGCGAGAAGCTTTCGAAGCAAACCGGCGCGCAGGCACTGGACACGCGCGACCCGCTGACCGCCGTGCGTGCGGCCGCCTCGGTGCTGGGCCTGGAGGCCCAAGGTGTGGACCTGGGCAGCCTACTGGCCGCCCTGGTGGCCGCTTGGCGTGCGCGCTGGCTGTGACACACTCCCAAGCAGGAGACGAGAGATGCGCATCCTGCTGGTGGAGGACGAACCCGAGCTGGCCCGCTGGCTGGCCAAGACCCTGGCCCGGCATGCCGGCATCGTGGTGGACTGGGCCGATGACGGTGTGCTGGCCGATCGTCGCCTGGCCACCGAAGACTTCGATGCCGTGGTGCTGGACCTGGGCCTGCCCGGCCTGGACGGCCACGGCGTGATCGCCCGCATGCGCGAACGAGATGACCGCACCCCCGTGCTGGTGCTCACCGCCCGCGACTCGCTCACCGAACGCGTGGGCACTCTGCACGAAGGCGCCGACGACTTCCTGCCCAAGCCCTTCATGGTCGAGGAACTCGAGGCCCGCCTGTTGGCCCTGGTGCGCCGCGCGCGCGGCAAAGAGCACCCGCGCCTGGCCTGCGGGCCGCTGCAGTTCGACACGTCCAGCCAGCGCTTCACGGTCAGCGGCGAGCCGCTGTCCCTGTCGCCACGCGAACATGCCGTGCTGCGCGCACTGATCCAAAGGAGCGGCGAGCCCATGAACAAGCAGCAGATCCTCGACCGCGTGTTTCCAGGCGATGCCGAGGTCAATCTCGAAGCCGTCGAGGTTCATGTGCACCGCCTGCGCAAGAAGCTGGCGGGCAAGGGGGTGCAGATCGTCACGCTGCGCGGCTTGGGCTACTGCCTGGAGCCGGCCGACCCGGCCGGCCCGCACACACCGTGAAGCGACCGCGCAGCCTCAAGTCGGCCCTGCTGTGGTGGCTGGTGCCCGGTCTCGTGCTCATCATGGGCGGCACGCTGTGGTTCTCCAACCAATGGCTGCGCGACCAGGTGGACGCCGCCTACGACCGAGCCCTGGCCGGCGCCCTGCGCGCCATCGATCTCAACGTGTCCACCGCCAGTGGCGGCTTGGCCGTGGAGCAGCCCTTCTTGCTGCTGGAGTTCTTCGAGCTCACCACCAATGCGCGCGTGTACTTCCGCGTCTCCACCGAGGACGGCCTGGCCGAGATCGGCAGCCCCTTCCTGCCCCTGCCCGACGGGCCTTTGGTGTCCGGCCAGCCGCGGTTTTACTATGCAATGCACGAAGACACGCCGGTGCGAGTGGCCGCCTTGGTCCGCCCCGCCCAGCCGCCGCTGCCCAGCAATCCGGACAACCGCATCGTCGTGCAGGTGGCCGAAAGCCTGGGCACCCGAGAGGTCTTCCTCAGCCACGTCTTGCGCCGCTCGATCGAGCGCGACTTGCTGGGTGTGGCCATGAGCGTGGTGCTGTTGGTCTGTGGCATCGTGATGACGCTGCGGCCGCTCACCCGGCTGCGCCAGGAGCTCGAAGCCCGGCCGGCCGACGATCTGCGGCCCATCGACGACACCGACCTGCCCTCGGAGGTGCGCCCCCTGGTGGCCGCGGTGAACCGGCACATGGCGCGCTACGCTGAGATGGCGCGCACGCAGCGCCAGTTCCTCGACGACGCCTCGCACCAGTTGCGCACGCCGCTGAGCGTGCTGCGCACCCAGGTGGACTTCGCATTGCGCGAGAGCGAACCGGCCGAGGTGCGTCGTGCCCTGCAGGCCATGCACGAAGGGCTGGACCGTGCAGTGCGCATGGCCAACCAGATGCTCGCGCTGGCCCGCGCCCGCGAAGCCTCGCTGGCCGAGGGCGGGCTGGCCCTGGAGCCGGTGGACCTGGTCGAACTGGCCCGGGGCGTGGCCCGCCAACTGCTGCCCCAGGCCCGACTCAAGCGGCTGGACTTCGGGGTGGAGACGCCTTCGTCGCCTCTGCCACTGCCAGGCACCGAGTGGCTGCTGCGCGAGGCCCTGCTCAATCTGGTGGACAACGCGATCCGCTACGCACCTGCCGGCAGCGCCGTCACGGTGCGCGTGCTCAGCGACGAGCGCCATGCCCTGTTGCAGGTGGAAGACCAGGGGCCCGGCATGAGCGCCCACGACATCGAACGGGCCGGCGTGCGCTTCCGGCGCGGCGAGGCCGGCAAGCAGCAGGCCGGGGCCGGTCTGGGCCTGGCCATCGTGCACACCATCGCCCAGATGCACGGTGCGGTGCTGCGGTTGGAAACGCGCGACCCGCCTCCCGGCCTGTGCGCGACCCTGGTGTTTCCCCTAGGCCTGCCCCCCCAGGCTGAAAGCCGCCCGAAAGCCGCGGCTTCTTAGCCTTGGTCTGTCCGTGCAGCCCCCCCCGGCCGCACCTTCACACCCCCAGGAGACAGACCATGACCTCTCGCCTTCGATTGGCCGCCGCCGCCGTGCTGGCCACCACCGCCCTGAGCTTCGGACCTGTCGCGCAGGCCGAACCGGCCCGCCCCGAATGCGTGGCCCCCGCCCAGCCCGGCGGCGGCTTCGACCTGACCTGCCGCCTGGCCCAGACTGCGCTGGCCGACAGCGGCGCGCTCAAGACGCCGCTGCGCATCTCCTACATGCCCGGCGGCGTGGGGGCGGTGGCCTACAACAACATCATCACCCAGCGCCCCGGTGAGGCCGGCACCATCGTCGCCTTCTCGGGCGGCTCGCTGCTCAACCTGGCCCAGGGCAAGTTTGGCAAATACTCCGTCGATGACGTGCGCTGGCTGGCCGCCGTGGGCGCCGACTACGGCGTGGCCATGGTGCGCGAGGACTCGCCCTACAAAGACCTCAAGGGCCTGATGGCCGCCCTCAAAGAAGACCCCAGCAAGATCGTGCTAGGCGGCGGTGGCTCGGTGGGCAGCCAGGACTGGATGAAGGCCGCCCTCACGGCCAAGGCCGCCGGCGTGGACTACAAGCGCATGCGCTACGTGGCCTTCGAAGGCGGCGGCGAGGTGCTCACTGCGCTGCGCGGCGGCCACATCCAAGTGCAGATGGGCGATGCCTCCGAAGCCGCACAGGCCCTGGAGAGCGGCGCCCCCGTGCGCGTGCTGGCGGTGTACAGCAAGAAGCGCTTGCCCGGCCGCCTCTCGGCAGCGCCCACCGCCATCGAGCAAGGCTTCGAGATCGACTGGCCCATCATCCGCGGCTTCTATGTCGGCCCGAAGGTGTCCGACGCCGACTACCAATGGTGGGTCAGCGCCTTCGCCAAGGCCATGTCGGCGCCGGGATACGCCGCCTTGCAGCAGCAGCGCGGCCTGTTTCCCTTCGACATGGTGGGCGCCGAGCTCGATCGCTTCGTGAAGGAGCGCACCAAAGCCTACGCCGAACTGGTCAAGGACTTCGGTCTGGCCAAGTAATCGTCGATGCCCCTGACGCCGACCCCGCTCGCGCGGGGTCGGCGAGCATCCCTAGTCGTCCCGGGAGCCTGCCATGACCCTCAACGACCGTGTGCTGGGCGTCTTTGCCCTGCTGCTTGCCGCCCTGCTCGTCTGGCAGGGCTGGGGCCTCGAGGCCCCGTTCTCCTACGAACCTGTTGGCCCGCGCGCCTTCCCGCTGCTGCTGGCCGGTGTCATCGCGCTGTGCGGTCTGTGGCTGCTGGTGCGCGGACGCGAGCGGGCCGAGCCCAACCCGCCGGGGGCCAATGCGCGCATCGCCGCGATGGTGGCCCTGGTCGCCGGCTATGCGCTGGTCTTCGTGAGTCTGGGCTTCATCGTGGCCACCGCCCTGATGGCCGCCTTCGTCGGCCGTCTCTTCGGGGGTCGCTGGTACCAGTGCGCGATCGGGGGCGTGGGCCTGGGCGTGGGCCTGTACCTGCTGTTCGACAAGATCTTCGACGTGGTCCTGCCCACGGGCCTTCTCAGCTTCGGGGGCTGACATGGATGTCCTTCAACACCTCGGCCTCGGCTTTGGCGTGGCCTTTTCGCCGGTCAACCTGCTGGTGGCGGCCATCGGCGCCTTCCTGGGCACCATCGTCGGTGTGCTGCCGGGCCTCGGGCCCATCAACGGCGTGGCCATGCTCGTGCCCATCGCCTTTGCGATGAACCTGCCGCCCGAAACCGCCCTCATCCTGCTGGCGGCCGTCTACGTGGGCGCCGAATACGGCGGGCGCATCACCTCCATCCTGATCAACGTGCCCGGCGAGGCTGCCTCGGTGATGACCACGCTGGACGGCTACCCGCTCGCCCGCCAGGGCCTGGCCAGCGTGGCCCTGTCGTTGTCGGCCTGGGCCTCCTTCATCGGCTCGACCGTGGCCATCCTGGGCATCGCGGCCTTCGCGCCGCTGGTGGCGAAATGGGCCCTGGCCTTCGGGCCGGCCGAGTACTTCGTGCTGATGATCTTCGCCTTCTGTGCCCTGAGCAGCCTGCTGGGCGACAAGCCCGTCAAGGGGGCGCTGGCAGCGGCCATCGGACTGGCGATTGCCAGCGTGGGCGTGGATGCCAACTCGGGCGTCTACCGCTACACCTTCGACCTGCCCGAACTCGCCGACGGCATCGACTTTGTCGTGGTGGTGATCGGCCTGTTCGCCATCGCCGAGATGCTGCAGATGCTCGAGAACCTGCTCACCGGCCAGAAGGTCGAGGTGCCTCCTGGTGAGCGCAAGCTCTTCAACCTGAAAGAGCTGCGCTTCACCTGGTGGACGACGATCCGTTCCTCCCTGATGGGCTTTGGCATCGGCGTGCTGCCCGGAGCCGGTGCCAGCGTGGCCTCGGCCGTGGCCTATGCCAACGAGAAGCGCCTGCACGAAGGTAAAGATCCGCAGGCCAAGTTCGGCCAGGGCGACCTGCGCGGCCTGGCCGCACCCGAGGCGGCCAACAACAGCGCGGCCACCGGCTCCTTCATCCCCATGCTCACGCTGGGCGTACCCGGTTCGGGCACCACCGCCGTGATGATGGGCGCGCTCACGCTCTACAACATCACGCCCGGCCCGGTGCTCTTCGACGCCCAGCCCGCCCTCGTGTGGGGCCTCATCGCCTCGCTCTTCATCGCCAACGTGATGCTCTTCGTGATGAACGTACCCATGGTGAGGGTCTTCGCGTCGATGTTGGCGATTCCCGGCTGGTTGCTGGTGCCGGGCATCCTGGCGATCAGCTTCATCGGCGTGTACGCGCTCAGTTCCAGCACCTTCGACCTGCTGCTCATGGTGGGCATCGGCGTGATCGGCTACTTCCTGCGCAAGATGGGCATGCCCATGGCGCCCATGGTGCTGGGCGTGGTGCTGGGCTGCCTGATGGAGCAGAACCTGCGCCGCGCGCTGTCCATCACCAACGGCGAGTTGCACATCCTGTGGTCCAGCCCGGTGACGGTGTCGCTGTGGATCCTGGCCGCCGCCGTGCTGGTGGTGCCGCCTGTGCTGCGCAAGCGCCGCGCGCTGCGGCTGCAGCACACCTGACCTGGCCACAGGGGGCCGCCGGAAGCATCCGGCCGCCCTCCAAGATGCCGGGGTCGAGGCTTCGCCTGCTCGCGCCCAAACCCTCCCTACAATGCCCGCGCACCCGCACACAACGCAAAGCACGGGGAGGGATGGATGTCCTGGATCGGATTGATCACTGGCCTGGTGGCCGCCTGGTTCCTGGCCGACACCCTGGGTGGCGAAGCCGGCCTGGTGGCCCTGGGGGCCTTGATGGGGGGCCTGCTCGCGCGGCTGTACCGCCGTGTCGACACCCTCGAACAGCAGCTCAAGCGCTTGCAGCCCGCTCCAGCCCCCAAAAAAGCGCCTCGCATGGCCCCACCGACGGCAACGCCTGCCCCGGTGCGGCCTCCCGCGCCGCCACCCAAGGCAGCCACGATCGAAGACGGTTTCGAGGACTGGGCCGCAACGCCGCCTCCCACGCTGCCGCCCACCTCGTCTCCCCCGCGGGTCGCCGACGCCCCGCCCACACCGACCCCGCCCCTCGACCCCGACGAACGCAGCGTGGCCGTCACCACCTCGCTCGCCCAGACCGCCCTGGCGTGGCTGCGCGGCGGCAACACCATCGTGCGCGTGGGCGTGCTGATCCTCTTCCTCGGCGTAGCCTTCCTGCTGCGCTACGCGGCCGAGCACGCCCTGCTGCCCATCGAGCTGCGCCTGGCCGGGGTGGCCTTCGGTGGCGTGGTCCTCACCGTCATCGGCTGGCGGCTGCGCGAACGCCGCCGCGGCTACGGCCTGAGCCTGCAGGGAGCGGGCATCGGCGTGCTCTACCTCACCATCTTCGCCGCCTTCCGGCTCTACGGCCTGGTGCCTGCAGGGCTCGCGTTTGCGTTGCTGGCGGCCCTGTCGGCCGCGGGTGCGGTGATGGCCGTGGTGCAGCAGGCACTGCCCCTGGCGGTACTGGGCTTTGCCGGCGGCTTCCTCGCGCCCATCTTCGCCTCCACCGGCCAGGGTAGCCACGTGGCGCTGTTCAGCTACTACCTGGTGCTCAACCTCGCCATCGCCTGGATCGCCTCGCGCCAGGCCTGGAAGCTGCTCAACCTGGTGGGTTTCGTGCTCACCTTCGGTATCGCCAGCCTGTGGGGCTGGCGCTCGTGGCAGCCCGAGCACTTCGCCACCACCGAGCCCTTCCTGATCGCGCATTTCGCGCTCTACCTCTACATCGGCGTGCAGTACAGCCGCCAGCTGCTGCGCCATGACGCTTCGCGCGGGCTGCCGGTGGTCGATGGCGGCCTGCTCTTCGGCCTGCCCATCGTCACCTTTGGCCTGCAGGCCGGTCTGGTGAAGCACCTGCCCTATGGCCTGGCCGTGTCCGCCGCGGTGCTCTCGGCTGTCTATCTCGTGCTGGGTCGCTGGCTGTGGAAGCGCAGCGGGGGGCAGCTCCTGCTGCTCATCGAAGGCCTGCTCGCACTGGGCGTGGTCTTCCTGCTGCTGGTCACACCGCTGGCACTGGACGGGCGCTGGACCGGCGCGGCCTGGGCCGTGCAGGGCGCCGGCATCGTCTGGATCGGCCTGCGCCAGCGGCGCTGGTGGGCCGCCGGCCTGGGCCTGTTGCTGCAGCTCGTGGCCGCGGCCCTGTTCTGGGACCACCCCGTGCGCCCCGCCGAGGCACGGCTCTTCGCCAACGCGGCGTGGCTGTCCACGCTGATGCTGGGCGGCGCGGCCCTGGTGTCTGCCTGGCTGCTGCACCGCCCGGCGCCCACTACCCCTTCGGGCGACGCCTCGACACCCGTGTGGAACCGCCCCCCACCCTCCGCGCTGTGGCAGGGTGTGCATTGGGGCATGCTGGGCCTGGGGCTGCTGCAGTTGCTCGCGGGCCTGAGGGCCGAGGTGTGGCAGGCGCGGTGGGCCTGGCCGAGGCAGGCCACCCAGCTCGTGCTGCTGTGGCTCGCCTTCGCGGCGACGCTGGAGCTGGCGCACCGCCGTCTGGCCTGGCCGGCGCTGCGCCTGCCGGCAAGAGGGCTCTGGGTGGGCGCTACGCTGGTAGCTATGGGTGGCCTGCTCGACCACCTGCTCAGCCCCGCGCACCAGTGGGAGCAGTTCATGTACTTGGGCGGCTGGCTGGCCGTGGTGGCCGTGCTGGCGACGGGCCTGTGGCTGCTGCGCCGCCTGAGCGCAGCCCCCGGCGACAGCCATTGGCTGAACCGCGCCACGGGCGCCGAACGCCTGCTGCTGGCCTGGTTTGCGATGCTGCAAGGGGCGGTGCTGCTGCATGCCCTGGCCCACACGCAGATCGGATCGCACTTGGCCTGGACGGCACTGGCCCCCATCGTGGTGCCCACGGCCCTGGCCTGGGTGCTGATGAACCGCATTGGCCTCGCCCCACTGTGGCTGCGCGGCCTCCACCTCCCCTGGCTGACGCTGCTGGTGCTGTGGAGCGGGATCGTCAACCTGGGCCACTCGGCCGCCATGACGCCCCTGCCCTACCTGCCCCTGCTCAACCCGGTGGATCTCGGTCACGCGCTGGCGCTGCTCTATGCCCTGCGGCTGTGGCGCACGGCCGGCCCGCTGCCCCCGTTCTGGCGGCGCCCCGTGGCCGGCCTGGCCGCCGCCGTCGTCTTTGCCTGGGTCAACGCCGTGCTGGTGCGCAGCCTGCATCATTGGAGCGGCACACCGATGTGGCTGGAGGGCGCGCTGCGCAGCGACACCGTGCAGATGGCGCTCACCATCCTGTGGACGCTGCTGGCGCTGGCCACCATGCTCTGGGCCACGCGCAAGGCCGGTCCCGCGGTGGCGCGCGCCGTGTGGCTGGCCGGGGCCGGCCTGCTGGCCGTGGTCGTGCTCAAGCTCTTCTTCGTCGACCTCGCCAGCCTCGACACCCTGCGCCGCACCGTCACCTTCCTCGGCGTGGGCGTGCTGATGCTGGTGATCGGCTACGTCTCACCGCTGCCGCCGGCAGCACCGGCCCGGGAGGCCCGCTCATGACGCTGCTGCAACGCTTGGCCCCGGGGGCCGCCGCCTGGATCTGGGCCCTGGCGGCATCCGCCGCCCCCACGGCCCAGGCCCCCCTGACGCTGACCGCCGGCGAGGGCTTGCAGCGGGTGGAAATCCCGCTCGATCTGCTGCGCGCCTCCTCGCGCGAGGGCTGGTCCGATCTTCAGGTGCTCAACGCGCAGGGCGAGGCCGTGCCCCAGGCCTGGGCCTTGCCGCCCCCTTCACAGGAACGTGAGCGCAGCGCCCCGCTGCCTCGCTTCGCGTGGCCGGATCCGGGCCCCGGCGACCGGGGCGACGCCGCCGTGCAGGTGCAGGTCGATGCCCAGGGTGCCATCGTGCGCATCCAGGGCCCCGCGACGACCGCCCCCGAAGGCGCCGCGTCCGGCCGCTGGCTGCTCGACCTCGGCCCCGACGCCCATCGAAGCGCGGAGTGGCTCGCCGCGCTCGAACTGGCCTGGGAGGTTCCCAGCGAAGGCAGCCACCTGCGCGCCCGTGTGGACGCCAGCGCCGACCTGAAGCAATGGCAGCCTGTCACCGACGCCGCGCTGCTCGACGTTCCCGGCGTAGGCGCCGCGTCAGGCGAGCGCCTGGTCCAGCGCCGCATCGAGTGGCCGGCGGCCGCCCCGGCCCTGCGCTATCTGCGGCTGAGCCTGCAGCCCCCTGCCCGGCTGACCGGTGTGCAGGCCCTGTGGCGCACCCGCGAGGCCAGCGCGGCCAGCGCGACCACCCCGCTGCGCTTCGAGCCCGAGGCCGGCACGAGCCCGCCCCGCGCCTGGTCGCTCGACCTCGGCGGTGCCGTCCCTCTGCGGGAGCTGCGGCTGGAGCTGCCGCAGCGCAACAGCGTCGCCAGCCTGGTGCTCGAACAGCGCGCCGACGACAAGACGCCATGGCGGGCGGTGGCGCGCTTCACGGCCTACCGGCTGGACCGCGACGGCCAGGAGTGGCGATCGCCCCCGGTGCGCTGGACCGCCCCGCCCGCGCGCCACTGGCGATTGCGCCTGGAAGAGCGCAGTCCGGCACTGGGCTCCGGCGCCCTGGAGGCCACCGCCGTCTGGATCCCGCCCCAGTTGGTGTTTGCTGCACGCGGCGAGCCGCCCTTCCGCTTGGTGGCCGGCGGGCCCGTCGCCCCGTCGCTGACGCTGCCGCAGCTCCTGCCGGGCTATGAGTCTGGCCAAGAGTACCGTCTGCCCCAGGCCGTGGCGGGCCCGGTGAGCCTCACGCAGACGCCCCAGAGCTGGCGCGAACGCCTCGCCCAAGCCAGCGCGGCCGACTGGCGGCGCTGGGCCCTGTGGGCCGTGTTGGTCCTGGCCGTGGCCGCGCTGGCGCTGCTGGCCCGGCGGCTGATGCGCGACATCCAGTCGTCCTAAGGCTGAGGCAACGGCGGCAGGCCGTGCCGCTGACGCGCGCGGTTGCAGCGCTCGTTGGGCTCGCCCTGCTCGCCGTGCCAGTTGAAGTCCCGGCACGGCGAGGGTCGCAGCGCATAGATGCGGCACGACACCGCGCGGCCGATCGTGCCGTCCAGGGCCGTGCAGCGCGGCACGGCGCGGTCGGTGCCGCGCATCGCCAGGCGCATCGGCGCCACCGGCGTGGTCAGTGCCGCGGGCACCGTACCGTCGGGATGGTCGTCTGCCTCGCCCCAGTAGAACGACACGCGAAAGCTCGCGCAGCAGGCCCCGCATTCCAGGCAAGGCGAGGGGCGGTCCGCGGCCGCACCGGCCGCTGCGGACTCAGACCTTGAGCAGGTGCTCCCGGTAGTAGCGCAGCTCATCGATGGACTCGTGGATGTCAGCCAGAGCGGTGTGCTTCTGGGCCTTTTTGAAGCCGCCCAGCACCTCGGGCTTCCAGCGGCGCGCCAGCTCCTTGAGCGTGCTCACGTCCAGGTTGCGGTAGTGGAAGAAGGCTTCCAACTCCGGCATGTGCTTGGCCAGGAAGCGGCGATCCTGGCAGATCGAGTTGCCGCACATCGGCGAGGTGTTCTTCGGCACATAGTGCTTCAGGAACTCAATCACGTCGTGCTGGGCCTGTTGCTCGTCCACCGACGAGGCCTTGACGCGATCGATCAGGCCCGATTTGCCGTGCGTGCCCTTGTTCCAGGCATCCATCGCATCGAGCACCGCGTCACTCTGGTGGATCGCGTAGACGGGTCCTTCCACCCGTTGCTGGAGCTGGGCGTCGGTGACGACCAGCGCCACCTCGATGATGCGGTCGCGTTCCGGGGACAGGCCGGTCATCTCCAGGTCGATCCAGACCAGGTTGGTGTCGCTGTAAGCCAGCGGTGCGGTGTCGGCGGCGGCTGCAATGTCGTTCATGAGGGCTCCTCTTGCTGGGGCGCGATTTTCGGTGATCCGCCCAAGGTCTTGCCACGAGCCTACACTGTCGCCCCATGCAATCCGACACGCTGGCTCTCCTTTTCGCCGCCTTCCTCGTCTCCACCTTGGCGGTGAAGTTCTGGCTCGCGTCCCGGCAAATCCGGCACGTGGCCCGCCACCGCGACGCCGTGCCGGCCGGCTTCGAGACCACCATCACCCAGGAAGCCCACCGCCGCGCCGCCGACTACACCATCGCCAAGACCCGCTTTGGCCTGCTGACGTCGGCCTTCGGTGCGGCAGTGCTGCTGGGCTGGACGCTGCTGGGCGGCCTGGATGCGCTCAACGTCACCGTGCGCGAGGCCGTGCAGCCGGCCTTCGGCGACCTCGCCTACCAACTGGCCTTGCTGGCCGCGGTGGCCGTCATCGGCGCCGTGCTCGACCTGCCCTTCGACGCCTGGGCCACCTTCCGCATCGAGCAGCGCTTCGGCTTCAACCGCATGAGCTGGCGCCTCTTTCTCGTTGACCTGGCCAAGAGCGCCCTGGTCGGCGCCCTGATCGGCCTGCCGCTGGCCGCCCTGGTGCTGTGGCTGATGGGCGCCGCCGGCGCCAGCTGGTGGCTGTGGGCCTGGGCCGTGTGGGTGGGCTTCAACCTGCTGATGCTCGTGCTCTATCCCACGCTCATCGCCCCGTTGTTCAACACCTTCGAACCGCTGGCCGACGAGGGCCTGCGCCAGCGTGTGGAAAGCCTGATGGCGCGCTGCGGCTTCGCCGCCAAAGGCCTGTTCGTGATGGACGGCTCCAAACGCAGCGCCCACGCCAATGCCTATTTCACCGGCTTCGGCGCCGCCAAGCGCGTGGTGTTCTTCGACACCCTGCTGAACAAGCTCTCGCCCGGCGAGGTGGAGGCCGTGCTCGCGCACGAACTCGGCCACTTCAAGCGCCGCCACGTCCTCAAGCGCATGGTGGGCCTGTTCGGCCTGAGCCTGCTGGGCTTTGCGCTGCTGGGGTGGCTGTCAAACCAGGCCTGGTTCTACACCGGCCTGGGCGTGCAGCCCAACCTGGCCGCTCCCAACGATGCCCTGGCCCTGCTGCTGTTCATGATGGCCGGCCCGGTGTTCGGCTACTTCCTCTCGCCGTGGATGGCCGCCGTCTCGCGCCGCCACGAATACGAGGCCGATGCCTATGCCTGCGCCCAGGCCAGCGGGCGCGATCTGTCCAATGCACTGCTCAAGCTGTACGAGGACAATGCCGCCACGCTGACGCCCGACCCCTGGTACGTGCGCTTCTACTATTCCCACCCGCCGGCCGTGCAACGCCTGGCGGCCATGCGGGCCCTGACCCGAGACCTCACTGCCTCCACGCCATGAACCCTTTGCTGACCCAGAAATGCAAGCCGCTCGATGGCGGCCAAGCCATGAGTGACAACGAGATCCAGGCCTACCTGCGTCAGGCCGAAGGCTGGGCGCTCAAGGATGGGGCGATCGAGAAGACCTACGGCTTCAGGAACTACCATGAGACCCTGGCCTTCGTGAACGCACTGGCCTGGATCGCTCACGCCGAGGACCATCATCCCGACCTGCTGGTCAAGTACAACAGCTGCCAAGTGCGCTTCAACACGCATTCCGTGGGCGGCATCTCGATCAACGACTTCATCTGCGCGGCCAAGGCCGACGCCTTGCTCGGCTGAACTGCCTTGGTCCAGCGCGTCGAACTCGACCTGGGGCTCGTGATCGCCAGCCACGGTCGCCACTATGTCATCGAAACCCCCGAGGGCCGGCGCCTGACCTGCCACCCCCGTGGCAAGAAAAGCGACTGCGTGGTCGGCGACCGCGTGCGCTGGCAGGCCACGCTGTCGAACACCGGCGACGAAGGCGTGATCGAGGCGCTGGAGCCGCGCCGCAACCTGCTGTACCGCCAGGACGAATGGAAAACCAAATCCTTCGCGGCCAACCTCGATCAGGTGCTGCTGCTCGTGGCCAGTGAGCCCGTCTTCAGCGAATCCCAGCTCAGCCGCTCGCTCATTGCCGCCGAGCACGCCGGCATTCCGGCACACATCGTGCTCAACAAGACCGACCTGCCCCAGGCCCAGGCCGCCCGTGAACGCCTGGCCCCGTACCGCGCGATGGGCTATGAGGTGCTGGAGCTGTCGCTCCAGGCCCGCCCCGACGAGGCGCGTGCCCTGCTCGGGCCGCGCCTTCAAGGCCGCACGAGCTTCGTGATGGGGCCCTCCGGCACGGGCAAGAGCACCCTCGTCAACCTGATGGTGCCGCAGGCGCAGGCCCAGGTGGGCGAGATCTCGCGGGCGCTCAACTCGGGCCGCCATACCACCACCACCACCCAGTGGTACTGGCTCGACGACCGCCGCGAGAGCGCCCTCATCGACTCCCCCGGCTTCCAGGAATTCGGCTTGCGTCACATCGAAGCCGCCCAGCTGCCCGCCTACATGCCCGACTTGCGCGAGCACGTGGCCGGCTGCCGCTTCTACAACTGCACCCACCTGCACGAACCCGGCTGTGCCGTGCGCGCGGCCGTGCAGGCCGGGCACATCACCGAAAGCCGGTACCGGATCTACACCGAGATCCACGAGGAGCTGAGCCGACCGCGCTGGTGATCGCCCCCGTCGGGAGGCCACTGACGCCCCACCGACGCCCTCACCCCGTCAGGTTCGCCAAGGTCAACAAGGCCAGCAGCAGCATCCACAGCACCACCGAGCGCCACACCAGGCCGACGATGCTGCGCAGATGGCCCAGGGTGGGCGGCAGGCCGCCGGTGTGGCCTTCGGCGTCGGTGGCCCCGACGGGGGCACCCGCCTCGAAGGTCTTGGTGCGGTCCACGCTCAGGCCGGGCGCGCTGCTGCCGCCCAGGCGCACCCCCACCGCACCGGCGGCGGCGGCCAGGATGATGCCGTCGCTCGTGTGCTGCCACAGCACGGCATGGCGTCGCCAGCTGTCGATGGCGTCCTCGAAATTGCCCACCACGGCAAAGCCGAAGGCAGTCAGGCGCGCGGGCAGATGATCCAGCGCATCGAACAGGCGCTGGGCCAGGTCCATCAGGCTGGGGTTGGTGGGCACGCCCACGGTGTGGCTGCGATACGTCCAGTAGCGGCTCGAGAACTCCGCCATGCGGTACAGCACCGCCCCGGCCGGCCCCAGGCCCACTGCGGCCAGCACGATGAACCAGAAAAACACGCCGAACACATGGCGGTGGGCGGCCAGCAGGGAATGCTCGATCACATGGCGCAACAGCTCGGTGCGCGGCAGCTCGCTCGTGTCCATGTGCCGCCACTGGGCGAACAGCTCGCGGGCACGCAGCTCGTCGCCGCGTTCCAGGGCATCGCGGATGTCGGTGAAGTAGTGACTGAACTGCCGGAAGCCCAGCGTCAGGTAGAGCACCGCCACGTTCCAGGCCAGCGCCACCAGCAGGCTGTGCCGGGCGATCGAGAAATAGATGCCGAAGGCCAGCAGCGCGGGCACGAGCACCGTGATGGACCACACCACCCAGGCATGCACCGGTCGGCCCGCGT
This sequence comes from Caldimonas sp., assembly GCF_046291045.1. GTDB lineage: Bacteria > Pseudomonadota > Gammaproteobacteria > Burkholderiales > Burkholderiaceae_C > Caldimonas. The sequence goes on along the minus strand of NZ_JBKBSL010000018.1, from coordinate 31,344 downwards.
CGAAGTTGCGGCCCGCCCAATGGACCCAGCCGACCAGCGTGTCATGGATGAGGTTGCCGCCGCGCAAGGGTTTCAGTTGCTCCAGCAGCAGCGCCAGCAGGACGGAGAAGAAACTCATGGCCGGCATCATAGCGGCCGCCCACCCGCTCTACGCTGCGAGGAAGCGATAGAAATTGCGCAGCATCGCCGCCGTGGCGCCCCAGATGAAATAGGGTCTGTCGCGGCCCGGCGGCTGCCAGGGCATCGAAAAGAACTCCCGCCGCTCGCCGTCGAACTCCACCGCATGGCGCTGGTGGTGGGCCGGGCGCATCAGGAAAGCCAGCGGCACCTCGAAGGCCTCGGCCACTTCGCTCGGATCGACCCTCAGCTCGAAGGGGGGCTGCACCAGGGCCACCACCGGCGTCACCAGGAAGGCGGTCACGGTCTTGTACAGGGGGAGCTGGCCGATGACCTCCACATGCCGTCGCGCCAGACCCACCTCCTCTTCGGCCTCGCGCAAAGCGGTGTCGGCCGGATCCCGGTCGCCGGGCTCGGCCCGCCCGCCGGGGAAGCTGATCTGGCCGGGGTGATCGCTCAAGTGCTCGGTGCGTCGCGTCAGCAACACCGTGAGGCCTTGCGGGCGCTGCACCAGCGGCACCAGCACCGAGGCCTCGGCCGGGGGTCGGGCGAACAGGCGACGCTCGGCCACCACCTCGGGCTCCCAGGCCGGTGGACGGGCAAAGCGCTCGCGCAGGGCCTGCGGAGTCAGGCGCTCGTCGGCCACCGGCGGCAGGTGGACATCGACCCCCACCACCGGAAAGGCCTGGGGGTCTCGGATGAGGGCCATGGAACGAGGTGAAAAACGAAAAAGCCGCCTGGGCAAACCTGCGCGCAGGCGGCTTCAGGGCGTTGCAGCAACGCCCAGGATCAGGACAGCTTTTCCTTGATGCGGGCCGACTTGCCGCTGCGCTGACGCAGGTAGTACAGCTTGGCACGACGCACGTCGCCGCGGCGCTTGACCTCGATGGAGGCGATCAGCGGGCTGTAGAGCTGGAACGTGCGCTCCACGCCTTCGCCGCTGGAGATCTTGCGCACGATGAAGCTGGAATTCAGGCCGCGGTTACGCTTGGCAATCACCACGCCTTCGTAGGCCTGCACGCGCTTGCGGTTGCCTTCGACGACGTTGACGTTGACGATCACGGTGTCGCCAGGAGCGAAGTCCGGGATGTTCTTGTTCAGGCGAGCAATCTCTTCTTGCTCGAGCGTCTGGATGAGGTTCATGGTCACTCCAAGGATCGTGCGCGGGGAGGTGGGTGGTCGGTCTTGGTGCCCCGGCTTGGCAGTCGAGGCAATCCCGGCAGAGGATCGGAAAAGCTTCGCATTATAGCCCAAGTGCGGCCAAATACTGCTCGTCCTCGGGGCTCAGGCGACCGCAGGATCGCGCGGCGGCAATCAGGTCAGGGCGGCGCTGCGCCGTCAGCCTCAGCGATTGCTCGCGCCGCCAGCGGGCGATACGGGCATGGTGACCCGACAGCAGCACCGCTGGCACGGCCAGCGGCCCCTTGGGCGTGTCGAGCACCTCCGGACGGCTGTAATGGGGGCAGTCGAGCAGCCCGTCGCTGAAGCTGTCTTGCTCATGCGAGGCCGGGTCGTTCAACACCCCGGGCTGGAGCCGGGCCACGCCGTCGAGCAGGGCCAGCGCCGCGATCTCGCCGCCGGAGAGCACGAAGTCGCCCAGACTGAGTTCCACGTCCACGTGGCGGTCGATGAAGCGCTGGTCCACGCCTTCGTAGCGGCCGCACACCAGAATGGCCCCGGGCCCGCCAGCCCACTCGCGCAGCAGCGCCTGGTCGATGCGCCGGCCGGCCGGCGAAAACCACACCACCGGTGCCGACGCGCCTCCGCCCACGGCGCGGCGGGTCCGCACGGCCGCCAGGGCCCGCTCCAGGGGCTCGACCAGCATCACCATGCCCGGCCCGCCGCCATAGGCACGGTCGTCCACGCGGCGGTAGGCGTCCTCGGCGAAATCGCGCAGCGGCCACAGGTGTACGTCCACCTGACCGGACTCATAAGCGCGACGGGTCACGCCCTGCCTCAGGAACGGCGCAAAAAGGTCCGGGAAGAGCGTGATGACATCGAAGCGCATGGAGAGACCGCCTCGCGCTCAGTAGTCCAGACCCCAGTCGACGAGAATGCGGCCGGCCGCCATCTCGACCTGATCGATATAGGCGGCCACGAAGGGGATGAGCCGCTCGGTGGGCGGATCGGTGGTGTCGTCCACCACCCTCAAGATGCTATGGGCCCCGGTGTCCATCAAGTCGGCCACGCGGCCCAGGGTTTCGCCCTGACGGTTCACGACGGCCAGGCCGATGAGATCGACCCAGTAGTACTCGCCCTCGTCGGCCGTGGGGAAACTGGCGCGCGACACGAAGATGCGTGCGCCCTTGAGAGCTTCGGCCGCGCGGCGGTCGGGCAGCTCGCGGGCCTGGGCCACGATGGCATCGCCGTGCTCGCGCGCTGCCGTGATGCGCAGCAGCCGCGGCACCGGGGGCGCCCCGGGCCTGAGCACATCGGGCGGTTGCAAAAACCAGCGCCGGGAAGTGAACAAAGCCTGGGGATCGGCGGAATACGGCAGGACCTTGATCCAACCCTTGATGCCCCAGGCATCGAGCACGCGACCCACCTCCACTGCATCCGAGGGCCAGGCAAGATCGTCGTCGGCCAGGGCGCTCATCGGGCAGGCGGCGGCAGACCGTGCGGCCGCAGGGCACTCAGGCAGCAGCCTTGGCCTGCTTGATCAGGCGAGCGACCGTGGGCGAGACCTGGGCGCCGTGGCTGACCCAGTAGTCCACGCGGTCATGCGCCACGCGCAGGGTCTCGGCGGCGCCGGAGGCCACGGGGTTGTAAAAGCCCACGCGCTCCAGGAAACGGCCATCACGGCGGTTGCGGGCGTCGGCCGCCACGATGTTGTAGAAGGGGCGCTTCTTGGAGCCGCCACGGGAAAGACGAATCACGACCATGCTGTGTCCTTGTGCCCAGCCTGCGCGGATCCCTGGCCACTGGAGACACTCAGGGCTGTCGGGAAGGGCGCAAGGCCAAGCGTATCGAATGTTCCGCCCCGACGCCGTAGATACGCCTGCCACCCGGCCAAGCCAGCGTCGAGAACCTAAAATTATAGCGGGTTCGGGGGTTGGTGGTCGAGACCGCGTTGCCCTCGGCATCGGGCACCCGCCCCGCCGAGGGCGCCGCTGGCGCTCGCGCGGTACAGTCGCGCCCCATGAGGACGACCCCCGAGGCTCCAGCCCCTGCCCCGGCAGGGCCCTACAAGTCCAAGACCCTGGCCACCTGGATCGCGCTGATCGCGGGCTCCCTGGGCCTGCACCGTTTGTACCTGCACGGATGGCGAGACTGGCTAGGCTGGCTGCACCCCCTGCCCACGGTGCTGGGGGGGATCGGCGTGCAGCGCATGTTGGAGTTCGGCCAGGACGACCGCTTGTCGTGGCTACTGATCCCGCTGCTGGGGTTGATGGTCTCGCAGGCGATGCTGATGGCCATCCTGTACGGGCTCACGCCGGACGAGAAATGGAATGCGCGCTTCAATCCGCAAGGCCCGGAGCACCACTCGGGCTGGGCCGTGGTGATCGGCGTGGTCGCCGCGCTCATGATCGGCGCGGCCGTGCTGATGGCCACATTGGCCTTCGGCTTCCAGCACTACTTCGAAATGCAGGTCGAGGCGGCCCGCCAGATCAGCCAATGAAGACCGGCCTCACGACCGGAAGATGAAGTACACGGCCGCCACCAAACACAGACCCGCCCAGACGAAGTCCCACTTGAAGGGCACCTTCATGTAGAGCATTGCAAACGGCACGAAGACCGTGAGCGTGATGACTTCCTGCAAGATCTTGAGCTGAGGCAGCGTGAACACGCCGCTGCTGTAGCCGATCCGGTTGGCCGGCACCTGCAGCAGGTACTCGAACAGCGCGATGCCCCAGCTTGCCAAGGCCGCGATGTACCAGGGCTTGGCCGCCAGATCCTTCAGGTGGGCGTACCAGGCAAAGGTCATGAAAACGTTGGCCACCGTCAGCAAAGCGATGGTTTGCAGCGACACCGGCAGGGCATGGGCACTCATGTCGATCCCTCACAGGACGTGGGTCAGGCGTTCGATGCCCTGGTCGGGCAAGGTCTCCAGCAAAGAACGCACCGACCCCCGCCCCGGGATGACCAACCCGGGCGCCAGGTCGGCCAGCGGGGCCAGCACGAAAGCGCGTTCGTGCATGCGCGGATGGGGCAGCACGAGCTCGGGCCCGTTGAGCTGCAGCGCGTCCATCAGCAGCAGATCGAGGTCCAGTGTGCGCGGGGCGTTGCGGTAGGGGCGCTCGCGCCCGTGCGCCTGCTCCAGGGCCTGCAGGGCGTGCAGCAGCGGCAATGGGGCTTCGGCGGTGTCGAAAGCGACGACCGCGTTCAGGTAGTCGGGGCCGCCGGCATCGAGCGGCCGGGTACGGTAGACCGGCGAGGCCGACCAGCCCGACACCCCGGGGCGCGTGCGCAGCGCAGCGGCGGCCCGTCGCAGGCCGTCCAACGGATCGCCCAGGTTGGCGCCCAGTCCGACGTAGGCACGTCGCATGGCATGTCGGCCTCAGTCGGCGCTGCCGACGGCCGGGGCTGCCGCCATGGCGCTCTTGCGGCGGCGACGGCGGCGCTTGCGCGCAGGCGCTGCCTCCTCGCCCGAAAGCACCGTCTGCGTGCCGGCGTCGCCGCCCTGGGACAAGGTCTCGCCGGGAGCCTCGGGACGTACGCGCTTGCGGCGGCCCGGGCTGCGCCGCGCGGGCGCCTGCTGATCGCGCACGGCCTCCAGCAGTTCACGCCGGCCGGCCTCGTCGGCCTGGGAAAACTCCTCCCACCAGCGGGCGATGGCCGGGTCGATCTCGCCCGCGTCGGCGCGCAACCTGAGGAAGTCGAAACCGGCTCGGAAGCGCGGCTGCTCCACCAGCGTGAAGGGGCCGTTGCCGCTGCGCCGCTCGAAGCGCGGCTGCATCATCCAGATCTCGCGCATGTCGGCCGCCAGCTTGCCGCGGCCGGAGATGTCTCCGATGCGCGCGTTGAAGACCTCATCGATGGCCAGGCTCAAAGCCTGGAAGGCCGGTTCGCCCTGCGCTTGGTGGCGCTGCCAGCGGTCGAGCACGTCGTGCCAGAGCATGCACGCCAACATGAAGCTGGGGGCCACCGGCTTGTCCTCGGCCACGCGGCGATCGGTGTCGGCCAGCGCGAGCTGCACGAACTTCTCGCGCCCGTCGTGCTTTTGCTGCTCGTCGAGCACCACGTCGAGGATGGGGAAGACGCCTCGGTGCAGCCCCTGCTTGCGCAGCTCCTGCATGCTGGCCAGCGCGTGGCCGGTCTGCAGCAGCTTGATCATCTCGTCGAACAGGCGCGAGGCCGGAACGTTATCGAGCAGGTGGGCCATGCGCTGGATGGGCTCGCGCGTCTTGGGCTCGATCTCGAAGCCCAGCTTGGCCGCAAAGCGCACCACGCGAATGATGCGCACTGGATCCTCGCGGTAACGGGTCTGCGGATCGCCGATCATGCGCAGCACGCGCTTTCTCGCGTCGGCGATGCCGCCGTGGTAGTCGACCACGATCTCGCGCTGAGGGTCGTAGTACATCGCGTTGATGGTGAAGTCGCGGCGCGCGGCGTCCTCGATCTGGGGGCCCCAGACGTTGTCGCGCAGCACCCGACCGCTGGCATCCACCACGTGGCTCTTGTCGGCAAGCTGGGACTTCGACGTCTTCTCGTTGCCCTGCACCTGCTCGGCAGCGGCTGCGTCGAGGTAGGCACGGAAGGTGGAGACCTCGATCACTTCGTGGTCACGCCCTCGGCCGAACACCACGTGCACGATGCGAAAACGCCGACCGATGATGAACGCGCGCCGAAACAGCGCCTTGACCTGCTCGGGCGTGGCGTTGGTGGCCACGTCGAAGTCCTTGGGGCGCAGGCCCAGCAACAAGTCGCGCACGGCCCCGCCAACGATGTAGGCCTCGTAGCCCGCCTCGGTGAGTGTGCGCACCACCTTCACCGCACGCTCGTCCACCAAGGACGGGTCGATGCCGTGCTCGGACTTGGGCACCTCCACGCGGCGGCCCAGCGCCGGGGCGCCGCGCCGGGGGCCGGCCTGCTTGTCGCCGGACTTGCCCAGCAGCTTGTCGATCAGCTTCTTGATCATTCGAAGAGTTTCAGTATGCGCCAGCCCCGCTCCCGGGCCAGGGATTCCAGCACGGGCGACGGATTGGTCGCCACGGGGTCGCTGGCACGCTCCAGCAGGGGAAGATCGTTGGGCGAATCGCTGTAGAAGCTCGTGCGCTCGAACTGCGACCACCCGGTGCCCAGACCGGCCAGCCATTGGTCGACGCGGGTCACCTTGCCTTCACGGTACGACGGCACACCGTGGATACGGCCCGTGATGGTACCGCTTGCGTCACGTTCCAGCTGGACGGCCAGCAAGTGGTCCACACCGAAGGCCGCGGCGATCGGGGCGGTGACGAACTCGTTGGTGGCCGTGACGATGGCCACCAGGTCGCCACGCGCCTGGTGTTCGCGCACGAGGGCCAGGGCCTGGGGATGCAGCACCGGCCGCACCACCTCGTCCAGGAAGCGCTGCTGGACCGCGCGCTGCTCATGTGCCGGACGGTGGCGCCACGGCGCGGTACTGAAGTCGATGTACTCCCCCAGGTCCAGACGGCCGGCCAGGTACTGGGCGTAGTAGGCATCGTTGCCGCGCCGGAAGGTCTCGCCGTCGGCCCAGCCGATGCGCACCATGAACTCGCCGAAAGCATGGTCGGAATCGATCGGCAGCAGGGTGTGGTCCAGGTCGAACAGGCACAGATTGCGGGGCATCGTCACAAGGCCTCCTCGGCCAGCATGCGTTTGAGCAGGGGAATGGTCACGCCACGCTGCTGCGCCAGCGCGAAGCGGTCCAGGCGGTCGAGCAGGCCCATCAGGCTGCCCAAGTCGCGCTCGAATCGGGTCATCAGGTAGCCCATCACCTCGTCGGACAGGAAGATGCCGCGGCGATCGGCCTCGCGTCGCAAGGCCGCGCGGCAGTGCTCCTCGGGCAGGGGCTGCAGGTGAAAGACCGGGCCCCAGCCCAGACGGGTGCGCAAGTCCTCGCGCACGGCCAGATCCACCGGCGGCACGGTGCCGGCGGCCAGCACCTGCTGCCCCGCCCCCGAGGCCTGCACGAACAGCGCGAAGGCGGCGTGCTGACGGCCGGCATCGAAGGTCTGCACGCCGTCGAAGACCACGCCGCGCCAGCCCTCGTCGTGCTCCCAGGGCAAAGGGGTGGCCGCATCGAACCAGCCCACACGGCCGCCCGGGGCGCTCACCGCCTCGGTCCAGGCGCGCAGCAAGTGGGTCTTGCCCGTGCCGCGTCCTCCCCAAAGGTAGACCGGCGCCCCGGCGGTCGGCGCGATCGCCAGCGCGCGCAAGTGCGCCACCACCGCCTCGTTGCCAGGCGCTTGGAAGTTGTCGAAGCTGCAGGGTTCGGCGGGCCCCAGGCCCAGGGGCAACTGCCTCATGGGCGCGCGCACGGCGGCAGGCAAGAACGGGACGTCATCACGGGCTCGGATGGGACAAGACTACGCCGGCAGCCCGCTTCACGTCGGAGACGTTCGGGCCGGCCGGTAAAATCCAGCCAAATTCTATCGGGCCGGCACGACGCCGCCTGCGCACACCATGTCCCAGACCTCCCTGTCCTACCGTGATGCCGGTGTCGACATCGACGCCGGCGATGCCCTCGTCGAACGCATCAAGCCTCTGGCCCGGCGCACGCTGCGCGAAGGCGTGCTGGGCGGCATCGGCGGCTTCGGCGCCTTGTTCGAGATCCCCAAGCGCTACAAGGAGCCGGTGCTCGTCTCGGGCACCGATGGCGTGGGCACCAAGCTCAAGCTGGCCTTCGAATGGGGCCTGCACGACACCGTCGGCATCGACCTGGTGGCCATGAGTGTCAACGACGTGCTGGTGCAAGGCGCCGAGCCGCTGTTCTTCCTTGACTACTTCGCCTGCGGCAAGCTCGACGTGGACACCGCCGCCCGCGTGGTGGGCGGCATCGCCCGCGGCTGCGAGGAGTCAGGCTGTGCGCTGATCGGCGGCGAGACGGCCGAGATGCCCGGCATGTACCCCCCCGGCGAGTACGATCTCGCCGGTTTCTGCGTCGGGGTGGTCGAAAAAGGCGGCATCGTCGATGGCCGCGACATCGCACCGGGCGACGTGGTGCTGGGCCTGACGTCCAGCGGCGTGCATTCGAACGGCTATTCCCTGGTGCGCAAGATCGTCGAGCGCGCCAGCCCCGCCGGGCTGCCGGCCACGCTGGACGGCCAGCCTTTCCGCGAACGCGTGATGGCGCCCACGCGGCTGTATGTGAAGCCCGTGCTCGAGACGATGAAGGCCGTGCGCATCAAAGGCATGGCCCACATCACCGGCGGCGGTCTGGTCGAGAACATCCCGCGCTGCCTGCCCGCGCACACCAAGGCCGTGCTGCAGGGCAAGGCCTGGCCCCGCCCCGAGATCTTCGACTGGCTGCAGCGCGAAGGTGGTGTGGCCGAGTCGGAGATGCACCGCACCTTCAACTGCGGCATCGGCTTCGTGGTGATCGTGGCCGAGGCCGATGCGGCCCGTGCGGCCGAATTGCTGCGTGCGCAGGGCCAGACGGTCCACGCCATCGGCCGCATCGAGGCGCGTCAAGGCGACGAAGCCCCCACCCAGGTGATCTGAACACTGGACGCCCTCGGGCGTCGGCGTCAATGCCAGCGCGGCGTGCCGCCTCGCAACGACTCCAGCCGCTCGGCGATCGCCAGGCGGTCGCTCGCCTGCCGGGCCTTGTGCACATAGTCGGCCAGGTCGGCGATGGCCTCCTCGCGGCGGCCCAGCTCGGCATACGCCAGCCCGCGGTCGCGCAACTCGTCCAGGGCCTCGGGCAGCAAGATGACCAGCCGCTGCATCACCGCCACCAGACGCGGCCAGTCCTCATGGGTGCGGTGAATCTCCTTGAGGTTGCGCAGCATGCGCGCGATCACCTCGCGAGCACTGGCCGACTGCAGGAACAACCCCAACGGCACGTCGTACTCGCCAGTCAAGCCCTGCTGGCGCTTGTAGGGCAGCAAACGCTCCTCCAGTTCCTCCCGCGACAGCGAAAGACCGCTGAACGGGTCGATCACGACCTCGCCGCCCGGCATGCGCAGCTTCACCAGGAAATGCCCCGGGAAGGACACCCCCTGAGCTGGCAGCCCCACCTGATGCGCCAGTTCGATGTAGAGAACTGCCAGCGAAATGGGAATGCCGCGCCGCGACTGCAGCACGATGTTCAGACAACTGTTGTAGGGGTCGTAGTAATCGTTCACATTCCCTGCAAAGCCCAGTTCCCCGAAAAAATAGCGGTTGAGCATGCGCAGGCGGTGCAGGGGTGCACTGTCGGCGGGCAGCCGGCGTTTGAGCCGCTCGGCCAAGGCGTCGATCTCGGCCAGGACGCCCTGGATGTCCAAGTCGGGAAACTCGTCCTGGGCCAGCGACAGCGCCGCCTCGGTCAAGGGAAAGGCCGCATCGTCGGCCACCAGGGTCGCGAAGTAGTCGAGCGCGGTCGGACAGCCGTATTGCATGGACTGAGTGTAGGCCGACAACGGCGGCTCGGCGAGGTGAACGGGGTGCGCTGGGGCGGCGCGCGTCGTCAGGCGCGCCGGGCAAACTGGCGCAGCTTCAGGCCCAGCACCGCCAGCACACCGAAGTAGAGCAGCGCCGCCGTGGTCAGACTCAGACCCATCCAGCCGATGCGCACCCAGGGGGTGGACCGCAGGGCCGCCCAGTCCAGGGCTTGGGCGGCTGCCGCCAGCGCCAGGCCCAGCACCGTACACGCGGCCGCCACCTGCACAGCAAAGCGCCCCCAACCCGCCAGGGGCGTATAGGCCCCCCGACGCAGCAGACCCGCCAGCAACCAGCCGGCATTGACGAGGGCCGCCACCCCGATGGACAGGGCCAGGCCGGCATGGCCCAGCCAGGGCACGAACACGAGGTTCATGCCCTGCGTGAGCACGAGCACCACGATCGCGATGCGCACCGGCGTGCGGATGTCCTGACGCGCGTAAAAGCCTGGCGCCAGCACCTTGATGGCGATCAGACCGACCAGGCCAACGCCGTAGCCCATGAGGGCCAAGCTGGTCTGGCGCAGATCCCCATCATGGAATGCCCCGTAGTGATAGAGGACCGACACCAGCGGCTGGCCAAAGACCAGCAGGGCCACGGCGCTGGGCAGGGCCAGCAGCAGCACCAGCCGCAGCCCCCAATCGAGCAGCTCGCTGTAGCGGCGAGTGTCGCCCACAGCCTGAGCCGCCGAGAGCTGCGGCAGCAGCACCACCCCCAAGGCCACACCCAGCAACGCGGTGGGAAACTCCATCAAACGGTCGGCGTAGGTGAGCCAGGAGACGCGGCCTTCGCCGAGGAAAGAAGCGATCTGCGTATTGATGAGCAGCGACACCTGGGCCACAGCCACGCCCAGCACGGCCGGCGCCATCAACAGCACGACGCGCTGCACGCCGTCGTGCCGCCAGGCCGCGCCCGGCCGACGCAGGCGCGGAAGCATGCCGATGCGCGCCAGCGCAGGCATCTGCACGGCCAGCTGCATCGCACCGCCCAGCATCACGCCAGCGGCCATCGCGTAGATGCCGGGCAACCCCCAGGCCTCGAAGCGCGGGGCCAGAATCCAAGCCGCACCGATCATCGCCAGGTTGAGCAAGACCGGCGTGGCCGCTGGCACCGCGAAACGCTTCCAAGTGTTCAGGATGGCCGCCGACAGCGCCACCAGCGACATGAAGCCGATATAGGGGAACATCCAGCGGGTCATCACGACCGCCGCCTCGAACCCCTGCGGCGACTGCGCCAGCCCGGCGGCGATGGCATAGACCAGCACCGGGGCGGCCACCACGCCCAGCGCGCAGGTCAACAGCAGCACCCCGACCAGCACGGTGGCCACCGCGTCCACCAAGGCACGGGTGGCCTCGTCGCCCTGGCGGGCACGGCTTTCAGCCAGGATGGGCACGAATGCCTGGGAGAACGCCCCTTCGGCGAAGAGCCGGCGCAGCAGGTTGGGGATGCGGAAGGCGACGTTGAAGGCGTCAGTCCAGGCCGAGGCGCCGAAGGTGGCCGCCATCAGCAGTTCGCGCACCAAGCCGGTGATGCGTGAGGCCAGGGTCAGCAGGGAGACGGTGGAAGCGGCGCGCAGCAGGTTCATGAGAGCAGCGCAGCGCTGGACGCGCGCCTTCGGTGTCGGGCGCGATTATAGGCAGCAGGCGCGACGCCGGCCCCGCCCCGCCGCCCGCGGGAGGCTGCGGACCCCGGGCCTACCTGGGCGGGGCGACCGGCCCATGCTATACTTCGAGTTTCGCTCAACCCGAATCGAATCCATCCGTCCATGGCCACTTCGTCCAAAGCCAAGAAGACCGTCCGCATCGCGTCGGGCCGCAAGCGCGCCCGCCAGGACGTCAAGCTCAACGCCGCGAACACTGCGCTGCGCTCCAAGTTCCGCACGGCCATCAAGAACGTGCAAAAGGCCGTGGCGGCCGGCGACAAGGCCCGCGCTGCCGAGCTGTTCCAACACGCCCAGAAGGTGATCGACTCCATCGCCGACAAGGGCATCTTCCACAAGAACAAGGCGGCTCGTCACAAGAGCCGTCTGTCGGCATCGATCAAGGCCCTGGCCGCCTGAAGCGCCTGCCGGGTTGAGACTGCAGGGGCTCGCGCAATGCGAGCCCTTTTTCATGGGCGCGTCAATCGCGGCTGGGGGCGGGAGGGTCCGGAATCAGACAGGCCTCGACCATCTGCAAGTCGTTGTCGCGGGCAAAGTTCATCACGAAGTCCCAGGCCATCGGCTCGATCTGCCGGATGGCCTCGTTGACCACCACGCATTTGACCCCCCCCACCACGGTGGGCACGCAATAAGGGGAGTAGCCCAAAGGCCCCGAGCGGCCCGGCTGCCCGCCGCCCGGACGGAAACACGACATCACGCCGGCCAGGCGTTCGGCCCAGTCGCTGGGACGGAAGGTGCGGCCGTCGCGGGTGATCCCCTGAATGAAGATCTCGCGGGGTTTGGGGCTGGTCATGCGGTACAGACTCTCGATGCGCCGCTTGTGGCGGCCGCGCTGCCAAGTGTAGGCGGGGTTCCTGCAGCGACAGGTCTTAGGAATGATATCTTATATAAGACCCATCAGGGTTTCAGTCGGATTCCTTTCCTGTCGGTGCATCGGCGCCCGGTTCGCCGATGATGGCGCGCCCAAGCTGTCGCACGGCTTTCATCCCACCTCGGCTTCGCCTGCCCTAGAATGAAGCGCCGACGCGGTTGGGGGCCCTGCCAATGCAGGGCCTGCCGCCGCGATTTTCTTTTGCGGAAGATGCCATGAACGCCCCCCAGACCCCGAACTCGTCGATGCCTCATGTGATGAACACCTACGGCCGACTGCCGATCGCGTTGTCGCATGGACGAGGCTGCCGGGTCTGGGACACCGAGGGGCGCGAGTATCTCGACGCCCTGGGCGGCATCGCGGTCAACACCCTGGGGCACGCCCACCCCAAGCTCGTGCCGGCTCTGCAGGACCAGATCGCCAAGCTGATCCATTGCTCGAATTACTACCAAGTGCCGCTGCAGGAGCAGCTTGCGGCCCGGCTGGTGGCGCTGTCGGGCATGACCAACGTCTTCTTCTGCAACTCGGGGCTCGAGGCCAACGAGGCTGCGATCAAGATCGCGCGCAAGTTCGGGCACGACAAGGGGATCGAACTGCCCGAGATCGTGGTCTACGAAAAGGCCTTCCACGGCCGCTCGATCGCCACGCTGTCGGCCACCGGCAACCCCAAGGTGCAGGCCGGCTTCGGCCCGCTGGTGCCGGGCTTCGTGCGCATCCCGCTCAATGACGTGGCCGCCCTCGAGGACGTGGCAAAGAGCCGCCCCAACGTGGTGGCGGTGTTTCTGGAGACCATCCAGGGCGAAGGTGGCGTCAACCCGGCGCGCGCCGAATATCTGCGACAGATCCGCCGCGTGTGCGACGAGCGGGGCTGGCTGCTGATGATCGACGAGGTGCAGTGCGGCATCGGCCGCACCGGCAAATGGTTCGCCCATCAGTGGGCCGGGATCGTGCCCGATGTGATGCCCCTGGCCAAGGGCTTGGGCTCGGGCGTGCCCATCGGCGCGGTGGTGGCCGGCCCAAAGGCGGCGAACGTGCTGCAGCCGGGCAACCACGGCACCACCTTCGGTGGCAACCCGCTGGCCATGCGTGCCGGTGTCGAGACGCTGCGCATCATGGAAGAAGAGGGACTGCTGGAGAACGCCGCACGTGTGGGGGCGGCGCTCAAGGCCGGCCTCACGCGCGAGCTGGGCAGCCTGCCCGGGGTCGTCGAGATCCGCGGGCAGGGCCTGATGCTGGGCATCGAGCTCGACCGCCCCTGCGGCGCCTTGCTCGCCCAGGCGATGGAAGCGGGCCTGCTGATGAGCGTGACGGCCGACAAGGTGATCCGCATCGTTCCCCCGCTCATTCTCACCGAAGCCGAAGCCGACGAGATCGTGGCCAAACTCGTGCCGCTGGTGAAGACCTTCCTGGCCACCCCCGCCTCGTGAGGCCAGCGATGAAACCGGGAGACTCGCTGATGAAGCACTACTTGCAGTTCAAGGACTTCCGCGCCGAGGAATACGCCTATCTCTTCGAGCGCGCCGCGCTGATCAAGAAACGCTTCAAGAACTACGAGAAATACCAGCCGCTGGTGGACCGCACGCTGGCGATGATCTTCGAGAAGGCCAGCACGCGCACGCGTGTGAGCTTCGAGGCCGGCATGTACCAGATGGGCGGCTCGGTAGTGCACCTGACCACCGGCGACAGCCAACTCGGCCGCGCTGAACCGATTGAAGACAGCGCCCGCGTGATCAGCCGCATGGTCGACCTGGTGATGATCCGCACCTACGAGCAGGCCAAGCTCGAAGCCTTCGCGGCGCACTCGCGCGTGCCGGTCATCAACGGCTTGACCAACGAGTTCCATCCCTGTCAGATCCTGGCCGACATCTTCACCTACATCGAGCACCGCGGCTCGATCGCCGGCAAGGTGGTGGCCTGGGTGGGAGACGGCAACAACATGGCCAACACCTGGTTGCAGGCGGCCGAGATCCTGGGCTTCACGGTCCACGTGAGCACGCCTTCCGGCTACGAGGTGGATCCCGCCCTGGCCGGCATCCGCGACCCGGGCTGCTACAAGACCTTCAAGGACCCGATGGATGCCTGCCGTGGTGCCGACTTGGTGACCACCGACGTTTGGACCAGCATGGGCTTCGAGGCCGAGAACGAGCAGCGCCGCAAAGCCTTTGCCGACTGGTGCGTGGACTCCGACATGATGGCCGTGGCCAAGCCCGACGCGCTGTTCATGCACTGCCTGCCGGCCCACCGCGGCGAGGAAGTAACCGCCGACGTCATCGACGGCCCGCAATCCGTGGTGTGGGACGAGGCCGAGAACCGCATGCATGTGCAGAAGGTGCTCATGGAGTACCTTCTGCTTGGGCGGATCGGCTGAGGCGCCATCGCCACAGCCACACGCCGTAGGCCAGCAGGTTCACGGCAATCACCCCGGCCCCCAGCCAGGCCTGGACCGCCGGGGTGAGCCCCACCGGGTAGAGCAGCGGCATCACGTAGTGCTCGACGAAGGACGTGTCGTAGCCCGCCTCGCCGCCGGCCGCACGCAGGCGGTTTTCCAGTGGGGTGAGCGGGCAAATGCCCGCGCTCCACTCGATCCACACCCCCCAAGCCACCGCGGGCAGGTGCGCCCAGGCCACCCGCGGCCAGCGCCAGACCAGGAAGCCCCCGGCTACGACGAATACGACGAAGCCCAGGTGCAACAGCACCAGCAGGTCGGCGAGCACACGATAGGCCATGGCGCCAGACTACAACGGGCGCGACAATCCGGGTGTGACCCTCCTTCCAGACAACCCCTGCACCCGCTGCGGCGCCTGCTGCGCGAGCTTTCGCGTCGATTTCGCCCGCGATGAGCTCGACGAGGCCGGGGGCCATGTGCCCACGGGGCTCACGGTGGACGTGACCGACACCACCTGCCGCATGCGCGGCACCGACCATGCCCGCCCCCGCTGCGCCGCGCTGGTGGGCCAGGTGGGGGTGAAGGCGCATTGCGGCATCTACGAGTGGCGGCCCTCGCCCTGTCGCGAGTTCGGCGCCCTGGCCCCGTTGGGCCTGCCGGACGAGGCCTGCACGCGGGCCCGTGTGCGGCATGGGCTGGCACCGCTGGGCGCCTGATCGGGAGCGGCCGGGTAGAGAATTGTCCGAAGCGTTGGAAATAACCGACACCACGCCCCGAATGGCGGTGCTGAAATTCCGCCTTCTTCGACGACGAGCCGCCCATGAAGCGTCTGTGGGACATCTCCCCGCCCCTGCATGCGCGCAGCCCGGTCTTTCCGGGCGACACGCCCTACTCCCAGGCCTGGGAGGCGACGATCGCACCCGGCTGCCCGGTGAACGTGAGCCGGATCACCACTTCGCCGCACGCCGGTGCACACGCGGATGCGCCGCTGCACTACGCCAACGGCGCGCCGGCCATCGGGGCCGTGGACCTCGCTCCCTACCTGGGCCCGTGCCGGGTGATCCACGCCCTCGGTGCGGGCGCGCTGGTGCGGCCCGAGCACCTGGCCCATGCGCAGACGGACCTGCCACCGCGGGTGCTGGTGCGCACCTGCGCGCGGGCCGTGGTGGACCGCTGGGTCGACGACTTCAGCGCCTTTGCGCCCGAGACGCTGGAGTGGCTGGCCGATCTCGGCGTGAAGCTCGTGGGCATCGACACGGCCTCGGTGGACCCGGCGTCCAGCAAGACCCTGGACGCCCACCAGGTGCTGCTGCGGCGCGACCTGCGCGTGCTGGAAAACCTCGTGCTCGACGAGGTGCCCGAGGGCGACTACGAGCTGATCGCCCTGCCCCTGAAATTGATGGAGGCCGATGCCAGCCCGGTGCGCGCCGTGCTGCGCGAGCTGCCCTGAAGGAGCCTCGACCATGACCACACGACAAGACTGCCTGGCGCTCGACGCCGACGACCGGCTCGCCCCCCTGCGCGAGCTGTTCGAGATCCCCGAAGGCCTGATCTACCTCGATGGCAACTCGCTGGGCGTTCTGCCGCGCGCCACGCCCGGTCGCGTGCAGCAGGTGGTGCGCGAGGAATGGGGTCGCGACCTGATCCGCAGCTGGAACACCGCCGGCTGGATCGACCTGCCCCGGCGCGTGGGCGACAAGATCGCGCGGCTGATCGGCGCGCTCGCCGGCGAGGTGGTGGCGGCCGACTCGACCTCGGTGAATCTCTACAAGGTGCTGATGGCCGCGAGCCACATCGCCCGCCAGGACCAGCCCGCGCGGCGCGTGATCGTCTCGGAGCGCAGCAACTTCCCGACCGACCTCTACATCGCCGAAAGCCTGGCGCGCGAGCTGGGCTGGACGCTCCAGCTCGTCGAGGCCGACGAGTTGCAGACCGCGCTCACCGACGAGGTGGCCGTGCTGATGCTCACGCATGTGAACTACCGCACCGGGCGCATGCACGACATGGCGGCGGTGACCCGCGCCGCACACGCGGCTGGCGCCCTGGTGGTGTGGGATCTGGCCCATTCGGCCGGCGCCGTGCCGGTGGACCTGCGCGGGGCCGACGCCGACTTCGCGGTGGGCTGCGGCTACAAGTACCTCAACGGCGGCCCCGGAGCGCCGGCCTTCGTGTGGGTGCATCCGCGCCATGCCGAGCGCTTCTGGCAGCCCCTGGCCGGCTGGATGGGGCACGCCGCGCCCTTTCGGTTCTCGCCTGGCTATGAACCCGCCCCCGGCATCTCGCGCTACCTGTGCGGCACGCCGGCGGTGATCGCGATGAGCGCGCTGGAGTGCGGCGTGGACACGGTGCTGGCGGCCGAGCCGCTGGGCGGGATGGCCGCGCTGCGGGAGAAGTCGATCGCACTGACCACGCTCTTTGCCGAACTCGTCGAAGCCCGCTGCGCTGGCCATGGTCTGGCCGTGGTGTCGCCGCGCGAGCCGCGGCTGCGCGGCAGCCAGGTCTGCCTGACCCGCGCCGAGGGCGCCTACGCCATCGTGCAGGCCTTGATCTCCAGACAGGTGGTGGGCGACTTCCGCGCCGGCGACGAGCGCATGCCCGACATCCTGCGCTTTGGCTTCACGCCGCTTTATACGCGCTTTGTGGATGTGTGGGATGCGGTAGAGCAACTCGTGCAGGTGATGGACAGCGGCCTGTGGCGCGAAGCACGCTTCCACCAGCGTGCCGCGGTGACCTGAGGACGACCCATGACGCAGCGACCCGAAGACATCGTGCGCGAAGAAGGCGCCCGGCTCGACTTCTCCAAGGACATGAGCTATGGCGACTACCTGCACCTGGACGAGATCCTGAGCGCGCAGCACCCGCTTTCGCCGGACCACAACGAGATGCTGTTCATCGTGCAGCATCAGACCAGCGAGCTGTGGATGAAGTTGATGCTGCACGAGCTGCATGCAGCCATCGCCTGCATCGCCCGCGACGAGCTGCCCGCGGCCTTCAAGATGCTCACGCGCGTGAGCCGCATCATGGAGCAGCTCGTGCATGCCTGGGACGTGCTGGCGACGATGACGCCGCCGGAGTACTCGGCCATTCGGCCGTATCTGTCGAACTCCAGCGGATTTCAGAGCTGGCAGTACCGCTGCATCGAGTTCGCACTGGGCAACAAGAATGCAGCGATGCTCAAGCCGCACGCGCACAACCCGCGCCGCCTGGGCGAGGTGGAGGCAGCCTGGCGTGCGCCCTCGCTGTACGACGAATCGCTGCGCCTGCTCGCGCGACGCGGACTGCCGGTGCCGGCCAGCCACGTCGAACGCGACTGGACCCAGCCTTACGTGGAAAGTCCCGAGGTCGAGCAGGCCTGGCTGCAGGTCTATCGCCAGCCCGGGCAGCACTGGGATCTCTACCAGCTTGGCGAGGAACTCACCGATCTGGAGGACGCCTTCCGCCTGTGGCGCTTCCGCCACGTGACCACGGTGGAGCGTGTGATCGGCTTCAAGCGAGGCACCGGCGGCACCTCGGGCGTGGGGTATCTGCGCAAGATGCTCGATGTGGTGCTCTTCCCGGAGATCTGGAAGCTGAGGACCGACCTCTGATGGGCCCCTGGCTACACTGCCGCCGTGGAAACCAAATGGCTTGAAGACTTCGTGAGCCTGGCCGAGACGCGCAGTTTCTCGCGCTCGGCGCAGTTGCGGCACGTGACGCAGCCGGCCTTCTCGCGCCGCATCCAGGCGCTGGAAGCCTGGATCGGCATCGACCTGGTCGACCGCTCGTCCTACCCCACGCGACTCACCCCGGCCGGCGAGACCTTCCTGGCCCAGGCCCTGGAGATCCTTGGCACGCTGCAGGCCACGCGCAACCTGATGCGCGCGCACCGCGCCACCGGTCAGGACCTGATCGAGTTCGCCGTGCCCCACACCCTGGCCTTCACCTTCTTCCCGCATTGGATCACCAACCTGCGCGAGCGCTTCGCGCCGGTGAAGAGCCGGCTGATCGCACTCAATGTGCACGATGCGGTGATGCGCCTGACCGAAGGCAGCTGTGACCTGCTGATCGCCTACCACCATGCCTCGCAGCCGCTGCAGATCAACCCCGACCGTTACGAGATGCTGACCCTGGGGGTGGAGACGCTGGCGCCCTATGCCAAGGCCGGGCCGGACGGCCAGCCGCTGTTCCAGATCACGCAGGGCACGCCACAGCGACCCGTGCCCCTGCTGAGCTATGCCGCCGGCGCTTACCTGGGCCGGCTGGTCGAGTCGATCAAGCAGCGCTCGCCGGTGCCGCTGCACCTGGAGACGATCTACGAGACCGACATGGCCGAGGGCCTGAAAGCCATGGCCCTCGAAGGCCATGGCCTGGCCTTCCTGCCGGGCAGCTCGGTGCGCAAGGAGACGCGCAGCCGGCGATTGGTGAGCGCCGCGGCCGACCCGACGCCCTACGAAGTGACCATGGACGTGCGGATCTACCGCGAGCGCCCCGAAGTCGCCAAGCACGTGCGGCCGGCCGCCCAGGCTTTGTGGGAGTATTTGCGGCTGGCGCATCCGGCCTGAATCCGCGACGATCGGACGCGGAACAGACCACACCGAGGAGCTTCTTGCATGGGTTGGGCAGTGTTGGCCATCGCCGTTGCGCTGATCTGGCTGCTGGCGCCGGTGGCGGCCCGGATGCGGGCGCTGGCCTCGCTGAGGCTGCCCAGGCGGTTGATGCGCCGGCCGGCCCCGCCGCGGCTGCAGGCGGCCGTGGAGGATCTGTTCGGCCCCATCGAGGCGCAACTGGCCGAGCTGGGCTTTCGCTTCTCGCACGCGGCCGAGGCCGTGGCCGAACCCCGCGACCTCAGCCCCTGGCAGCCGGTGCGGGTGTTCCGGCACTTCCACTTTCCCCTCGTCGCCCAACTGGCCGGCCCCGGCCTGCCCGAGCTGCCCAACGTGCCGGTGCTGACCCTGCTGGCCGAACTGAAGGACGGGCCGATGGTGGCCACGCAGAACGTGCCGATGAACATCTTCCCGCCCGACCCCCAGGTGCTGCGCAGCGGCGGCGACAGCTTCACCTCGGTGAAGGACCAGTACGAAGCCCAGCTCGACGCCATGCGAGCCGAAGGCCTGCAGGACTTCCGGCCCTGGGGCGAGCCCGAGGACATCGAAGCGCGGCTCGGAGCCTACGAAGAACGCAGTCTGCAGGCCCTGGTGCAAGCCGGCTGGTGCGAACCCGAGGGCGAAAGCCTGCGCATTGTCCCGCGCAAGCTGCCGGCTCTGGGGCGCTTCCTGGCGCAGCAGCTCAAGCGCCTGGTGCACACGCTGAAGCAGGTGCCCCCGCCGTCTCCAGCCCTGAAGACTTCGGCCCCGCTCGAACGCAGCCTGATGCTCTTCGTGGCCACGCACGCCCGGCCCAAGCACAGCCCGCCCCCGGTGGTGCAGTGGACCTTGTATGGGCTCAGTGCCGTCGTCTTGCTCGCGCTCAGCGGCCTGCTGCTGGACTGGCGCTTTGCGGGCCTGTTGCTGGTCGTGATCGCGCTGCACGAGGCGGGGCACTATCTCGCGATGCGTGCGCTGGGCTACCGCCGCGTGCAGATGCTGATGCTTCCGCTGATCGGCGGCGTGACCTTTGGTGGGGATAGCAAGCCCAACGCCACGCACCGCATCCTCGTGAGCCTGGCCGGCCCGGTGCCCGGCCTGCTGCTGGGCGCGGCGCTGCTGGGGTGGCAGCCGGCAGTGCCCGAGGTCGTGCTGCTGGGCTGGATCCTGCTGCTGGTCAATGCCTTCAACCTGCTGCCCTTCCAGCCCCTGGATGGCGGCCAGGTTCTCGAAGCCCTGGTGCCGGCACGCCAGGTGGTGGTGCGTGTGGCGCTCGAAGGGGTCGCCGTGGCGGGCCTGCTGGCGCTATGGGGGTACTTCGGTCTGGAGATCGCCCTGGTGCTGCTGGTGCTGCGGGCCCTGACCTGGCGTGCACTGTGGCGCCAAATGCGGTTCGAGCGGCTTTACGCCACGGCCGCGCGCAAGCACAAGCCGGCCGACGCCCGCGCCCTGGCGCGGCTGGCTTTCCAGGCGCTGGAGCGCGTGCTGCCCGCACGGGCCTCGCTCAGACAGCGCATGGGCATGGTCGATGAGCTGATCACGCACCTGCGCGACCGGCCGCTCAGGGGCCTCGGCGCCCTCGGCGCCGGTGCGCTCTACCTGGCCGTGCTGGCCTTGCCGGTGGTGCTCGCCCCGCAGCTGCTTGCCGTCGGTCGTCAAGCCTTCATGAGCGAACAAGAACGCGCATCGGCTGCGGCGGACCGTCTGGGCGCGTCGGCCCGCCACTGGAGCGTGGCCGAACTCGCGCAGGCGCTCGGCCAGGCCGACCCGACGCCAGCGCCCGGCGCCTCGGAGCTGGCGCTGGCCTCGCTGGCCCGTCGCACCGGCGATGTGCTGCCCGAAGAGGCCGTGATGTTCTACCGCAGCCGCGATGGTCTGCGCATCGCGGCATCGCTGGAGATCTGGCCGATTGGCGAGGTCCAGACGCTGCGGCAGGCGCGCCCACGGCTGGCCCAGCAGCTTGGGGCACAGCTGGCGTCTTTGCGACCAGGACAGTCGCAAACGCTGCCGATGCCCTGCCCGCCAGGCACCGACGGCCGCTGCGACGCCCGCCTGGACGAGGTGCTCGACTGGTGGCAAATCGGCACCCTGGGTGGCCAGCCCCTGCTGCTGGACCCGCGTCGCCCCTCGGGCCAGTGGCGCCTGGTGCGGCTCGACCCTCAAGGCGCCACGCTGCACCCCGAACCCGGCTTGCGCGAGTTGCTGCTGCGCGCCTACCTGCAGCAGCCTCCGGGCCGCTCCGCGGGCTGAAGCCCGCCCGGCCCCGCCGATCGGCGACAATCGGATCCTTCTCCCCACCGGAACTGCACACCAGAGCACGCCCATGCCGGCCATGATCGAGATCCGCCACGTCAGCAAGTGGTATGGCCCCTTCCAGGTCCTCTCGGACTGCAGCACCAGCGTCAACAAGGGCGAGGTGGTCGTGGTCTGCGGCCCCTCGGGCTCGGGCAAGTCCACCCTGATCAAGACGGTCAATGGGCTCGAACCCTTCCAGCACGGCGAGATCCTGGTCGACGGGGTCTCGGTGAACGACCCCAAGACCAACCTGCCCAGGCTGCGCTCGCGCGTGGGCATGGTGTTTCAGCATTTCGAGCTCTTCCCGCACCTGTCGGTGACGGAGAATCTGACGCTCGCCCAGGTCAAGGTGCTCGGCCGCAGCAAAGACGAAGCCCGCGATCGCGGCTTGAAGATGCTCGACCGCGTGGGCCTGATGGCGCACAAGGACAAGTTCCCCGGCCAGCTCTCGGGCGGCCAGCAGCAGCGTGTGGCGATCGCCCGCGCACTGAGCATGGACCCGATCGTGATGCTCTTCGACGAGCCCACCTCGGCACTCGACCCCGAGATGGTGGGCGAGGTGCTCGACGTGATGGTGCAGCTCGCCCAAGAAGGCATGACCATGATGTGCGTCACGCACGAGATGGGCTTTGCGCGCAAGGTCAGCCACCGCGTGATCTTCATGGATCAGGGCCGCATCCTGGAGGACTGCGCCAAGGACGACTTTTTCGGCCAGCCCGAGCGCCGCACGCCGCGGGCTCGAGAGTTTCTCTCGAAGATCCTGCAGCACTGAGCCCCGGGTGGCCCAGGCCCGCTCACTGGCCCGCCCAGTGCTGCGTGCGCCGGCCTCAGAGCAGGTTGCGCACCTGGGCCTGCACCTGCAGCAAAGCCGGCAGGCAGCGATCGTGCAACTCGCTCATCGACATGCGCGCGGCGTGCACGCTGACATTGAGCGCCGCCACCGCGTCGCCACGCAGGTTCCTCAGCGGCACCGACAGCGTGCGCAGGCCCAGCTCCAGCTCCTGATCGACCGCGGCATAGCCCTGGGCGCGGGCCCGCGCGATCTCGATGCGCAACCGGTCCTTGTGTGTGATGGTGTGCGGCGTGAGCGGCTCGAGCCGCTGCTCGTCGAGCCAGGCGTCGACCTTCTCCTGCGGCAGCGCCGCCAGCAGCACGCGGCCGTTGGCCGTGCAGTAGGCCGGCACGCGCGTGCCCGGCTGCAGCGTGGCCGAGACCACGCGGCCGGCGGTGGTCGCGGCGATGCAGATGACGTCGTTGCGGTCGAGCACCCCGGCCGAGGAAGCCTCTTGCAGCGCGTGCGCCAGCTTGTGCAACTGCGGGTGCACGATGCGTGGCAGACGGGCCGAGTGGATGTAGGACTGGCCCAGGCGCAGCACCTTGGGGGTGATCGAGAACATGCGCCCGTCGTAGGCCACATAGCCCAGGTGCGTCAGCGTGAGCAGGTAGCGCCGTGCGGCCGCGCGTGTCAGCCCGGTGCGCTGGGCCACCTCGGTCATCGACAGACGCGACTGGTCCTGGTCGAAGGCTTCGATCACCGCCAGCCCCTTCTCCAGCCCCGCGATGAAATCGCGCTTTTGCACTTGAAACTCAGGCCCGGACATGACGGTGAGCGACATCGTTGCCCCTTTCTACTGCTGCATCGCGCGCTTCGCGCACAGAAGGACCGATCACCGCATCCATCGGCACGGAAGGCTTGTTCTGCGCGGCAATATAGCCTAGATTGACTGGCGTTGTTCGGCCAACAACCATCAGTGCGTTTATCGCCCTGATTGAAAATTTCAAAAGCCCTGTCGTCGTGGCGCGATGCCTGCGGGCTCAGCGCCACCGTCACCGTCATGTCCGCATTCATCTTCGAAGGCTTCCTGTCCACCCCCGAGATGCTCGACCTCTTCGGCGAGTCTTCGGTGATCCAAGCCATGATGGACTTCGAGGCCGCGCTGGCGCGCGCGCAGGCCGAGGAAGGCCTGATGCCCACGGCCTGCGCCCAGGCCATCGCCAGCGTGTGCAAGGCCGACCTGTACGACCTGCCCGGCCTCATCGCCGACAGCCGCCGCAGCGGCAGCCTGGCCATCCCGCTGGTCAAGAAGCTCACCGAGACGGTGGCCCTGTTCGACAAGCCGGCTGCCGGCTATGTGCACTGGGGCAGCACCAGCCAGGACGTGATCGACACCGGCATGGTGCTGGTGACCCGACGGGCGTTGGGCACGATCGACCGCGACCTCACGCGCCTGGTGAACGCCTTGCTGGGTCTGGCCCGCGCGCACGCGCGCAGCCCGGTGCTGGCACGCACGCTGATGCAGCCTGCCCAGGTGGTGACCCTGGGCTACAAGCTGTTGGGCTGGGTGGCTCCGCTGCTGCGCGCCCAGCAGCGACTGCGCGAGACGGCGGCGCGCTGCCTGCGGCTGCAGCTCGGCGGGGCCGTGGGCACGCTGTCGGCCATGGGGCCCCAGGGCCCCGCCGTGGCCCGGCGCATGGCGCAATCGCTCGGGCTGTCTTGGTCTGCGCTGGCGTGGCACACCCAGCGCGACGAATGGGTCGCGCTGGGCACGGAACTCGGCGTGCTGTGCGGCAGCCTGGGCAAGATCGCGCGCGACCTCTCGCTCATGGCGCAGGGCGAAATCGCCGAGCTGGCCGAACCCTCGGGCCGCGGGCGTGGCGGCTCTTCAGCGATGCCCCACAAGCGCAACCCGGTCTCGGCCATGGTGGCCCTGGCGGCGGCCACGCGCGCGCCGCAGCGTGTGGCCGCCCTGCTGGCCAGCATGGTGCAAGAGCACGAGCGCGGACTGGGCAACTGGCAGGCCGAGCTGGCCGAGTGGGCGGGTCTGTTCATCAGCACCCACGGCGCCGTGCAAGCCCTGGCCGAGGCCGCCGAAGGACTGGAGGTGGACGACAAGCGCATGCGCGCGAACATCGAGGCGCTGCAAGGCCTCGTCAGCGCCGAGGCGGTGTCGATGCTGCTGGCTGGGGCCATGGGCAAGGCGGGCGCGCATGCCCTGATGGAAAGCCTCACGCACCAGGCCCTGGCCTCTGGGCGCCACCTGCGTGAGGTCACGCTGGAGGCCATCACCCGCGACGCCGCCTTGAGCGGTCTGCACGACCGCCTCGCCCCGCTCTTCGACGTCGATCAGGCCGCCGAGCCGGCCGCTCGCATTGCGCTGGAACAGCTCGAGACCCTCGAGGCCCAGGCCCGGCAGCTGCAGTCCGCCCCCCTTCCCTATTGAGGCCCGACCCGAGATGAACACGCCCCCCTGCCCCGATCACATCGACGCCTTCGACCAGGGCCTGCGCAACCGCCGCGCCGTGCTAGGCGATGCCTGGGTCGATCGCTCGCTGGCCCAGGCCAATGCCTTCAATGCCGACTTCCAGTCGCTGATCACGCGCTACGCCTGGCACGACATCTGGGGCCGCCCCGGCCTGGACCACCGCACCCGCCGCCTGCTGGTGCTGGGCATGACCATCGCCCAGGGCCGCTGGGAAGAGTACGAGTTGCACCTGCGCGCGGCCGTGGCCGGCGGGGTGGCGCTGGACGAGATCAAGGAAACCTTGCTGCAGTCGGCCATCTACTGCGGTGTGCCGGCCGCCAACACCGCGTTCAAGCTGGCCCTCGATGTCCTGCGGCAGATGGGCGTGGCCCTGCCGGCACAGCCGCTCACGCCCGAGCACCGCGTGAGCGTCCACCGCACCTTCAGCACCCCGGAGCTGCACGTGCTGCGACAGGGGCGCGGCACGCCCGTCGTGCTCAGCCACGCGCTGGGCATGGACGTGCACCTGTGGGACGCACTGGCGCGCTCGCTGGCCGAGCAGGGCTGTGAAGTGCTGCGCTACGATCACCGCGGCCACGGCCAGTCGGCCTCGCCACCGGGGCCGTACTCGATGGACGATCTGGTGGCCGATGGGGCGCGTGTCGTGCGCGAATGGGGCCGCGGACCGGTGGTATGGGTCGGCCTGTCCATGGGCGGCATGGTGGGCCAGGGCCTGGCCGCGCGCCACCCCGACCTGGTGCGGGCCCTGGTGATTGCCAACTCCACCTCGTGGTACCCCGAAGCCGCCCAGGCCCTGTGGGCCCAGCGCATCGCCGCGGTCGAGTCACAGGGCCTGGCTGCGATCGCCGACGGCGTGATGGGCCGCTACTTCCACGACGACTTCCGGGCCGCCCACCCCGAGGTGGAAGCCGCTGCACGCGCCACCCTGCTGCGCACGGACCCGCAGGGCTACGTGGCCTGCTGCCACGCCGTGGCAAAGGTGGACTGGCGCGACGCCCTGCCCACCATCGCCTGCCCGGTGCTGGTGATCGCAGGCCGGCGCGACCAGGGTGCCCCGGTGGCGATGTCGGAGGCCATCGTGCACTCGCGCCCCGGTGCCCAGCTCGTGGTGCTGGACAACGCCTCGCACATCAGCGTGATCGAGGAGCCCGAGGCCTTTGAGCGGGCGCTGCGCGAGTTCCTGAGCTCCCTCTGATCCGCGGGCCGGCCCGGCCGATCGGGTATGGTCGCGGTCATGAGTGATCTATCGTTCTTCTGGCACGACTACGAGACCTTCGGCCGCGTGCCCCGCCGAGACCGGCCCGCCCAGTTCGCCGGCATCCGCACCGATGCCGAGCTGAACGAAGTGGGAGCGCCGGTGATGCTGTACTGCCAACCCACGCCGGACTACCTGCCAGACCCCGAGTCCTGCCTGCTCACCGGCATCCTGCCCCAGCACTGCCGCGAACACGGCGTGCCCGAGCACGCGTTTGCAGCCGCCGTGGAAGCCGAACTCGCCCGCCCCGGCACCGTGGGCTTGGGCTACAACACCCTGCGCTTCGACGACGAGGTCACCCGCTTCCTTTTCTGGCGCAACCTCATCGACCCCTACGCCCGCGAATGGCAGAACGACTGCGGCCGCTGGGATCTGCTCGACGTCGTGCGCGCCACCTGGGCGCTGCGCCCGGAAGGCATCGAATGGCCCACGCACGAGGACGGCCGGCCCAGCTTCAAGCTCGAACATCTGACCGCCGCCAATGGGCTGGCGCACGAATCCGCCCACGACGCGCTGTCCGACGTGCGCGCCACCATCGCACTGGCCCGGCTGATCCGCTCCCGTCAGCCGCGTCTGTGGGACTTCTGCCTGAAGCTACGCAAGAAGGACGCCGTGCTGGCCGAGATGGGCGTGGGCCGGCCCTTCGTGCATCTGTCGGGCATGTACGGCGTGGAACGCGGCGGCCTGGCCATCGTCTGGCCGCTCGCCCCGCACCCCCTGCACAAGAACGAGATCATCGTCTGGGATCTCGCCCACGACCCCGCCGAGCTGTTCGAGCTGAGCAGCGCGCAGGTGCGCGAGCGCCTGTACACCCGACGCGAAGACCTGCCCGAGGGTGTCAGCCGTCTGCCGATCAAGACCATCCACCTCAACCGTTCACCCATCGTGATCGGCAACCTCAAGGCCCTCACGCCGGCGGTGATCGAACGCTGGCAACTCGACATCGACCAGGCCCTGCGCCACGCCCAGACCGTGGCGCGCGACGGCGCCAAACTCGCCGGCCTGTGGCCCGAGGTGTTCGCACGGCCCGAAGCACCGGGGCCAGTGGATGTGGACGAGGATCTCTATGGCGGCTTCGTCGGCAACGAGGACCGCCGCCGCCTGCAGCGTGTGCGCGCCGCCAAGCCCGAAGAGCTGGCCGAGCGTGTGCCGAGCTTCGACGACGAGCGCCTGGACGAACTCGTCTTCCGCTACCGCGCCCGCAACTTCCCGCACACGCTGAGCGCCTCCGAACAGGCCCGCTGGCGCGAGCACTGCCATGCGCGCCTGCACGAAGGCGCCCACGGGCTGCCCACCCTGGCGCAGTACTTCGAGCGCATCGACGCGCTGGGCGCATCGCTGGCCGACGATGACCTGCGGGGCCAGGACATCCTGGGCGCACTCTACGAGTACGCCGAGGAACTCGCAGAGTTCAGCGCCGCGCAGGGATGATCAGACGCGCTCCAGGATGACGGCGATCCCCTGCCCCACCCCGATGCACATCGTGCACAGTGCGTAGCGGCCCCGGGTCTTGACGAGCTGGTTCACCGCGGTGGTGGCCAAGCGGGCGCCCGAAGCACCCAGCGGATGGCCCAGCGCGATCGCCCCGCCGTTGGGATTCACGCGCGGATCGTCGTCCTTCAGCCCGAGGTCGCGCAGCACCGCCAAGCCCTGGGCCGCAAAGGCCTCGTTGAGCTCGATGACGTCCATCTGCTCGAGCGACAGGCCGGTGAGCGCCAGCACCTTGCGCGTGGCCGGCGCAGGGCCAATGCCCATCACGCGCGGCGGCACGCCGGCGGTGGCCATGCCCACCACACGGGCCTTCGGCGTCAGGCCGTACTTGGCTGCACTGGCTTCATCGGCCAGCAACAGCGCGCACGCCCCATCGTTCACGCCCGAGGCATTGCCCGCCGTGACGGTGCCGTCCGGGCGCACCACGCCCTTGAGTTTCGCCAGCGCTTCCAGCGAGGTCTCGCGCGGGTGCTCGTCGCGGTTCACGACGAGGGGATCGCCCTTCTTCTGAGGAATGGTCACCGGCGTGATCTCGGCCTCGAAGTAGCCGGCCTTCTGCGCCGCCACCGCCTTGAGTTGCGAGGCCAGGGCCATCTTGTCCTGGTCTTCGCGGCTGATCTTCCAATCGGTGGCCACGTTCTCGGCCGTCTCGGGCATGGAATCGACGCCATACTGCGCCTTCATCAGCGGGTTGATGAAACGCCAACCGATGGTGGTGTCATAGACCGCGTTGTTACGCGAGAACGCGCTCTCGGCCTTGGGCATCACGAAGGGCGCGCGGCTCATGCTCTCGACCCCGCCAGCGATCATCAGACCGGCCTCACCTGCACGGATGGCCCGGGCGGCCGTGCCCACGGCATCCAGGCCCGAACCGCACAGGCGGTTGATCGTGGCACCCGGCACGTCCAGCGGCAAGCCGGCCAGCAGCGCGGCCATGCGCGCGACGTTGCGGTTGTCCTCGCCGGCCTGGTTGGCGCAGCCGAGAATCACGTCGGTCACGGCCGCCCAATCGACCCGGGGATTGCGCGCCATCAGGGCCTTGAGGGGCACGGCGGCCAGGTCGTCAGTGCGCACGGACGACAGCGAGCCGCCGTAGCGGCCGAAGGGGGTGCGGATCGCGTCGCAGATGAAGGCTTGCGTCATGGAAAAAGGTCTTTCTCGTTCGATGAGGGGGTCGATCACGCGCGCAGCAGCGGGATGGCCGTGAGCGTCTGGAGTTCATCAAAGCTCAGCCCTTCGACCCTGTCAATCACCCGGGCGCCATCGGGGGTGAGGTCGATGACGGCCAGGTCGGTGTAGACCCGGCTCACGCAGGCCACGCCGGTCAGAGGGTAAGTGCACCGCGGCACCAACTTGCTTTCGCCGCTCTTGGTGAGGTGCTCCATCATCACGTAGGTCTTCTTCGCCCCGATGGCCAGGTCCATCGCACCGCCCACGGCGGGAATCGCATCGGGCGCGCCGGTGTGCCAGTTGGCCAGATCGCCGTTGGCGGCCACCTGGAAAGCGCCCAGCACGCACACGTCGAGATGGCCGCCGCGCATCATGCCGAAGCTGTCGGCATGGTGGAAATAGCAGCCGCCAGGCCGCAGCGTCACGGGCTGCTTGCCTGCGTTGATGAGGTCATAGTCCTCCTCGCCCGCAGCCGGGGCCGGGCCCATGCCGAGCACGCCGTTTTCGCTGTGCAGCACCACCTCGCGATCGGGCGGGATGTGGTTGGCCACCAACGTGGGCAAGCCGATGCCGAGGTTGACGTACGCACCGTCGGGAATGTCGGCCGCCACGCGCCGAGCCATCTCATCACGGGTCCACCGTTTCATCATGCGGCCTCCTTCTTGAAGCCGCCCGCCCGGGTGGCTTTGCGTTCCACTTGCACCACGCGGTGCACGAAGATGCCCGGAGTCACGACGGCCTCCGGGTCGAGCACGCCGAGTTCGACGATCTCGGGCACTTCCACCACCGTGCATTTGGCGGCCATGGCCATGATGGGACCGAAGTTGCGCGCCGTCTTGCGGTAGACGAGATTGCCCCAGCGGTCGGCCCGCTCGGCTTTGATCAGGGCCAGGTCGGCGTGAATGGGATACTCCAGCACATAGTGTCGGCCGTCGATCTCGCGGGTTTCCTTGCCCCGGGCCAGCTCGGTGCCGTAGCCGGTGGGCGTGAAGAAGGCGCCGATGCCCGCCCCGGCCGCACGGATGCGCTCGGCCAGGTTGCCCTGCGGCACGAGTTCGAGCTCGATCCGGCCGCTGCGGTACAGACCATCGAACACGTGGGAATCCACCTGGCGCGGAAAGGAGCAGATGATCTTCCTCACCCGCCCAGTCTTCAGCAAGGCGGCCAGTCCGGTGTCACCGTTGCCCGCATTGTTGTTGACCACGGTCAGATCTCGGGCGCCCTGGGCGATGAGACCCTCGATCAGGTGGTCGGGGATGCCGGCGGTGCCAAAACCACCGATCATCACGGTCGAGCCGTCACGCACGTCGGCCAGGGCGGCCTCGATCGAGGCACAGATCTTGTTGATCATGAATCGCCTATCGAACAGATGATTGACAAAACTCCTGATTGTTCTACTATCGAACAACAGTTCTTTTTGTGAACACTCACTGTACTCCACGATGAACCCGAACTCAAGCTCGGCCGCCCCGGCCCGCATCGAACCCGGCGACAGCTATGTGCAATCTTTCGCCCGCGGCCTGGCGGTGGTACGCACCTTCAGCGGCGAGGCCCCGGCCCAGACCATCTCCGAAGTGGCCGAGCGGGCCGGCCTGACCCGGGCCGGAGCGCGGCGCATCCTGCTGACGCTGCAGCACCTGGGCTATGTGGAGGCGCAAGGGCGACTGTTCCGCCTCACGCCCAAGATCCTCGACCTGGGCTTTGCCTACCTGAGCTCGCTGCCGCTGTGGAACCTGGCCGAGCCGGTGATGGAAGACCTGGTGGCCGACATCAAGGAATCGTGCTCGGCCGCGGTGCTGGACGCCACCGACATCGTCTATGTGCTGCGCGTGCCCACGCACAAGATCATGGCCATCAACCTGGGCGTGGGCAGCCGCCTGCCGGCCTACTGCACCTCGATGGGCCGCGTGCTGTTGGCCGGCTTGCCCGACGAGCAGCTCGACG
This sequence comes from Caldimonas sp., assembly GCF_046291045.1. Taxonomy (GTDB): domain Bacteria; phylum Pseudomonadota; class Gammaproteobacteria; order Burkholderiales; family Burkholderiaceae_C; genus Caldimonas. The sequence goes on along the minus strand of NZ_JBKBSL010000018.1, from coordinate 784 downwards.
CCCGACTGGCCGCCAGCGACCTGGTGCCACGCACTCCCAAGACCGAAACCGACCCCACCCGCCTGCGCGCCCTCATCCACCAAGTGCGTGTGCAAGGCTGGGCCCTGGTGGCCGAAGAACTCGAAGAAGGCCTGGTCTCACTGGCCGCCCCCATCCGCGACCGCAACGGCGACGTGGTGGCCGCCATCAACGTGAGCGGTCAGCAGCACCGCACACCGCCGGTGGTGATGCTGGAGCGCTTCCTGCCCAAGCTGCTGGCAGCGGCGCATCAGATCAGTTCGATGATTGGTGGGGCCAAGTGAGCCCACCCCCTACGCGCTGCGCGCGCCCCCTCAAGGGGGCAACCGCTGGCGGACCGGCCCAGCCGGATCCGCGGCGGTGACTGGCACCGTGCGAAGGCACGGGGCATCAAGCGGCAGCATGAGACCTGCAGTGGTTTTGCGGCGTCGGTGCGCAGACAAGTACGATCTGCATTCAGATGGAGGATCGTGATGGCCGATCTCGTTGCCGAACTTGCAGACCAAGCCAAGAGCCTGCCCGCCGAGGAGCGTTCGCGCCTGGTGGAGCGTCTCCTCGAATCCCTGCACGAGCCACCGATTGCCGGTGTAGAGGCCGCCTGGGAGAAGGAGGTCGAGCATCGCGTGGCCGCGTATGAGCGTGGCTAGGTGGAGACCTTCACCGCCGAAGATGTGTTCGCGCAAGCGCGCCGCATGGCACCCTGAAGCGCGCTGAGCCGCCCGGCCACAGCGGCCGCTGACCCTACCTCGCCCCCAACCTCTGCGAC
>NZ_JBKBSL010000017.1:0-73170 GCF_046291045.1 Caldimonas sp. | reverse complement strand
GGGGTGAACCTCCACCGTGGGCGACGCACTACAATGCTGGTTTTCGGGGTGTAGCGCAGCCTGGTAGCGCAACTGCTTTGGGAGCAGTGGGTCGCACGTTCGAATCGTGTCACCCCGACCATCTTGGCCTGTCGGACCGAACCCGACGGCTTTGCGCCCACTGCGTGTGCGCCGCTGCCTGCCTCGTCAAAGAATTCGATCTCGACGGAATGTGCCGTCGGGAGGTGTTGTGCTGCCATCGATGGACGAGCGGGCCGGGGCGACAGCCCTCTGGGGCCAGGGGCCCTTCCCGTACGATCATGGTTGCTGCAATATTGGGCAATCCAGCGGCCGGCCCGATGGACACGGCGCTCGCGCAGGCCGTCCCCGGTGTGTTCACAGGGCTATCCACAGGATCTGTGGATCGGCCGCGGCGGTCGATATGACGATCGGGCCTGCGACGCATGCATGGGGCACGGCGGACGGCTGGCCTGCCCGGAGGGACTCGAACCCCCGACCTGCTGCTTAGAAGGCAGCTGCTCTATCCAGTTGAGCTACGGGCAGATGGGCAGGATTCTACGAGGCATGCGTCGCGGTTCAGCGGTCGTACACCGCGTCGAATGAGCGAAAGCCCTTGACCTCGATCGGGTTGCCCGAGGGATCGCGGAAGAACATCGTCCATTGCTCGCCCGGCTCACCCTCGAAGCGCACCTGAGGTTCGAGGATGAACTCGATGCCGGCGGCGCGCAGGCGATCGGCCAGGGCACGCCAGTCGGTCAGCTCCAGCACGACCCCGAGGTGGGGCATGGGCACGAGGTGTTGGCCGACGTGGCCGGTGTTCGTGGTGGCGAAGGGCTCGCCCAGGTGCAGCGAGATCTGGTGACCGAAGAAGTCGAAATCGACCCATGTGTCGGTGGAGCGTCCTTCGCGGCAGCCCAGCACGCCGCCGTAGAAGCGGCGTGCGGCGTCAAGGTCGTGCACGTGGTAGGCGAGATGGAAGAGGCTGCGCATGCGGTGTCGTTGCTCACGAAATGGACCTGATCGTACACGGCCGCGCAATGTCTGCCCTGGGGTGTGGCCGATGTTGGTCGCCAAAGCATGAGGCCGACCAGGTTGGCCGCAGGGGCGCAGGTCGGATGCCTCAATGGCGCCGGTATTGCTCGCCACCGAACAGCACCTCGCGGGCGCGCTCGTCGGTGATGGGCTTGCGCCGGTCGGCCAGCACCTCCACCCCGCGCTGTACGGCTGGCCTCGCGGCGATCTCGTCGAACCAACCCTTCAGGTGCGGATAGTCGTTCCAGTCGATGCCCTGGTTCTTCCATGAGCGCAGCCAGGGGAAGATGGCGATGTCGGCGATGCTGTACTCGGGCCCACCGATGTAGCGGCTGTTGGCCAGACGTTTGTCCATCACACCGTACAGGCGTCGGGCCTCGTTGGTGTAGCGATCGATCGCGTAGTCGATCTTCTCCGGGGCGTACAGGCGGAAATGGTGGGCCTGGCCCAGCATCGGACCCACGCCGCCCATCTGGAACATGAGCCACTGCAGCACCTCGTACTTGCCTCGCGTGTCGGCGGGCAGGAAGCGGCCGGTCTTGCCGGCCAGGTACAGCAGGATGGCGCCCGATTCGAAAAGTGAAATGGGGCGGCCGTCGGGCCCTTCGGGGTCGATGATCGCGGGGATTTTGTTGTTCGGGCTGATGGCCAGGAACTCGGGCTTGAACTGGTCGCCCGCGCCGATGTCTACTGGCACCACCTTGTAGGGCAGCCCGCACTCTTCGAGCATGATGTGGACCTTGTGGCCGTTGGGTGTGGCCCAGGAATGCACCTCGATCATGGACAGACCTCCGTCGGCTGGGGTGTTTGTTGTGCAAGAGCCGCCAATCTAGCCGATCTGGGCCCTTGGTGTGGCAGCGACCCTGGGAAAACGCCCGCGCGAGGGCGGGCGTCGATGCGGGCGTGCCGTGGGCGTTCAGGCAGCGTGCCGGCCCAGCTCCCACTTGGCGATGGCATTGCGATGGACTTCGTCGGGGCCATCGGCAAAGCGCAGCGTACGGGCGTGGGCGTAGAAGTTGGCCAGCGGGAAGTCCTGACACATGCCCGCACCGCCATGCACCTGCATGGCCCAGTCGATGACCTTGCAGGCCATGCTGGGGGCGACGACCTTGATCATTGCGATCTCCAGCTTGGCCGTCTTGTTGCCCGCCACGTCCATCATCCAGGCGGCCTTCATCGTCAACAGGCGGGCCTGCTCGATCATGCAGCGGGCCTCCGCGATGCGCTCCTGGGTGACGGTCTGCTGGGCGATGGTCTTGCCGAAGGCCACGCGTGACGAGGCGCGCTTGCACATGAGTTCCAGCGAACGCTCGGCCAGGCCGATCAGGCGCATGCAGTGGTGGATGCGCCCGGGGCCAAGGCGGCCCTGGGCGATCTCGAAGCCACGCCCCTCGCCCAGCAGGATGTTGCTCGCGGGCACACGCACGTTCTCGAAAAGCACCTCCATGTGGCCGTGGGGGGCATCGTCGTACCCCATCACGTGCAAGGGGCGTAGCACCGTGATGCCCGGGGCGTCGGCCGGCACCAGGATCATCGACTGCTGGCTGTGCTTGGGAGCCGTCGGGTCGGTCTTGCCCATGAAGATGTAGAGCTTGCAGCGCGGGTCGCCGGCACCTGAGGTCCACCACTTGCGGCCATTGATGACGTACTCGTCGCCCTGGCGCTCGATGCGCGACTCGATATTGGTGGCGTCCGACGAGGCCACGGCCGGTTCGGTCATTGCGAAGGCGCTGCGGATCTTGCCGTCGAGCAGCGGCTCGAGCCACTGCTTCTTCTGCTCGGGCGTGCCGTAGCGCACGATGGTTTCCATGTTGCCCGTGTCGGGAGCCGAGCAGTTGAAGACCTCGCTCGCCCAGGGTACCCGGCCCATGATCTCGGCCAGCGGCGCGTACTCCTGATTGAGCAGGCCGGCGCCGTATTCGCTTTCGGGCAGGAAAAGGTTCCACAGGCCGGCTGCGCGGGCCTTGACCTTGAGCTCCTCGATGACCTGCAGTGGCGTCCAGCGCTTGCCGGCGGCGGTGTTGGCGGCCAGCTCCGCGTCATAGCGGAGCTCGGCCGGATAGATGTGCTCGTCCATGAAGGCCAGCAGCCGCTCGCGCAAGGCCTGGGTCTTGGGGGTGTAAGCGAAGTCCATGGTGTCTCCGTCAGAGGGTCGTCGATGCTCAGCTGCGTGTGGCGAAGCGCCAGCCCATTTCCGCCAGCGGGCGGGCCCCGGCGGCAGCCTGTCGAGCCTGCGCGCTCGACGCCGTACCGTCTACCACTCGCTTGGCGATGCCTTGCAGGATGCCGGCGATGCGGAACAGGTTGTAGGCCAGATAGAAGTTCCAGTCGGCCATCACCGCGTCGGGGTCGCCGCGTCCAGTGCGTTCGCAGTAGCGGCGCACGTAGTCCTTCTCGCTGGGGATGCCCAACGCGGCCAGATCCAGACCCCCGATGCCCCGGAAAGCACCCGGCGGGATGTGCCAGGACATGCAGTGATAACTGAAGTCGGCCAGCGGGTGACCGATGGTGGACAGCTCCCAGTCCAGCACGGCCAGCACACGCGGCTCGGTGGGATGGAAGATGAGGTTGTCCAGGCGGTAGTCGCCGTGCACGATCGACACTTGGGATTCGTCTCGAGCGCTGTCAGGGATGTGGGCCGGCAGCCACTCGATGAGGCGGTCCATCGCCTCGATCGGCTCGGTGATGGAGGCCTGGTACTGCTTGGTCCAGCGGGCGATTTGGCGCTCGAAGTAGTTGCCCGGCTTGCCGTAGTCGGCCAGGCCGCGCTCGCGGAAGTCCACGCTGTGCAGCGCGGCGATCACCCGGTTCATCTCGTCGTAGATGGCGCCTCGTTCGGTCGCGGACAGGGCCGGCAGTGATTGGTCCCAGAACACTCGGCCTTCAACATACTCCATGATGTAGAACGCCCGGCCGATGACGGATTCGTCATCGCACAGCACATGCATGCGTGCCACCGGCACGTCGGTGCCGTGCAGAGCGCGCATCACGGCGAACTCGCGTTCGATTGCATGGGCCGAAGGCAGCAGCTTGGCCACGGGCCCGGGCTTGGCGCGCATCACGTAGTGGCGCGAGGGTGTGGTGAGCTTGTAGGTTGGGTTGGACTGCCCACCCTTGAACTGCTCGACGCTCAGGGGGCCGGCAAAACCCGGCAGATTGGCGCGAAGGTAGGCCTCGAGGGCAGCGACGTCGAAACGGTGCTGCTCGGCCACGGGGCGGGTTCCGGTGTTGGCTTCCATCAGGGGTTCCCGTTGAGGTTCGATGCGAGCCGGCCACCGGACGTGGCGTGACCGACTAGCGTTCGGCGATGGCCATCAGCTTCTCGCGCGAGAGCACGATCAGCCGCGTGGGCTCGATGCGCACGGCGCCCTCGCGTTCCAGGGCCTTGAGTTCCTGGTTGACTCGCTGCCGCGAGGCCCCGAGCAACTGGGCCAGGTCTTCCTGGGCGAGCTGCAGGCCGATGCGGATTTCGTGCTCGCCCTGGGGGACGCCATAGGTGCGCACCAGCAGCAGGAGCTGCTTGGCCAGACGTGCGGCCAGCGGCAGGGTGTTGAGATCCTCGACGATGTTGAACATCAGGCGCAGGCGCCGGCAGTTCAGTCGCAGCAAGGCGTCGTAGAGCTCCACGTGCTGCGACAGCAGTTCCTTGAAGTCGGGCTTGCGCACCACCAGCAGCGTCGTGTCGCCATGCGCGTGAGCATCGTGCGTGCGCGGCAGGCCGTCGAAGAGTGCAATGTCGCCGAACCACACGCCAGGCTCCACGTAGGTGAGCGTGACCTGCTTGCCCGACAGAGACACCGAGCTCACACGCACCGCCCCTTTGGCCACGCCGATCCATTCGCTGGCCGGCTCGCCGCGCGAGGACAACAATGCACCATCGCCGAGACGGCGCACCGAGGCCCGGGACAGAATGGCCTGGCGCAGGGCAGGGGAGAGCTTGGAGAACCAAGGGCCGGACTCGATGGTGTTGCGTTCGGCGATTGTAAGAATGGGGGTCTGCATGTTTTGTCGCTGACGTGACAGAACGGCGATTGATGCTGCCCCTATTGTCCACCCACCTGTCAACCTGGAGACAAGCCATGGCTGCGACCCCTGTGAAGAGCTCTGCGACCGATGATCTGCCTTCGCTCCAAGGCCGTGTGAGCGAAGCCGAGTGGCGCACTCGTGTGGACCTGGCCGCAGCCTACCGGTTGGTGGCCTTGTTCGGTTGGGATGACCTCGTCTTCACCCACATCACGGCCCGTGTGCCGGGCGCCGAGGACCAATTCCTCATCAACCCCTATGGCCTGTTGTTCGAGGAGATCACGGCATCGAGCCTGGTGCGCATCGACCTGTCCGGCCGCAAGCTCGACGACACACCGTTCGAGATCAACCCGGCAGGCTTCACCATCCACAGCGCCATCCATGCGGCGCGCCACGATGCGCACTGCGTGCTGCACACGCACACCCTCAACGGGATTGCGGTGTCGGCTCAGAAGCACGGCGTGCTGCCGCTGTCGCAGCAGTCCATCTTCGTACTCGCAAGCCTGGGCTACCATGACTACGAGGGCGTGGCGTTGCGCGATGACGAGAAGCCGCGGCTCGTGCATGATCTGGGCGACAACACCTATCTCATGCTGCGCAACCATGGCCTTCTGACGGTGGGGGCGACGGTGGCCGACGCCTTTTTGGCGATGTACCTGTTCGAGACGGTGTGCACGATCCAGGTCCGCGCGCAGGCGGGCGGCGGGGAGCTGGTGACGGTCGACCCGGAAATCATCCGCACGTCGGCACAGCAGGCTCGGCAAGTCACTCGAGGTCAGGGCGCCGGTGCGCTGGCCTGGCCCGGTCTGCTGCGGCGGCTGGACCGGCGCAACCCGGGCTATGCGCGCTGAGCGCCTGCGTCCATTACGGCGGCATCCAGTCGCAGGTACTGGGCAAGCAGCTTTTCCATCGTGGTCAGGCGTTCGTCTGCGTGCAGCCACTGAGTGGGAGCCAGATTGATGGCGCGCACGACCAGGTCGTCATCGCCGACGTCGAGGATGTTGATGCATGCCGGCGCCTGCTCCAGACGGCCCAGGAAGCAGCGCCGGCCTGCTAGGGCGTACGAGAGCAGGCCTCGGTTGACGGCGCCGTGCAAGACCAGCAGGCATTGCTCCCAGGAAGCATCGGCCAGCACGGCCTGGAACGCGGGCAGGATGCGGTCGAGCATCTCCCCGACCGACTCGCCGCCGAGGAAGCGTGCCGATTCGTCGGTCGAGCCTTGGAAAGCGTTCAGGAAGGCCTCGTGCACGCGGTCGCGCGGGATATCGGCCAGGCGGCCCGGGCGGATCTCCTGCAAGGCCTCGTCGATGTCGATGGGCACGCGCTGGGCACTGGCGGAAAGCACCCGCTCGGCCGTTTCGACGGTGCGCAGCAAGCCGCTCGCCCAGACGCGGTCGAAGCGCACGCCGGCCTGACCGAAGAGCGCGCCTGCGGCATCCGCTTGGTTGCGCCCCGTGGCATTGAGCGGCACGGTGTCCGGCGGCACCGGGGTACCGTCGGGCAGGAAGTAGTCGACCGAACCGTGTCGCATCAGGTAGATGCGACGGCGCCGGGGCAGACGAGGCCTCATCGCCGGCTCCCGATCGCGCATGCGCGGGGTTCAGCGAAAGCGCGCAGGGCGCTTGTCGAAGAAGGCGGCGATGCCTTCGCGGGCATTGGGGTGCAGGAGGTTGTCGACAAAGCTGTCTCGTTCGGCGTCGAGTTGCTGGGGCAGGGTGCGCGAGGGCCAGTGGTTGAGCAGCTCCTTGCTGCTGGCCAGCGCATTGGGGGCCATCTCGGCCAGGCGGCTTGCCAGGGCCAGAGCTTCGGGCAGCGCGCGGCCCTTGTCTGTCACCCGGTTGACAAGGCCGAAGCCGTGCAGGCGTTCGGCCGTCACGGGTTCACACAACCACAATAGCTCGGTGACCACCGGCCTCGGCAGCATCTGCATCAGGTGCCAAGTGGCACCGCCGTCGGGGGACAACCCGATACGGTTGTAGGCCAGCGTGAAGCGGGCCTCGCGTGAGGCGACGATGAGGTCGCACGCCAGGGCGAGCGAGCAGCCTCCTCCGGCGGCCGCGCCTTCCACCGCGGCGATCACCGGTTTGGGGAAGGTGCGGATCGCCTCGATCCAGCGGTGGAAGCGCTCGAGCCGCGCCGTCTGGACTTCCGGTCCGAGCTGGGCGTTGCGCTGCAGTTGCTGAAGATGGCCGCCTGCGCAGAACGCGCCGCCCGCCCCCGTGATCACCACATTGCTCACCTCGTCGGACGATTCGGCCACGTTGAGTGCCTCCACCCCGGCGGCGGTGATCTCTTCGGACAGTGCATTGCGCGTATCCGGGTCGCTGAGCGTGAGCACCAGGGTGCGGTCGATGCGTTCGGTCAGGAGCTCATTGGGCATGTCGGTCTCGTGCGCAGGCGGTTAGGGGGACGTTCATTGTGCACGAGCCTTCTCTTGGGAGACGGTTGCGCCAAGACGGTGATGGTCGAGCCGCCTGAGGGCAGTCGGCGTCGTCGCGCGGCGCATCAGATCTGGCCCCCGCATCCGGGGCATCACGCAGCGGGCCTGGATGACGGGCATGCTAGAGTTTCCCCGCCCGCGTGACATCCATCGCATGAAGAGCCGCTCCACCCGCATCTCACCTCCGTTGCTTGCCGCCTGTTGCCTGGCGTGGTTGGGGCCGCACGGAGGCGCGCAGGCCCTGGGGTTTGGACAAGCCGATTCTCAGGCCGTGCTGGGCCGTTCCCTGGATTTCGCCGTGGAAGTGCGTGTCGAGCCCGACGAATTGGCCGACGCGGATTGCCTGCGGGCCGAGGTGAGTTTCGGCGACGTGCGCTTGGGGACGAGCCAGGTGCGGACGCAATGGGATCCGGCCGCTTCGGGGTCGCAACGCACGGCGCGCGTGACCACCTTGGCGCCTGTGAACGAGCCCGTCGTCACCGTGGATCTCACGGTGGGCTGCAAGGCGCGGCTGTCGCGGCAGTTCGTGGTCTTTGCCGATCCACCCACGGTGCAGGTGTCGCCGGACACGAAGACCCAGGGGAGTGCAGCCGGCGCGCCTCCACCATCTCCCCGCCGTACGGCGCCGCAGATAGCGTCGCCGAAGGCCGACCTCGTGCAGCCCGGGCCTCAGGGGGCTCAACCCGCGGCCCGCGAGGCGCTCGCACCGGCGGCATCGCCCCGCGCGCAGACATCGCGTCGCAGCGCTTCCCGCTCGGAGGGGGGGCGCACCGCGTCGCCGGCGCAACGCTCGGCGGCTCGACCGACCGTGCCCCGCACCGCCACGGTCGAGCAGCCACGACTGCGGTTGGACCCGCTCGATGCGGAACTGTTCAGCACGCCCAGCCTGCAGTTGTCGACGGCCCTGGGCCAGGCCGATCCCGCCCGCGTCGAGGACCGTCGGGCCGCTGCCGCGCTGTGGCGGGCCCTGAGCACCACACCCGAGCAGGCGGCGCTCGAAGCCGAGCGCCTGCGCCAGTTGGAGCAGAGCCTGGAGGCCTTGCGTCAAGAGTCGGCGGCCACACGGCAGGCCCTCGAAGGTTTGCAGGCCAGTTTGCGGCAGGCTCAGGCCGAGCGGTATGCCAATCCCCTGGTTTATGCACTGCTGGGGCTGTGCCTTGCGCTGGCGGCGGGCCTGATCTGGATGGCGCGGCAACGCGGCAGTGCCGCCGGCGCGTGGTGGCGCCCCTCGGCCGCGGGCAGCCTGCCCGCGGACCTGTCGGCGGGCGCGGCTACGCCGGCCGAGGCCCCGGTAGCGGCGACGCCCCCCGTCGCGCCGGCCCCGGTGACCCCGCCCAACCCGGCCCCGTCGGCACCGTCGGTTCCGTCGGTTCCGTCGGTTCCGTCGGCCCCTGTGGTGCGCGAGGCGCTGGCGGTCCCTGCCCGGCCGGCGCCGGTGCCACCTTCCTCCACGGGCGAAGGGGCCCACGAGAAGGTGGCAGTGGAGGAACTCATCGACCTGGAACAGCAGGCCGAGTTCTTCATCGTTTTGGGGCAGGATGACGCGGCCATCGAGCTGCTGCGAGGTCACCTGCGCGAGCATCGCGATCCCAGCGCCTTGCCCTACATGAAGCTGTTGGAGATCCACAAGCGCCGCGGCGACCGTGCGGCCTACGAGGAGGTCCGTGGGGAGTTCAACCGTCGCTTCAACGCCTACGCTCCCTCCTGGGAGGAGGACCTGGGCGTGGGGCGGTCGCTGGAAGATTACCCTGCCGTGATCGACCGCTTGCAGAACTTGTGGGAGACCCCGGTGCGCGCCATCGAGGTGCTGCAGGCTTCCTTGCTGCGGGGCGACGAAAGCTCTAATGCGTTCGACCTGCCCGCCTACCGCGAGCTGTTGATGCTCTACGGCATTGCGCGTGAGCGCGTGCAGCTCGAGTCCACCGGCGAGGCCGTCGATCTGCTGCTGCCGCTGGACGAACCCCAGGATCCCTACGCGATGCGGCTGGAGCCTACCGTGTCGGCGACAGCCGGGGATGGCGCCCCCGCCGAGGGGGCGGGTGAGTCCATCGACGTGCATCTCGATCTGGACGTCGAGGTGGCACCGCCGCGTGTCGTGCCTGCGGGGCCGGCAGGACCGAACGATAGCGGTCTCATCGCGTTCGAACCCCTCGACCTGCCAGCGCCGAGTCCTGACGACAAGAGCCGTCCCGGTTGATCCAGCAGTGCCCGCAGGCCTTCACAGCCGGGCCAGCCGCTCCAAGGCGAGGTGCAGGGTCTCGTCGCGCTTGGCAAAGCAAAAGCGCGCGAGCTTGCGGTCGGTGCCGTCGCTGTAGAACACCGACAACGGGATCGCTGCCACACCCACCTCGGTGGTGAGCCAGCGACAGAAGGCCGGCTCGTCGAGGTCGCTGACGGCGCTGTAGTCCACGCACTGGAAGTAGCTTCCCTGGCTGGGCAGCAGCCGAAAGCGTGTGCCGGCCAGACCAGCCCGGAAGAGATCGCGCTTGCGCTGGTAAAAGGCGGGCAGTCCGAGGTAGGGGGCGGGGTCGGCCATGTAGGCCGCCAGCGCATGTTGCATAGGGGTGTTCACGGTGAACACGTTGAATTGGTGCACCTTGCGAAACTCGGCCATCAAGGCAGCAGGCGCGGCCACGTAGCCGACCTTCCAGCCCGTCACGTGGAAGGTCTTGCCAAAGCTCGAGACGATGAAGCTGCGCTCAGCCAGCCCTGGGAAGCGGGCTACGCTCTCGTGCCGCTGGCCGTCGAACACCATGTGCTCGTAGACCTCGTCGCTGATCACGATGATGTTGGTTGGGTACAGCAACTCGGCCAGCGTGCGCATGTCCTCGGCCGTCCAGACGGTGGCGCTGGGGTTGTGCGGGGTGTTCAGAATGAGGGCCCGCGTGTTTGGCGTGATCGCTGCTGCGATGCGGGCGAAGTCGGGTCGGAAATCCCCGGTCTGGCCGGAGCGGCCCAGGGGTACGAAGACCGCCTTTGCGCCGGCCAGCGCGATGTTGGGTTCGTAGCTGTCGTAGCACGGTTCGAGCACGATCACCTCGTCGCCCGGATGCACCACGGCGAGGATGGCCGTCAGAATGGCCTGGGTGGCGCCGGCGGTCACGGTGATTTCGTCGCCGGGGTCATAGTGGTGGCCGTAGAGTGCCTGGATCTTGGCAGCGATGGCCTCGCGCAGCGCCGGCACGCCAGCCATCGGCGGGTACTGGTTGTGGCCCGCGCGCATCGCGGTATTCACCGCATCGAGCAGCCGGGGGTCGCAGTCGAAGTCCGGGAATCCCTGGCCGAGGTTGACGGCGCCATGTTCGTGGGCCAGGGCCGACATCACGGTGAAGATGGTGGTGCCGACCTTGGGCAGCCGGGTGGTGAGTTGGGGAACGGCGTTCATGAGCGGACTCAGAGGTCGTAGGAACTGGACTCGCCGCCCATGGCCCGCATGATGAGGTTGCGGTTCAGGCGTTCCGAGGTCAGCTCGGCAAAGGCATAGACGAAATTGCGCAGGTAGGCGCCACGCTTGAAGGCGATGCGTGCGAGGTTCTGGCCGAAGAGGTGCCCCGCCGGCCGCCAGACCAGATCGCCGCCCGGGGTGGTGAAGGTCGGGTCGTCACGCACGGCCATCTCGGCCACGATGCCCACCCCCAGGCCCAGGCGGACGTAGGTCTTGATCACGTCGGAGTCGATCGCCTCCAGCACGATGTTGGGCTTGAGGCGTCGCAGCGCGAAAGCCTGGTCGATCTTGGTGCGGCCGGTGAACGACGGATGGTAGGAGATCAGCGGTTCGCCGGCCAGGTCGTCGAGCGAGAGCCGCTCCTGAGCGGCCAGCCGGTGCTGGGCCGGCAGCACCACCACGTGCGTCCACTCGTAGCAGGGCAGGGTCACCAGCTCCTCAAAGCCGGCCAGGGACTCGGTGGCCAGACCTACTTCCGCCGTTTCCTGCAGCAGCATCTGCGCCACCTGCTCGGGCGTGCCCTGGTGCAGGCTGACGCTCACCTTGGGAAAGCGTTTGCGCAACTGCGCCACTGGGGCCGGCAGGACGTAGCGCGCCTGGGTGTGGGTGGTGGCGATCGACAGCGTCCCGGCGTCCTGCTTGGAGAATTCCTCGCCGATGCGTTTGAGGTTGCCCACCTCTCGCATGATGATCTCGATGGACTTGAGCACTTCCTGGCCGGGCTCCGTGATGCGCTTGAGGCGCTTGCCATGACGGGCGAAGATGTCCACGCCAAGCTCCTCTTCCAGTTCGAGGATGGCCTTGGATACGCCGGGCTGGGAGGTGTAGAGGGCCTTGGCGGTCTCGGTGAGATTGAGATTGCGCCGCACGGCCTCCTGGACGAAGCGGAACTGATGCAGGTTCATATTTCGAGACCGTCTGAAGATTCTGCGAATTATGTCACCAGAGAATGAGGTTCGCCGTGTCGCAGAGGGGCTCTGTGCGATCGCGTTCGCCGAGGGGAGGTGTGCGGTGCTGTCTTCACAGCAGCCGGCGAGAGCGATCAGGGCGCTGGCGTTCCAGCCGCCACGCGGGCCATCGCCTCGACCACCGCCGGGTGCTCACCCACGGCCGGAGCGAGAGTCCATTGCACTTGTGGATGACGGCGGCGCAGTTCCTCGACGAGCTGCGGCAGATCCTTGCGCACATGCCCGCCGGCGCCGAGGAAGAGGGGCACCACGCGCACGTCGGTGCAGCCCTGGGCAGCCACCGCCTGGCCGGCCTGAAGCAGGTCGGGGCTCATGAATTCGAGGTAGGCCAGGGCGACGGCCGATTGCGGCTGCAGTTCGGCCAGCCGCGCGCGCACGGCCTCGAAGGGGCGGGCCCAGGCGGGGTCGCGCGCGCCGTGGGCAAACAGGACGATGCCGGTTCGTGTCATGGTCAGGCCAGCCAATTGATCGTGTTGCGGGCGGCCGAGCGCCGGGCCTTCAGCGATGGCGCACCAGCCAATTGAAGGCCAGCAGCGACAGGACGAAGTACACCGCACTGGGGGTGGCCGCCGCCAGCCACGGCGTCCAGTCCTGCAGCAGGCCGATGTGGGTGAAAACGTTGTTGAGCAGCACGAAGCTGATGCCCAACATGATGCCACCGAAGACCTTGAGGCTGATTCCGCCCGAGCGGCTGTGCAGGTAGGCAAAAGGCAGGGCGAGCATCACCATCACCAGGCAAGCCAGGGGGTAGAGCACCTTCTTCCAGAACTGGATTTCGTAGCGCTGTGCAGCTTGCTCGTTGTCGGCCAGGTGGGTCATGTAGCGGAACAGGTCCATTGCCGACATCTCGCTGGGCGGTCGCACCGCCGCCACCACGACATTGCGCGTGAGCGTGCTGCGCCATTCGAGCCGGTCGAGCTGCTCGTCCACGACCTCCAGGTCGTGCGAGCTAGGATCGGGCTGCCAGCGGCTGCGCTGAATGCCGTTCAGAATCCACCGCCCCTGCTCGTCCACGGTCGCCGACTGCGCCTGCAACTGCCCCACCAGACGTCCTTGGGCATCGAATTCGTAGAGCCGCACCTGCTGTAGGCGGCCGTCTGGCCCGGCGGCGGTGACCTGCACCGAGAAACTGCGCTCGCCGTCGGGGGTGGCTTGCCGGTCCTTCAGCCAGGTGCCAGCCTGTCCGTACACCGACTGCCCGCGCGCCACGGTCCGCACCGCGTGGGCCTGCCGATCGCTGAAAGGCGCCAGGTAATCTCCCAGCACGAAAGTGAGGGCGGCGAATACCAGGCCCAGTCCGAGCAGGAGGGTCAGCGCGCGCCGTGGCCCCAGACCGCTGACGCGCAGGATGGTGAACTCCGACGTCTGCGCCATGCGGGCCATCGAGTAGATGGTGCCGATCAGCACGGCGATCGGCATCAGCACATAGAGGTGGCCGGGCAACAGCAGCAGGCAGTACAGCAGCGCCTGGTGCAGCCGGTACCCACCTCGGCCCACCCGCTCCAGCTCGTCGACGGCGTCGATGAAGAAGAACAGCGCCAGGAAGGCTACCGCGACGAAGGCGATGGACGTCAGGATATCGGTGTACAGCAGGCGACGAACGGTCTTCATGCCCGAGCCCCTGAGGCCGCGCCGCGGCCGAGTCCTGGCAGCAGACCGCGCAGCCCATGCACCCGCCATCGCAGCAAGGCCAGGGCCAGCACCGTGGCGCTGCCGTGCACGGCCAGCAGAGCTTGAGGCGGGCTCAAGCGCCCGATGGACACCCAAGCCTGCGTGAGGTTGAGCAAGTTGTAATACACGACGAAAGTCAACAGGGCGAACATCAGGTTCCAGCTCGTTCCTCGGCGAGGCGAGGTCGCCGACAGGCCCACACCCAGCAAGACGAGGTTGAAGGCCGTCAGCGGCAGGCCCAGCCGCCAGGTCAACTCGCCCAGATGGCGAGGCTGCGGATCCAGCCACAGCGACAGGCTCGAGCGCGCCCGCGGGGGCAGCACCGGCTCCTGCGAACGCACCTTCTCGTCGACCCGGATGCGGTAGGTCTCGAACTGAGCGAGGCGCCGCTCGCCGGTGCGCAGGTTGTGGTCGGTCTGCTGACCGGCCTCGAGCACGAGATAGCGGTCCTCACCCTCGAACTCGATGCGCCCCATGCTCGCGGTGGTCACGGTCTCGCGTCCCTCCTCTCGGGAGAGGACGAACACGTTGCGCCCCACGCGGCCCTCGTCGGTGTTGCGCTCGATGAAGAAGACCCGCCGGCCGTCGCTGGAGCTCTGGAACTGGCCGGGCGTGACCCGGGAGAGATCCGAGCGTCGCTCGTAGAGCGTGCGCAGCTCGGAGATGCTCTGGTTGGCCCACGGCCAAACCAGCAGCGCCAGCACGGCAATCGCTCCCAGGACGGGAGCGGCCAGCCTCAGCACCGGCAGGGCGAACCGGCTCAGCGACACCCCGCTGGCAAACCACACGGCCATCTCACTGTCTCGGTACATGCGCGACAGCGTGCTCACCGTGGCGACGAACAGCGATAGCGCCAGGATGGAGGGCAGGTAACCTAGCACCGTGTAGCCCAGCAGCAGCACCACGTGCTGCGGGGAGACCGCCCCACTGGCCGCCTGGCCCAAGGTGCGGATCAGCATCATCGTGAGCACGATGGTCAGCAGCACCACCAAGGTGGCACCGAAGCTGCGGCTTAGCTCTTTGCGGACGGAGGAATCGAATAACATCGGCGCACCGAATGAACGGTTGCATTATGGACTTTCGAGCTCTTTCCTCCTCGCCGGCCCTGTGGGCCGACACGGCATGTGACGCGCTGGTCGTGGTCCTGAACGCGGCCCTGACTACGCAGAACTTGCCTGATCCCCTGGCCGGGCTGTTCGCCGATGTCCAGAAGACGGGGGATCTGGCCCTCAAGACCGGCCGCAGCCTGTACCTGCACCGCCCGGTCGGACTGCGTGCGCCGCGCTTGGTGTTCACGGTGGCTGCCGATGCGTCGGCCAAGGCCTACCGCAGTGCGCTGATGGCCGCGATGCAAGTGCTCAAAAGCGGTGGATCTCGCCATCTGGCCGTGACCCTGGCGCCGCAGGCGACCTGGTCACCGGCGCACGCCCATGCCCTGGTCAGCGCTGTGGACGAGGCCGCTTATGTTTATCGTCACACCAAACCCAGTGCGCCGCCCCCACCGCCGGTGTCGAAGGTGAGCCTCCTGGTCGGTCAGGACGAGCTCAAAGCCGTCCAGCGCGACCTTGCCCAGGCGCGAGCCATCGCCCTGGGAGTGGCCGTGGCCCGCGAGTGGGCCAACCGCCCCGGCAACCATTGCACCCCCACCCACCTAGCCGACGAGGCGTGCCGCCTGGGCAAGGCCCATGGGCTCAAGGTGGAAGTGCTCGACCGCAAGGCCGTCGAAAAGCTAGGCATGGGGGCCTTCCTGGCCGTGGCCCAAGGCTCGGAGCAGCCCTTGCGTTTCATCGTGATGCGCTACGACGGCGGCCGCCGTGGTCAGGCGCCTCATGTGCTGGTGGGCAAGGGCATCACCTTCGACACCGGGGGCATCTCGATCAAGCCGGCCGCCGAGATGGACGAGATGAAGTTCGACATGGGTGGGGCTGCCAGCGTCCTGGGCACCATGCGGGCCCTGGCCGAGCTCCGGCCCCGACTGAACGTGGTCGGCCTGATTCCGGCCTGCGAGAACATGCCCGATGGCCGCTCGGTCAAGCCGGGCGACGTGGTGACCAGCCTGTCGGGTCAGACGATCGAGATCCTCAATACCGATGCCGAAGGGCGTCTGATCCTGTGCGATGCGCTGACATACGCCGAGCGCTTCAAGCCCGCCTCGGTGGTGGATGTCGCCACCCTGACGGGGGCTTGCGTGATCGCGCTCGGACATCACCACAGCGGTTTGTTTACAGCCGACGACGCGCTGGCCGAGGCCCTGCAGGCGGCCGGCCAGGAGGCGCTGGACACGTGCTGGCGCATGCCGCTGGACGAGGAGTACGACGAGGCACTGAAGAGCAACTTCGCCGACATGGGTAACGTCGGCGGCCGCGCAGGCGGCGCGATCACGGCGGCCATGTTCCTGCGCCGGTTCACCGGCAAGTACCGCTGGGCGCATCTGGACATCGCCGGCACCGCCTGGAAGAGTGGTTCGGCCAAGGGAGCGACAGGCCGCCCGGTGGCCCTGCTGGCGCGCTATCTGCTCAGCCAAGCGCGCTGAAAGCCGCCTGCCCCGTGACGGCCATTGCTTTCCATTTCAACGTGCCCGACAAGCTGGCCTATGCGTGCCGGCTGCTGCGCAAGGCCAGCCGCGCTGGTGCCCAGGTCGGCGTGGTGGGCCGCGACGACGACTTGGCGGAGCTTGATCGGGCCCTGTGGGTGTTCGACCCGGTCGATTTCCTGCCTCATGCCCGTCTGCCCCTGCCCGAGGGCGACGTCGGCCGGCGTCTGGCTGAGCAGACCCGCCTGTGGCTGGCCTCGGACCCCACCGCGCTGCCACACCGCGAGGTGCTGGTCAATCTCGGGGACGAGGTGCCAGCCGCCTTCGATACGTTTGGGCGTCTCATCGAGCTGGTCGGGGCCGGCCAGGACGATCGCCGATTGGCTCGCCTGCGCTGGAAGCACTACCAGTCCCGAGGGTACGCTTTGACGTGGCACGAGGTGGGCGGCCGTTGAACACGGGCTCGGTCGGGGCAGCCAGGGGTTCGGATCGGCCCCTCCCGGTGGGACTGTGGGTGATCCCGGGACGTGACGCCGACGCAACATCAATCAGGGGCAACGCCATGGAGTTTTCTGCCCGGATTGATATACAGTTTGCGCTTCCAACCCGAGGCGCGGCATGGCCGTGCCCCAACTCAAGTTCGCAGCTCATTTTTCAAGGACATCTATGAAGAAGCTGACTCTCTTGGCAACTGCGGTCGCCTTGGCTGGCTTGGCCGCATGTGGAAAGAAGGAAGAGGCGCCCGCCGCCGCCGCGCCGGCTGCGGCCCCCGTCAGTGAGGAGGTGGTCCGTCTGGGCCATGTGGGCCCCACCAGCGGTGCGATCGCGCACTTGGGCAAGGACAACGAGATGGGCGCACGCCTGGCCGTCGACGAACTGAACGCCCAGGGCCTGGTCATCGGTGGCAAGAAGATCAAGTTCGAGCTGCTGGCCGAAGACGATGCCGCCGACCCGAAGCAGGGCACCGCAGCGGCCCAGAAGCTCGTCGATTCGGGCGTCAAGGGCGTGATCGGCCATCTGAACTCGGGCACCACCATCCCTGCGTCGAAGATCTACAGCGACGCTGGCATTCCGCAGATCTCGCCGTCGGCCACCAATCCCCGTTACACCCGTCAGGGCTTCAAGACCACCTTCCGCGTGGTGGCTGACGACGTTCACCTGGGCGGCACGCTGGGCCGTTATGCCGTCACCACTCTGCAGGGCAAGGCGATCGCCGTGATCGACGACCGCACCGCCTATGGCCAGGGCGTGGCCGACGAGTTCGAGAAGGGGGTGAAAGAAGCCGGCGGCAATGTCGTCGCGCGCGAATTCACGCACGACAAGGCCACGGACTTCACCGCCATCCTGACCACCATCAAGGGCAAGAACCCCGACATCGTCTTCTACGGCGGCATGGACGCCGTGGCCGGCCCGATGCTGCGCCAGATGAAGTCCCTGGGCATCAACGCCAAGTTCATGGGCGGCGACGGCATCTGCACGGGCGAACTGCCCAAGCTGGCGGCCGGCAGCATGGGTGACGAGCAGGTCTACTGCGCCGAGGCCGGTGGTGTCGAAGGCGAGCAGAAGGCGGGCATGGACGCCTTCAAGGAGAAGTTCAAGCAGAAGTTCGGCATCGACGTGCAGCTCTACGCTCCGTACGTGTACGACGCCACCATGGCGATGGTCGAGGCCATGAAGAAGGCCGACTCCGTCGACCCGGCCAAGTACCTGCCTGAGCTGTCCAAGATCGAGTACAAGGGCGTGACCGGCACGATCGCTTTCGACGAGAAGGGCGACATCAAGAACGGTGCCCTGACGCTGTACACCTACAAGGGCGGCCAGCGCGAGCAGCTCGCCGTGATCCGCTGATTTCTCGATCAGCCGATCTCCAGAAAGGGCGTCCCCTCCGGGACGCCCTTTTTTTGGTTTGGTTTCCGACATCCGCGGCCGGGTAGTAGTAGAACGGGGCCACCTTGTTGAAGCCCAGTTTCTCATCGTCGAAAGGGCCGACGAACTCCGCGGCGTCCAGGGTGCCTTTTTCCAGCGCCGGGTAGACCTCGCCGGCCGGCACTGGGCGCCACTCGGGCGGGCAGCAGCACCGACTCCAGGCACACGATGGCCTCGCTGTTCAAGCTACGGCAGTGCAGCTCAGCAGCGGCCTTCAGCCGCTCGTACAGAGCATCGGGGATGTTCTTCAAGGTCAGGGAGGCAGGCATGGCACCTCAAGCAACCGTGTGTGGCGCGGATTGCGGTGTCATCCCGATGCGGGCAAGCAATAAAGACAAAACCCCGCAGAGCGAGGCTACATGCGGGGTTCTGGCGGAGAGGGCGGGATTCGAACCCGCGGTGGGCTATTAACCCACACACGCTTTCCAGGCGTGCGACTTAAACCACTCATCCACCTCTCCAGAGGTGTTCATGGGGCCTGTTGGCCGAAGCTATAGATTATAGCAAGTTTGGTCTGGCTTGAGAAAGCCGTCCTTGGCCGGGGGGGGGGCTGGTATTCAGCGGCTCGCGGCTGTGCCGCTCTTCATGAGGGTCATCGCGGTCCCGATCAGGGCTGATACCTCGGTCATGTTGCCAGGCACGATCATGGTGTTGTTCTTCTGGGCGAGCTGGGCATAGGCTTCGACGGCCTTCTCGGCCACCTTCAGGTTGACGGCTTCCGCGCCGCCGGGCTGCTGGATGGCCGCGGCGATCTTGCGGATGGCCTCGGCCGTGGCCTCGGCCACGGCGACGATGGCGGCAGCCTGGCCCTGAGCGATATTGATCTCGGCCTGGCGCTCCCCTTCGGACTTGTTGATGAAGGCTTGGCGCTCGCCTTCGGCGATGTTGATCTG
The DNA here is from genome assembly GCF_046291045.1 of Caldimonas sp. Classification (GTDB taxonomy): domain Bacteria; phylum Pseudomonadota; class Gammaproteobacteria; order Burkholderiales; family Burkholderiaceae_C; genus Caldimonas. The sequence goes on along the minus strand of NZ_JBKBSL010000017.1, from coordinate 54,239 downwards.
CTCCTGCTTGCGTCCCTCGGAGGCGGCGATCAGGGCACGCTTCTCACGCTCGGCCGTGATCTGGGCCTGCATGGCGCGCAGGATCTCGTTGGGCGGGGTCAAGTCCTTGATCTCGTAGCGCAGCACCTTCACCCCCCAGTTCGAAGCGGCCTCGTCCAGGGCATTGACGACGGCGACGTTGATTGCCTCGCGCTCCTCGAAGGTCTTGTCCAGTTCCATCTTGCCGATCACCGAGCGCAGGGTGGTCTGGGCGAGCTGCGTGATGGCAATGATGTAGTTCGACGAGCCGTAGCTGGCGCGCATCGGGTCGGTGACCTGGAAGTACAAGATGCCGTCGACGGCGAGCTGTGTGTTGTCCTTGGTGATGCACACTTGGCTGGGCACATCCAGCGGTATCTCCTTCAGCGAGTGCTTGTAGGCGACGCGGTCGATGAAGGGCACGAGGATGTTCAAGCCAGGGTTGAGCACACCGTGAAAGCGGCCCAGGCGCTCGACCACCCAGGCGTGTTGCTGCGGGACGACCTTGAGTGATCGCGCGATGAAGATCACGGCGATGACCAGCGCGACGAGGGCGACGATTTCCATGGTTCCTCCGATAGCGGGATGTGCAGATTCAGCGATCGACGAGCAAACGGTTGCCTTCGACCGAGCGGATGACGTAGACGCCGGGCTCGGGCGTACCCGCCCCGGCATAGCGGGCCGTCCAGATGGAGCCACGGTAGTTCACGCGGGCGGTGTGGTCCGGCTGCCACTGTTCGATGGTGATGCTCTCGCCGATGTCGAGATGGTTGTGGTCGGGCCGGCCGTCTGAGCCGCGCGCGGGGTTGCGGCTGCGCTGCCAGCGCCACAGGGCGACAGCGCATGCGCCGACGATGGCGGCTGCCACGAGCTGACCGGCCAAGCCCAGCCCGGTGTGGGCTGCGACGGCGCCGGCCGCCAGGCCCAGGGCCATCATGAGCAGATAGAAAGTGCCGGTGAGCAGTTCGGCGACCACGGTCAAGCCGGTCAGGAGCCACCACCAGGTGGCGTCGTGAAATTCCATGACTGGTGTCCTCCGGACGCAATGATGGAGCCGCTCGCAGTGTACGCGGCGGCGCGCGGGGCGACCTGCTTGCGCCCCTCGGGCGCTGTGGTACCGACGGAACAGACCGACCGGCGTCACGGCCCGAGGCCGATGCAGGCTCTACACTTTGCGGTTTGCATTTTCGACTCGCGCTCCGAGGGGCTTGCCATGCTGCGCTTTCACTTTCCTATCGTGATCATCGACGAGGACTTCCGCTCGGAAAATGCGTCTGGCTTGGGGATCAGGGCCTTGGCCGATGCGATCGAGAAGGAGGGCTTCGAGGTGCTGGGCGTGACCAGCTACGGCGACCTGTCCCAGTTCGCCCAGCAGCAGAGCCGGGCCAGCGCCTTCATCTTGTCCATCGATGACGAGGAGTTCGGCTCGGGCTCGAGCGAGGAGGTGGATGCGGCCTTGAAGAACCTGCGCGCATTCGTCAGTGAGATCCGCTTCAAGAATGCCGAGATCCCCATCTATCTGTACGGTGAGACGCGCACTTCGCAGCATATCCCCAACGATGTGCTCAAGGAGTTGCATGGTTTCATTCACATGTTCGAGGACACGCCGGAGTTTGTGGCGCGCCACATCATTCGCGAGGCCAAGAGCTACCTCGACTCGCTTGCGCCGCCGTTCTTTCGTGCCCTGGTGGGCTATGCCCAGGACGGCTCCTATTCTTGGCACTGCCCCGGCCACTCGGGCGGTGTGGCCTTCCTGAAGAGCCCGATCGGGCAGATGTTCCACCAGTTCTTCGGGGAGAACATGCTGCGTGCCGATGTGTGCAATGCGGTGGAGGAACTCGGTCAGTTGCTTGATCACACCGGACCGGTGGCTGCCTCCGAGCGCAATGCGGCTCGCATCTTCAATGCCGACCACTGCTTTTTCGTGACCAATGGCACCTCGACGTCCAACAAGATGGTGTGGCACCACACGGTCGCCCCGGGTGACGTGGTGGTGGTGGACCGCAACTGTCACAAGTCCATCTTGCATGCCATCACGATGACTGGTGCCGTGCCGGTGTTCCTGACGCCCACTCGTAATCACTACGGCATCATCGGGCCGATTCCGCAACGCGAGTTCACGCCCGAAGCCATCCAGAAGAAGATCGCGGCCAACCCCTTGCTCAAGGGGGTGGACCCGAAGAAGGTCAAGCCGCGTGTGCTGACCATCACGCAAAGCACCTACGACGGCGTGCTCTACAACACCGAGATCATCAAGTCGATGCTCGATGGTTATATCGACACGCTGCATTTCGACGAAGCCTGGCTGCCGCATGCGGCCTTTCACGACTTCTACTCGGGCATGCACGCCATGGGCAAGCACCGGGCTCGCACGAAGGAGTCGCTGGTGTTTGCGACTCAGTCCACGCACAAGCTGCTGGCCGGTCTGTCGCAGGCGTCGCAGATCCTCGTGCAGGATTCGCAGACCCGCAAGCTCGACCGGGCGCTGTTCAACGAGGCCTACTTGATGCACAGCTCGACGTCGCCGCAGTACGCGATCATCGCCTCGTGCGATGTGGCCGCGGCCATGATGGAGCCTCCGGGTGGCACGGCCCTGGTGGCCGAGAGCATCCTCGAAGCCCTGGATTTCCGCCGCGCCATGCGCAAGGTGGAGAAAGAGTTCGGGTCTGATTGGTGGTTCAAGGTCTGGGGGCCGGACAAGCTGGTCGAATCGGGGATCGGCCAGCGCGAGGACTGGATGATCAAGGGCTCAGCCAAGTGGCATGGCTTCGGCAAGCTGGCCGAAGGCTTCAACATGCTCGATCCGATCAAGTCGACCATCGTCACCCCAGGCTTGGATCTCAACGGTAAGTTCGCCAAGACCGGCATCCCGGCCTCGATCGTCACCAAGTACCTGGCCGAACATGGCGTCGTGGTCGAGAAGACAGGGCTGTACTCTTTCTTCATCATGTTCACCATCGGCATCACCAAGGGGCGCTGGAACACGATGCTGACGGCCCTGCAGCAGTTCAAGGACGACTACGACAAGAATCAACCGATGTGGCGCATCTTGCCGGAGTTTTGCGCCCAGCACCCGCGCTACGAGCGCATGGGTCTGCGCGACCTTTGCCAGGGCATCCACGAGATGTATGCCAAGCGTGACATCGCACGCCTGACGACGGAGATGTACCTGTCCGACCTGCAGCCGGCCATGAAACCCAGCGATGCGTATGCACGCATTGCCCATCGAGAGACCGAGCGCGTGGAGATCGACAAGCTCGAGGGCCGGATCACGACCTCTTTGCTGACGCCGTATCCGCCGGGCATCCCGCTACTCATCCCCGGCGAGCGCTTCAACCGCAAGATCTGCGATTACTTGCGCTTCACCCGCGAGTTCAATGCGGCTTTCCCGGGCTTCGACACTGACGTGCACGGCTTGGTGGAAGAGGACGACGCCAACGGGCACCGGCGATACTACGTCGATTGTGTGCGCTGAAAGCGTCTGTCACAGCACGTGGGAGATGAGCATGCCCGGAGGATGATCCGGGCCTGAGGTGTCGCCACTTGGTGTCGTTCGGGGAATGCTGCCGCCCGTTTCGCGCCGCACGGCCACGCCCACGGCCACCATGTCCACCACCAGCAGGTGCAAGATGCGCGAGATCATCGCGAGGAAGGTGGCGCTGTCCTCGTTGTGATCCACCGGGATACACACTGTGGCCTTCTTGGCCAGCGGTGACTTGCTGGCCGTGATGGCCAGGACGGCCGCGCCGCGGTCGCGTGCCAGGGTGGCGGCTCGCACCAGCTCAGGCGGCTGGCCCGAACTGGAGATGAAGACCGCCACATCCTGCGGCCCCAGCAGCTCGGCGGCCATCGACTGCATCGACGCATCGGTATGCGCCACAGAGGGAATGCGGAAGCGGAAGAGCTTGTGCTGGGCATCCAGGGCGACTACGGCCGAGTTGCCCATTGCATAGAACTCCACGCGCTTGGCTTGGCGCAGCCGTTCGATGGCTTGGTCTACGGCTTCGACGTTGAGGGACTCGCGGAACTGCACGATGGCCGAGATGGTGTTGTCCAGCACCTTGGCACACAGGTCGGGGGTCGCATCTTGCCGGCGCACTTGGGTGCGCTGCACGGGGATGTTGCCGGTCAGGCCTGAGGCCAGCTTGAGCTTGAAGTCGGCCAGTCCCTGGAAACCGAGCGAACGGCAGAAGCGGATCACCGTGGGCTGGCTGACCTCGGCCATCTGGGCGATCACGGCGATCGCATCGTTGAGCACCGTGCGCGGGTTGTCGAGGACGAAGTCGGCCACCCGCCGCTCGGCTGGCGTCAGGTTGGGCCGCGCTGCGCGCACCCGCTCCATCAGCGGGTTGCCGCCTTCGTGGGCCGGCACATGCTCGGCCAAGAGCGAGGACACACCGTGGAAGGCCGGATTCTCGGCGGTGAGCACATAGGTGGGAATGCGGGCCACGTAACCCGAGAAGCGCCCCTTGGCCTCAAAGCGCTGCCGGAAGCCCGAGCGCAGGAAGAACTCGCCCAGCCGCGGCACGATACCCCCGCCAATGTAGATGCCGCCGGTGGCTCCCAGGGTGAGAGCCAAGTTCGAGGCCACCGTGCCCAGCATATTGCAGAAGGTTTCGACGGCCTCGACGCACCAGGGGCACAGGTTTTGGATCGCGCGCTGGACGATGTCGGTGGTGCTCAGCCGGGCCGGCAGGTCGGAGCGGCCTTCGGTCAGGGCCTGGTAGATGATCTCGATGCCCGGGCCCGAGACCAGCCGTTCGGCCGAGACGTGGGTGAGCGACCTCCAGGCGTACTGCAGCACTTTGAGTTCACGCTCGTCGGCCGGAGAAAAGCTCACATGGCCGCCTTCGGTGGCCAGGGTGGCCCAGCGGTCTCCCACCGGCACCAGCCCCGAGACGCCCAGGCCGGTGCCTGGCCCGAGCAGTCCGATCACGCCGTTGGCCTGGGGTTCGCCGCCGCCAACCTGTGCGCGACCTTGCTCGCCCACACGGGGCAGCGACATGGCCAGCGCGGTGAAGTTGTTCACCACCAGCAAGGTGGACAAGCCCAGCAGACGCTGCGCGCCGGCGATCGAAAACGCCCAGTCGCGGTTGGTCATGCGCACCCAGTCGCCTTCGATCGGGTTGGCGATGGCCACGGCCGCGTGGCGAGGCTTCAGGCCGGCAGGCAGGCTGTCGAGGTAGGCCTGCACCACCTCCACGAAGCCGGGATAGTCGGCGCAGGGCAGCACCGTGACATAGTCGAAACGTCCGGGCTGCTGCTCCAGACAGAAGCGCGCATAGGTGGCGCCGATGTCGGCCAGCAAGCGCGGGTCGGGGTAGGGTGCGATGAAACCTGGCATGTCAGGTCCTCCCGTGGCCACGAGCATGGGCGTGGTGAGGACCGAACCGGCAGCATGGGATGGGGACGAAGGCATGGCAGACATTCTCCATGCGCACTGTACCCAAGATTGGGCCCAAGATTGGGCACCAGGCGGGTCGCTGGGCCGCTAGGACACTGCAAGGCTTCATGGGGTGGCGCGGCTCACCGTCCCGTCGCGACCGGGTCACGCTCTAGCAGCACGACCCGGCCGGCCTCCAGGCTCACCTGCCCATTGTCGACGACCACTGGTCGGCCGGTGTAGGCATCGCGCAGGCGCTCTCCATTTTGGAAGACTTGTCCCACCGGCAGGGTGACCGGCCCTGGGGCGGTCAAGGCCACCACGACGCGGTCCCCACTGGCGGTGTCGATGCGGCTGAACACATAGGGCGCAGCCTGCAACTGCTCGTGCACGCCGCGGGCGAGCGCCACATGACGGGTCCGGAAGGTTCCGAGCTTGCGCCAGTGGGCCAGGAGCTCGGCATCGATGCTACCCCAGTTCATGAACGAGCGGGTCGATTGCTGGGGGTCGGTGCGCGGGCGATGTCCTTCGGGTCTCGCGGTCTCGTCGCCGTAGAAGATCTGCACGCCGCCGGGCGCCAGCATCAGCGCGGTGCCGGCCTCGTACAGACGCTTGCGGTTGAAAAGTTCGGTGTCATGCGAGGAGATGTAGGCGAGATTGATGAACCCGGGCCTGCCGGCATAGACGCGTGCGTACTGTGCAAACAGGGCTTCGGGCTCGCTGAAGCGGCGCCCCTGCTGCTGGAAGTTGAAGTCGATCATCGCGTCGAATCCGGCGTCGTGCAGCGCGCTGCGCTCGGGTCCGTGGCCCCAGTATTCGCCCACCATCCAGAACGGCTCGTCGTCGATCTTCTTGTCAGGATTCCTGGCCTTCCATTCGGCCAGGGCTTGGGTGGCTTCGCGCTTGAGTTCGGCCCAGGCCTCGGGCTCGACATGCTTGACGGTGTCGGCGCGGAAGCCATCGATGCCATACTCGCGCACCCAGTCGGTCAACCATCGGATGAGATAGCCGCGCACCGTGGTGTCGGGCAGATCCCGAGCACGCGTGTCGGGCTTGTTGCGCAGGAAGGTGGGCAGCTTGACGGCCTGCTTGCTCTCGGTACGGAAGTCAGGCAGGTAGGCCAGTTGCATCGTGCGGTCGTCTCGACCACCGTCGATGTAGCTGGGCAGTCCGGCACGCACCCAGTCCCGACCCCACCATTCGCCGAAGGCGAAGCTGTTGTAGTCGATGAAGCTGTGGTAGTTGCGCAGGGTGGCCTGCTCGTGGCCGGGCCACAGGACCTTGGGCACCAACTCTGCGGCCGTGCGCAGGTCCAGGTAGCCGGGATGGTTGAGGACCACGTCGAAAAGCACACGGATGCCTTGTGCATGAGCGGTGTCGACCATCTCGCGCAGTTCCTCCGAGGTGCCCATGTTGCGGTCGAGCACGGTGTAGTCCAGCGCGTAGTAGCCGTGGTAGGCGTAGTGTTTGAATTCTTTGTCACCGCCCACCACCCAACCGCGGATCTGCTCATAGGGGGCCGTGATCCACAGGGCATTCACCCCCAGCGCCTTGAAATAGCCTTCTCTGAGCTTGATCGTCAGGCCCTTGAGATCCCCGCCGTGGAAGGTGCCTACATCGTCCTTGGGGTTGGCCTCTCGCTGGCGTCCGTAGCTGTCGTCATTGCCAGGGTTGCCGTTGAAGAAGCGGTCGGTGATGACGAAGTAGACGATGGGGTTGTCGGCGAATCGCCCCGGCACGCTGTGCGGCATGGCGGTGCCGGCCTGTGAGGCCTGAGAGGCCGGTGCGGCGGGGGCGGACGCGGGGGGAGGGGTCGCGGTGCCGCAAGCAACGATCAGGGGGGCGAGCAGCAGGGCCGGATGTCGAAGTTTCATGGCGGAAGGCAGGACGGGGCCGGCGCCAAGCTGGCGGCACGGGCCACAATGATGAACGGCCCCCGCGGCTCGCTGCATGCGAGCGGCGAGGGGCCAAGGCGTCTCAGTTCACTTGCAGGGCTTGGCCTCGCGGGCCTTCTTCGCATCGGCCAGCGAGGTGTAGATGGCGCGGTCGCCGTTGTTCACCCAGATCTGCTTGTGGGCCTTGCCATCGAAAGCCATGTCACGGCCACCCTGGTCCTTGGTGTCACCCTTGTGGATGATGTAGTTCACCCGGCCGTTCACGTAGTCGTCCAGCTTGGTGTGCCAGTACACGCCAAAGTCGTCCTTGCCGGTGGGCATCATGGGCTTTTGCCACTCGATGCCTGGCAGGGGGATGCCTCCATCCTTCCAAAGGTGTACGCCCCAGCCATCGTAGTTGTTGTCGCAGCGGTTGTAGTGGATGGACACGTACCCGGCGGGCGGCGCAGAACCCTGGGCCAAGGCCCCGATGCCGCTGGCAAGCGCGGCGGCGGCCACGGTCGCTTTCAAAAAGGAAGAAATGCGCTTCATCGTGATGTCTCCTTGCAGGTGGTTGGGGAGCGGTTGGGGATTCGTCGTGCAGGCGTCAGCCTTTCAGTCCGCCGGCCGTGAGGCCGGAGACCATCCATTTCTGGGCGAGGATGAAGACCACGGTGATGGGCAGCCCCGAGAGGATGGCAGCGGCGGCAAAGTCGCCCCACAGGTAGCGCTGTTCGTAAAGGAAGAGCTTGGAGCCCACGGCCAGCGTGAGCTGATCCTGACCCTGCAGCAGCACCGACGCCACCGGATACTCGATGATGGCGTGGATGAAGGCGAGCAGGAAGACGACCAGCAGGATCGGCACGGCCATGGGCAGCAAGACCAGCCGGAACGCCTGCCACGGCGAAGCGCCGTCCACTTTGGCCGCCTCCTCGATCTCGGAGGGGATGGTGTCGAAGTAGCCCTTGATCGTCCAGGTGAACAGGCCGATGCCTCCGGCATAGGCCAGCAGCAGCGAAGCATGGCTGTCGATGCCGAAGAAGGGGAAGACATTGCCAATGCGGTCGAAGATGGCGTAGATGGCCACCAGCGCCAGCACGGCCGGGAACATCTGGATCAGCAGCAGGGCGGAGAGGGCCTGCGACTTCCCGCGGAACTTCATGCGGGCAAAGGCATAGGCCGCGGTGGTGGACAGCAGCAGGGTGATGATCCCCGACAGCGTGGCCACCTTCACCGAATTCCACAGCCAGCGCAGGACGGGGAAGGGGGGCTCGACCATGCGGCCGTCGGGCCCCTCGTAGGGGATGCCCAGCGCGAGCTTCCAGTGCTCCAGGCTGATCTGGTCGGGGATCAGGCTGCCGGCGGCGAAGTTGCCCGGACGCAGCGAGATCGACAGGATCATCAGGAACGGGAAGATGATGACCGCGATGAGCGCGATCAGGAAGGCGTGAGCGGCCAGCACACGCCAGCGATGGGACTTGTCGAGAACGATGGCCATGGTGGGGAGTGCTCCTGGGTTCGTCTCAGCGGGCTTCGTCCTTGGTGATGCGCGTGGCGCGCAGGTTGATCCACGACAGCAGTGCCACCATCGTGAAGATCACCGTGGAGATGGCGGCGGCCAAGCCGAAGTTCTGTCCTGAATCCTCGAAGGCGATGCGGTAGGTGTATGACACCAGGATGTCGGTGGTGCCAGCCGGGATTTGGGTGTCGAGGAAATCGGGCCGCCCGCCGGTGAGCAGGTTGATCAGCACGAAGTTGTTGAAGTTGAACGCAAACGATGCGATCAGCAGCGGTGTGAGCGGTTTGATGACCAGAGGCAGCGTGATGCGAAAGAAGTTGGTGAGGGGTCCGGCGCCTGCCACGGCCGAGGCTTCGTAGAGATCCGACGGGATGGCTTTGAGCAGCCCCATGCATAGCACCATCATGTACGGGTAGCCCAGCCAGGTGTTGACGATGAGCAGCATCACCTTGGCGAGGAAGGGGTCCGAGAACCACGCGGGCTTGATGCCGAACAGGCCGTGCAGGATCAGATTGATTTCGCCGAAGTTGTTGTTGAAAAGTCCTTTGAACACCAGGATGGAGATGAAGCCCGGCACGGCATAAGGAAGGAAGAGCAAAGTCTGATAGACCCCGCGGAAACGCAAGGCCTCCCAGCTCAGCAGCACGGCCAGCACCATGCCCACCGAGGTGGCGAACAGCACGGTCAGCGCTGCGAAGACGACCGTCCAGATGAAGATGCGCACGAAAGGCTCGCGGAAGGCCTTGTCGGTGAAGATGCGCAGATAGTGGGTGGCTCCGATGTTCACCTGGAAGCCAGGAGCCACGTTCTCTCCGGCCTGGTTCTGGTAGAAGCCGGCCTCGAAGTTCGGGCGCAACACCGAGCCGTCCTGCCGGTTCGTGAGGCTGCCGTCGGCATTGCGTGCATAGAGCTTCTGGACGGGGCCGAACTGGCGCAGGCCGCTCATGCGCACTTCCGTGCCGTCGGGCATGGTGACGGTGAGGGCGCGTAGACGAGGCTGCAGGCCAATGAGCTCGCGCAGTTCGACGGGGGCCAGGCCTGGTGGGTCTGCCTGGGCCGCGACAGCGGCCACCGGGCCCGGCGTCGGATCGTCGAGATCGAGTTCCGGACTGAGGAAGATCTCGCCGGTGTCAGGATCTTCGAAGCGACCGACATGGCGGTGTCCGTCGCTGAGCAGCGTGAAGCCATAGCTGCGACCCTCGGCCTGGTAGGTCTCGTCCAGGAAGTAGGCCGTGGCGCGCTCGAAGCTGAGCAGGTTGCGCGAGCTGTAGTTGGTGAAGCTGATGGCCACCGTGTACAGCATCGGAAAGACCACGAAGATGACCACGGCGGCGATGCCCGGAAAGAGATAGCGCCAGGCATACAGGCGCTGCGAGGTATAGATCCAGGCTGCCAGGGCAATCACCACAAGCAAGGTGCCAGCCAGCAGCGTTTCGCCGGCAGCGTGGACGAGGGTGACGAGGTACAGCGCTCCCAGGGCCAGCACGGTGCCGGCGACCGGGGAAGCCCAACGCTGCAAGACGGAAGTCTGAGTCATACGCAATCTGCGGGTGGTCCGGCACGGATGCCGGACCACCAGGGAGCAGCCCTCGCGGGCAGTGGGTCAGGTCACTTGGCGGTGATGCGCTTGGCCGCGGCGTCCAGGGCCTCTTTGGGGCTTTGGCGTCCTTCGGTCATGTTTTGCAGCGCCGAAGCCATCGAGGACCAGAAGCGCCCCATCTCGGGGATGTTGGGCATGGGGGCGCCGTCCTGGGCGCTGGCCATCGTGGCCTGGATGTTCGGGTCGCTCTTGAGCTGGTTGAAGAAGGCCTTGGACGCAGGCGTGCCCAGGGGCACATCGTCGTTGATGGCCTTGAGGCCTGCCACGCTGAGCATATGGTTCTCGATGAACTCGACGGCGATGTCGCGGTTCGGAGAAGACTTGTTGATCATCGCACCCATCACGCCCACGAAGGGAGCGGCCTTTTTGCCAGCCACGGTGGGGATTTTGGCCACGCCGAAGTTGATCTTGGACTTTTTCAGGTTGTCCCAGGCCCAGGGGCCGTTGATCATCATTGCGACCTTGCCCTGGTTGACGGCGGCTTCCATGTCGGCGTAGCCGGCCCCCTTGGGCATCACACCGTCCTTGATCATCTTGGCGATCAGCTCGGCGCCCTTGAGGGCACCGGCATTGTTCACGCCGGTGTCGGCCGGGTCATAGGTTCCATCGGGCTTCTGCTTGAAGGCATAGCCTCCATTGGCCGCCAGCAGCGGCCAGGTGAAGTAGGTGTTGTTGTAGTCCCAGAGGATGGCCTTTTTGCCCTGGGCCGACAGCTTCTTGTCCAGCGCAATCACCTCTTCGAAGCTCTTGGGCGGGGTGGGCACCAGATCTTTGTTGTAGATGAGGGCCACCGCCTCGATCGAGATCGGGTAGCCCCAGGTGCGGCCACCGATGTTGAAAGCCTTCCAGGCCAGTGGGTCGATGTCGTCGATGATCTTCTTCGATGGGCTCACGGGCTGCAGCAGGCCGCCCTGGATCCACTCGCCCACGCGGTCGTGCGCCCAGATCCAGATATCGGGGCCCTTGCCGGCAGCCGCAGCCTGCTGGAACTTGCCCGGGGCGTCTTCCGGATGCTCGACCGTCACTTTCACCCCGGTTTTCTTTTCGAACTCATCACCGACCTTCTGCAGGCCGTTGTAGCCTTTGTCACCGTTGATCCAGATCAGCAGCTTGCCGGGCTCGACGGCCAGGGCCGGGGTTACGAAACCGGCTGAAAAGGCCAGCGCGGCGGCCGCAGCCACCAGCTTGATGCGTTGACGTTGAATGTTCATGACTTGCTCCTTTGGTTTCGGCCAGGTCGGCGCTTGGGTATGTCCAAAGACACGGTTGGGGAAAAGGGGGCGACGGTCATCCCGCGCGGGGCAGGGCCTGTCCGTCGACATCGAAGACGTGGCAGCGCTGGGGGGCCAGGCCCAGGTGGGCGGTGTCGCCGATGACCAGCGGGTTGTCCGGGGACGCACGCACGACCACGGGCGCCTGGGCGCCGGGAACGTCCACATACAGGTAGGTGACATCACCCAGGTGTTCGGCCGCCTGCACCGTGCCGCGCAGTTCGTTGGCCGGTGCGGCGGTCTGGGTGTCGATGTGTTCGGGGCGCACGCCCACGGTCACCTTTGCGCCGGCGGCCAGACCGGTGGCATCGACGGCCGCGCGGATGGCGCGTCCGTCGGCCAGCCGCAATAGGGCTTCGGTGGCGGCCGCCGACTCCAGCGTGGCCGAAATGAAGTTCATCTTGGGCGAGCCGATGAAGCCGGCCACGAAGAGGTTGGCCGGGCGGTGGTACAGCTCCATCGGCGTGCCCACTTGTTCGATGCGGCCCGCATGGAACACCACGATGCGATGGGCCAGGGTCATGGCCTCGACCTGGTCGTGGGTCACATAGACCATGGTCGTCTTCAGTTCACGGTGCAATCGGGCCAGTTCTACCCGCATCTGAACCCTGAGGGCGGCATCGAGGTTGGACAGCGGCTCGTCGAACAGGAAGACGCCCGGCTTGCGCACGATGGCACGGCCGATCGCCACACGTTGCCGCTGCCCGCCCGACAGGGCCTTGGGCTTGCGCTCCAGCAGATGCTCGATCTGCAGGATCTGCGCAGCGCGTTTCACGGCGGCTGCCTGTTCGTCCTTGTTGACCCCGGCCAGGCGCAGCCCGAAGGCCATGTTCTCGGCCACCGTCATGTGAGGGTACAGGGCATAACTCTGGAAGACCATCGCAATGCCTCGCTTGGCAGGAGGCACCTCGTTGACGAGTTGACCGCCGATGTACAGCTCGCCGCTGGTGATGTCTTCGAGACCGGCGATGCAGCGCAGCAACGTGGACTTGCCGCAGCCCGAGGGGCCGACGAAGACGATGAACTCGCCGTCGTGGATGTCTAGGTCGATGCCGTGCAGCGTCTCGATCTCGCCGTAGGACTTGCGCAACGCCTTGAGTTGGAGGTGGGCCATGGGTCGGGTCGGTTCAGGCTTGGGACATCACACCATCTTGCCGAAGTAGGCGCCGTGGGCGGGCAGGGTGAAACGCTGAGCCTGGCGATGCGCGCCGGCAAAGCCATGGCCTTCCAGTGCCGAAGTGGCCGGTGCCTGCGCCAGCTCGAAGCTCACCGGCTCGGGCCCCAGGTTGAACACGGCCAGCACTGCATCGCCGGGCAGGCCGGCGGCCGGGGTGCGGGCCAGCGCCAGCACGGGCTCGGGAGCATCGAAGAAGCGGATGTCGCCGGTCACGAGCGCCGGCTGCGTTTTGCGCCAGGCGATGAATCGGCGCAGCGCCTGCAAGGGCGACGCGGGATCGGCCTCGCTCACGTCCACTGCTCGTGCGAGATGTTCGGGCGGAACGGGCAGCCAGGGTTCCACCGTGGCGTCCCCGCTGAAGCCTCCATGCGGCCGCGTGCTCGACCAGGGCATGGGCGTGCGGCAACCGTCGCGACCCTTGAATTCGGGCCAGAAGGCGATGCCGTAGGGATCCTGCAGCTTCTCGAAGGGGATGTCGGCTTCGGTCAGGGCCAGTTCGTCCCCCTGCCACCAGCACACGCTGCCGCGCAGGCTCATCAGCATGGCGCCGGCCACCTTGATGTAATCGGGCGAGGCGCCCGGGCCGCCCCAGCGCGTCATCACGCGGGCCACATCGTGGTTGCCGAAGGACCAGCAGGCCCAACCGTCCTTCATCTGGGCTTCTAGCTCCTCGACCTGCTGGCGGATGTAGGTGGCGCTGTGTTCCGCCGTGAGCAAGTTGAAGCTGTAGGCCATGTGCAGCTTGTCGCCATCGGCCGTGTAGGCAGCCATGGTCTTGAGCGAGTCGTCGTCCCCAATCTCCCCCACGCTGGCGGCTCCGTACTCGTTCAGCAGGGCCCGCACGCGCTGCAGGAAGGTCAGGTTCTCCGGTTGGGTCTTGTCGTACAGGTGGCGCTGCATCCCGTAAGGGTTGGTCTCCATGACCGTCTTGGTGTCGCGGCGGATCGCCGGCGGGTTGTCGCGCAATTGCCGGTCGTGGAAGTGGAAGATGCAGGCATCGAAGCGGAAACCGTCCACGCCGCGGTCGAGCCAGAAGCGGATGTCTCCCAGCACCTGCTGTTGCACCGCCGGGTTGTGGAAGTTCAGGTCAGGCTGGCTCGTGAGGAAGTTGTGCAGGTAGTACTGTCGCCGGCGCGAATCCCATTGCCAGGCCGAGCCGCCGAAGACACTGAGCCAGTTGTTTGGGGGGGTGCCATCCGGCTTGGGGTCGGCCCACACGTACCAGTCCGCCTTGGGATTGTCGCGGCTGGCGCGGCTTTCGACGAACCAGGGGTGCTGGTCCGAGGTGTGCGAAAGCACCTGGTCGATCATGACTTTCAGGCCCAGTTCGTGTGCGCGCGCCACCAGGCGGTCGAAGTCGGCCAGGGTGCCGAACATCGGATCGACGTCGCGGTAGTCGGCGATGTCGTAGCCGAAGTCCTTCATCGGTGAGCGGAAGAACGGTGAGATCCAGATGGCATCGACCCCGAGGCTGGCCACGTAGGGCAGGCGCTCGACGATGCCAGGCAAATCGCCGATGCCGTCGCCGTTGCTGTCGGCGAAGCTGCGGGGGTAGATCTGATAGATGAGGGCGCCGCGCCACCAGTCGGTGGGCTGGGCGCGCAGGAGCGAGGCAGTGGTCACGTCGAAAAGTCCGTCGGTATCCGGTTGGGTGCGAAGCCCAGGTGCAAGGCGATGGGCACGGCATGTCGATGCCCATCGCCTTGCAGGCGGCGCGGGGCCGCCCGTGCAGTCGAGCCGCCGTGCCGGCTCAGGCCGGCACCGGCCCGATCACCACCAGGTTTCGGCCTGCACGCCGTAGGTGATGCCGTATTTCTTGTCGGCGAACACGTTGTTCGAGTTCGCATTCACGCCGTTGCGGGCCGCCTCGTTCCAGGTGGCGTAAGTCACGAAGCCGCGCAGCACCGGCCGCGACCAGAAGCCGCGCGACAGGGACAGCTGCGGCGCGATCGTCAGCTTGGTCAGCGTGGCCCACTTCGGATTGGTCTGGCTGTCATCCTTGGCCCGGTCCACGCCGAGCTCCATCGCCAGCGAGAAGTTGTCGCTGAAGTTGTACTGGGGACGCACGCCGAAGCTCATCCACTGGCGCTGCTCCAGATCCCAGGGGGCCTTCTTCAGGTTGTCCCAGATGAAGGTGCCCATGCCCGACCAGTTGCTGCCCGCCGGCGCGATGTAGATCTGTTCGACCAGGCGAATCGATTCGCCCTTGGTGCTGTTGTTGCCGCCGGCGTAGGCCGGGATCCAGTTCATGCCGGCTCCGTTGCCGCGGCCATACTGCAGCGCGAGTTTGTTGAAGCCGCCGAGAATGCCGCCCTGGAAGTGCTGGGCCGTCAGCAGGTAACCAGTCTTTTCGTCGCTGGCCGTGGCGTTGCTGCCACGGATCACCTGAGCGGCCAGCTCCAGCTTGCCGTTCGGGTTGACACCGATGTCGTAGAAGCGGAACTCATAGCGCTTGGCGGCGTTCACGCCCACGCCGCCACCGAACACGAAGCTGCCCGGCGCGCCGTCCAGGCCAGAGTTGCCGCCGTTCTGGTGGTAGGCAAAGGCGAACTTGGCCGGGCCCACGCCGATGTCTTCGATGCCGGCGCCGGGGCCGGTGTTGGCCCAGTAGTAGTAGTCGTTGATGTGGACGTCGTGGCGGTTGTAGAAGCGCTTGCCCACCCACAGCTTGGCGTCTTCGAGGGCACCCTCGGGGAAGAAGCCGCCGGCGATGACATAGTTCTCGCGGCTGGCGATGTCGAAGCTCTTGCCGTCACTCGAGGGGTTCTGGTCGATCACGCTTTCATAGTCCTGCGCCCCCTTCTCGCGCAGCGCCAGGCGCAGGTTGTACTTCGCCCAGGCACCGTCAGACTTGCCGAAGGGCACCGACACCGCCGCCTCGCCGTAGTTGTCGCATTCGTTGCCCAGGCGGTACTTGGCCTGCGCCGGGAAGCCCAGCCGGAAGCACTGCAGGTTGCCGCCTTCGCTGGTGCCGCCGACCTGGGTGCGCACGTAGCCGTGGAACTCGATGCCCTGCGCGAACGTGGCCGGCGCGGCGAAGGCGCCTGCCACGGCCGCGGCGGCAGCCAGCAGCTTGAACTTGTGATGCATAGTGGAACTCCTCATGGGTTGTGGCTTGGGGGTGTCATGCTGCGGACGGCCGAGGCCGCTTCACAGCGGTTGGGGAAAACCGACGGCGACAGCGAAAAAGAGGCGGCGCCCGGCCGGGCGCCGCGAACTCGCTCGCTCTGAAGACCGCTGGGCCACCACGGTTGCGGGCGGACGCCGCCAAGGAAGACTTGTCCGTCATGGCCATCTGTAGAATCACTACAAGTGATGATGTAGTTTGATAACAGACCGAACTCTAGTAACGAAACTACCTTTGCTGAACCAGGGATAACCCTTGATTGCAACTACTCTGGCGCCCGCCAGAAGTTCAAGGTCACCCGGAGATGCCCCGGCAAGCATGGACAGTGGGTTCGAACTCGTCTAGCATCATGATGTAGTTTACCTACATCATGTGCCGACCAGAAGTCGGTGCCAAAGGCTCATCGAGGAAGACAACATCGTGGATCAAACCTACCCCCGCCTGGTCGGGGACATCGGCGGGACGAACGCCCGTCTGGCCTGGGTGGCGGCGTCGGGTCGCCTGCCCGAACGTGTGAAGACCTATGCCTGTGCCGATCATGAGTCGCTGGAGTCGGTCATCCGGGCCTACCTCGTGCAGGAGGGCCTCGACATCCCGCCGTGGTGTGCGATCGGCATCGCCAATCCCGTGACCGGCGACTGGGTGCAGATGACCAACCACCACTGGGCCTTTTCCATCCGTGCCCTGCGCGAAAGCCTCGGGCTGCAGCGCCTGCTCGTGCTGAACGATTTCACGGCGCTGGCGATGTCGCTGCCCTCGTTGGCGGGCGGCGACCTGCGGCCTGTGGGCGGTGGGCAGGCCGTGCAGGGCGAGCCGAGGGCCTTGCTGGGCGCCGGCACGGGGCTTGGTGTCTCGGGCCTGCTGTCTTCGAGTGGTGGACGGCTCGTGCCGGTCAACGGCGAGGGGGGGCATGTGACGCTGGCGGCCGCCGACGAGGAAGAGGAGGTGGTCCTGCGTCTGCTGCGGCGGCGCTTCGGGCATGCCTCCGCCGAGCGGGCCTTGTCCGGCCCGGGGTTGGTCCATCTCTACGACGCCGTGTGCGAGTTGCGTGGTGTGGCGCCAGCGAGCCTGACGCCGGCCGACGTCTCGCGTGCGGCTTTGGCGGCCGAAGATCCCGCCTGCGAACAAGCGTTGGCGCTGTTTTGCAGCTTCCTGGGCAATGTGGCGGGCAATCTGGCGCTCACGCTGGGTGCGCGAGGGGGGGTCTACATTGGCGGCGGCATCGTGCCGCGCCTGGGGACGTGGTTCGACCGCTCCGCCTTCCGGCGGCGGTTCGAGGACAAGGGGCGTTTCAGTGCCTACCTCGCCGGGATTCCGACCTACGTCGTGCAGGCGGAGCATCCCGCCCTCTTGGGGGCCGCGCGAGCCTTGGACGAATTGAGCTGACGATGTGGATGAGGAGACGAGCGTGCAACACCCCCTTACCGGAACTCAAACTCAAACCTCTGTGGGCCGGCGTGTGACGGCGGCTGCAGCCGTGCTGCTGGCCCTGATGGCGGGGCTGACACAGCCGGTGCCGGTGGCGGCACAGGCGGCCGCCGACGCTTCGGTCTCGCAACGGGCGCGCGAGTGGCGCATCCACGAGCTCACCGTCGTCCGGCTGGCCCCCCCGGGAGCCGGGCAGCGACGCGCCCAACGCGCATCCCGCCACCGTGGCGCCGGAGGTCCTGCGCCGCGCGCTGGGCAGCATCACCACCGTCGTGCGGGGGCGCACGGAGAACCTGTTCAGCAACGACGAGCTGGACGACCTGGTCGGCCCGCTGGTGCAGGCTCTTGCGGCGGCCGGTCCGGGGCAGGATGTGGAGCTGCTCAGCACGGCCCGTCGCCATGGGAACTTCCTGAGCACGCCCTATGGCGTGACGGCGCGGCTGTTCGTCGGCGAGGAGGGGTTGAACCTGATCGTGCACGATGCACGCCTGGATTTCTTCCACGCCTACCGCGCCACGAAGGTGCTGCCGCGCTTTCAGTACGGCTCGCGCGCGCAGGCCGGCCCCTCGGCCGTGGCGAGTCCTCAAGGTCGGGCCCGGCGGGCCGACTGGCTGGTGTTCTCCTTGCAGTCCGCGGTCGCTGCGCCGGCGGCGGTGGCCGAGCCAGCCGTGGCACCTGGGCCAGCGGCCGCAGCCGACCCCGCCGGGCGACGGGATGAACGCTTTTTCGAGGAGCAGGCGCAGCGCCTGCGGGGTCTGCAGCGTCTGCGTGAGCAGGGTCTGATCACCGAAGAGGAATTCCAGCGCAAGCGCCGCGAGATCTTGCAGCTGCTGTGAGCGACTGCGCAGGGGTGGCCCGCTGTCGCGGAGGGGGCGCCTCACGGCTCGATCCGCGGTGGGCGCCTGGCCGAGCGGTTCGAGGGTTTCAGGCGTCGAGCAGTCCCGCCGGCACGCCGCCCATGACCTGACTGAATCCCCCGTCGACGTAGGTGATCTCGGCGGTCACGCCCGAAGCGAGGTCGGACAGCAAAAAGGCGGCGACGTTGCCCACGTCCTCGATCGTCACGTTGCGCCGCAACGGGGCGTTGGACTCGACGATCTCCAGAATCTTGCTGAAGCCTTTGATGCCCGAGGCGGCCAGGGTCTTGATGGGGCCGGCGGAGATGCCGTTGACGCGGATGCCTCGCGCGCCAAGCTGGGCGGCCAGGTAGCGCACGCTGGCCTCCAGTGAGGCTTTGGCCAGCCCCATCGTGTTGTAGTTGGGCACGGCGCGCACGGCACCCAGGTAGCTCAAGGTCAGCAGCGCGGCCTTGGGGTTCAGGCGGGGCAGGGCAGCCTTGGCCATCGCAGGGAAGCTGTAAGCCGAGATGTCATGTGCGATGCGGAAGGCCTCGCGCGATAGGCCGTCGAGGAACTCGCCGGCGATCGCTTCCCGTGGGGCAAAGCCGATGGAGTGCACGAAGCCATCGAAGCTCGGCCAGGCTTGGCCGAGCCGGTCGAACAGGGCCTGGATCTGGGCGTCGTCACCGACGTCGCAATCGAAGACCAGGTCGGAATCGAACTCGCGGGCGAACTCGGTGATGCGGTCCTTGAAGCGTTCGCCCACATAGCTGAACGCCAGTTCGGCCCCTTCGCGGCGGCACGCCTGCGCAATGCCGTAGGCGATCGAGCGGTTGGACAGCAGGCCGGTGATCAGAAAGCGCTTGCCGGCGAGAAATCCCATGGTGTCTCCGAGAAGGTCAAAGAAAGAAGATTTTGGCATGCAGCCCCTGGACGACGCCAGCCGGCGCCGGCTGCGCCGCAGGCAACACCGCAACGGGCCCAGGACTTGCTTGGTCCTGCCGGGCGAAGTACAATCCGACTTTCGCTAAGTCATTGTGAGCCATTGCAAATAATGGGCGGAGACATCCAGCCCATTTTTTTTGCTTGGCCCCGTTTGCTTTGCGGGTGGCTCGTTGTGCCGCAGGGCGCGGATGCTTGGCGGCGGATGCTTGGTGGCGGATGCTTGGTGCAGTTGCGGGGTGCAGTTGCAGGATGTGGGCGGTGATGCTGCAGGAGTGTTGGGAACACGATGGGTTGGCAGGCCTTGGTTGAGAACACGGTGACGGGGTTGGGTTATGACTTCGTCGAATGCGAGCGCAGTGCGGGCGGGCTGTTGCGCGTGTTCATCGACCGCGTGGTCGGCGATCCGAATGGCGCTTTCATCACCGTGGACGATTGCGAAAGGGTGACGCGTCAGCTCCAGTACGTCTTGGAGGTCGAGAATGTCGACTACCGGCGCTTGGAGGTGTCGTCGCCTGGGCTGGACCGGCCTTTGCGCAAGGAGGCCGACTACCGGCGCTTTGCCGGCCAGGAAGTGGACATCACCCTTAAACACGCCTTTCAAGGGCGCAAGAAGTACCGTGGCGTCCTGGAATCCCTGGACGAAGGATGGCGCCTCGTCCTGCGTGAGGGCACCCAGGAGCAAGCATTGGATTTTTCTCTGGACGAGGTGCGTGAAGCCCGCCTGGTGCCCGTGATCGACTTCAAGGGTCGGCGCAGGGGGCAGGCCGCGGCCGCATCCGCGGACAGTGCACAAGAAGACGGAGGTCAGGAATCATGAACCGCGAACTGTTGATGCTGGTGGACGCGATCTCGCGCGAGAAGAACGTGGAACGCGATGTCGTGTTCGGCGCGGTCGAGGCCGCCCTGGCATCCGCCACCAAGAAGCTCTACGAGGGCGAGGTCGACATCCGCGTGGTGATCGACCGAGAGACTGGTGAGTATGAGACCTTCCGCCGCTGGCACGTCGTGCCCGACGAGGCGGGGCTGCAGCAGCCCGACGCCGAGATCCTGCTGTTCGAAGCGCGAGAGCAGATTCCCGACATCGAGGTCGACGACTACATCGAGGAGCCGGTCGAGTCCGTGCCCATCGGCCGCATCGGCGCGCAGGCGGCCAAGCAGGTGATCCTGCAGAAGATCCGCGACGCCGAGCGCGAGCAGCTGCTCAACGACTTCCTGGCCCGAGGCGACAAGATCTTCGTGGGCACGGTCAAGCGTTTGGACAAGGGCGACCTCATCGTCGAGTCCGGTCGCGTCGAGGGGCGCCTCAAGCGCAGCGAGATGATCCCGAAAGAGAACCTTCGCACGGGCGACCGTGTGCGTGCGGTCATCCTGGAGGTCGATCCCACGCTGCGCGGTCCGCAGATCATCCTGTCGCGCAGCTCGCCGCAGTTCATGATCGAGCTGTTCCGCCAGGAGGTCCCCGAAATCGAGCAGGGCCTGTTGGAAATCAAGAGCTGTGCCCGCGACCCCGGCTCGCGAGCCAAGATCGCCGTGCTCTCGCATGACAAGCGTGTCGATCCCATCGGCACCTGCGTGGGTGTGCGTGGCTCGCGGGTCAATGCCGTGACCAACGAACTCGCCGGCGAGCGTGTGGACATCGTGCTGTGGTCCGAGGATCCGGCCCAGTTCGTGATCGGTGCGCTCGCACCGGCCAACGTCGTTTCCATCGTCGTGGACGAGGAGCGCCACGCCATGGACGTCGTGGTCGATGAGGAGAATCTCGCCATCGCCATCGGCCGCGGAGGGCAGAACGTGCGCCTGGCCTCGGAGCTGACTGGCTGGCGTATCAATATCATGACCGCCGAGGAGTCCCAGGCCAAGCAGGCCGAGGAGACCGGCGCGATCCGTCGTCTGTTCGTCGAGAAGCTCGACGTCGACGAGGAAGTGGCCGACATCCTCATCGAAGAAGGCTTCACCAGCCTCGAAGAGGTGGCTTACGTGCCCCTGCAGGAGATGCTGGAGATCGAGGCTTTCGATGAGGACACCGTCAACGAGCTGCGCACCCGTGCCAAGGATGCGCTGCTGACGATGGAGATCGCCCGTGAAGAAAAGGTCGAAGAAGTATCGCAGGATCTGCGTGACCTCGAAGGTCTGAATGCGGAGCTGATCGCCAAGCTGGCCGATGCCGGCATCCATACCCGCGATGACCTCGCCGACTTGGCTGTCGATGAGCTGACCGAGATGACCGGTGTCGATGAGACACAGGCCAAGGCGCTCATCATGAAGGCCCGAGAACACTGGTTCACGGCCTGAGAGGGGCTGCACAGAGGTTCCGCCCGTCCAGCCACCGCAAGCTCGTCAAGGATCACACACAATGGCCGTTACTACAGTCGCACAGTTCGCCTCCGAGCTGAACCGCCCCGCGGCGACGCTGCTCGAGCAGTTGAGATCCGCCGGGGTGGCGAAAGCCTCTCCGGACGACTCGCTGACCGAGTCCGACAAGGAACGCCTGCTGGACTACCTGCGCACGGCGCACGGGACTGCTGGCACCGAACGCAAGAAGATCACGATCACCAAGAAGTCGACCACCGAGATCAAGCAAGCCGATGCCTCCGGCAAGGCGCGCACCATCCAGGTCGAGGTGCGCAAGAAGCGCGTGTTCGTCAAGCGTGACGAGAGCGCGGCGCCGGTGGAAGAGGTGGCTGCTGCCAAGCCCGTCGTGGACGAAGCGGAGCTGCGCCGCCGTGAGGAAGAGGCCAATCGCCAAGCGGAGCTGCTTCGTCGCCAGGAAGAGGAGTTGGCCGAAAAGCGTCGGCAACGCGAGGAACAGGAACGGCGCCAGCGCGAGGAGGCCGAAGCCCGTGCGCGCGAAGCAGCCGAGCGCGAGGCCGCCGAGAAGGAGGCCCGCGCCGCGCAGGCGCGCCAGGCCGAGCTGGCTGCCGCCGGCAGCGACGTCGTCGAAGCCCCAACACCTGCGCCGCAGCCCGCAGCGGCGGCTCCCGCTCCAGCCCCGGTCGAACCGGCCAAGCCGGCCGTGCGCGTGGTCAAGGCCGTGGATGCCGAGGCCGAGGAGAAACAGCGCATGGCCGACCTGGAGAAGAGACGCAAAGCGGCCGAGGCCGAAGCCGCAGCGATCCGCGCCATGATGGCCTCGCCCAAGCGGGGTGTGATGACGGCCAAGAAGCCGGAAGAAGACAAGCCCAAGGCCGAAGCCGGCAAGGAAGGCATCAAGGGCACCATCCACAAGCCCAAGGCTGTCGCGCCTGGGGCTGCCGCGCCCGCAGCGCCAGGTGGCGCGTCCAAGCCGGGCGACAAGAAGTCGGTGAAGTCCGAGAAACTGTCGTCGAGTTGGGCCGACGATGCGGCGAAGAAGCGCGCCCTCAAGACCCGCGGCGATACTGTGGCTGGCACCCGTGGCGGCTGGCGGGCGCCCACCAAGGCAGGGGGCCGTCGTGGCGAGCGTGGTGACAGCGCCTCGACCTTCGTGGCGCCTTCCGAGCCGCAGGTGTACGAGGTCCATGTGCCCGAGACCATCAGTGTGGCCGACTTGGCCCACAAGATGTCGGTCAAGGCCTCCGAGGTGATCAAGCAGCTGATGAAGCTGGGCCAGATGGTCACGATCAACCAGCAGCTCGACCAGGAAACGGCCATGATCGTGGTCGAGGAAATGGGGCACAAGGCCTTTGCCGCCAAGCTCGACGATCCCGAGGCCTTCCTGGAAGAGAGCCAGGCCGCCCAGCAAGCCGAGCTGCTGACTCGTGCCCCGGTCGTGACCGTGATGGGTCACGTCGACCACGGCAAGACCTCGCTGCTCGACTACATCCGCCGCTCGCGCGTCGCCGCGGGCGAAGCCGGGGGGATCACTCAACACATCGGCGCCTATCACGTCGACACCCCCCGCGGCACGATCACCTTCTTGGACACGCCTGGTCACGAGGCGTTCACGGCCATGCGAGCCCGCGGCGCCAAGGCGACCGACATCGTGATCCTGGTGGTGGCGGCCGACGATGGTGTCATGCCGCAGACTCGTGAGGCCATCCACCATGCCAAGGCGGCAGGCGTGCCGATCGTCGTGGCGGTCAACAAAATCGACAAGCCCGATGCCAACCCGGATCGCGTGAAACAGGAACTGGTGGCCGAAGAGGTGGTACCCGAAGAATACGGTGGCGACGCTCCCTTCTGTCTGGTGTCGGCCAAGACCGGTGAAGGCATCGACAATCTGTTGGAGAACGTGCTGCTGCAAGCCGAGGTGCTCGAGCTGAAAGCTCCGGTGGAGGCGCCGGCCAAGGGCCTGGTCATCGAAGCCAAGCTGGACAAAGGCCGCGGCCCGGTGGCCACGGTGCTGGTGCAGTCGGGGACGCTCAGGCGCGGCGATGTGGTTCTGGCCGGTGCCAGTTACGGTCGTGTGCGGGCGATGCTCGACGAGGACGGGAAGCCCACCCAGGAGGCTGGGCCGTCGATCCCCGTCGAGATCCAGGGCCTCACCGAGGTGCCTCAGGCCGGCGACGAGTTCATGGTGCTGGCCGACGAGCGCCGTGCCCGCGAGATCGCCACCTTCCGCCAGGGCAAGTACCGTGACGTGAAGTTGGCCAAGCAGCAGGCTGCCAAGCTCGAAAACATGTTCGAGCAGATGGGGCAGGGCGACGTGAAGACGCTGCCGCTGATCATCAAGGCCGACGTGCAGGGTTCGCAGGAGGCGCTCGCGTCCTCGCTGCTCAAGCTGTCCACCGACGAGGTCAAGGTGCAGATTGTGCATGCGGCCGTGGGTGGCATCAGCGAGAGCGACGTCAACCTCGCACTGGCATCCAAAGCAGTCATCATCGGCTTCAACACGCGAGCCGATGCTGGAGCGCGCAAGCTGGCCGAACACAATGGCGTGGACATCCGCTACTACAACATCATCTACGATGCGGTTGACGAAGTGAAGGCAGCCATGTCGGGCCTGCTCGCGCCGGAACAGAAGGAGGAGGTCATCGGCACGGCCGAGATCCGCCAGGTGTTCCGCATCTCCAAGGTCGGAGCCATTGCCGGGTGTATGGTGCTGTCCGGCGTGGTTCGCCGCAACGCTCGCCTGCGTCTGCTGCGCGACAACGTCGTCATCTACACCGGAGAGCTGGAGTCGCTCAAGCGCTTCAAGGACGACGTGCGTGAGGTCAAGGAAGGCTTCGAGTGCGGCTTGAACATCAAAAACTACAACGACATCCAGGAAGGCGACCACCTGGAGTTCTTTGAGATCAAGGAAGTGGCACGCACGCTGTAAAGGCGGAGGCGCTCACGCGCTCGGACCCCGCCGATCGAAAGATGGGCGGGGTTTGTGTTTCTGGCACCAACCGGAGTCTCATCATGCGACACAAGCGATCGATTCCCAACCGAGCCCACCGCGTGGCCGACCAGATCCAGCGCGACGTGGCCGAGCTCATTCGCGAGCTGAAGGATCCGCGCATCGGCATGGTCACGCTCAATGCGGTAGAGGTGACGCCCGACTACGCCCACGCGAAGGTCTACTTTTCGCTGCTGGTGGGTGATCCTCAGGAGACCGAGACTGCCTTGAACGAGGCAGCCGGCTACCTGCGCAACGGCTTGTTCAAGCGCCTGCAAATCCACACCGTGCCGACGCTGCACTTCGTCTTCGACCGCACGACCGAGCGGGCCGCCGACCTGAACGCGCTAATCGCCCAGGCCAATGCCACCCGCGCCAAGGACTGACGTTGCCATGCCGGTTGCCGCTGCCTCCGCACCGTTGCGTTCGCGCATCCAGCGCCGTGCGGTCCATGGCGTGCTCCTGCTCGACAAACCCCTGGGCCTGAGCAGTAATGATGCCCTGCAGAAAGCCAAACGGCTGTTGCGGGCGCACAAGGCCGGTCACACCGGCACGCTGGATCCGATGGCCACGGGCCTGCTGCCGCTGTGCTTCGGGGCGGCCACCAAGTTTTCGCAGGCCAGTCTGGAGGCTGACAAGGCCTACCGTGCCGTGCTGCAATTGGGGCGCCGGACCACCACGGGGGATGCCGAGGGGGGCGTGCTCGAAGAGCGGCCCGTATCGCTGACGGCGGCCCAACTCGATGCGGCGCTGGCCCGTTTCGTCGGCGAGATCGACCAGGTGCCCCCCATGCACTCAGCCCTCAAGCGCGAGGGCCGGCCCCTGTACGAGTATGCCCGTGCCGGTGTCGAGGTGGAGCGCCAAGCCAGGCGTGTGAGGATCCATCGCTTGGACCTCGTGGCCTGGCAGGACGACCGGCTGGAGATCGACATTCTGTGCAGCAAGGGCACTTATGTGCGCACGCTGGCCGAGGATCTCGGTGAAGCCCTGGGTTGCGGTGCCCACCTGGCGGCTCTGCGCCGCACGGCCAGCGGCCCATTGTCGGTCGAGCAGGCCATCACGCTCGAGACGCTGGAGCAGATGGACGAGACCGGGCGCGATGCCTGCCTGTTGCCCCCTGACGTGCTGGTCGCGCACTGGCCGGCGGTACACCTGACGGCCGACGAGGCTGGGCGCTTTCTAGCCGGGATGCGCCGGCGCGTGGCCCATCGCGAGGCACCTGCCGTACGCGTCTACGGCCCGCAAGCCGGCGCCTTCCTGGGCAGCGCCCAGGTTCGTGCCGGTGAACTCATTCCCATGCGGCTGCTGAGCCCGCCCGAGGTTCAGGCCCTGCTCAAGGCCCCCTTTAACGAGTCCTGACCCATTCGCCGGGTCGCCTTTGTCTTTCCATCATGAGCAAGCCCATCCGCAACATCGCCATCATTGCGCACGTCGACCACGGCAAGACCACGTTGGTGGACCAGTTGCTGCGCCAGTCCGGCACCTTCCGCGAGAATCAGCAAGTCGGCGAGCGGGTGATGGACAGCAACGACCTCGAGCGTGAGCGCGGCATCACCATCCTGGCCAAGAACTGCGCGGTGAGTTGGCGGGGTACGCACATCAACATTGTCGATACTCCCGGGCACGCCGATTTCGGTGGCGAGGTCGAGCGAGCATTGTCGATGGTCGATGGTGTCGTGCTGCTGATCGACGCACAGGAGGGGCCGATGCCGCAGACCCGCTTCGTGACCAAAAAGGCTCTGGCGTTGGGCCTCAAGCCGATCGTGGTCGTCAACAAGGTGGACAAACCCGGTGCGCGCCCGGACTATGTCATCAATGCCGCCTTCGACCTGTTCGACAAACTCGGTGCCAACGAGGAACAGCTCGACTTTCCCGTGGTGTATGCCTCGGGCCTGAACGGCTGGGCCTCGCGCAGCGAGGGGGAACCCGGGACGCGCTGGGGCGAGGACATGAGCCCGCTTTTCGAGACGATCCTCAGCCACGTGCCGGCTCATCAGGGGGATCCGGCCGCGCCGCTGCAGTTGCAGATCTCCTCTCTAGACTATTCCAGCTACGTGGGCCGTATTGGTGTGGGTCGCATCAACGCGGGCACCTTGCGGCCGGCAATGGACGTTCTGGTGATGGAGGGTCCAGAGGGCCGCTCCTACCGCGGACGCATCAACCAAGTGCTGAAGTTCGAGGGTCTCGAACGCCGGCAGGCCGAGTCCGCCGGGCCTGGTGACATCGTGCTGATCAACGGAATCGAAGACATCGGCATCGGTGTGACCGTGACGTCGATCGAGCAACCGCAGCCTTTGCCCATGCTCAAGATCGACGAACCCACACTGACGATGAACTTCTGCGTCAACACCTCGCCGCTGGCTGGACGCGAGGGCAAGTTCGTTACGAGCCGACAGATTTGGGATCGCCTCCAAAAGGAGCTGCAGTCCAACGTGGCTCTGCGAGTGCGTGAAACCGAGGAAGACGGCGTCTTCGAGGTTTCAGGCCGAGGAGAGCTGCACCTGACCATCTTGCTGGAGAACATGCGGCGAGAGGGCTACGAGTTGGCCGTCTCCAAGCCTCGCGTGGTGTTCCGCGAGATCGACGGTGAGCGCTGCGAGCCCATGGAGCTCGTCACCGCTGATGTGGAAGAGCAGCACCAAGGTGGCGTGATGCAGGCTTTGGGGCTGCGCAAGGGTGAGTTGGTCAATATGGAGCCTGACGGTATGGGGCGTGTGCGCCTGGAGTATCGTATTCCGGCGCGAGGGCTGATCGGCTTTCAGAACGAGTTCCTCAATCTCACGCGCGGTACCGGCCTGCTGAGCAACATTTTCGATGGTTACGAACCCTACAAAGGCGAGATCGAGGGGCGCAAGAACGGCGTGCTCGTCAGCCAGGAGGATGGCGAGATCGTCACCTATGCCCTGGGCAAGCTCGACGACCGCGGGCGCATGTTCGTCAAGCCGGGTGATCCAGTCTATGAAGGGATGATCGTGGGCATCCACAGCCGGGAGAATGATCTCGTCGTCAATGCGGTGCGCACGAAGCAGCTCACCAACTTTCGCGCCTCGGGCAAGGAGGATGCGATCAAGCTCACCCCACCGATCGAGCTGACGCTGGAGTACGCCGTGGAGTTCATCGAGGACGATGAACTGGTCGAGATCACGCCCAAGTCAATCCGGCTGCGCAAGCGCTTCCTGAAGGAGCACGAACGCAAGCGCGCGCAGCGCGAGGCCACCTGAGTGGCCTGCGGATGGTAAGTAGGGCAGGCAAGGACATGACGCACGGCCGTGCCGTCGCGCTGATGGTGCTGGTGACGTTGATGTGGAGCATCGCCGGAGTGGTCACCCGCCACCTGGAGGTGGCACGTGCCTTCGAGGTGACGTTCTGGCGCAGCTTCTTCAACGCGGCGTTCATGGCCGTGGCCCTGCTTCTGTGGAAGGGCCGAGGACTGTGGGAGGAGCTGCGCCATGGTGGCTGGCCGCTGTGGGTGTCTGGCCTGATGTGGTCCATCATGTACACCTGCTTCATGGTGGCGCTCACGCTCACCACTGTGGCCAATGTGCTGGTGACGATGGCCCTGGGCCCGTTGATGACCGCGCTGCTGGCAGGCCTGGCGCTCGGCCACCGGTTGCCTGCCCGCACCTGGGGCGCCATCGCCGTGGCCGGCGCCGGGATCGCGTGGATGTATGGCCGCGAACTGGCGGGGGCCGAGTTGCGCCACCTGCTTGGCACCCTCGTCGCCCTGGGCGTGCCGCTGGCGGCGGCCGTCAACTGGACGGTGATCCAGCGCACCACCCACCAGCCTACCTATGCCCGGCGTCGGGATCTGCTGCCGGCGGTGCTGATCGGCGCCGCGATCTCTGCGGCCGTGACGCTGCCGCTGGCCTGGCCGCTGCAGGCATCTGCCCATGACTTGGGACTGCTGGCGACGCTGGGGGTGTTTCAGTTGGCTGTGCCTTGCCTGATCGCGGTTCAACTGGCACGCGTGCTGCCGGCCCCGGAGATGGCTCTGCTGGCCCTGCTGGAGGTGATCTTCGGGGTGGCCTGGGCCTGGCTGGGCGCCAACGAGGTGCCGTCCCCCCAAGCACTGCAGGGGGGACTGCTGGTGCTGGGGGCGCTGGTCGTCAACGAAGCCCTGGGTCTGCGTCGCGCACGCCTGGCCGCAGGCATCACAGTTCCCGAAGCTTCCATTTCACGACGAGGAGACCCATGATGATGTCCTCGACCCTTCCCGTGCTGAGCGGCGAGGGCTTGGTCCTGGCCGAGCGCCGCGGCAGCCTGGGCCTGATCACGCTCAACCGTCCGCAGGCGCTCAACGCCCTGTCGCTGTCGATGATCCGGGACCTCACCGCCTTGCTGCTGGCCTGGCGCGACGATCCCGCGGTACAGGTCGTGCTAGTGCGTGGAGCTGCCCGGGAAGGCAAGGGCGTGGCCTTCTGCGCCGGCGGGGACATCCGCTTCTTCCACCAGGCTGCCCTGGCGGGCGATCCGCGGCTGGAGGATTTTTTCACCGAGGAGTACACCCTCAACCACCTGATCCATGGCTACCCGAAGCCCTACATTGCACTGATGGACGGCATCGTGATGGGCGGAGGCATGGGCATCAGCCAGGGGGCGGCGCTGCGCATCGTCACTGAGCGCACGAAGATGGCGATGCCCGAGACCAACATCGGCCTCTTTCCCGACGTGGGCGGGGGCTGGTTTCTGTCACGCTGCCCGGGGCGGGTCGGTGAGTTCCTGGCATTGACTGGCCAGGTGATCGGTGCGGGCGACGCGATCGCTTGGGGGCTGGCCGATGGCTACGTGCCCAGCGAGGCACTGGACGGTCTGGTCGAGGCGCTGTCCGTCGATGCGGATGCTGTGAGTCTGCTGGCGCGGGCCCGGTCGTGCTTGCACGATGCACCGAGGCCCGTGCTCCAGGCCCATGGGGCGATCATTGATCGCTGCTTTGCCGGTTCAGAGGTTGCGGCCATCCTGGCTGCGCTGGACCGGGAGGCCGACAGCCCCTGGCCGGCCGAGATCGTGGCGACCCTGCGCAAGCGCTCGCCGCTGATGCTGGCGGTCACGCTGGAGCAGGTGCGTCGTGCCCGCCGCATGACGCTGGCCGAGGACTTGCGCATGGAGCGCGACCTGGTGCGCCACTGCTTCCACCTGCGCCCGGGCGCCGCCAGCGAGACGGTGGAGGGCATCCGGGCCCTGGCCGTGGACAAGGATCACGCGCCGCGCTGGAACCCGCCACGCATCGAGGACGTCACACCGGCGATGGTGCAGGCATTCTTCGCGAGCCCCTGGCCGGCCCACGCCCACCCCCTGAACGGGTTGCGCTGAACCATCACGCCACCAGCGGCCACGTGTTACGCTGAGCGACGGCGCGTGGCTCGGGAGTGATGCGATGCAAGCCCCTGCGAAATACCTGCTGATCATCGAGCAGGGCGGTGCCATGGTCGCCCGCCTCTTCGATCGCGAGCGCCGCCACCTGCTCGACTTCGATGCCAGTTCGGAGGAGGTGACCGTGATGACGGCCGGGCTGCAGCCCAGCGTCGGTGCCCTGGGCGATGAGTGGGGCCTGGCCCTGGCCGGTCACAACGAGCAGGAGCGCTCGACCGCCCAGGTCTACGTGCTCGACCTTTGAATCACCCGCGCCGGCGCGGACGGCGCTGCGCTGCGACAATCGCGTTTTGATCCTGCTGCTGCGCGTGTGACCCTGCTCCCGCCCGATTCCACCCCCTGGCGCCTGTCCGTCGCCCCGATGATGGACTGGACGGACCGGCATTGCCGCTACTTCCATCGGCTGATCACCCGGCGCACCCGCCTGTACACCGAGATGGTGACCACGGGTGCGCTGCTGCATGGGAACGTGGCCCGGCACCTGGACTACAACGCTGAAGAGCACCCGGTCGCGCTGCAACTGGGGGGCAGCGAGCCTGAGGATCTGGCCGCCTGTGCCCGACTGGCACAACGCTGGGGCTATGACGAGGTGAACCTGAACTGCGGCTGTCCCAGCGAACGCGTGCAGCGGGGGGCCTTCGGCGCCTGCCTGATGAAAGAGGCCGGCCTCGTGGCCGATGCGGTCAAGGCCATGCGCGACGCGGTGGATCTCCCGGTGACCGTGAAGCACCGCATCGGCGTGGACCATGTGGAGAGCTACGACTTCGTGCGCGATTTCGTGGGCACGGTGGCCGAGGCTGGCTGCGAGGTCTTCATCGTTCATGCCCGCAATGCCTGGTTGCAGGGGCTGAGCCCCAAGGAGAACCGCGAGATCCCGCCGTTGCGCTATGAGATCGTGCACCGCCTCAAGCGCGAGTTCCCCCAGTTGACCATTGCGATCAATGGCGGCCTGAAAGACGACGAGGCGATTGCCGCTCAGCTCGCGCACGTGGACGGCGTGATGATCGGCCGCGAGGCCTACCACAACCCCTATGCGATGGCTCATTGGGACACCCGGTTTTTCGGGCAGACGCAGCCCGCGCCCGAGCGGGCGGCCGTCGAGGCCGCGATGGTGAGCTACTGCGAACGCCAGCAGGCCCAGCATGGCGTGCCCTGGCCGCACATCGTGCGGCACATGCTGGGGCTGTACAACGGGGTGCCGGGCGCGCGCAGGTGGCGCCAGGTGTGGTCCGACCATCGCTTGCGGCAGCGTGCTCCCGCCGAGGTCATGGCCTTGGCCCGCCAGGCGATGGCCTGCTCAGCCGCAGCGGCGCGCGAGCCCGAAGGCGCGATCGGTTGAGGCCCAATCCTCGTCAGGCACGTCGTGCCGGCCAAGTGGCGAGCACCACACCAGCCACAGACAGGCCGAAGGCGAGCGCGTGCAAGGAGGTGAAGCGTTCGCCCAGGGCCAGCACCCCGACCAGCCCTGCGCTGATCGGCAGGAAGACGGTGAAGATGCCTGCCGAAGCGGCCGGAACGTGACGCAGGCCCGTCATCCATAGCCACACGGTGATCATGCTGGCCGCCAGCGAGTAGAAGACCAGCAGCAGCCAGTGGCCAGGCGAGACGCCGCTGAAGTCGAACTGCAGGGCCAGGACCAGTCCAAAAGGCGTGACCAGGACCCAGCCCCAGAGGTTCACCAGGGCGCTGATGCGCTGGGCCGAGACGTTGCCGGTGAGCTTCTTGCCGATCACCACGTACAGCGCTTCGCAGCAGACGGCGGCAAAGAGCAGGGCATTGCCCAGCAGGGTGCGCAGTCCCCCGGTCGCATGTCCGGAGTCGGCCGCCTTGGCCACCGAAAGCAGCACGATCCCGCCCACGGCCAACACGATGGCCCATTGCACCCGTGGGCCGATCCGTTCACCCAGCAGCAGCCATGACAGCACGGCCACCACCGCGGGGATGGACGCCATGATCACGCCGGCGGCCAGTGCCGACGTGAGCGACACGCCGAACAGCATGCACACCGAGAACAGGAAGTTGCCGAAAAAGGACTCCCAGAACAGCAGCCGACGGTCGGCCGGGGAGAGCGGCCGCTCGCCCGGCCGGCGGCATACCCAGCCGGCCATGGCCACCGCAGCGATGCCGAAGCGCAGCCAGGCCAACAGCATCACCGGGAAGACGAGCACCAGGACCTTGGACAGCGCGACGTAGCTGCCCACCAAGGCCATGCTCAGGGCCAGGCTGGCGTAGGCCGCCACGGGGACGGCCGAGCTCAAGGCGACACCCTCGCCTCGGGAGCACGACGACGGCATACGCAGCCCACAGGGTCAGCGCACCCGCCGGATGGCTGCGGCCACAGCCTCGACGATCCGGTCGATCTGTGCCTTCTCGATGATCAGGGGGGGCGACAGAGCGATCGTATCGCCCGTCGTGCGGATCAGGACGCCCTGTTCCCAGCAGTCGAGGAAGACTTCGAACGCGCGCTTGGCAGGTTCCTCGGGGCGGGGTGCGAGTTCGATACCGCCCACCAGCCCGATGTTGCGCACATCGATCACATGCGGCAGCCCCCGCAGCGCGTGCACCGCGTCGGCGAAGTACGCCTCCAGCTCGCGCGCTCGCGTGAGCAGGCCTTCCTCGGCGTAGGTGTCCAGCGTCCCCAGCGCGGCGGCGCAGGCCAGGGGATGGGCCGAATAGGTGTAGCCGTGGAAGAACTCGATCAGGTGTTCGGGCCCCTGCATGAAGGCGTCGTGGATCTCCTGCTTGACGAAGACGGCCCCCATCGGGACGCAGCCGTTGGTGATGCCCTTGGCCACTGTCATCAGATCGGGCGTCACGCCGAAGGTCTGCGCTGCAAAAGGTTGGCCGGTGCGACCGAAGCCGGTGATGACCTCGTCGAAGATCAGCAAGATGCCATGCTTATCGCAGATCTCGCGCAGGCGCTGCAGATAGCCCTGCGGCGGGATCAGCACCCCGGTGGAGCCGGCCACCGGCTCGACGATCACGGCGGCGATGGTCGAGGCGTCATGCAGCGCCACCAGGCGCTCGAGGTCGTCGGCCAACTCCGCGCCGTGAGCCGGCTGGCCGCGCGAGAAGGCATTACGCGCCGGGTCATGCGTGTGGCGGATGTGATCGACGCCCGCCAGCAGGGTGCCGAACATCTTGCGGTTGGCCACCATGCCCCCTACCGAGATGCCACCGAAGTTCACGCCGTGGTAACCCCGCTCGCGACCGATCAGCCGCGTGCGCTGGCCTTCGCCGCGCACGCGGTGGTAGGCGATGGCCATTTTCAGCGCCGTCTCCACCGACTCCGAGCCCGAGTTCGTGTAGAAAACCCTGTTCAGGCCGGGAGGCGTGAGTCTCACCAGCCGCTCGGCCAGCTCGAAGGCTTTGGGATGGCCCATCTGGAAGGGGGGCGCATAGTCCAGCTCACCGGCCTGTTGCTGGATCGCCTGCACGATCTTGGGCCGGGCATGACCGGCGTTGACGCACCACAGCCCAGCCACGCCATCGAGCACCTGGCGACCCTCCGGGGTCCAGAAATGCATGCCCTCGGCCCGGGCCAATAGCCGTGGGGCCTTCTTGAATTGACGATTGGCCGTGAACGGCATCCAGTAGGCGTCGAGCTCGGGGTGCATGGTGTTCTCCTCGATGGGGCGGGGTGAAACGTGAGTCTAGTGAGCCCGCGACGCAATGTGTGAGCGAGTCGGCGGGGCTGCGAAGCCCCCGACGCAATATCATGCGATCAGGATCTCGACCATTCGCAGAAGATGCAACAACCCGACGCGACCGTGCAACTCGATGCCATCGATCGGCAGATCCTGAGGATCCTTCAGGACGACGGCCGCATCTCCAACCAGGATCTGGCCGAGCGCGTACACCTGTCGCCCTCGGCCTGCTTGCGGCGCGTGCGGCGCCTGGAGGAGGAGGGCGTGATCGCCCGGTACGTGGCCCTGCTCCATCCGCGGGCAGTGGGACAACCGGGAACCTCCTTCACCATCGTCAACCTGGAGCGCATTACACCCGAGGCGATTCAGGCCTTCGAAAGTGCCGTGCGTGCCGAACCGGCCATTCTCGACTGCTACTACGTGGCCGGGAGCAACGACTACCTGATCCGCTTCACCTACCGGGACGCCGCCGACCTGGAGACCATCCACGGTGAGATCCTGTCTCGGCTGCCCGGCGTGGTGAGGTCGAATTCGATGCTGGTGTTGCGCACCGTCAAGCGCACCACTGCCTTGGAGGTCTGACCATGGACAGCCCGCTTGCCACCTTGCACCAGCCCAGCGGGCTGGACCACGTCTTCGTTTACGGCACTCTGCGTCGGGGGGGTGCCAATGACATCACCCGCCTCGATCCGCCCGGCCACTTCGTCGGCGCGGCGACCGTGCGGGGATGGCTGTACAGCTTGGGCAGCTACCCCGGGCTCCTTCTGGACGTGCAGGGGCCGGCGGTGGTGGGGGAGGTGTATGCCCTCGACCCCGTGCTCGAGCGCGTGCTTGATGGCATCGAGGAACTCTACCCCCAGCAGCGCGACGAGTACGTCAAGCGTCGTGTGGCGGTGGAGGTGGCGGGGCGGACGCTGGATTGTCTGGTCTATGAAATCCATCCGCGCTACGTCCAAGGGCGTCGCGCGCTGAACCCGCCCGATTGGTTGCACCACGCGCCCGCGCTGCCGCAGTCGCTGGGCGGCCCGATCCAGGGGGGGCGAGCGCCTTAATCTCTCACATGACGAAAATTGATTTTCGCGATATGGGATTGAGCCTTGATGCACCGCGCCAGAATTTTTCATTGTGGGAGTTACGTTTTCACAATGCGAAGTCAACTGCATAAGTTATTGATTTGATTGGATAAGTTTTTCAGTCTTATATAAGACATAAGTCTTGGCGAGGCGCCGGCGGCTCTCTATCCTTAGGGCCATTGCAACCTCTTGTCCCTTAGTCAGAACGGAGCCTCCCATGAGCAACCTGACCCGCGAACAACAAGCCGCCGCCCTCGAAAAAGACTGGGCCGAGAACCCCCGCTGGAAGGGGATCAAGCGCGGCTACACCGCCGCCGACGTGGTGCGTCTGCGCGGTTCGATCCAAATCGAGCACACGCTGGCCAAGCGTGGTGCCGAGAAGCTGTGGAACCTGGTCAACACCGAGCCCTTCGTCAATGCCCTGGGAGCGTTGACGGGCAACCAGGCCATGCAGCAGGTCAAGGCCGGTTTGAAGGCCATCTACTTGTCGGGCTGGCAGGTGGCCGGCGATGCGAACCTGGCCGGCGAGATGTACCCCGACCAGTCGCTGTACCCGGCCAACTCTGTGCCGGCGGTGGTGCGTCGCATCAACAACACCTTCCAGCGTGCCGACCAGATTCAGTGGTCCGAGGGCAAGAATGACATCGACTTCTTCGCGCCCATCGTGGCCGACGCCGAGGCCGGTTTCGGCGGCGTGCTCAATGCCTTCGAGCTGATGAAGGCCATGATCGAGGCGGGCGCGGCCGGCGTGCACTTCGAAGACCAGCTGGCCTCGGTGAAGAAGTGTGGCCACATGGGCGGCAAGGTGCTGGTGCCCACCCGGGAGGCCGTCTCCAAGCTCGTCGCCGCCCGTCTGGCTGCTGACGTGATGGGCACGCCCACGGTGCTGATTGCCCGCACCGACGCCGAGGCGGCCGATCTCATCACCAGCGACATCGACGACAACGACAAGCCCTACTGCACCGGCGAGCGGACTGTCGAGGGATTCTTCCGCACCAAGCCCGGGCTGGAGCAAGCCGTCTCGCGCGGACTGGCTTATGCACCGTATGCCGACATGATCTGGTGTGAGACTGGCAAACCGGACCTGACATACGCCAAGAAGTTCGCCGAAGCCATCCACAAGCAATTCCCTGGCAAACTGCTGGCCTACAACTGCTCGCCTTCGTTCAACTGGAAGAAGAACCTGGACGACGCCACCATCGCCAAGTTCCAGCGTGAGCTGGGTGCCATGGGCTACAAGTTCCAGTTCATCACGCTGGCCGGCTTCCACAGCCTGAACTACTCGATGTTCGAGCTGGCCTACGGCTACGCCCGCAACCAGATGAGCGCCTTCGTCGAGCTGCAGGAGAAGGAGTTCGCCGCCGCCGAGAAGGGCTTCACCGCCGTGAAGCACCAGCGCGAGGTGGGCACCGGCTACTTCGACGCCGTGACCACGACCATCGAGCGGGAGGCATCCACCGCCGCGCTCAAGGGCTCGACCGAAGACGAGCAGTTCTTCGACCAGAAGCACGGCTGAACCCCATGCCGATCGCCGGCTTGCCTAGCCGGCGATCGGCAGGTCAGACAAGCTCCCGCATCCTGGTGGATGCTCTTGGCTCATGGGTCGCAAGGCCTATGGGCCCTTTTTCTTTAGGGTACGGTACAATCGGGCTTCTTCAACGAAGAGCAAGAGCGAGAAAGGCACGACGGGTTATGACACCGCGAACTTCGGCCCCCTTCATTTGTGAGGTCTAGTCGGTCGGCCGCGGCTTTCGTGTGTTCTTTGTTCTTCCTTGTTGAAAAGCGCGGCGACTCCCGCGCTTTTTTGTTTTCGGAGATCCCATGGTCAGTGTTCAGCTTCCCGACGGCTCTCGCCGCGAGTTCCCCGCACCCGTCTCGTTGGCCGAGGTGGCTGCATCCATCGGTCCTGGGTTGGCCAAGGCGGCCTTGGCCGGACGCATCGGTCAGGGCGATACGTCGCGGCTGGTGGACTTGAGTCACGTGATCGAGGGTCAGAATGTGCCTGTGGCCATCGTCACAGCCAAAGACCCGGACGGGCTGGACATCTTGCGCCACTCCACGGCCCACCTGCTGGCTTATGCGGTGAAAGAGCTGTTTCCCGATGCCCAGGTGACGATCGGCCCGACTGTCGAGAATGGCTTCTACTACGACTTCGCCTACAAGCGCCCCTTCACGCCGGAGGATCTGGCCGCCATCGAGCGCAAGATGGCCGAGCTGGCCAAGAAGGATGAGCCGGTGGAGCGCAAGGTCGTGCCGCGCGATGAGGCGGTGGCCTACTTCAAAGGGCTGGGTGAGCACTACAAGGCCGAAATCATCGCCAGCATCCCGGCCGCAGAGGAGGTGTCGCTCTACAGCGAAGGCCGGTTCACCGACCTGTGCCGCGGTCCGCACGTGCCCAGCACGGGCAAGCTCAAGCACTTCAAGCTGATGAAGGTGGCCGGCGCCTACTGGCGGGGCGATCACCGCAACGAGCAGTTGCAGCGCATCTACGGCACGGCTTGGGCCACGAAAGAGGAGCTCGAGCAGTACCTGCACATGCTCGAGGAGGCCGAAAAGCGCGACCACCGTCGACTCGGGCGCGAACTCGACCTGTTTCACCTCGACGACCACGCGCCCGGCCTGGTGTTCTGGCATCCCAAGGGCTGGACGTTGTGGCAGCAGGTCGAGCAGTACATGCGTGCCGTGTACCGCGACAACGGCTACCAGGAGGTCAAGGGCCCGCAGATCCTGGACAGGACGCTGTGGGAGAAGACCGGCCACTGGGACAAGTACCGGGACAACATGTTCACGACGGAGAGCGAAAAGCGCGACTACGCGCTCAAGCCCATGAACTGCCCGGGCCATTTGCTGATCTTCAAGCAGGGCATCAAGAGCTACCGCGACCTGCCGCTGCGCTATGGCGAGTTCGGCCAGTGCCACCGCAACGAGCCCACGGGCGGCCTGCACGGCATCATGCGGGTGCGCGGCTTCACGCAGGACGATGGCCACATCTTCTGCACCGAGGACCAGATCCTGGACGAATGCGTGGCCTACACGGCCCTGCTGCAGAAGGTGTACAAGGACTTCGGCTTCGAGCAGATCATCTACAAGGTGGCCACACGGCCCGAAGCGCGCATCGGATCGGACGAATCCTGGGACAAGGCCGAGCATGCGCTGATGGAAAGCCTGCGGCGTGCCGGCTGCGAATTCGAGATCGCTCCGGGCGACGGTGCCTTCTACGGACCCAAGATCGAATACACGCTCAAGGACGCTCTGGGGCGCCAGTGGCAGTGCGGCACGATGCAGGTGGATTTCTCGATGCCCCAGCGGCTGGAGGCTGAGTACGTGGCCGAGGACGGCTCGCGTCGCGC
This sequence comes from Caldimonas sp., assembly GCF_046291045.1. Lineage (GTDB taxonomy): Bacteria > Pseudomonadota > Gammaproteobacteria > Burkholderiales > Burkholderiaceae_C > Caldimonas. Next base: position 16,319 of record NZ_JBKBSL010000017.1, on the reverse strand, counting down.
GCCCGTGATGCTGCACCGGGCCATCGTGGGCAGCTTGGAGCGCTTCATCGGCATCCTGATCGAGCAGCATGCCGGGGCGCTGCCGGTGTGGCTGGCGCCGGTGCAGGTGGTGGTGGCCAACATCACCGACGCTCAGGCCGACTATGTCCGGGAAGTGGCCAAAACGCTGCAAAAACAAGGACTTAGAATCACGACCGATTTGCGTAACGAAAAGATCACGTATAAAATCCGCGAGCATTCCTTGCAGAAGGTTCCGTACATCCTCGTCGTGGGTGACAAGGAGAAAGCGTCCGGAGCCGTCGCGGTGCGCGCCCGAGGCAACCAGGATCTCGGTGTGATGGCCCTCGATACCTTCATCCAGAAGATCGCGAGCGACATTGCCCAGAAGCTGTGACGCGGGGTGGGGCCCCACCCCCGTGGCCGCAGGGTGCGTGTGTGTTTGTTGTTGGGGCCTGGGCCCTGGGGATTTGAACCATCGCTACTTTTCTTGACCGTCGCATCCCGAACGCGGAGCGCAAGCATCGCCTGAACCGTGAAATCACCGCGCCTGAGGTGCGGCTCAACGGGCCTGACAACGAGCCGCTGGGCATCGTGAGCCTCGCCGAGGCCTTGCGCATGGCCGCCGAAGCCGATGTCGATCTGGTCGAGATCGCGGCCACGGCAAGCCCTCCGGTGTGCCGCCTGATGGATTACGGCAAGTTCAAGTACCAGGAGCAGAAGAAGGCGCACGAGGCGAAGCAGAAGCAGCACGTCATCGACATCAAGGAGGTGAAGTTTCGCCCCGGCACCGACGAAGGCGACTACCAGATCAAGCTGCGCAACCTGCGCCGCTTCCTGGAGGACGGCGACAAGGGCAAGGTGACGCTGCGGTTCCGCGGACGCGAGATCACGCACCAGGAGATCGGCATGCGGCTGCTCGAGCGCGTGCGCGACGATCTGGCCGATGTGAGCGTGGTCGAGAACATGCCCAAACTGGAAGGGCGCCAGATGATCATGATCCTGGCGCCGAAGAAGAAAAAGTGATCACCCTCGGGTGATCGGCACCCCGGCGATGGTAGGTCGCCACGCCGGGGCAGTGGCCCGGGGCCGACAAGCCCGCGAAAGGTTCGCGGCGCCTCACGGGCACAACGAAGAAGGAGCAGTCATGCCCAAGATGAAGACCAAGAAGAGCGCGGCCAAGCGGTTCCGCGTTCGCCCGGGTGGCACCGTCAAGCGCGGCCAGGCGTTCAAGCGCCACATCCTCACCAAGAAGTCGACCACCCGCAAGCGCCAGCTGCGCGGCGCGGTCAACGTGCACGACACCAACATGGGTCACATCGCTCAGATGATGCCCTTTGCCGGTCTGTAAACGCTCGGGTTGAAGGAGAAAGCACATGCCTCGCGTCAAACGTGGTGTCACCGCACGCGCCCGTCACAAGAAGGTCCTGGCCCTGGCCAAGGGCTTCCGGGGTCGTCGCAAGAACGTCTTCCGCATCGCCAAGCAGGCGGTGATGAAGGCCGGGCAGTATGCCTACCGCGACCGTCGCGCCAAGAAGCGCGAATTCCGCCAGCTCTGGATCGCCCGCATCAACGCGGCGGTGCGTGAGCGCGGTCTGACCTACAGCAAGTTCATGAACGGCATCAAGAAGGCTGCGATCGAGATCGACCGCAAGGTGCTGGCCGACCTGGCCGTGCACGATCCGGCGGCTTTTGGCAGCATCGTCGACAAGGTGAAGGCTCAACTCGCTGCTTGATTGCCATGATGGGTCCGCAAGCCTGCGGGCCCGACATTGCAGCTCCCCGGCCTTGAAGCCGGGCAGCCGGAAAGGCCGACACCGGGTTCGGCCTTTTTTTATTGCCGCAGGGCTTGCCTGGCGAGCCCGGCACCGGAACCTGACGCCATCCACGCATGAACGAGCTCGAACAACTGGTCCACAGCGCCCGCGCGGACTTCGATGCCGCCCCGACCCCGGCCGACCTGGAGAACGCCAAGGCCCGCTATCTGGGCAAGTCCGGCCGTCTGACCGAGCTGCTCAAGGGCCTGGCCGCACTGCCGCCCGAGGAGAAGAAGACCCGCGGCGCGGCCATCAACGAGGTCAAGCAGCAGGTCGAGGCCCTGCTCAACGCCCGCCGGCAGGCCCTGGCCGATGCCGAGCTCGAGCGCCAGTTGCGCACTGAGGCTCTGGACGTGAGCCTGCCGGGGCGCCGCCGCGGTACGGCAGGCCTGCATCCCGTGACCCGGGCCATGGAGCGCATCGAGGCGATCTTCGGGTCGATGGGCTTCGACGTGGCCGACGGGCCGGAGATCGAGTCGGACTGGTTCAATTTCACGGCGCTGAACACACCGCAGGACCATCCGGCCCGCTCGATGCACGACACTTTCTACGTGGAGGGCGGCCACCTGCTGCGCACCCACACGAGCCCGATGCAGATCCGGCATGCGGTGCAGCACGTCAAGCGCCACAAGGCGTTGCTCGAGGCCGGCCATCCCATGCCGGACATCCGTGTGATCGCACCGGGGCGGACCTACCGCGTGGACAGCGACGCGACCCATTCGCCGATGTTTCATCAGGTCGAGGGCCTGTGGGTGGGCGAGAACGTGAGCTTCAAGGACCTGAAGTCGGTCTACGTCAACTTCCTGCAGGAGTTTTTCGAGACCACGGACATGCGCATCCGCTTCCGGCCCAGCTATTTCCCATTCACCGAACCGAGTGCCGAGATCGACATGATGTTCGGCAGCGGGCCCTTGAAGGGCCGCTGGCTGGAGGTGTCCGGCTCGGGCCAGGTGCATCCGCAGGTGATTCGCAACATGGGCCTGGACCCTGAGCGCTACATCGGCTTCGCCTTCGGCTCGGGCATCGACCGCCTGGCCATGCTGCGCTACGGCGTGAACGACCTGCGCCTGTTCTTCGACGGCGACCTGCGTTTCTTGTCGCAGTTCCGCTGACCCGTCCATCGTTCGAGACTCTGTCTGCAAGGAAGACGACGTGCAATTTCCCGAGTCCTGGTTGCGCGAGTTCTGCAACCCGCCGCTGAGCACCGAGGCCCTGGCCGAACTGCTGACGATGGCCGGTCTGGAGGTGGAGGATCTGCGCCCCGTGGCCCCGCCGTTCTCCTCGGTGGTGGTGGCCCGGGTGCTGGAGGTGGAGCGTCACCCGAATGCCGACCGCCTGAACGTCTGCCGTGTCGATGCCGGCACGGGGCAGACGCTGCAGATCGTGTGCGGTGCGCCGAACGTGTGCGCGGGGCTGAAGGTGCCCTGTGCCCTCGTGGGCGCCGAGCTGCCACCGCCGCAGGACGGGGGCGAGCCCTTGCGCATCAAGCTGGGCCAGCTGCGCGGCGTGGAGAGCCAGGGCATGCTGTGCTCGGCGCGCGAGCTCAAGCTCTCCGACGATCACGAAGGGCTGCTGGTGCTGGACGAGGATGCGCCGGTGGGACGCAACCTGCGGGAAGTCCTGGCGTTGGATGACACCCTGTTCACGCTCAAGCTCACGCCGAACCTGGCGCATTGCCTGAGCGTCTACGGCATCGCGCGCGAGGTGTCGGCGCTGACGGGCGCGCCGTTGAAACAACCGGTCTTCCCGCCCGTGAAAGTGAGCCATGCGGACAGACTGCCGGTGCACATCGAGGCGCCGGACCTGTGTGGCCGCTTCTCGGGCCGCATCATCCGCAACGTGAATCCGCGTGCGGCCACGCCGGCCTGGATGGTCGAACGCCTGGCGCGTTGCGGCCAGCGTTCGGTCAACGCCCTGGTGGACATCTCCAACTACGTGATGTTCGAGTACGGCCGGCCCTCGCACATCTTCGATCTCGACAAGATCCACGGCGGACTGACGGTGCGCTGGGGCCGCCCGGGCGAGCGCCTGGAACTGCTCAACGGCGACACCATCGAGGTGGACGCCCAGGTCGGCGTGATCGCCGACGAGCAGGCGGTGGAATCGCTGGCTGGCATCATGGGGGGCGAGCGCACGTCCACCTCCGACCAGACGCGCAACATCTACGTCGAGGCGGCCTTCTGGTGGCCCAAGGCCGTCGCGGGCCGCTCGCGCCGCTACAACTTCTCGACCGATGCCGGGCATCGCTTCGAGCGAGGTGTGGATCCGGCGCTGACGGTGGAGCATATCGAGCGCATCTCGCAGCTCGTGCTGGACATCTGCGGCGGTGAGGCCGGTCCGATGGACGACCATGTGCTGCGCCTGCCCGAGCGTGCCCCCGTGACGCTGCGCGTGGAACGAGCCTGCAAGGTGATTGGCATGCCGGTCACTCAGGAGGATTGCGCCGGTGTGTTCGAACGCCTTGGGCTGCAGGTCACGCAGGAACCAGGACGCCTGATCGTGCAGCCGCCCAGTTGGCGCTTCGACTTGCAAATCGAGGAAGACCTCATCGAGGAGGTGATCCGCGTGCTGGGCTACGACCGGCTGCCCGATACGCCGCCTCTGGCACCCACCGTGGCGAAGGTGCGTTCAGAGGCTCGCCGCAGCCTGCATGCGGTGCGCCACGCGCTGGCCGCGCTGGACTATCAGGAGACACTGAACTTCAGCTTCGTCGAGCCCCAATGGGAGCGCGACTTCGCCGGCAATGAGCGTCCCATCGAACTGCTCAATCCCATTGCCGCTCCCTTGAGCGTGATGCGCTCCAGCTTGATCGGCAGCCTGGTGCAGGTGCTGCGCTTCAACCTGGCGCGCAAGGCGCCGAGGGTGCGTGTGTTCGAGGCCGGCCGGGTGTTCCTGCGTGACGCTTCGGTGGCTGAGTCGGACACCACCGTTGCCGGGCTGCGTCAGCCGTTGTTCGTGAGCGGCTTGGCCTACGGTCCGGTGGACGAACCTCAATGGGGGCGCGAGGAGCGTGTGGTCGATTTCTTCGACGTCAAGGGCGATGTGGAGGCGTTGCTGGCGCCTCGTCAGGCCCGCTTCGAACCCGGGGAGCACCCGGCTTTGCATCCGGGGCGCTGTGCGCGCGTGCTGGTCGATGGGCGGCTGGTGGGCCATGTGGGAGAGTTGCACCCGCGTTGGCGCCAGCGCTACGAGCTGCCGCTTGCTCCGGTGGTCTTCGAGCTGGAGGCCGAGGTGTTGTTGCAACGTGCGCTGCCGACCTACCGGCCGATCGCGCGCCACCAACCGGTGTGGCGCGATATCGCGGTCATCGTGGGCGAAGGGGTGACGCACGATGCGCTGATGCAGGCCGTGGCGCAGGCGCCGACTGACGGGCTGGTGCGCCAGGCCGTGTTGTTCGATGTCTACCGGCCCAAGGCTCCCACTGCAGAGATCAGGCAGGGCGAGCGCAGCCTGGCCTTGCGGCTGGAGCTCCTGGACGACCGGGGGGGCTTGACGGACGAGCGCATCGATGCGGCCGTGCGGATCGTGGTTGACACCTTGGCCCATCGCCTGGGCGCGAGGCTGCGGGCCTGAGGCCGGCCTTTCCAACCGTGCGGGGCCGGGCCTGGAGCGCGCGGGCGATGAGTGTTGATGGAGAACGAGATGGACCGAGTGATCCTGCCGGTGATCGAGACGCCGACCTTGACCAAGGCCGAGCTGGCCGATCTGCTGTTTGAGCGCCTGGGTCTGAACAAGCGCGAGTCCAAGGACATGGTGGAGGCCTTCTTCGAGATCATCCATGCCAGTCTGAGCCGTGGCGAGGATGTGAAACTCTCGGGCTTTGGCAACTTCCAGATCCGCCGCAAAGCGCCGCGGCCCGGACGCAACCCGCGCACCGGCGAGTCCATCCCGATCAAGGCGCGCAATGTCGTCACATTTCACGCCAGCCACAAGCTCAAGGGCCTCGTGCAAGGTGAGACCCCATCAGGGGAAGACTTCGAGTAAAGTCTGAACATTCCCATCCGATCTCATTGATTTTCAATGGAGAAGGCGCTCCCAGCCATTCCTGCCAAGCGCTACTTCACCATCGGTGAGGTCAGCGAGCTGTGTGGCGTCAAGCCATACGTGCTGCGCTACTGGGAGCAAGAGTTCACGCAGCTCAAGCCCATGAAGCGGCGTGGCAACCGGCGCTATTACCAGCACCATGAGGTGCTGCTCATCCGTCGCATCCGCGAACTGCTCTACGAACACGGCTTCACGATCAGCGGGGCGCGCAACCGGCTGGCAGAGATGGGGCTGCCCGGTCGCGGCACGGCAGTCACCTTGCCCGATACGCTGGACAGTGGCGTCGAGCCGCTTGCGGCCGGGCCGTCCCCGACGGACGACGCGAGCCGAGGTGCACCGGCCACACCGGCCCAGGCCACCGTATCGCCGCTGTCTGCGGCACAGCCCGTCATCGGTTCTGACGTGCCGTACAGCTTGCAGCAAGTGCGAGAGGAGTTGCGAGCGATCCGCACGCTACTGGCACAAGACTGAATTTTCAGTCTATAATTCAAAGCTTCGTCGGGGTGTAGCGCAGCCTGGTAGCGCACTTGCATGGGGTGCAAGGGGTCGCGAGTTCGAATCCCGCCACCCCGACCATTGAACGCGGAGCCCGGTGTCCCTAAGACACCGGGCTTTTTGCTTTGAGCATGCTTTGCCTGGAGACTGAGAACGCTACAGTCTGCCCATGGCAACAGGATGCAAGAGCTCACGGCGAGGACCGTGCAGCCCGCACGGGTGAGGCATGTTCACGGCGCTGGCAGCCCATTCCTGGGCCTACCCCATGCTCGAAGTGGTGCATATCGTGGGCATTGCCTTGCTACTGGGCAATCTGGTGGCCCTGGAGCTGCGGGTGTGGGGACGGGCCCGCGCCTTGCCGGTGCCGGCACTGGCACGGTTGAGCCTCGGCTTGGCGCTGTGCGGGTTCGCGCTGGCAGCCGCATCAGGCTTGCTGATGTTGGGCACCCAGGCCTCGGAACTCCTGGGCAACCGGGCCTTCCTACTCAAGATGCTGTTGCTGGCGCTGGCCGGCATCAATGCAGCCTGGTTCCACATCCGGCGTTCGCTCGAACGGCTGGACGCGGTGGCCAAGGTGTCGATGATGGTGTCGACGCTGATCTGGCTGCTGGTGGTGGTCTGCGGACGCTGGATTGCCTATTGGTGAAGAAAGGAGCGGGCGCATGAAGCGGAGAGATGTCCTGGGCGCGGGGGCTGTGATGGCCGGGGGGTTGTGGGGGCGCCCGGCGTTGGCTCACCATGGCTGGAGCGGCTTTGATCAGGATCGGCCGTTGTACCTGGCGGGTCGCGTGGTCGAGGTGCGCTGGCGCAACCCGCATGCGGAACTGGTGCTGGAGGTGCCTTCGGGCTTGACCGTTCCGCAGGATCTGGCTCAGCGCGAGGTGCCGCGCCAGAGTGCTGCGGTCGATGGAGCCAGCTTGCTGGCCCGCGCCGTGGTGCCGACGCGGCAGGACACGCGCTGGGAGATCGAACTGGCCCCGCTGTTCCGTCTGAATCAGTGGCAGTTGGCGGCACCCTCGGTGGGTGTCCGTGTGGAGGTGGTGGGGTTCGGCTTCAAGGCCGAACAGGGTCCGGCGCTGGTGCGGGCGGAATACCTCTTCTTGGACGGTAAGGGGTACGGGCTGCGCTCGTCCCCCGTGTGAGATGCAAGCGGCGTGCCGAGGGGCCCCGCCCCGCGCGCGGGCAGCGTCTCGGCCCAGGGCTTCAGCGGTTCGTCTCGCGGTGAATGAGCCACTGCGAGCTGTCTTCCTGGCGCCAGGTCAGCACCTTGTGCATTTTGTCGCTGTAGTCCAGCGAGGTGTAGGTCTGCTCGAACGCGGTTTCGATGGTGTCGGGCGCCAGGGCGCGGGTGCGTACCGGCCCGAGTACGAGCCCAATGGGCCCAGGCTTGGTGACGCGCTGGCGGCGTTGGGCGACCCATTGGTCGTAGGTCATGGTCGTGGGCTGGAAGCGGGGTGAGTAGAAGCTCATGTAGCGTGGCAGGTCTTTCGCACGCCAGGCCGCCGCCCAGCCGTCGAGTTGGTGCAGCACGTGGGAGACTTTGTCGCCTTCGGGCTGCGATGTCTTGCTGGACGGAGCAGCCGCAGGCGGGGTCGGCGTGGCCGCAGGAGGCTGCGGGGCCGCCGGGGCGGCAGTGCTGCTCATCAGCTTGCGGGCGCGCTCGTCGAGTTCCGACCGAGGGGTGACTTCGACGACCGGGGTGACGATGGGGCAACGCTGTGCCCCGTCGTCCGCGGCGGTCCAGTCGGCATCGGGGGCGGCCTCGTCCAGCGGCCGGCTCAGGCCCAGCGCCGGCAGGAGTTCGCCCATCGCGGTGCGGGTGCGCAGCCGTGCAACGTCGAGATCGTGGCGGGCGTTGGTGTAGGCCCGCCGCGCGGTGTAGAGCTCGTTCTCGGCATTGAGCAGGTCCAGCAGGCTGCGCTGGCCTATGTCGAACTGGCGCCGGTAGGCGTCGCGGGCTTTCTCGATGGCGATCTGGTTGGCATCGAGGTACTGGAGCTGCTCGACGAGCTTGCGGGCGTCGTTGTGGGCGATGCTGGCGGTTTGCCAGACTTCGCGGCAGACGGCATCGCGCTGGTCGGCCGCCTGGTCCATCAGGCGTGCGGCCTGTTGCACCCGGGCGTGATCTGCACCACCGTTGTAGAGGTTCCAGTTCAGGACGATCTCGCCGATGGTGTCGCGCTTCTGGCCGGTCAGGCCTTCGTAGTTGTGCCCGGCGCCGGTGCGCACCCGGGCCTCGACGCGGGGCTGGTAGGCGGCCTCGCGCACCGAGGCTTGCGCACGCGCGGCACGCAGGTTTTCGACGGCGGCGGAGATGGCGGCGCTGCGGCTGAGCGCCGCTTTCAGTACGTCCTGACCGTTCTGGGGCAGGGGGATCTGGTCGAGCGTGACGGCCGGTCCCGCTTGCCGGGGCGGCGCACCGACGATGCGCAGGTAGCGTGCCGTGACATCGTGCAGGTTGGCGACCTCGGTGTTGAGGTTGGACTCGGCCAGGGCGAGGCGGGCTGCGGCTTGTTCGAGGTCGACGCCTCGGCTCACGCCGGCCTTGAAGCGGGACTGGATCTGGTCGAAGAAGGCTTTGTGCTGGACGTAGTTGTCCTCGGCCAGGCGCACCAGTTCGCGGTAGCGGGCGACGTCATAGTAGGCGCGCAGGGCCTCCAGGGCGATCTGCTCGGTGGTGTCGACCAGTTCGAAGTAGCGCACCAGCCGGCTGTGGTCGGCGCGGCGCCGGTCATGATGACCGGCCAGGCCATCCCAGAGGACTTGGGTGAGCGCCAGGCTCACACCGTTACGGTCGAGGGTGTCGGTGGCCGGGTTGCGGTTGTCGAAACGGTCCCGCTCACGGCCGGCATTGGCGTTCAAGTCCAGCCGAGGGCGGTAGGCGGCGCGGGCGGCATCGCTCTCATGGCCTGCGGCGCGGTAGGCGTTCAGGCGGGCGGCAAGCTCTGGGTTGCTCTGCAAGGCCTGCCGGGCCACGTCGTGCAGGGGGGCGGGGAGCAAGGCAGGGGACTGCGCCTGGGCGCTGGCACAAGTCAGTAGCCAGGCGATTGCAAGACAAAGCGGTGTGCGTGTCATGGGACTTCGACAGTGGAGGCGCAGGCAGTCTATCGACCGCGGAAACCATGCATCCCCCTTGCTTGAGGGGGGGTTGTGCAATCCGTCACGAAGTTTGCGCCCTGCGGCGGAGGTGATACCTCGGCGATCGGTGGTGGGCCCAGGGGCGGGCTCGCAGAAATAGGGGAGCGAGGCGGGGCTCCTCCGGGGGCGCATGGGATCGGAACACGATAGGCTTGCGGCTTCATATGTCTGCCCGCGCTCACATGTCCTGTTCCATGGGGCGGCTCGCCCGAGGAGGGCGGGTCGCGTGGTGCGGCGTGGCGGGTGTGCTGGCTGCCGGCCTGATGGCTTGGGCATTGTCGGCCCCCGATGCTCAGCGTCTGCAGCGTTCGGCCAGGGCGCTGGGGCCTCAGGCCGAGCAGAGGGCTGCGGCTTTGCTGTCGATGATGGGTCGGCTGGATCTGCGTGATATCGAGCAGGCGCTGGGAGAGGTCAACCGATTCTTCAACCGGCGCGTGGCCTTCCGGGACGACCGGGAGGTCTGGGCGGCGCCCGACCATTGGGCCAGCCCGCTCGAAACCCTGGCCAAGGGGGCGGGCGACTGCGAGGACTTCGCCATCGCGAAGTACTTTACTTTGCTGGCCGCCGGTGTGTCTGCCGAGCATATGCGCTTGGTGTATGTGCGGGCGCGCATCGGCGGGCCTTCGGGGGTGAGTCAGGCGCACATGGTGCTGGCCTACTATGCGCATCCCGAGACCGAGCCGCTGATCCTGGACAACTTGATCGACGAGATCCGTCCAGCCTCGCGCCGATCGGACCTCACACCGGTGTTCAGCTTCAATACGGAAGGTCTGTGGCAAGGGGTGGGGGCGGTATCGGCAGGTGATCCGGTGGCTCGTCTGTCGCGTTGGCGTGAGGTGCTGCTCAAAGCGGCGCAGGAGGGGTTCTTGCCATGAAGCATGTCGAGGGAGGGGGGCGCACATGTCGCTGATCCGACAGGTATGGCTGGTGGTGGTGGCCACCCTGGTGCTGGCGTTTGCCGGTAGTTTCGCGGTGACCATCGTATCGGCTCGTCACTATGTGCAGACGCAGTTGAGCGTGAAGAACAACGACAACGCCGCGGCGCTGGCCTTGTCGCTGTCGCAGCAAGGCGGGGACTGGGAGCTGATGGAGCTGTTGGTGGCCGCGCAGTTCGACACGGGGCACTACCAGGAGGTCTCGCTCACCGGGGTGGATGGGCGCAAGGTCGAGCGAAGCCTGCGCGAGGTGGCGGTGCAGGCTCCGTCATGGTTTGTGAGGCTCGTGCCTTTGGACTCGGAGCCGGGCGTCGCGCAAGTGTCAGACGGCTGGCGTGCAATCGGTACGGTGCGCGTGATCAGCCATGCAGCGTATGCCTATCGGGATCTGTGGCGTGCAACCGTGCAGGCCGCGGTGTGGCTCGCCACGGTGGGGCTGTTGGCGGGCTTGGCCGGGCATCTGATGGTGGGGGGCATCCGACGTCCGTTGAATCTGACGGTGCGGCAGGCTCAGGCTTTGGTGGAAGGCCAGTACCTGACGGTGGAAGAGCCCAGGGTGCCGGAGCTTCGGCACCTGACGCAGGCCATGAACTCGATGGTGCAGCGGGTGCGACAGACTTTCGAGGAGCAGGCTCGCCAGGTGGAGATGGTCCGACGCCAGGCAAGCTGTGATGCCATGACGGGTTTGTGGCACCGTCAGCATTTTTTGACCGTGTTCGAGCTGATGCTCGAGCGCGAGGATGCTGCGTCTGAAGGAACGCTGGTGCTGGTGCGGCTGCTCGATCTGGCTGGGCTCAATGTCCGCCTGGGACGGCGACAGACCGATCGGCTGATTGTGACGCTGTCGCAGGCTGTACAGGCATGGGGCGCAGGGGTCGATGACGCGGGAGCCGGACGCCTGAATGGTTCGGACTTCGCGCTCGTGCTGCCGAACCGGCAGGTGCGCAGTGAGGAGGTGGAGGCGTGGAGCCAGGGCTTGCGTCAGGTGTGCATCGAGGCGGGGGCCGTTTCTGGGGTGGCGCTGGCTGCCACGGGGTGGCTGCGGGGCGAGAAGCCGTCGGTGGTGCTGGCTCGCGCGGACGCTGGATTGGCGCACGCTGAGGCCCGCGGGGCCTTCGGGTGGCACCTGCAGGTGCAACAAGCTTCTCTGGCGAGTCTTTCGGGCGGAGAGGCCGCCTGGAAACGGGCGCTGGACGAGGCCCTGGCCTCCAGGCGTGTGCGGCTGGGTCGATTCCCGCTGCGTGATGCCCAGGGCATGCTCGTGCACTTGGAGTGCCCGTTGCGGCTGCAGTTGACCGATGCCGGTCCGTTCGAGCCGGCGGCGGCTTGGCTGCCGCTGGCGTTGCGCACGCAGGCCACGCAGGCCGTGGACTTGTGCGCCGTGGGCCAAGCCCTGCACGAGATCGAGTCCGATGGGCTGCCGAGGGGCGTGAACCTGGCCGCCGCGTCATTGCATGGGGCGGGCTTTACAGTCCGGTTGCGTGAGAGGCTGGCCGCGGCGGGTGCCGCGGCGCGGGCGCTGTGGCTGGATCTGCCCGAGGGGGCCGCTTGGCAACATCCGGAGCTGGTGCGCGATCTGGCGCAACAGCTCAAGGGCACGGGGACACGGCTGGGGCTGGAGCATGCCGGCGAGCACCTGGCACGCATCGATCGTCTTTACGAGATGGGGCTGGATTTCATCAAGATCGATGCCCGCTTCACGCGCGGGGTGGCAGTGCAGCCAGAGCAGGCGCGGTTCGTGCGCAGCACGGTGATGCTGGCCCATGGGCTGGGCCTGCAGGTCTACGCCGAGGGGGTGGCCCAGGCCGACGACCTGATGGTGTTGTGGGACTGCGGCATCGATGGGGCGACGGGGCCGGCCGTGACATCCTGAGCCGGCAGGGACGACCAGCCCCGGACTTTGACCTGCGCTGAGCCTCGATACGGCAGTTGACCGCATTGCTGCGCAAGGTCTTGAGACGCTTGACGAACGTGGATACGACGCGCCTCACCCTTGCGGGGGGGCGCGTCCGATGGCTGGACCTCGGCTCAGTCGGTGATCAGTTTGCCACGCTGCAGGAGGTCTTGAACGATTTGCAGGTCGCTGGTGAATCCATTGGTCAGATCCACGCCATTGATCTGAATGACTTGATCGACCGCAGCGCTGCTGAACCCTGAGGCAAAGCCTCCAGTCGAGCTGATGGAAATCGTGGTGTTGCCACCCGACGAACTGAAGTGGAGGTAGTTCGCAAGGTTTCCTGAATGCTCGCCGACCAGCAGATCTCGCAGATCGAGCACGTCGCCACCGGGGGCGTTGTCGAAGTCGGTGATGGTGTCAGTGGGCGCCGCCCCAGGGGTGCCTCGATCCGCCAGCTTCCAGGCAAAGACGTCCGCGCCGGCCCCACCGGTCAGGGAGTCGCTCCCGGCACCGCCAGCAAGGAAATCACGACCGGCACCGCCGATCAGGATGTCGTCACCGCTTCCCCCCATGAGGAGATCGTTCCCATCGCCACCTTCGAGCCGATCATTGCCGGCATCGCCGATCAAGACATCATCGCCTGCTCCGCCATAAAGTTCGTCATTGCCTGCGCCGCCGATGAGCATGTCGTGGCCTGCATTACCGTGGAGGATGTCGTTGCCGTCTCCGCCCAGGAGACGATCGTGACCATCGCCGCCGGTCAGGGTGTCGTTGCCGCCGCGTCCGAAGATGAGGTCGTTGCCGTTGCCGCCGCTGGGAGTGTTGGCATTGTTATTGCCGTTGATCAGGTCATCGCCATCCCCGCTGCTTGCAGCGGACGCCGTCATGTAGTTGTTGTCGGCAGTCCCGGACGAGGATGTGCCCGTCGTGGTGACGGATCGATACAGGTCGATCTGGTGTCTGACGGGATAGGCAGAACCGTCTTCGGCCGTGACTACGACGGTCGAATAGTTCGTCGAATTCGCCGTTGTGATCGCAGGGAACAGAGCGGTCAGCTGGGAAAGATCCCAGGTGCTCAAGCTCAGGGTGACTTCGCCACTGGCACCGACGGTGACCGATTGCGCCCCCGACTGGAGCACCGTGCCTTGGGGCAGACCGCTGATCCGGATGGTGTGCACGTTCGCGCCGTTGGCGATCTGGATGGGGAAGTTGATCGTCCGGTTCTCGGCGTTGCTGCCGGTGCCCGGTTGGTCGACGATGGTCAAGGCTTGGGGCACGTACACCTGCGGTTGAGCATGGACGCGCACCTGCAAGGAAGCGTTCGCGGTGGCGGTGTGCCCGTTGGCGCTTTCTTGCGATGTTGCGCTGACTTCCAAATCGATCACTCCTGCGTAACCGGCAGGTGGACGCAGTCTCAGCGTGGCCAGGTTCCAACCCAAGACGTCCACCGAGGTTTGCGCGGCGGTGGCCGTGAAGCTCGAGCTGCCATCGGTGAGTGTGGATCCGACCGGGAGGCCCGACAGGACGATCGACGAGATGGATTCTGATCCGTCGGTGTCGGTCAGGGTCGCGTTGATGCGACTCAGACTGATGAAGCTGTCAGGACTGCCTTCGTTCGCAACCAGCGGATAGTAGCCGCCAGAGCCTACGCTCACGAAGGGGCCGTGGGGCATGGATTGTGCGTCGACCACATCGATGCTGGTGAACAGAGGCAGCGAACTGAGCGGAGACGTCGAGCCGTCGCCATTGAGCACCTTGATTTCGACTGCCCCAGCCCCTGAGTTGTTGGCGAGGTACATCTCGAAGCTGTAGTAACCACTTTGAGATGGCGTGTAGTTCCACGTGCGGTTGCCCCAACTGTCGTGGTTTTCAGAGGCGATGATGTTGCCGCCGATGCGCAAGGTGTAGGTGTCGTCCACGTAGCCAGTGAAGGTGTACGCACGGCCGCCTTCGAGGTATACCAAGCCATTCAGACTCACCCCGTTGTTTGTGATGACTCCGGTTTGCGAGTTGCTGTCTAGGGCGTTGTTGTACAGATCAAAGTCGCTGACGACGGTCGAGGACGTGGGCGTCATCCCGGCCATGATGCCCGGCAAATTGGCGGCGGTACGCTCCGTGAGGCCTGAGCCCGCGGCCGCCACGTTGGTGTACTGATTCATGATCAGCCCACGACCCGAGGCCGTGTCGGTGCTCGGAGCCGGGCTGACGGGGGTGGGTGAGGTGAAGCTCAGTGCAGGTGCGTCGGCCACCGCGATGACATCGATGCTGGCTGTGGCTGGCGCAGATGCTGCACCGTCGTTGTCCGAGGCGGTGTAGGTGAAGCTGACCGAGCCGCTCCAGTGAGGGTTGGGAACGAAATACAGGGTCGGGGCGCTCACCGTGTCGCCAGCGTTGATCGCCGTGCTCAAGCCTGCGTCGGCGTACAGCGTTCCGTTGGCAGGCACGCTGGTCAGCGTGTAGCTTGCGATGGTGCCGTCGATATCGGTGGCGGCCAGAGCGATGGCAATGGGCCCGCCGTCTTCGGTTCCGGAACTGGAGACGTTGGTCGCGGTGGGGGCGTCGTTGACCGCGGTGATGCTCAGGAACACCGAAGCCGTCTCTGTCGTCCCTCCAGAGGTGACGGTGTAGGTGAAGCTGGTCGGACCGTGATAGTCGGCCTCGGGCACGAACACGAGCATTCCGCCCGCGGTGAGGCTGACGCTGCCATGGGCCACGGCCACTGGAGGGCCACCGGCGATGATGGGCTGAACATCGATGGCGGTGATGGTGCGGCCCGGATCGGAGAACGTGTCGTTGGCCAACACGTTCAGGTTGGCCGCAGAGTCCTCGCTGGTCGTGAAGCTGTCGCTGGCGATGTCGCTCACCGGAGTGATCGTCAGCGACAGCGTATCGGTGAGGGTGCTGGTGCCGTCAGTGGTCGTGACGGTGATGGAGGCCGGGCCGTGATAGTCGGCGGGCGGCACATACGTGGTGCCCACCAAGGCAGCATTGACGGCCGCCGGGGAACCCGAGAGTGTGACGCTGCCGCTGCCGTTGCCCGAAACCGTGACACCGCTGGTCGAGCCCAGGGTGAGAGTGCCCGTCGCGGTGCTGATCGTGGTGGTGATCGAAGCACTGTCGACGTCAGCCACGTAGGTGCCCGGCAACAAGTAGACAGAGGAGTCCTCGGCCATCACCACGGGATCGGGGAGGAAGTGCTGGGGCGCATCGTCGATGGCTTGCACCTCGATGACCGCCGTTGCGGCGGCGGAGGTGTTGCCGTTACGGTCGGTGACCGTGACGGTCACGATCCGATCGACTGTGGCGGGATCTTCGCTCGAGTTGGAAAAGGTCACGGACCGGATGGCCGTCTCATAGTCGGCCAGCGACGCTGTGCCGCTGAAAGTGATCGTGTGACCCGACAGCGAGGCGGTGATACCCGGAGGCAAGGTGCCGTAACTCAGCACATCGTCAGTCTGCGGGTTCGTCAAGACCACGGTCGCGCCGGTCAGGGTGGGCGAATCCGTATCGGTGATCGACAGATCGATATCGCTGATCGAAACCGGGCTTGAGTTTTCAGTGAATGTGGCCAGGTATCCCGTGCCCGCTTCGGACGCATCGAGGTCGATCACTGGGGCGTGGATGTCGGCTGTCAGGGACAGCGAAGCCGCAGTGCCCGGGTTGCCGGCGGTGTCGGTGTAGGAGCCGGCGCTGACGGCAAGGCTGGGCGTGTCGGTGCCCGATTGCGTGAAAGTCGCCGTCCAGGTGGTGGGCCCGGTCTGGGTCAAGCCGGAGAGCGTGCCGCCGGTGACGACCACATCCGAGGCGTCGAAGCCCGTGACGGCCTCGGAGAACGTGAAGGTCACGGTGGTGGACTCGCCGGCGGCCAGCAAGGTGTCGGCGGCGGAGAGGGTGAGCGTGGGCGCGGCAGTGTCGGCGCTCAGGCTCAAGGAGGCAGCGCTGCCGGCGTTGCCCGCCAGGTCGGTGTAGGAGCCGGCGCTGACGGCAAGGCTGGGC
>NZ_JBKBSL010000016.1:0-73210 GCF_046291045.1 Caldimonas sp. | reverse complement strand
GCCAGGCGTTCGATGTCCGGGGGCAGGGCACGGCCGGACGCATCGGCCTGGCGCTTGACCTGCTCGAGCAGGGCGTCCACGCGCGCCTTCGGCACGGCCTTGCCGTTGACGATGGCCACGTTCTGGGCCATCGCCGTGGCCGGCAGCAGCGCAGTGCCCAAGGCCAGGCTCAGCGCACCGAGGGCGAAAACAGACTTCTTCATGCAGGAAACCTCGTGATTGGAAGGAAAGTGCGGGCGACAGCCGCGGCACGCGCAGGGCTCGAACGACATCACGGCCGGGCCGGATCCTCAGACCTCGTCAGGGGCATGGGTTTGCAAGGCCAAAGCGTGAATGCCCTGAGGGATCAGCGGGGCGAGGGCATCATACACGAGGCGGTGGCGGGCCACCCGTGACAAACCGTGAAACCGTGCGCTCACGATACGCACGCTGAAATGACGGCCCTCGCGCGCACCGGCATGCCCCGCATGGAGGTGGCTGTCGTCCTGGACCGACAGGGTCAGCGGCTCCAGGGTCTCGCGCAGTCGGCTCTCGATCTGGTGGGCACTCACGGGCATGTCAAGAAGGTTCCTCGTTCTTCAGGTGGCGGCTCAGGTAGACCGCCTGGGCGAGCAGAAAGAGCAGCATCAGGCCGAGCGAGCCGAACACCTTGAAGTTCACCCAGACGGCCGTGGGGTAGCTGTAGGCCACGTACACGTTGAGCAGGCCCATCAGGCCAAAGAAGGCGATCCAGGCGAAGTTCAGCCGCTGCCACACCGAGGCGGGCAGGTCGATCTGCCCGCCCATGAGCGCGTGCAGCAGGTTGTGGCGCAAGACGACCTGGCTGACCCACAGGCTGGCTCCCATGATCCAGTACAGCACACTGGGCTTCCACTTGATGAAGGTCTCGCTGTGGAACCATAGCGTGGCGCCGCCCAGCACCAGCACGAGCACCAGGCTGACCCACAGCATCGCATCCACACGCCGGCCCCGCGCCAGCAGCACGCCGATCTGGACCGCAGTGGCCGCCATGACCACGGCAGTGGCCAGCAGGACGGGAGCGGCCTGTGCATCCACCGCTGCGCCCGCGGCCAGCGGGCCGAACCAGGCCGTGGCCAGCTCGGCGGCCTGCCCAGGCCGGGATTCCGCCAGTTTGAAGCTGCCGAAGAACAGGATGAGCGGCAGGAAGTCGAAGAACAGTTTCATCGGGCGGCAGCAGCAGGCACGGTTCAGTCCTGACGGGGCACGAAGTCCAGTGCGGCCGAGTTGATGCAGTAGCGTTCGCCGGTGGGCGCCGGACCGTCGTCGAAGACATGGCCCAGGTGGGCTGCGCAGCGGCTGCAGCGCACCTCCACGCGCACCATGCCGTGGCTGTAGTCCATCACCCGCTCGATGCGCCCCTCCTCGATGGCCTGGAAGTAGCTCGGCCAGCCGCAGCCCGCGTCGAACTTGGTGCCGGAATCGAAGAGCTCCGCATGGCAGCAGATGCAGCGGTAGACCCCGTCGGCATCGTGCCGCCAGTAACGGCCGGTGAAGGGCGCCTCGGTGGCGGCCTGGCGGGTCACGCGATAGGCGAGGGGGTCGAGCTGGCGACGCCACTCGTCATCGGACTTGCGGATTTCGTAGTCGCTCATGATGAACAGGACACCTCGATGCTGTGAGCCCAGTCCGGGGGCAAGGCAGCGTCAGCCTCGTTCTCGGGCTGCTCGTCGTAGGGGCGCTCGAGCACGCGCAACAGGCGCCGGACCTCGCCGTCGTCCCCCGCCTGGGCTTGGCGGATGGCGATCTCGGCAAGATGGTTGCGCAGAATGTACTTCGGATTCACCCGGTCCATCGCGGCGCGTCGCTCACCGTCGTGGCTGGACTCGCGCGCGAGCCGTTGCCGGTAACGGGCCGCCCAGGCATCGAAGGCCGCGCGGTCGATGAAGAGGTCGCGCACCGGACCCGCCCCCCGCGCGGCGTCCACCGGGAACTGTCCCAGGCGGCGCCAGGCCAGGGTGTGGTCCACCCGGTCGCGGGCCAGCAGGGTCAGCCAGGCATCGACGAGCTCGGCGTCGCTGTCCTCGCGCGTGCGCAGCCCGAGCTTGGCGCGCATCAGGCGCATCAGCGCATCCGGATAGGCGCTGCGGTAGGTCTCCAGCGCCGCCAGGGCCAGATCAGTGTCTTCGATCAACGGCATCAGGGCCTGCGCCAAGGCATGCAGGTTCCACAGGGCGATCTGCGGCTGGCGATGGTAGGTGTAGCGCCCCTGGGTGTCGGAGTGGTTGCAGACATGGGCGGGGTCGAAGGCGTCGAGAAAACCGAAGGGGCCATAGTCGATCGTCAGGCCCAGGATGGACATGTTGTCGGTGTTCATCACGCCGTGGCAGAAGCCCACGGCCTGCCACTGGGCGACCATCTCGGCCGTGCGGCGCACCACCGTCTCGAGCAGGGCCGCGTACGGATGCGCCTGGCGCCGACATTCGGGCAGGTGGTGGTCGATCACGAAATCGGCCAGACGGCGCAGCGCCTGCGGCTGACCATGGTGGCAGAAGTGCTCGAAATGGCCGAAGCGCACGAAGCTGGGGGCCAGCCGGGTCACCATCGCGGCGGTCTCGACGGATTCGCGCAGCACCGGCAGCGGCGAGGCCACCAGGCACAGGGCCTGGGTGGTGGGGATGCCCAGGGCATGCATGGCCTGCGAGCATAGGAACTCGCGGATGGATGAGCGCAGCACCGCGCGGCCGTCCCCCATGCGGGAGTACGGGGTTCTTCCACTGCCTTTGAGCTGAACCTCCATGCCACCGCTTGGCGTCTGCACTTCGCCCAGGAGCAGCGCCCGTCCGTCGCCGAGTTGGCCGGCCCATACGCCAAATTGGTGCCCGCTGTAGACCGTGGCCAGCGGATCCATTCCGGGCCACAGCGCGTTGCCGCTGAACACCGACAAGGCGTCGGACCGGGCCCACCAGTCCCGCGGCCAGCCCAGACCGTGCGCGGCCGCGTCGCTGGTGGCCACCCAGCGCGGCTCAGGCAGGCCTTGGGCCGGCAACCGGGTGTAAAAGGCCTCGCCCAAGGACGCGTAGCGGTTGATCCACTGCGCTGCGGTGGGCAGGCCGAGCTCGTACGGGGCGTTCATGCCGGCAGTGTAGCCATCGGCCCAAGGCAAGGACGCACTCAGGGCCATGTGAGGCTGTCGTGACCGCGACAGTTCCTCAGGGAAAACCGCAGGCGCTGCAGTGCAGCACGGTTCCTATCATCGAAATCGAACGGTCGTTCCACACGCATTTCACAGCCGCCACCGCGAAGGAGTACTCCCATGCCGCGCCTGATGGGCCAAATGATGCAGATGCCCCTGATGATCTCGTCGCTGCTGACGCACGCCGCGCGCCACTGCGCCGACACCGAGATCGTCTCCAAGAGGGTGGAAGGGGATCTGCACCGCTACACCTACCGCGACGCCGAGCTGCGTGCGCGCAAGCTGGCCCAGGCCCTGGCGCGGCTGGGCTGCGAGATGGGCGACCGCGTCGGCACCCTGGCCTGGAACGGATACCGGCACTTCGAGATCTACTACGGGACATCCGGCTCCGGGCTGGTATGCCACACCGTCAACCCAAGGCTCTTCCCCGAGCAGATTGCCTGGATCATCAACGACGCCGAGGACCGGGTCCTGTGCTTCGATCTGAACTTCCTGCCGCTGGTCGAGAAGCTCGCGCCATCGCTGCCGACGGTGAAGCACTTCGTACTGATGACCGACCGCACCCACATGCCCGCCCAGACGACGCTACCGGGGCTGCTGTGCTACGAAGAGCTGGTCCAGGCCGAGGACGGCCGCTACACCTGGCCGCAGTTCGACGAGAACACTGCCTCGAGCATCTGCTACACCTCGGGCACCACTGGACACCCCAAGGGAGCCGTCTATAGCCACCGCTCCACGGTGCTGCACGCCTACGCCTCGGCCCTGCCGGATGCCATGGGCTGCTCGGCCCAGGACGTGATTTTGCCGGTGGTGCCGATGTTCCATGTCAACGCCTGGGGGCTGCCGTATTCGGCTGCGCTGGTAGGCGCCAAGCTCGTGATGCCCGGGCCGCATCTGGATGGCAAATCGCTGTACGAGCTGTTCGAGGCCGAGAAAGTCACCTTCAGCGCCGGCGTGCCCACGGTCTGGCTGGGACTCATCACCTACGCCAAGCAGAACAACTTGAAGTTCAGCACCTTCAAACGCACGGTGATCGGCGGCTCGGCCTGCCCGCCATCGATGCTACGCACGCTCGAGGACGACTTCGGCGTCAATGTCATCCACGCCTGGGGCATGACCGAGCTGTCACCCTTGGGCACTCTGTCCAAGCTCAAAGCCAAGCACCTGGACCTGCCCCTGGAGGATCGACGCCGCGTTCTGGAAAAACAAGGCAAGGTCATCTACGGGATCGACATGCAAATCACCGGCGACGACGGCCGGCCGCTACCGTGGGATGGCAAATCCTCGGGCAATCTGGTGGTTCGCGGTCCCTGGGTCATCCAGAGCTACTTCCGCCGGGACGAATCGCCGCTGCAAGACGGTTGGTTCCCCACCGGCGACGTCGCGACGATCGACCCGGACGGCTACATGCAGATTACAGACCGCTCCAAAGACGTGATCAAGTCCGGGGGTGAGTGGATCAGTTCGATCGACCTGGAGAACATCGCCATGGCCCATCCCGCGGTACACGAGGCCGCAGCGATCGCCTGTCGGCATCCGAAGTGGGACGAGCGTCCGTTGCTGGTGGTGGTGCGCAAACCCGGCGCCTCCCTCACGCGCGAAGAAATGCTGGCTTTCTACGAAGGCAAGATCGCCAAGTGGCAGATCCCGGATGACGTGGTCTTCGTCGACGAAATCCCTCACACCGCCACCGGCAAGATGCAAAAGCTCAAGCTGCGCGAGCAGTTCGCCAACCACGTGTTGCCAAGCTGAACGAAGGTCCGTGGCAGGTCACCTGTCGCCAGTGAGACACCCGCTACGGGCATTCCCTGTACGAACCGCCAACGAAGTTCTGTAGCCTGTCGCTCAACCCGCTGCCAACAGCTCAAGGAGACCTTCGATGATCAACCGCCGCACCCACATGAAACTGTCGATCCTGGCCGCGGCCGCGCTGTGCTGCGGTTCGGCCTTCGCCCAGAAGGGAGAGACCGTGAAGATCGCCTGGATCGACCCGCTGTCCGGCCTGATGGCCACGGTGGGCCAGAACCAGCTCAAGAGCTTCCAGTTCATGGCCGAGTACTTCAACCGCAACAACCCGGCCGGCGTGAAGTTCGAGGTCATCGGCATCGACAACAAGCTCAGCCCGCAGGAAAGCCTGAACGCGTTGAAGTCGGCCATCGATCAAGGCATCCGCTACATCGTGCAAGGCAACGGCTCCGGCGCAGCGCTGGCGCTGTCCGATGCCGTCACCAAGCACAACGAGCGCAACCCGGGTAAGGAGGTCGTCTATCTCAACTATGCCGCCGTCGACCCCGACCTCACCAACAGCAAGTGCAGCTACTGGCACTTCCGGCTCGATGCCGACACCTCGATGAAGATGGAGGCGCTGACCACCTTCATGAAGGATCAGCCCGACATCAAGAACGTCTACTTGATCAACCAAAACTACGCTCACGGCCACCAGGTCGCGCGCTATGCCAAAGAGAACCTGGCCCGCAAACGCCCGGACGTCAAGATTGTCGGCGAGGATTTGCATCCGCTGGCTCAGGTGCGCGATTTCGCACCTTATATTGCCAAGATCAAAGCCTCCGGCGCCGATACCGTGATCACCGGCAACTGGGGTTCCGACCTCACGTTGCTGATCAAGGCGGCCAACGATGCAGGGCTGAACGCCAAGTTCTACGTCTACTACGGTGGCGTGAGCGGCACCCCCACGGCCATGGGGGCCGCCGGTGAAGGCCGTGTCTATCAGGTGTCCTACAACCACTACAACATGGGTGGCGAGGTCGCCAAAATCCAGGACGAGTTCCGCAAGCGCTTCAACGACGACTGGTACACCGGCGCCACTTACCACGCCTTTGCCTTGTTGAGCAACGCCATGGCCAAGGCCAAGTCCACCGACCCGGTGAAGGTGGCCGCCGCGATGAGCGGGCTCAAGTTCAAGAGCTTCAACGGCGATGTGGAAATGCGACGTGCAGACCACCAGCTGCAGCAAGGCCTGTACATCTCGCGCTGGCAGAAGACCGATGCGAAGAACACCTACAGCCCGGAGAACACCGGCTACACCTTTGTGCCGGTCAAGTACTTCGAGCCCTACGTCTCCAGCACGCCGACGTCCTGCCAGATGAAGCGTCCTTGACCCCCTTGTAGGGCAGTCTCGCGCTCCCCGGGCCCGATGGCATCTTCCTGTCGGGCCCTTTTCTTTGACCACCGCGCCCTCGGGCGCTGACCGTCGATGGACCTCCAGTTCCTCACGATCTCGATGCTCAACGGCTTGAGCTACGGGCTCTTGCTGTTCATGCTCAGTTCGGGCCTCACGCTGATCTTCAGCATGATGGGCGTGCTCAACTTTGCTCATGCCAGCTTCTACATGCTGGGCGCCTACTTCGCCTACACCACGATGCAGATCGTCGGCTACTGGCCGGCCTTGGTGGTCGCTCCCGTGCTGGTGGGTCTGCTGGGCGCGCTGTTCGAGAAGTACTGCCTGCGCCGCGTCCACAAGTTCGGCCACGTGCCCGAGCTGCTGATCACCTTCGGGCTGAGCTATGTGATCCTCGAGCTGGTGCAACTCGTGTGGGGGCGCTCGGCGGTGGACTACCGCGTGCCCGAGGCGCTGCAGGGGCCGCTGTTCACCATCGTGGGCTCCACCGCCGGGGCGCTGGATGTGGTGTGGGGTCTGGCCCCGACAGAGATGTGCCGCTCTGCCGAGGAGGGCGTGCGCATCGTCTGCACCCAGTTTCCGAAGTACCGCGGCTTCATGATGTTGGTGGCGGTACTGATGCTGGTGTCACTGTGGCTGCTGCTCACACGGACCCGGGTGGGCCTGGTGATCCAAGCCGCGCTCACCCATCCGGAGATGGTCGAGGCCCTGGGACACAACGTGCCCAGGGTGTTCATGCTCGTCTTCGGCGGTGGCGCGGCGCTGGCCGGGCTGGCCGGTGTCATCGGCGGCAACGCCTTCGTCACCGAGCCCGGCATGGCCTTCACGGTGGGAGCCATCATCTTCGTGGTGGTGGTGGTGGGCGGCATGGGCTCGCTGGCCGGCGCCTTCCTGGCCTCGCTGCTCATTGGCATCATCCAGACCTTCGCTGTGGCGATCGATGCCTCCTTGATCAACTTCTTCGGAAAGTTCGGCTGGACGATCACCCCCGAGACCTTCGGCTACCCCGTGCTCAAGCTGACGATCTCCCAAGTGGCACCCATCCTGCCCTATCTGTTCCTCGTGCTGATCCTGATCTTCCGTCCCAAGGGTCTCCTGGGCACCCGGGAGGGCTGACCCCATGCAAGCGCATTCCATCAATGCCCCTGGCTCCGCCGCCGCGGCGTCTCCTCGGCCGACCTATCACTTCAAGCCTTACAACGTTGGGCGATGGGTGATCTGGACGCTCTATGCCCTGGTGCTGCTGTGTAGCCCGCTCATTTTCACCAGCGGCCTGTCGATGACCATGCTCTCACAGATGGGCATCGCCATCATCGCCTGCCTGGCCTACAACATGCTGCTAGGCCAGGGCGGCATGCTCAGCTTCGGGCACGCGGTCTATTCCGGCTTGGGCTCGTTCCTGACCATCCACACCCTCAACATGATCTCCGCGGGCACACTGGCGGGCTTTCCCGTGAGTCTTCTGCCGCTGGTGGGCGGGCTGTCGGGGCTGTTCTTTGCGGTGCTGCTGGGCTGGGTGACCACGAAAAAGGCCGGCACGCCGTTTGCGATGATCACGCTGGGCATCGGCGAACTGGTGTGGTCGATGTCACTGATGTTCCCCGAGTTCTTCGGCGGAGAAGGCGGCATCAGCGGCGATCGCGTGACAGGCGCCAGGCCCTTCGGCATCACCTTCGGGCCGCAGGTGCAGCTGTACTACCTGATCGCCGTCTACACCTTCATCTGCACGGCCGCGATGTACGCCTTCACGCGCACCCCGCTGGGGCGCATGCTCAATGCGGTGCGCGACAACCCCGAGCGGGTGGAGTTCGTTGGCTACAACACCCAGGTCGTACGCTACATCGCGTTTTGCATCTCGGGTTTCTTCGCTGGCATCGCCGGCGGACTGGGTGCATTGAACTTCGAGATCGTGACGGCCGAGGTGGTCGGCGCGGCCCGGTCGGGCGCCTACCTGCTGTTCGTCTTCCTCGGTGGAGCCACGTTTTTCTTTGGTCCCATCATCGGCGCGATCCTGATGGTGGTGGCCTTCGTGCTGCTGTCGGAGATGACAGCCGCCTGGCTGCTCTATCTGGGTCTGATCTTTCTCTTCATGGTGATGTATGCCCCCGGGGGCATTGCCAGCCTGATCATGATGAACCTGCGCGTGGCGGCCTTTGGCAAGCTGCGGCGGTTGTGGACCTCCTACCTGGCCCTGGGCGGCACCGGCGCTGTCGCCATCACCGGCGCAGCAGCCATGATCGAGATGATCTATCACATGCAGCTCAACGTGGCGCTGGGCCCCGAGCTGACGTTCATGGGAGCCACGCTCAACGCACACAGCCTCGACAGTTGGTTCGGTGCGGTCTTCGTGCTTGTCACCGGCGTGTCTCTGTTCGAAGTCGCGCGCCGAGCCTTCGTCCAGCAGTGGAACCAGATCCAGGAGGAGATCGAGTTGGAAATCCGTCGCCGGGAGGCCCTATGAGCTTTGCTGTCGAACTCCGGGACGTGCGCAAGAGTTTCGGCAAGACCGAGATCATTCGCGGCGCCAGCCTGCAGGTGAACGCCGGTGAGCGGGTGGCCATCATCGGGCCCAACGGGGCAGGCAAGTCCACCTTGTTCAACCTGATCAGCGGGCGTTTCGCGCCCACGAGCGGCGAGATCCTGCTCCATGGAGAACGCATCGACGGGCTCAAGCCCTATGAGGTCAACCGCCGGGGGCTGTCACGCAGTTTCCAGGTCTCCAACCTGTTTCACCGCCTCACGGTCTTCGAGAACGTGCGCTGCGCGGTGCTGTGGTCCATGGGCTACAAGTACGCCTTCTGGAAGTTCCTGGCCGACCTCGACGACGCCAACGAACGCACCGAAGAGGTGCTGGAGATGCTCAAGCTCGACCGCAAGCGCGACACCCAGGTGATGAACCTCACCTACGCCGAGCAGCGCGCGCTGGAGATCGGTCTGACGATCGCCGGCGGCAGCAATGTCATCCTGCTCGATGAACCCACGGCGGGCATGAGCAAGTCGGAAACCAAGCGCTTCATCCAACTCATCCGTGAGGTCACCCAAGGCAAAACCCTGCTCACGGTAGAGCACGACATGGGCGTTGTCTTCGGTCTGGCCGACAAGATCGCGGTGCTGGTCTACGGAGAGGTGATTGCCTACGACGAGCCCGATGCGGTGCGCGCCAACCAGCGCGTGCAGGAGGCCTATCTCGGGTCGGTGTTGGCCGAGCAGCAGGCCGCCGCCGCCACTGCAGGAGCCTGAGACCATGCTGCACATCGAGAACCTGCATGCCTTTTATGGCAAGAGCCATGTGCTTCACGGAGTGCACATGGACGTCAAGCCCGGCGAGATCGTGAGCCTGCTCGGCCGCAACGGGTCGGGCCGATCCACCACCGTCAAGACAGTGATGGGCCTGGTCGACGGGCAGGGGTCCATCAAGTGGAAGGGCGAAGAGATCCTGGGCCACCATGCCTTCGACATCGCCCATCGCGGCATCGGCTATGTCCCCGAGAACCGCGACATCTTCCCCAAACTCACCGTGCACCAGAACCTGATGCTGGGTCAGAAGAAGCAGGGCCAGTCGGGGCGCTGGAGCTTCGACGACATGTACCAGCTCTTTCCGCGCCTGAAGGAGCGCCAGCACACCGAGGCCGGCGTGCTGTCGGGGGGCGAGCAGCAGATGCTCACGCTGTGCCGCACGCTCATGGGCGACCCCGAGCTCATCATGATCGATGAACCGACCGAGGGCCTTGCCCCCAAGATCGTCGAGCAGGTGGCTCAGTACCTCAACGAGCTCAAGCGCCGCGGCGTGAGCGTCTTGCTGGTGGAGCAGAAGCTCACCATCGCACTGGAAATCTCCACGCGCTGCTACGTCATGGGCCATGGCCGCATCGTCTTCGAGGGCACACCTGACGACCTGCGCGGCAACGCCTATATTCGCAAGGAGTGGCTGGAGGTGTAGCACCCTCAGCTGCCGCGCCGCGACGGCACATTGCCTTGTTCTGTCACGCCGGCGACAAAGCGCCGGCGTCGTTGTTTCTTACACTCGAACGATCGTTCTATTCACGCGAAACTCTACCGAAAAGGGGCCTACCGATGAGCGCCAGCTACGAGCTTCACGGCGATGTTGCCGTGATCACCCTGAACAATCCTCCCGTCAATGGTCTGGGCTATGACACCCGCAAGGGCATCACCGACGGCCTGGAGCGCGCCCAGGACGACCTGGCCGTGCGGGCCATCGTGATCACCGGTGCGGGCAAGGCCTTCAGCGGTGGTGCCGACATCCGCGAGTTTGGATCGCCGAAGGCCGTGCAGGAGCCCAACCTGCTCAGCGTGATCAAGATGGTCGAGAACTGCGACAAACCTGTCGTGGCGGCCATTCACAGCGTGTGCATGGGCGGCGGCCTGGAACTGGCGCTGGGCTGCCACTACCGTGTGGCGGCCCCGGGCACCCAGGTGGCTCTGCCTGAGGTGAAGATCGGACTCGTGCCCGGCGCTGGCGGTACCCAGCGCCTACCGCGTGTGATTGGTGTCGAGAATGCGCTCAACATGATCGTCAGCGGGGACGCTGTCAAGAGCGAGCTGCTCGCCAGCATCCCCGGCCAAAAGCTTTTCGACCGTCTCATCGAGGGCGACCTGCTGGCCGGCGCGCTGGCGTTCGCCCGGGAGGTCGCCGACCAGCGCCCGCTGCCTCGCGTGCGCGACCTGAAGGCCGAGCACCCCCAAGGCCCAGGTTACTTCCAGTTCGCTCGCAACACCGTCAAGGCGATGGCGCGCCACTTTCCGGCACCGGCCAAATGCGTGGACTGCGTGGAAGCGGCCACCACCCAGCGCTTCGACGAAGGTCTGGCCTTCGAACGCGAGCAGTTCCTCAACCTGATGCTCACACCCGAGTGCGCCGCGCTGCGCCACGCCTTCTTCGCCGAGCGGGCCGCGGGCAAGATCCCCGATGTACCCGAGGACACCCCCACGCGCGAGATCCGCAAGGTGGCCGTGATCGGCGCCGGCACGATGGGGGGCGGCATCACCATGAACTTCCTCAATGCCGGCATCCCAGTGGTCATCCTCGAGATGAAGCAAGAAGCGCTGGACCGCGGCGTGGGCGTCATGCGCCAGAACTACGAGTCGCAGATCAAGAAAGGCAAGCTCAAGCAGGACAAGTATGAGCAGCGCATGGCCCTGCTGTCCACCACGCTGAGCTATGACGACATCCGCGACGCCGATCTCGTCATCGAGGCCGTGTTCGAAGACATTGGCGTCAAGGAGCAGGTGTTCAGGAAGCTCGACGAGGTGATGAAGCCCGGCGCCATCCTCGCGTCCAACACCTCGACGCTGGACCTCAACAAGATCGCTTCGTTCACGAAACGTCCGGCCGACGTGATCGGCATGCACTTCTTCAGCCCGGCCAACGTCATGAAGCTGCTGGAGGTGATCCGCGGTGAGAAGACGGGCAAGGATGTGCTGGCCACCGTGATGAAGCTGGCCAAGGTGATCAAGAAGACGGCCGTTGTCTCGGGTGTGTGCGATGGCTTCATCGGCAACCGCATGATCGAGCAGTACAGCCGCCAGGCGGGCTTCTTGCTGGAAGAAGGCTGCACGCCCGAGCAGGTGGACAAGGCCATCGAGCGCTTCGGCTTCGCGATGGGCCCGTTCCGCATGGGCGATCTCGCCGGCAATGACGTGGGCTGGTACATCCGCAAGCGCCGCTACATCGAGAAACCGCACATGCGCTACAGCAAGACGGCCGATCTGCTGTGCGAGATGGGACGCTTCGGGCAGAAGACCGGCGCCGGCTGGTACGACTACAAGCCTGGCAAGCGTGACGCCATTGCTTCGCCGGTGGTCGTCGAGATGATCGAGAAGCACCGAGCCGAGCTCGGCATCACGCCGCGCAAGATCAGCGACGAGGAAATCGTCGAACGACTGGTCTTTGCTCTGGTCAACGAGGGCGCCCGCATCCTTGAGGAGGGCATCGCCCTGAGAGCCTCGGACATCGACATGGTCTATCTCACCGGCTACGGCTTCCCGCTGTTCCGTGGCGGCCCCATGCGCTATGCCGACACCGTGGGCCTGTTCAACGTGGTGCAGTCCATGAAGCGTTTCGCCAAGAACCCCCACGACGACGCGCAGTTCTGGCAGCCCGCGGCGCTGCTGGCGCGCCTGGCTGCAGAAGGCAAGACCTTCAACTGAGCCTGCCCGCACCCCTACAAGACATCCGAGGAATTGCCATGACCGACGCAGTGATCGTCTCCACCGCCCGTACGCCGCTGGCCAAGAGCTGGAAAGGCGCCTTCAACATGACCCACGGTGCGACCCTGGGCGGCCATGCCGTGAAGGCCGCCGTCGAACGCGCCGGCATCGACCCGGCCGAAGTCGACGACGTGCTGATGGGCTGCGCCACGCCCGAGGGGGCCACCGGCAGCAACATCGCTCGCCAGATCGCGTTGCGGGCCGGATTGCCCGTCACTACCAGCGGCGTCACCGTCAACCGCTTCTGCTCCAGTGGCCTTCAGACCATCGCCATGGCCGCCCAACGCATCATCGCCGGCGAAGGCGATGTCTACGTGGCCGGTGGCGTCGAGAGCATCTCCTGCGTGCAAAACGAGGCCAACACGCACATGATCCGCGAGGCTTGGCTGATGCAGCACAAGCCGGAGATCTACTGGAGCATGCTGCAGACAGCCGAGCAGGTGGCCAAGCGCTACAAGATCCCGCGCGAACGCATGGACGAGTACGGGGCCGCCAGCCAGCAGAAGGCCTGCGCGGCCCAGGAAGCCGGCAAGTTCCGCGACGAGATCGTCCCCATCACCGTCACCGCTGGCGTGGCCGACCCGGTGATGGGGCTGCGCACCAAGGAAGTCACCGTCAGTGCCGACGAGGGCCTGCGCCCGGGCACCACCTACGAGGCGGTGGCCGGGATCCGTCCGGCACTGCCCGGCGGCGTCATCGCGGCGGGCAATGCCAGCCAGTTCTCCGACGGCGCGGGTGCCTGCGTGGTGATGAACGCCAAGCTGGCCGAGCAGCGCGGTCTCAAGCCGCTGGGACGCTTCCTCGGGTTTGCGGTGGCCGGCTGCGAGCCCGACGAAATGGGCATCGGCCCGGTCTTTGCCGTGCCCAAGGTGCTCAAGCGCTTGGGACTGAAGATGGACGACATCGACCTGTGGGAACTGAACGAGGCCTTCGCGGTGCAGGTGCTGTACTGCGCCGACACCCTGGGCATCCCGATGGACCGCCTGAACGTCAATGGTGGTGCCATCGCCTTGGGCCACCCGTATGGCGTGAGCGGCCAGCGCCTGACCGGCCATGCGCTCATCGAGGGCAAACGCCGCGGTGCCCGGCGCGTGTGCGTGACGATGTGCATCGGTGGCGGCATGGGAGCGGCTGGCGTGTTCGAGGTGCTGTGAGTTCGGAAGAAGGGGGCGGCCATGACCATGCGAGCCACGCTCGACTTCCTGCTGCATGACTGGATCGATGCAGCCTCGTTGACACGCAGGCCGCGCTTTGCCGACCACAGCCGCGAAACCTTCGATTCGGTACTCGACACCTGCGAGCGCATCGCCCGCGAGAAGTTCGCCCCGTACAACCGGCTGGCCGACACCGAAGAACCCCATTTCGACGGTGAGCGGGTCCACCTCCCGCAGTCCACGCACGATGCCGCGCGGGCCTACGTCGAGTCGGGCATGCTCGCCGCCGCCCAGGACTATGAGATCGGCGGCATGCAGTTGCCCTGTGTGGTCGAGATGGCGGCCAACAGCTTCTTCTCGATGTCCAGCGTGTCGATGGGGGCGTATGCGATGCTCACCAGCGGCAATGCAAGCCTGCTGATGGCCCATGGATCACCTCGGCAGAAGGCCGTCTTCGCGCGCAACGAGTTTGCCGGGCGCTGGTTCGGCACCATGTGCCTGAGCGAGCCCCAGGCCGGATCCAGCCTCTCCGACATCGCCACCCGCGCGGTGCCCGATGGGTCAGACTACCAGGACGACCCGCTGGGGCCGCGATACCGGCTCAAGGGCCACAAGATGTGGATCTCGGGCGGCGAGCACGAAATCACCGAGAACATCATCCATCTGGTCCTGGCCAAAATCCCCGGCCCCGATGGCAAGCTCGTTCCCGGCGTCAAGGGCATTTCGCTGTTCATCGTGCCCAAGCGGCTGGTCGATGCCGACGGACGGCTCACCGGCGAACGCAATGACGTGGCGCTGGCGGGTCTGAACCACAAGTGCGGCTATCGCGGCACCACCAACACGCTGCTCAACTTTGGCGAAGGGCGGTTCCCGGTGCGTGGCGGTGCCGGTGCCATCGGCTACCTCGTCGGCGAACCCGGGCGGGGGTTGGCCTGCATGTTCCACATGATGAACGAGGCCCGCATCGGGGTGGGGCTGGGTGCCACGATGCTCGGTTACGCGGGCTTCCTCGCCTCGCTGGACTATGCCCGACAGCGCAGTCAGGGCCGGCCGGTGGGGCCGGCCGGAAAAGACCCGGCCTCCCCGCCCGTGCCCATCATCGAGCATGCCGACGTGAAGCGCATGCTGCTGGCCCAGAAAGCCTACTGCGAAGGCGCTCTGGCCCTGGAGCTCTACTGCGCCCGCCTGGTGGACGAACAGCTCACTGGCGAGCCTGCGGCGGCCGACGAGGCGAGGCTGCTGCTGGAAGTGCTCACGCCGATCGCCAAGAGCTGGCCCAGCGAGTGGTGCCTGGAGGCCAACAGCCTGGCCATGCAGGTGCTGGGCGGCTATGGTTACACGCGCGACTTTCCGGTGGAGCAGTATTGGCGCGACAACCGCCTGAACATGATCCATGAAGGCACCCACGGCATCCAGGCCCTGGACTTGCTGGGCCGCAAGGTGCTGATGGACGAAGGGCGCGGGCTGAAGCTGCTGAGTCAGCGCATGCAGGCCAGCATCGCCGCCGCCGGCGCCCACCCGGCACTGGTCGAATCGGCGCAGACCCTCGGCCAGGCACTGGCTCGTCTGAGCGCGGCCACGCGCGCGGCCTGGGCCGGCGGGCAGCCCGCCGAAGCCCTGGCCAATGCCACGCCTTACCTGCAGGCCTTTGGACACGTCGTGCTGGCCTGGATCTGGCTGGACGTCGCGCGCTGTGCACTGGCCTGCCAAGACCGGCTCGCACCGAGCTTCGTCGACGGCAAGCTGGCGGCGGCCCGCTATTTCCACCGCTACGAGCTGCCCCGCATCGACGCTTGGCTGGGCGTGGTCGCCTCGCGGGACCGCACCTGCCTGGACTTGTCGCCCGAGGCGCTGTGATGCGCCCGGCGCAGGTCGAGGCGGCCGCCTGGCTGCTCATCTATGGGGGATTGTTGGCAGCGGTGCTGGGGTGGTTCGTCTCCGATCGTGCCATGGCCTTGGGCCTTGGGTTTATGCTGGCAGGCGCGGCGTGCGCAGCCGCTGGCGGGGTGCTGGTGTTCGTGCGTGCGCGGATGAAAGGCCCCTCCCAGGAGAACGAACCATGATCCGACACATCGTCATGTGGCGACTGCACGATCCGGCCGATGCCCCGAAGTTCAAGGATCTGCTGGACTCCTGCAAGTCCGTCGTGCCCGGCATCCTGGAGTGGGAGGTCGGTATCCGCTCCTCCGACCTGGAAGCCTCGATGGATGTGGTGCTCGTCTCGGGCTTTGTCGACCAGGCGGCCCTGGACGCCTACCAGAACCATCCGCACCACAAAGCCGTCGGGGCGCAGCTGGCCAGGCTGCGCGCCGAGCGCGCGGTGCTCGACTACCCGAGCCAGGCGCCGGGCCTGGCCGACGTGGATCTTGCGCAGGATCTGTCTTTTGCGCCCACCGCCCCCGGCGCCCTCTGATCGAGCCCCCTGTTTGAGAACCCTCTTTCGAGAACCCTGCCCATCATGAGCATGTCATCGCTGTTCGACCTCAGCGGCCGCGTGGCCCTCGTCACCGGCGGCTCCCGCGGTTTGGGCCTGCAGATCGCCGAGGCGCTCGGTGAAGCCGGCGCCAAGATCATGCTCAGCGCTCGCAAGGCCCCCGAGCTGGAAGAGGCTGTCGCCCACCTGCAGGACCGCGGGATCGACGCCCGCTGGATCGCTGCAGATGGATCCAAGGAGGCCGACATCCAACGCCTGGTCGATGAGACCCTGCAGCGGCTCGGTCCAGTCGATGTGCTGGTCAACAATGCCGGCGCTACCTGGGGCGCGCCGGCCGAGGACCACCCCATCGAGGCCTGGGACAAGGTGATGAACCTCAACATCCGCGGGGTCTTCCTGCTCACCCAGGCCATCGGCAAGCGCTGCATGATCCCGCGCCGGCAGGGCCGCATCATCAACATTGCCTCGATCGCCGGGCTGGGCGGCCACCTGCCCACGATCATGAGCACCATCGCCTACAACACCAGCAAGGGGGCCGTGATCAACTTCACCCGGGCATTGGCCTGCGAATGGGGGCGCTACGGCATCACGGTCAACGCCATTGCGCCGGGCTTCTTCCCCAGCAAGATGACACGCGGCACGCTCCAGGCCGTGGGGGCGGACACGCTGGCGGCTCACGCACCGCTACAACGCCTGGGCGACGACGAGGATCTCAAGGGGGCGGCGCTGCTGTTCGCCACACGCGCGGGCAAGCACATCACCGGCCAGATCCTCGCGGTGGACGGCGGTGTCACGGCGCTGACGGGGGGCTGATCCAGGCCATGCAGTTTCCCGTCCGCATCCCCTTCGTCGAGGCCCTGGGCTTCGAACTCGTGCGCATGGCCGATGGCGAGGCCGAGATCGGCTTGGCCTTGCGCGACGAGCACTGCAATTCCTTTCACGTGGCCCACGGCGGCGCCTTGATGACCCTGTTGGACGTCGTGATGGCCCACGCCGCCCGCAGCGTCAACGATCCGGCAGCCCACTACGGCCCGGGCGTGGTCACCATCGAAATGAAGACCAGCTTCATGCGCCCCGGCGAGGGCCGCCTGCGCGCCGTGGGCAAACTACAGCACCGCACCGCCACCCTGGCGTTCTGCGAAGGCAGCGTCTATCGTGAAGACGGAACGCTGGTGGCGCACGCCACCGGCACATTCAAGTATGTGAGAGCCCTGCCCACGGGCGCACGCGAAGCCAAGCCTTTGCAGCGGCGCCTCGACGGGGACGGCTCCGATTGAGACCGCTCTGAGGAAGCATCCATGACCGTCAATCGTCAGATCCTGCTGGTGTCCCGGCCCCAGGGCGAGCCCAGCGTCGACAACTTCCGCCTCGTCGAGGCGCCGCTGCCGGCGTCCGGGGAGCTGGCCGAGGGGCAGGTGCTGGTCCGGCACCATTACCTGTCGCTGGACCCGTACATGCGCGGACGCATGAGCGAGGGCAAGAGCTACGCACAGCCCCAGCCGTTGAACGAGGTGATGATCGGCGGCACCGTCGGCGAGGTGGTGGCCTCGCGCCACCCGCAGTACGCCGCAGGTGACAAGGTCGTGGGCATGGGGGGCTGGCAGGAGTATGCCGTCGTCGATGCCACGCGGCCCGGTGTGCTGCGCAAGGTCGACACCACCCACATCCCGCTGTCGGCCTACCTGGGCGCCGTGGGCATGCCCGGTGTGACCGCCTGGTACGGCCTGATGAAGATCTGCGAACCCCGCTCCGGCGGCACCATCACCGTCAGCGCAGCCAGCGGCGCCGTGGGCAGCGCCGTGGGTCAGCTCGCCAAGAGCCGCGGATGTCGCGTGGTCGGAATTGCCGGCGGGCCCGACAAGTGCCGCTATGTGGTGGATGAACTGGGCTTCGATGCCTGCATCGACTACCGTCAGCACCCCACGCTGGAGTCGCTGCATGCCGCCTTGCGCGAGGCCACACCGAACGGCATCGACGGGCACTTCGAGAACGTGGGCGGCATGGTGCTCGACGCTGTGCTGCTGCAAATGAACGCTTTCGGCCGCATCGCTGTGTGCGGCATGATCGCCGGCTACAACGGCGAACCCATCCCGCTGCGGCATCCGCAGATGATCCTCACCTCGCGCCTGCGCGTGGAAGGCTTCATCGTCAGCGAGCACATGGAGGTCTGGCCCGAGGCGCTCAAGGAGCTCGGAACGCTGGTGGCCACCGGCCGGCTGAAGTACCGCGAGAGCATCGCCCAGGGCCTGGAGAGCGCCCCCGAGGCCTTCATCGGCCTGCTCAAAGGGCGCAACTTCGGCAAGCAGTTGGTTCGGCTCATTTGAGGCCGGTCGGCTTCACCCACGAGGGGCACGCCATGGACGACATGACCGTCACCCATGAGGTCGTCAACCAGAGCGCCCCGCTGGTAGACGTCAACCTCTTCGAAGGCAACCGGCCGCTGCGTGAGGGCCTGGCCGTACATCTGCCGGCCGAGGCCCTGGCCGGTGCCGAAGACCGGCTCAGGGCACTGGGTGCCCTGGTCGGCTCGGCCGAGATGCAGTCGCATGCCCGCTGGGCCAATGTGCATGGGCCCGTCCTGCGCACGCACGACCGTCAGGGCCGTCGCATCGACGAGGTCGAGTTCCACCCCAGCTACCACACACTGATGGGCGCGGCCGTCGCGCATGGCCTGCACGCCAGGCCGTGGGCGCGGGGCCCCGGGGCCCATGTCGAGCGTGCCGCCGGCTTCATGCTCTTCACCGAGCTCGAGCCCTCGGTGCTGTGTCCGATCTCGATGACCTATGCCGCCACCCCCGCACTGCGGGGCAATCGGGCCGTGCTGGCCGACTGGTTTCCCCGTCTGACCAGCACCGAGTACGACCCGCGCCTGGTGGTCTTCCGGGACAAGGCCGGTGTGACCATGGGCATGGGCATGACCGAAAAGCAAGGCGGCTCGGACGTGCGGGCCAACACCACCCGCGCCAGCTTCGAGTCCGATACCCCCTGGGGACGCAGCTACCGTCTCGTGGGCCACAAGTGGTTCTTCTCGGCGCCCATGTGTGACGCCTTCCTCGTGCTGGCCCAGGCCGAGGCGGGCCTGAGCTGCTTCTTCCTGCCCCGCGTGCTGCCCGACGGCCGGCGCAACGCCCTGCGCATCCAGCGCTTGAAGGACAAGCTGGGCAACAAGGCCAACGCCAGCTCCGAAGTGGAGTTCACCGGGGCGCAGGCCTGGCTGGTGGGGGAAGAGGGTAGGGGCGTGCCGCAGATCCTCGAAATGGGCACGCTCACCCGGCTGGACTGCGCCCTGGGCACCACCGGCCTGATGCGACAGGCCCTCTCGCTGGCCCTGCACCATGCGCGCCAGCGCCAGGCTTTCGGCCGGCCGCTGGTGCAGCATGCCCTGATGCGCAATGTGCTGGCCGACCTGGCCCTCGAAAGCGAAGCCGCCACGGCGCTCAGCCTGCGTCTGGCCCGCGCCTTCGACCGCCAGGACGACCCCTTCGAGGCCCTGATGCGCCGTGTGCTCACACCCGTGGCCAAGTTCTGGATCTGCAAACGAGGCAGCGGCTTCGCGCAGGAAGCCATGGAGTGCCTGGGCGGCAACGGCTACGTGGAAGAGGGTGGCGAGGGCTTGATGGCGCGCATCTACCGCGAAATGCCGCTCAATTCCATCTGGGAAGGCGCGGGCAACATCATGGCGCTGGATCTGCTGCGCGTGTTGCAGCGCGCTGGCCCCGATGTGGCCGCTGCGGTCGCCGCCGAACTCGAGCCGCTGGCCGGCGTGGGCCCGGTCTGCGACGCGGCCCGCGCGCGCGTGCTCGATCGGCTGCAGGGCGCGGTGGATGAGCATGACGCCCGGCGGCTCGCTCAGGATCTGGCGCTGGCCGTGCAGGCCGCCTTGCTGCGCCGACACGCCCCCGACTTCGTCTTCGAGGCCTTCGTCGCGGCCCGGTTGGACGGTCCTCCCGGACTGACCTACGGCAGCGTGCCGGCCGCTGCCGATTTCGATCGCCTGCTGCAACGTGCAGCACCCCTGTGACCCATTCACCGACACCCCCAGGAGACAGCATGAAGGAACTCAAAGGCAAGACTGCGGTGCTCACCGGCGCGGCCTCCGGCTTCGGCCTCGAACTGGCCCGTCTGACGGCACGCGAGGGCATGAACGTTGTGATGGCCGATGTACAGCCCGACGCCCTGGAACTGGCCGCCGCCGAGGTACAGGCCTTGGGGGCCCAGGTGCTCGCCCACCGGGTGGATGTCTCCCGGGCCGATCAAGTCGAGGCCCTCGCGGCCGCCACCTTCGAGCGCTTCGGCACTCCGCATCTCGTGTTCAACAACGCGGGGGTGGGCGCCGGGGGCCTGATCTGGGAGCATTCCGTGCAGGACTGGGAATGGGTGCTCGGGGTGAACCTGATGGGTGTGGCCCACGGCGTGCGGGTGTTCACGCCGATGATGCTGGAGGCCGCCCGCACCGATGCCGCCTATGAGGGCCACATCGTCAACACCGCCTCGATGGCGGGCCTGCTCAACGCGCCCAACATGGGGGTGTACAACGTCAGCAAGCACGCGGTGGTCAGCCTGTCCGAAACGCTGTACCAGGATCTTCGCCTGGTCACCGATCAGGTCACGGCCTCGGTGCTGTGTCCGTACTTCGTGCCCACCGGCATCCACCAGTCGGACCGCAACCGGCCCCCACAGGCCCGCGCGACCCCTCCCACCCCCAGCCAGATGATCGCCCGCGCGATGAGCGAAAAGGCCGTCACCTCCGGCAAGGTCACCGCGGCCGAGGTGGCGGCCAAGGTCCTGGACGCCGTGCGCGCGCGGCAGTTCTACATCTACAGCCACCCACAAGCCTTGGGCATGGTGCAAAAGCGCCTGGAAGACATCGTCCTCGGGCGCAACCCCAGCGACCCCTTCGAGGGCCGACCGGACATCGGCGAGAAGCTGCGCAGCGCACTGCGAGCGGCGATGGCCTGAACGCCGGGGCGGCTCGTGCCCCCCCGGGGCAAGGAATGCCTGTGGCAAACTGCCGGGTTTCCCTTTTGCCAGCCTGTACCGACTTGGACAAAATCCTTCAACAGATTGCCACCGAGCTGAAGGTGCGGCCGTCCCAAGTGCGCGCGGCCGTCGAGCTGCTCGACGGGGGCGCCACCGTCCCCTTCATCGCCCGCTACCGCAAGGAGGCCACCGAAGGCCTCGACGATGCCCAGTTGCGCGAACTCGAGGTGCGACTGGCCTACTTGCGCGAGCTCGAGGAGCGTCGCGCCGCGGTGCTCAAAAGCATCGCCGAGCAAGGCAAGCTCACGCCGGAACTGCAGGCCGCCATCGAGACCGCCCCCACGAAGCAGGATCTCGAGGATCTGTACCTGCCTTACAAGCCCAAGCGGCGCACCAAGGGCATGATCGCCCGTGAGGCCGGCCTGGAGCCGCTGGCCGACCGGCTGTTCGCCGAGCCCACCCTCGATCCGCTGGCGCAGGCCACGGCCTTCATCAACGCCGATGCCGGCTTTGCCGACGCCCATGCAGTGCTCGACGGCGTTCGCGACCTGCTGTCCGAACGCTGGGCCGAGGACGCCACCTTGGTGGGCAAGCTGCGCGAATGGTTGTGGGAGGAGGGGCTCTTTCAGTCCCGCCTGATGGCCGGCAAGGACGAGAATCACCCGGACGTGGCGAAGTTCCGCGACTATTTCGACTACGAGGAACCGATCCGCACCGTGCCGTCGCACCGCGCGCTGGCCGTCTTCCGCGGGCGCACGCTGGAGATCCTCGATGCCAAGCTGGTCCTCGACGAGGAAGTCGTCCCCGGCCAACCCACCCTGGCCGAGGGCCGCATCGCGCGGCACCTGGGCTGGAGCCATGCCAAGCGGCCGAGCGACGACCTCATCCGCAGGACCGTCGCCTGGACCTGGAAGGTCAAACTCAGCCTCAGCCTGGAGCGCGACTTGTTCTCGCGCCTGCGCGAGGAAGCCGAGAAGGTGGCCATCAAGGTCTTTGCCGAGAACCTGCGTGACCTGCTGCTGGCCGCACCGGCCGGCAAGCGCGTGGTGATGGGGCTGGATCCGGGCATCCGCACCGGCGTGAAGGTGGCCGTGGTCAACGACACCGGCAAAGTGGTGGACACCGCCACCGTCTATCCGCACGAGCCACGCAACGACTGGGACGGCGCCATCCACACGCTGGGCCGACTGTGCGCCACCCACGGGGTGAACCTGATCGCCATCGGCAACGGCACGGCCAGCCGCGAGACCGACAAGCTCGCGGCGGACCTGATCAAGCGCATCCAGCAAATGGCCCCCGGCACCAAGATCGACAAGGTGGTGGTCAGCGAGGCAGGGGCCTCCGTCTATTCGGCCTCGGAATATGCCAGCAAGGAGCTGCCCGATTTGGACGTGAGCCTGCGCGGTGCGGTGTCCATCGCGCGCCGGGTGCAGGATCCGCTGGCCGAGTTGGTGAAGATCGAACCCAAGAGCATCGGCGTGGGCCAGTACCAGCACGATGTGAACCAAGCCGAACTGGCGCGCAGCCTGAACGCGGTGGTGGAGGACTGCGTGAACTCGGTGGGCGTGGACCTCAACACCGCCTCTGCGCCGCTGCTGTCGCGTGTGTCGGGCCTGAGCGCCAGTGTGGCGGCCAGCATCGTGCGCTGGCGTGATGCGCATGGTGCCTTTCGCAACCGCCAGCAACTGCTGGAAGTCGCCGGCCTGGGTGCCAAGACCTTCGAACAGGCGGCGGGTTTCCTGCGCATCCGTGACGGAGACAACCCGCTGGACATGTCCGGAGTGCACCCCGAAACCTACCCCGTCGTGGAGCGAATGCTTCAGCACATCGGCAAACCCATCACCGAGGTGATGGGCCGCGCCGACGTGATCCGCAGCCTCAAGCCCGAAGCCTTCGCCGACGAGAAGTTCGGGGCCATCACGGTCCGG
This sequence comes from Caldimonas sp., assembly GCF_046291045.1. Classification (GTDB taxonomy): domain Bacteria; phylum Pseudomonadota; class Gammaproteobacteria; order Burkholderiales; family Burkholderiaceae_C; genus Caldimonas. The sequence continues at coordinate 50,193 of NZ_JBKBSL010000016.1, read as the reverse complement.
GACATCCTGGCCGAACTGGAGAAGCCCGGCCGCGACCCGCGCCCCGACTTCAAGGTGGCTCGCTTCAACGAGGGCGTCGAAGACATCAAAGATCTGCAGCCCGGCATGGTGCTCGAAGGCACGGTCAGCAACGTCGCGCAGTTCGGCGCCTTCGTCGACCTGGGTGTGCACCAGGACGGCCTGGTGCATGTGAGCCAACTGTCCAGCAAGTTCGTCCACGACGCCCGCGAGGTGGTCAAGACGGGCGACATCGTCAAGGTCAAAGTGCTGGAGGTGGACCTCGCTCGCAAGCGCATTTCGCTGACGATGAAGCTCGATGCGCCTGCGGGCGGGCGCATCGAGCGCGCTAGCAACGACTACCGAGCCCCATCGCGCCAAGAGCGCCAGGGCGTCGGCCGCGGCGCACACCCGGCTGCGGCCGTGTCGGCCATGGCCGCCGCATTTGCGAAACTGCAGTCCAAGCGCTGATCTAGGCGGGCATTCCTGCCCCAGCAGCGCAGCAACGCCCATGGTCGAGCCCAGGTGCGCTTCCCGCAACGCGGCGTGATCGCCGCCCAGGCGCGATAATCTGCCGGCTGTCTCGCGCAGCCCCGCAAGGCGCGGTCTCCCGCGCCTTGTTTTTTGCATCCTCTGCTCTTGCCCATGAAGTCTTTGCGTCTGTACGCCGGACCGGCCGCGCGCCGCCACATCGAGCGCCACGGGCTGCCGCCGCAGGCCGTACGGGTCGTGGCCGGCGCCGCCGGTGGGCCCAAGGGCCTGATCCTGAACCACCTGGACCGCCACATCTTCGGCCGGTGGCTCGCCTCGTCGCGCCAGCCGGTGCATCTCGTGGGAGCCTCGATCGGCGCCTGGCGGATGGCCACCGGCATGCTCGACGAGGCCCCGGCCCGTTTCGCGACCCTGGCCCATGACTACATCCATCAGCGCTACGAACTGCCGCCCGGCAAGACTTATCCCTCCCCGGAGGAAGTCAGTCGGGTGTTCGCTCAGGAACTGCATGGATTCTTCGACGGCCAGATCGAGACCCTCGTCGCCCACCCCCGCTATCGGTTGCACATCGTGGTCTCGCGCGGCCGCCATGTGCTGAGGCGAGAAGGGCGGCTGCGCACGCCCATCGGCTACCTCGGCGCTGCGCTGAGCAACGCCGTGGCCCGCCCGGGCCTGGGGTTGTGGCTGGAACGGGTGCTGTTCTCCACTCCGGGCGAGCCGCTGCCGGTGGATCTGTCCGACCTGCGTCACCGCCGCGTCGTGCTCGACGCCACCAACTTCGAGGCCGCCTTGCTGGCCTCGTGCTCCATCCCCTTCGTGCTCAAGGCCGTGCACGACATCGCGGGCGCACCGCCGGGGGCCTATTGGGACGGCGGCATCACCGACTACCACCTGCACTGGAACTATCCGAGCATGGGCGAGGGGATCGTGCTCTATCCCCATTTCCAGCAGGCCATCGTCCCGGGCTGGCTGGACAAGCCGCTGCGCCACCGCCACCGAGCGACGGCGGCGCTCGACAACGTCCTGGTGCTCGCGCCCGACCCGTCCTGGGTGGCCACCTTGCCCGGCGGCAAACTGCCCGACCGCACCGACTTCAGGCGCTACGGCACCGACACCGAGGCCCGGGCCCGGGCTTGGCAGCGCTGTGTGGACGAGAGCGAGCGCCTGGCCGCGGAATGGGCACAATGGCTGGAGCACGGCGCCCCCGCCGATGCCCTGGATCCTTTGTGAAACCGCACTGCACGACTGAACCCAAGGAAAACCGATGGGCCTGACCGCCAGCCTGATCGTCATCGTCCTGCTGATCGGTGTCAGCGCATTCTTTTCCATGGCCGAGATCTCCTTGGCCGCCTCGCGCCGCCTGCGCCTGAGCCAGATGGCCGACGAAGGCAATCAACGTGCCGCCGAGGTGCTGGCCGTGCAGGACCAGCCCGGCAGCTACTTCACGGTGGTGCAGATCGGTCTGAACGCCGTGGCCATTCTGGGCGGCATCGTGGGGGAGGGGGCGTTGACGCCGTACATCGCCATGGCCCTGGCTTGGTTCCTCGATCCCGTCACCTCGGGACGGGTCGGCTTTGCCCTGTCCTTCTTGCTGGTGACGGGCCTGTTCGTGGTCTTCGCCGACCTGTTCCCCAAACGGGTGGGCATGATCGAGCCGGAGCGCATCGCCACACGGCTGATCGGGCCGATGCGTTGGTGCATGCGTTTGCTCAAACCGCTGGTATGGGTCTTCGACACCTTGGCCACCGCGCTGTTCCGACTGTTCGGGCTGCCGGTGTCGCGCGACGAGCGCATCACCCCTGATGACATCCTGGCCATGGCCGAGGCTGGCACGCAAGCCGGGCTGCTGGCCGAGCAAGAGCAGCAGGTAATCGAGAACGTCTTCGAGCTCGACACCCGCACAGTGGAAAGCGCAATGACCACCCGGGAGCGCATCGTCTACTTCCTGCTCGACGATGACGATGCCCTGATCCGCACCCGCGTGGTCGAGCAGCCGCATTCCACCTATCTCGTGTGCGACGGCCACATCGACAAGGTCGTGGGCTACGTCGATGCGACCGATCTCTTCCAGCGCGTGCTGCGCAACGAACCAATCTCGCTGCAGGGCGAAAGCGGCCAGTCGCTGATCAAGAAAGTCCTGGTCGTGCCCGATCGCCTCACGCTGTCGGAGATGCTCGGCCAGTTCCGCCAGGCCCATGAGGACTTTGCCGTGATCGTCAACGAATACAGCCTGGTCGTGGGTGTGATCACGCTCAACGACGTGATGAGCACGGTGATGGGCAGTCTCGTGGGCCACGACGACGAGGAACAGATCGTGCGGCGCGAGGACGGCTCCTGGCTGGCCGACGGGATGACGCCCATCCCCGACCTGCTGCGGGCCCTGGACCTCGACGAACTGCCCCACCAGGGACAGTACGACACCCTGGCCGGCTTCCTGATGGTGATGCTGCGCCGCATCCCCAGGCGCACGGATGCGCTCACCTGGGGCGGCTGGCGCTTCGAGGTGATGGACGTCGACAGCTACCGCATCGACCAGGTGATGATCACCCGCGTGGTCTGAAGCCCCGCCGGACAGGACTCACATCGACGCCTCGAGCATCGCGCGGTAGTCCTCGGCGCTGGCCTCGCGCGGATTGGTCTTGTGGCAGTGGTCGGCCAGGGCTCCCTGGATCACGCGGTCGAACAGGTCGGACGTGACACCCATCGCGGCCAGCCCCTTGGGCAGCCCCAGCCGCGCGTTCATGTCGCGGATGGCTTCGGGGATGTCTCCAGGCGAGCGCAGGCCCATCGCATGGGCCATGCGCTCCAGCCGGGCCTCGGTACGCACCGAGTCCGCGCCGGCATTGAAGCGCACCACCGCAGGCAGGAACATCGCGTTGAGCGTGCCGTGATGCAGGCGAGGGTCGACGCCGCCCAGGCTGTGGCTGAGCGAATGCACGCAACCCAGCCCCTTCTGGAAGGCCAGGGCGCCCTGCATCGAGGCGCTCATCATCTGCCGGCGGGCCTCGCGGTCGCGGCCGTCGCGCGTGGCGCGCTCGATGTGGGCCCAGCCGCGCGCCAGGCCGTCGAGCGCGATGCCGTCGGCCGGCGGGTTGAAGGCCGGTGCCATGAAGGTCTCAATGCAATGGGCGATCGCGTCCATGCCGGTGGCTGCCGTGAGCAGGGGCGGCAGGCCCAGCGTCAGCTCGGGGTCGCAGATCGCCACCCGGGGCACCAGGTGCCACGAATGGAAACCCAGCTTGCGGCCGTCGTCGACGATCACGATCGCGCCGCGGGCCACTTCGCTGCCGGTGCCGGCGGTGGTGGGCACCGCGATCACCGGGGCGGCCTGCGCGGAGATGCGCGGGCTGCCGCCCTCGATGGTGGCGTAGGCCTTCAACGGCCCGTCGTGCGTGGCCGCAATCGCCACGCCCTTGGCCAGGTCGATGCTGGAGCCGCCCCCCACGGCGATGAGCCCGTCGCAGCCCTGGGCCTGGTAGAGCGCCCGGGCCGAGCGCACGGCCGCCTCAGTGGGATTGGACGGAGTCTGGTCGAACACCGCCACCGGCAGGTCCTTCAAGGCGTCCAGCGCGCGTTGGAGCACCCCGGCCGCCTTCACGCCCACATCGGTGACCACCAGCGGCCGGCGCACGCCGATGCGCTCACATTCACCGGGCAGCAGGCGCACCGCGCCGAAATCAAACTGGATCTGGGTGATGTAGTGGATCAGGGCCATGGTTCGGGCGCCCCCCCGGGCGGCAGCGGACTGTGAAAAGAATCAGTATCCTTGCGGCATTGTCCCGGAACCATCCGGATGCACCATGACACCTGTGCGTCACCTGCCTCAGGGCCGCACGGCTCAGCCCGCTTCACTCCCGTCCGTGACCCCTCCCGCAGACGCACAGTTGCTGACCCCCCGCATGCGCGACGTGATCGACCGCATCCGCCGCGCCAACTTCACGCCGTTCCACCAGCTCGAGGTGTCTGCGGCCCGCCAGGCCTATCTGGCCGCCGCCGAGATCCTCGACCTGCCGCGTGCCTCCCTGGCGCGCGTGGAGGACCGCCGCCTTGCCGGCCATGGCGCAGCCGTGCTGCCCGCGCGGCTGTACGCCGCCTCGGACCACCGGCTGCCGGCCATGCTCTACCTGCACGGCGGCGGGTTCACCATCGGCGGCATCGAGACCCACGACAGCCTGTGCCGGCAGATCGCCCGGCTGAGCGGCGCGGCGGTGGTGTCGGTGGAGTATCGGCTCGCCCCGGAGCACCGCTTCCCGACGGCCGTGGACGATGCCTGGGCCGCCTTGCAGGACCTGCGACGGCAGGCAGCGGCCTGGGGTCTGGACGGCACGCGCCTGGCGGTGGGCGGCGACAGTGCCGGCGGCACCCTGGCGGCGGTATGCGCACTGCTGGCCCGCGACGCCGGCTTCGAGCTGGCCCTGCAGGTGCTCATCACGCCGGGCACCACGGCCCACCAGGACACCGAGTCGCACCGACGCTTCGCACAGGGCTACATCCTCGAGCGAGCGGCCATCGACTGGTTCTTCAACCACTACATCGAGCCCCACCAGCGCACCGACTGGCGCTTCGCCCCCCTGCTGGCCGACGACCTCGACGGCGTCGCCCCGGCCTGGGTCGGCTTGGCCGAGGCGGACCCGCTGGTGGACGAGGGCATCGCCTACGCCGACCGGCTGCGCATGGCCGGTGTGCCGGTGGACCTGGAGGTCTACCGGGGGGTGACCCACGACTTCATCAAGATGGGACGGGCCCTGCCGGAAGCCCTCCATGCCCATGCCGCCATCGCCGCGCGCTTGCGCGACACCTTCGGGACCTCCCCATGAAACGCAGTGACTTCCGCTTCCTCCATCGCCTGCGGGTACGCTGGGCCGAGGTCGATGCCCAGCACATCGTGTTCAACGGGCATTACCTCATGTATTTCGACACGGCCATGACCGACTACTGGCGGGCCCTGGCGCTGCCGTATCCGGACGCGCTGAAACCCTTTGGCGGCGACTTGTACGTGAAGAAAGCAAGCGTCGAGTACCACGCGTCAGCGCGTTATGACGACCTGATCGAGGTGGGCATCCGTTGCACGCGCATCGGCAACTCGTCGATGCAGTTCACGCTGGGCCTCTTCCGCCAGGACGAACATCTCATCAGCGGCGAGCTGATCTATGTGTTCGCCGACCCAGACAACCAGACGGCCAAGCCCGTGCCCCCGGCCCTGCGTGAGGTCCTGCAGGCCTTCGAGGCCGGGCAGTCCATGATCGAAGTCCGGCTGGGACGCTGGGCCGACCTGGGCGAGCACGCCCAGAGGATCCGCCGCGAGGTGTTCATCGAAGAGCAGCGCATCCCACCCGAGATGGAGTGGGACGAGGCCGACGCCACCAGCCTGCATGCGGTGGCCTACAACCGCTTCGGCATGCCGCTGGCCACCGGCCGCCTGCTCGAGCATGTGCCCGGTGTGGCCAAGATCGGCCGCATGGCGGCCTTGCGCACCATGCGCGGCGGCGGCGTCGGGCGCGCCGTGCTGGAGGCCTTGATGCAAGCGGCCCGCGAGCAGGGCTACCGCGAGGCCGTGCTGCACGCGCAGACCTCGGCCGCCTCCTTCTATGCCCGCTCGGGCTTCGTGCCGCGAGGTCCGCAGTTCGACGAGGTGGGCATTCCCCACGTGGAGATGGTCAAGGCGCTATAAAGGCGCGCGCGCCTCATGGCGCGGTGGACAAGCTTGACGCCTGCGGCCGGCCGGCGCGTCCCGAGACCTGCGTGGTCTCGACCGCCCCGCGGGCACGGGCCGACCGTGGAGGCCAGGCCTTGAGCAGCGAGCGGCGCAGCAGCGCCACCCCAGGGCCGCGGGCGCTGCTGAAGGTCCGCTCGATCACGTGGGTCACCAGCCTGCGACCCACCCGCTCGGTGATGATCACCGTCGAGGCACGGGTGCCGTAGCGCCCATCAGGGGTGCGGATGAAGGCCGGCGAGAGCCAGCGCTCCCAGTCCAGCGACACGCCGGTGCTGGGCAGGAACTCGTCGGCGATCACCGTGCGGTCCCCCAGCGCGGCAAACAGGGCATCGGCCAGGCCGTCGGCCGTGTCGGCCTCGCGCAAGGCGCCGCGCAGGCGCTGCTTGAGGCGCTCCACCTTCGGCCAGGGCGTGTCGAGAAGCGCGTTGGACAAGCCGTACACCCCCCGTTCCAGCCGCTGCGGAAAGCGCGCCCGATTCGAGCCCCAGAAGCAGTCGCCCTCGGAGAAATCGGCGGCGATGACGTTGAAGCCGTTATAGCCCGACAGCCCCACCTGCATCCAGAAGCGGTCCATCGAGAGATCGCCGCGCAGCCACAGCGGCACGATCTCCCCGCGAGACGGGGCCAGCGGGTCGATGTCCTTCGGGTTGCGCACATTGGTCACCAGCGCGAACCGTCCCGCCGCCGTCAGCCCCATCCAGGTGCCACCGGCCTTCAGGTCGCGTCCGGCAAGGATTTCCGGCGAGTCCGGCGCCGGCTGCCACCAACCCAGCCGGGCGGCCGGCCGGTCGAAATACTCGTCGCGGTTGGCCGCCACCACGAACGGAAAGCGGCGGCTCGCGTCGATGGCCAAGCCTACGAGGCACATGGCACAAAGACCTCCACATGCCGGGGGCCTCGACACCAGGGGGCCAGCGACCGAGCCTCATCCTCGATATGCGCCTGGACCTCGGCCGTGATGCCGCCGGGGCGGGCGTAGATCTCCATCCAGGTCTGCATGCCGTCCTTCTCTTCGGGGCGCCGGAACCACTGTGCCTGCAACCCGGGCCAGCGCTGGCGCAGGCGGGACTGCAGGTGCTGCACGGCCGGGCCGGCCGCCACTGCGTCCACCGAGGCCACCCGATAGTAGATGAAAAGCCAGCGGTCCACGGCCACGCCGCCGGCCGGCTCAGACGACCCCGACGTGGAAGAATTCACGGCTTGTCCGAGGGGCGCGTGCGCGGCGCGGCGCCCGCCCGGACACCGGGACTTCCTTGCCCCTGGATCCTGAACCGCCACACCCGGTCTTCAAACATCGGCCAGCAGGGGGTAGGGCACCGGCGCCAACGTCAGGACCGCAGCCTCCAAGCTGCCAGCGTGCAGTGAGCCCCCCTCGGTGGCCGACAGCTTCAGTTCGGCCAAGCCCGCCCAGCCCCCTCGCGGGTCGGGCGCAGCCAGCACGACCAGCCCGCTGGGCTGGGCCGGATCGCTGCTGTGGAAAATCTCCTGGCCGGGTGCCAACGCCGTGGGGCCATGCACCAGGAAGCCCCGTCGCTTGAGCGTGCCGCGGAACTGGCTGCGGGCCACCACCTCCTGGCCAGGGTAGCACCCCTTCTTGAAGTGGACGCCGCCCACACTTTCCAGGTTGACCATCTGCGGCACGAGCTGGTCGGCAGTGGCCGCCGTGATACGCGGGATGCCGCTTTGCACCTCCAGCCACAGCCAGCCGGCCTCGTTCAGCGTGCCCGGGCACTCCAGGACGGGCGGGGCGGCCTCGACGGGGCCGACCCACAGGGCACGCGCCTGGCCGGCCACGTCAGGCAGGCGGATCAGCCGCCCGCCCCAAGATTCGGCCATCGCCCAGGGCTGCAACGGCAGGCTCTGCCGTGCCGCGGCGCCGCAAAGCCCCACCACACGTCGCTGCGACGAGCCATCGCTGAGCCGCACTTTGGCACGCAGCACGAACATCGACAGCCGCTGGAGCACGGAGGGCAGAAGATCGGCGCTGCAGGCCAGCGCGACGCGATCGTCGGCGTCGCGCCAGACGATGAAGGTCGCCAGCAGCCGCCCCTTGGGCGAGCAATAACCGGCCAGGCGGGCTTCGCCCGGGGGCAGATGGGCGATGTCCTGGGTGAGCTGGGCATGCAGGAAGCTGGCGGCGTCTTCGCCGGTGGCAACGATCACGCCGAGGTGGGGCAGGGGGGTGGCGCCTTCCAGGCGCGCGGCGGCAAGGGCCAGGGTCTCGTCCGGGGCTGCAGTCATGCGTCTATTATGATCACGGCCCCGAGTCCCTGCCCGCCGCGGGGCGGGCCTGCCGGCCCTGGACCCCGATGAAACTGCTGCGACGCCTGCTGCTCCTGTGTGTGCTCGCCGCGCTGGCCCTGGCTGGTGCGGCAGCCTGGTGGCTGCATCGCCCGCTGACCCTGGCGACGCCCACCGTCGAGCTATCGGTGGAGCCGGGCATGAGCCCGCGCGCCATCGCCGAGGCCTGGGTGACCGCGGGCGTGCAGACCTCGCCGAGGCTGCTCTACGAATGGTTCCGCTGGTCGGGCCAGGCGCGCCGCATCCGCGCCGGCAGCTACGAAGTGGCCGCAGGCACCTCCCCCCGCGCGCTGCTGGAAAAGATGGTGCTGGGCGACGAGACGCTGGTCACCGTGCGTCTGATCGAGGGCTGGACCTTCCGTCAGTTCCGCGCCGAGCTGGCCCGCGCCGAAGGCCTGCGCGCGGACACGGCGGCCATGAGCGACGCCCAGGTGATGGAAGCCCTGGGACGCCCCGGTGTGCATCCCGAGGGCCGTTTCTTCCCGGACACTTACGCCTACAGCCGCGGCAGCAGCGATCTGGCCGTGCTGCGCCGGGCCCTACACGCGATGGAGCGCCGCCTGGCCGCCGCCTGGGAACAGCGCGCGAGCGACCTGCCGCTGCGCACGCCCGAGGAGGCCCTGATCCTGGCCTCCATCGTCGAGAAGGAAACCGGCCTGGAGGCCGATCGCGGCCTGGTGGCCGGGGTCTTCGTCAACCGCCTGCGCATCGGCATGCGGCTGCAGACCGACCCGACCGTCATCTACGGCCTGGGCGCGTCCTTCGACGGCAACCTGCGCCGGCGCGATCTGGAGACGGACACGCCCTACAACACCTACACCCGCAGCGGCCTGCCGCCCACGCCCATTGCGATGCCGGGCAAGCGGTCGCTGCTGGCGGCCGTGAACCCGCAGCCCACGCGGGCACTGTACTTCGTCGCACGCGGTGACGGCACCAGCGTGTTCAGCGAGACCCTGGCCGAGCACAACCGCGCCGTCAACCGCTACCAGCGTGGAGGCCCCTGATGCCAGCCGTGTCCCTGCCCGAGTGCCGCTTCATCACCGTCGAAGGCATCGACGGCGCCGGCAAGTCGACCCATGTGACGGCCATGGTCGAACGCCTGCGCGCCCAGGGCCGCGAGGTGGTGCACACACGCGAGCCGGGCGGCACCGCGCTGGCCGAGGCCCTGCGCGAGCTCCTCCTGCACCGGCCGATGGATGCACTGACCGAGGCCCTGCTGATCTTCGCCGCGCGGCGGGATCACCTGCGCCAGGTGATCGAGCCCGCCCTGGCCCGGGGTGCCACCGTGGTCTGCGACCGCTTCACCGATGCCACCTTTGCCTACCAGGGGGCCGGACGCGGCTTCGACACGACCGTGCTGGCCCAGCTCGAAGCCTGGGTGCAAGAGGGCCGGCAACCCGACCTCACCCTGTGGTTCGATGTGCCGCCGGCGGTGGCGGCGCAGCGCCTGGCACATGCCCGCGCGCCTGACCGCTTCGAGCAAGAGCCCCAGCGTTTCTTCGAGCGGGTGGCTGAAGGCTATCGCGAGCGCGCGCGGGCGTATCCACACCGTTTCGTCGTGATCCACTCCGACGCCCCGCTCGAAGTCGTTCGGGCTCAGGTGGAGGTCGCCCTGGCGGCCCGGGGGCTGTGACCGTGTCCCTGCTGCCCTGGTTGGAGCCGCTGCTTCCGGCCGTCCTGCGCGGCCTGCGCGGCCACGCCCTGATGCTGCACGGCCCGGCGGCGGCAGGCCAGCTCGAACTCGCGCTGGCGGTGGCCCAGGCCTGGCTGTGCGAGGCTCCGCAGGCTGACGCAACGGCCTGTGGCCAGTGTGCCGCCTGCGCCCTGGTGCGCTCGCGCACGCACCCAGACCTTCGAGTGCTCGTACCCGAGGCCCTGGCCGAGACCCTGGGCTGGGCGCTCCCGTCCGAGGGCGACACGGCCTCAAGCAAGGCCAAGCCGAGCAAGGACATCCGGGTCGAGGCGCTGCGCGCTGCGATCGAGTTTGCGCAGCAGACCTCCTCGCGGGGCCAGGCGCAGGTGGTGCTGATCCACCCGGCCGAGCGCATGAACGCCGTGTCGGCCAATACCCTGCTCAAGACCCTGGAAGAACCGCCCGGCCTGGCGCGCTTCATCCTGTGCACCGGGGCGCCTGACCGCCTGCTGCCCACGCTGCGCAGCCGCTGTCAGCTCGTGTCGCTGCCGGGCGCGCCGCGCGATCAGGCCCTGGCCTGGTTGGGCGCACAGGGTGTGGACGCGCCGGAAGTGCTGCTGGATGCGGCCGGGGGGCTGCCACTGGCCGCGCTCGAACTGCACCGCCTGGGCGTGCGCCCCGAGGCTTGGACGCGCCTGCCCCGCGCACTGGCGGCCGGGGAGGTCGGGGCCGTGGCGGGCTGGTCGGTGCCCATGCTGGTCGATGCCCTGAGCCGATGCTGCGAGGATGGGCTGCGGCTGGCGGTGGGCGGTACCCCTCGCTACTTCACCCCGGCGGCCTGGACCGGCCTGCAGCCCCGGCTGGCCCCGTTGCTGGCCTGGCACGCCGAGCTCAAACGTGTTGCACGTCACGACGAGCATCCCTGGAACGCCGGGCTCACCACCGAGTCCCTTGTGAGCGGCGCAAGCCGCGCCTTACACTGCGCCGGATGAGCGAACCGAACAGCCGCCCGCCCAACATCCTGACCCCGGCAGCCGTCGGAGGCTCGCCGGCACGCCCGAGCGTCATTCAACTGGTGTTCCGCGAAAAGGGCGCCCTGTACGCTGCCTACATTTCCGTGTTCGCCGACGGCGGGCTGTTCGTTCCCACCACACGCGAGTACCGGCTCGGCGAGGACATCTACCTGCTGCTGTCGCTGCCCGACGACCCCCAGCGTTACCCCGTGGCCGGCAAGGTGGCCTGGATCACCCCGGCCAACGCCTCGGGCGGTCGCACGCAGGGGGTGGGCGTGCGCTTCCCCAACGACGAGAAGTCGCGGCTGCTCAAGCTCAAGATCGAGGAGCTGCTGGGCACAGCGATCCAGTCAGCCAAGCCGACCCAAACCCTCTGACCTGCCGGCGGAGCGGCCCGCCGTGCCCCCGTAAAGCCTGTGGGCAGCTGTGCCTACGCGCACGGGCCGCAAGCGCCTGCGGCACACTGCGCTGTGCGCGGCCCCCCCGGCTGAAGCCCTTCAAGCCATGTTCGTCGATTCCCACTGCCATCTGAGCTTTCCTGAACTGCGTGAACACCTGCCGGCCATCCGTGCCGCCATGGCCGAAGCCCATGTGGACCGGGCCTTGTGCATCTGCACGACGCTGGAGGAGTTCGACGAGGTCCATGCGCTCGCGCGCGAGCACGACAATTTCTGGGCCACCGCAGGCGTGCACCCCGACAACGAAGGGGTGCGTGAACCCACCGTGGACGACCTGATCGCCCTGGCCCGCCAACCGAAGGTCGTCGCCCTGGGCGAGACGGGCCTCGACTACTACCGCCTGGGCACGCGCACGGTGGCCGACATGGCCTGGCAGCGCGAGCGTTTCCGCGTGCACATCCGCGCCGCGCGGGCCACCGGCAAGCCCCTGGTGATCCACACCCGGTCAGCGGCCGAGGACACGCTGCGCCTGATCGACGAGGAAGGGGCCGCCGAGGTTGGCGGGGTCTTCCACTGTTTCACCGAAACACGCGAAGTGGCGCGTGCCGCGCTCGAGCGGGGCTTCCACATCTCCTTCTCGGGCATCCTCACCTTCAAGAATGCCGCCGGGCTGCGCGAGGTCGCCGCCGAGGTGCCTCTGGATCGCTGCCTGATCGAGACGGACAGCCCTTACCTGGCCCCGGTGCCACACCGCGGCAAGCTGAACAATCCCTCGTACGTGCCCCACGTGGCCGCCGAACTGGCCCGGCTCAAGGGCCTGAGCATCGAGGCGGTGGCGCAGGCGACCACTCGCAACTTCGAGCGTCTGTTCGGCATCCCCGCGCCGGGTTGAGGCCATGCCGCCAGAGGACCATATGTTCATGCAACACTTGAGGAAAATATTATATCTCATTGTCATCATTTGTTTTTCCTCAGCAAGCGCCGGATCGTATGATGACTTCTTCCGCGCCATTCGTGCGGACGACCCTCGCACCCTGAGTGCCTTGTTCGCCCGTGGCTTCGACCCGAACACCGTCGATCCCGAGGGCCGCAGTCCGTTGAGTCTGGCCTTCCATTACGAAGCCTACGCTGCGGCACTGGCGCTGGTGCAGCATCCGGATTTCCACTTCGACCACCCCAACGCCGCTGGAGAAACACCGCTGATGCTGGCAGCGCTGCGCGGGCAACTGGAACTGAGCCGGGCTCTCCTGGTACGCGGTGCCCGGCTGGACCGGCCCGGCTGGACACCACTGCACTACGCGGCCGCCGGATCCCAGCCCCTCTTGGTCCAATGGCTCATTGGCCACGGCGCACCGCTGGATGCGCGTGCGCCCAATGGCAACACACCTTTGATGATGGCTGCGCGCTATGGCAGCGAGGCCGGTGCCCAGGCCTTGCTGCACGCCGGGGCCGACCCGAGGCTGCGCAACCACGACGGCCTGACGGCGGCCGATTTCGCCCGATCGGTCCACCGGGTGACCCTGGCACGCGACATCGAGCGCAGAGCGTCGGAACCGACTGCGACTGCCGACAGCGTGTCGGAAACACGCTGACAGACCTTTTGGCAAATCGTCCACTGCCGGGGAGGCCGCGGGCAGCCTACAGTGAGGCCATGGTCAACGCCCAAGGAGCGATCCATGCCTCGCTTGCACACCACCGCTGCCAATCCCTTTGCCCTGATGATGGACCCGCAGTCCGTGCTGGACGCAATGGAGCGCTCTGAGCGCCTCAAGCGCTTGCAAAGCCGCGTGTGCCGTCCGTTGGACAAGCCCTTGCTTGGTCCGGTGCAAGGCGACCTGATCCGTCACGACGCCGCGATCGACGCCGAGCCCTTCTCCGACGAGGACTGATCGGCCGTCGCGCCCCCCGTGGCCCGAGGCGCCACCGACCGTGCGGCCTGCAGGCCCTGGCGGAAATGTGCTTGGGTCAAGGCGCGGGCTGCCTCGGCATCGCGCTGGCGTAAGGCGGCCAGCATGTCCTGGTGCTCCTTCAGTGACTGGGTCAGGCGCCCCTCGCTGAGCAGCGAGTTGTGACGGTTGAGCTTCATCACCTTGCGCAGGTCGGTCACGATCTGCACCCGCCACCGGTTGTCTGCGATCTCCAGCAAGCGCATGTGGAAGGCCTCGTTCAGGGCAAAGAAGGCCTCCCGGTCGTGCACGGCCTCCTCCAGTTGGGCATGCAAGGCCTCCAGTTCGGCCAACTGTGCGGCCGACGCGCGCTGCGCCACCTCGGCGGCTGCGTCACTTTCCAGCAGCATCAGCAGGTGATAGACCTCTCGCGTGTCACGCTCGGACACCTCGGTCACATAGGCTCCGCGTCGCGGCCGTATCGTCACCAAGCCCTCTGAGGCCAGCACCTTCAGGGCCTCGCGCAGCGGCGTGCGGCTGATGCCGTAATCGCGCACCAGAGCCTGCTCGTCGATCCAACTGCCCGGCGGCAGGCTGTGCGCCAGGATGCGTTCGCGCAGCCGCTCGGCCACCTGCTCGTACAGGGGCCGGTCGCGCAGCGAAGGCGGCGGGGCAGGGCTGTTCATCCCGGTAGTGTCGCCGAAAGTACGGGTGGGTGTCTATAATTCAATTTTGAATTATGATGCCGCCATGCGCCTGGTGGTACGCGGCGGCCTGCTTGGACTGCACCGTCACCGGGCGTATGCTGCACCGTCCCGGCCGCCGGCCGGGGCCTCGACACGGAAGTCCACCATGGCCGATCCCAACCCCGCGCCCCTTGCCCCTGCCGATCTCGACGCCTGGAAGAAGGCCGCCGCCAAGGCTGCCCCCGGAGGACGGCTCGACGCCCTGAACTGGGTCACGCCCGAGGGCTTGGTGGTCAAGCCCCTCTACACGGCCGAAGACCTGCAAGGCCTGCCCTACACCAACACGTTGCCCGGTTTCCCCCCCTTCGTGCGTGGCCCCCAGGCCACGATGTATGCCTCCCGGCCCTGGACGATCCGCCAGTACGCAGGTTTCTCCACGGCCGAGGAATCGAATGCCTTTTATCGCAAGTCCTTGGCGGCTGGCGCCCAAGGCGTGTCGGTCGCCTTCGATCTGGCCACCCACCGCGGCTACGACAGCGACCATCCGCGTGTGACCGGCGACGTGGGCAAGGCGGGCGTGGCCATCGATTCGGTCGAGGACATGAAGATCCTGTTCGACGGCATCCCGCTCGACCGGGTCAGTGTCAGCATGACCATGAACGGCGCGGTGTTGCCGGTGCTGGCAGGGTACGTGATCGCGGCCGAAGAGCAAGGCGTCGCGCAGGACCAACTCAGCGGAACCATCCAGAACGACATCCTCAAGGAGTTCATGGTCCGCAACACCTACATCTACCCGCCCGAGCCGAGCATGCGGATCATCGGCGACATCATCGAGTACACGGCCAAGAAGATGCCGAAGTTCAACTCGATCAGCATCTCGGGCTACCACATGCAGGAGGCCGGCGCCAACCAGGCGCTGGAGCTGGCCTTCACGCTGGCCGACGGCAAGGAGTATGTGAAGACCGCGCTGGCCAAAGGCCTGGACGTGGACGAGTTCGCCGGACGGCTCAGCTTCTTCTGGGCCATCGGGATGAACTTCTATCTCGAGATCGCCAAGATGCGGGCCGCTCGCCTGCTGTGGCATCGCATCATGACCGGCTTCGGTGCCAAGAACCCCAAAAGCCTGATGCTGCGCACCCACTGCCAGACCTCGGGCTGGTCGCTCACCGAGCAAGACCCCTACAACAACATCGTGCGCACCACGATCGAAGCCCTGGCGGCGGTGTTCGGTGGCACGCAAAGCCTGCACACGAACAGCTTCGACGAGGCGATCGCACTGCCCACCGAGTTCTCGGCCCGCATCGCGCGCAACACCCAGCTCATCATCCAGGAAGAGACCCACATCTGCAACGTGATCGACCCCTGGGCAGGCTCCTACATGATGGAGCGGCTCACCCAAGAGATGGCCGACAAGGCCTGGTCCCTTATCGAGGAGGTCGAGGCGATGGGAGGGATGACCAAGGCAGTGGATTCCGGTTGGGCCAAGCTCAAGATCGAAGCCAGCGCGGCGGAGAAGCAGGCGCGCATCGACTCGGGCAAGGACGTGATCGTCGGCGTCAACAAGTACAGGCTGGACAAGGAAGATCCGATCGACATCCTCGAGGTGGACAACCTCAAGGTGCGCCAGCAGCAGATCGAGCGGCTGCAGCGCCTGCGTGCCACGCGCGACGCGAAAGCCGTGCAGTCTGCACTCGAGGCGTTGACGCGGTGCGCCCAGACAGGTCAGGGTAATCTGCTGGAACTGTCCATCCAGGCCATGCGCGTGCGGGCCACGGTGGGCGAGGTCAGCGATGCGCTGGAAAAGGTCTGGGGGCGCCACCGCGCCGACACACAGAAGGTGACCGGGGTGTATGCCGCTGCCTATGATTCGGCCGAAGGCTGGGAACAACTGAAGGCCGAGATCGCCGCCTTCGCCGAAGAGGCCGGCCGCCGTCCGCGCGTGATGATCGCCAAGCTGGGCCAGGACGGTCACGACCGCGGCGCCAAGGTGGTGGCCACGGCCTATGCCGACCTGGGTTTCGACGTGGACATCGGGCCGCTTTTCCAGACCCCCGAGGAATGCGCCCGCCAGGCCATCGAGAACGACGTGCATGCCGTGGGTATCTCCACGCTGGCGGCCGGCCACAAGACCCTGGTGCCGGCCATCATCGAGGCGCTGCGTGCGCAGGGCGCGGACGACATCATCGTTTTCGTCGGCGGCGTGGTGCCGCGCCAGGACTACGAGTTCCTCTACGAGGCAGGGGTCAAGGGCATCTATGGGCCCGGCACGCCCATCCCGGCATCGGCCAAGGACGTGCTCGAGCACATCCGCGCCCAACTCAAGCGGGCCTGAGCGCCGTGAACCCGCGCGGCCCGTCCGAACCGCTTGCGTCGGCCTTGCCGCCCGCGGATGCGACGCTGCTGTCGCAGGTGCTGGGCGAACCCGGTGCCGCGCAGCGCCGGGCGATGGCCAAGACGATCACGCTGCTCGAATCCACCCGTGACGATCACCGCGAGCGCGCCGATGCACTGCTCACGCGATTGCTGCCCCACAGTGGACGCAGCTTCCGGTTGGGCATCTCCGGCGTGCCCGGCGTGGGCAAGAGCACCTTCATCGAGGCCCTGGGCCTGTTCCTGATCGGGCAGGGACACCGCGTGGCGGTGCTGGCGATCGATCCCTCCTCCAGCGTGTCCGGTGGTTCCATCCTGGGCGACAAGACACGCATGGAGCGGCTGTCGATGCATTCGCAGGCCTACATCCGCCCCAGCCCGTCGGGTGGGACGTTGGGCGGTGTGGCCGAAAAGACGCGCGAAGCGATGCTGGTGTGCGAGGCTGCCGGCTACGACATCGTGATCGTCGAGACGGTGGGCGTGGGCCAGAGCGAAACCGCGGTGGCCGGGATGACCGACCTGTACGTGCTGCTGCAACTGCCCAATGCCGGCGACGACCTGCAGGCCATCAAGAAAGGCGTGATGGAGCTGGCCGACCTGGTGGTGATCAACAAGGCCGACCTCGACCCTGCCGCGGCCACACGGGCCCAGGCGCAGATCACCTCGTCGCTGCGGCTGCTGAGCCAGCACGGCCACCCGGACCACGCCCACCACGACGAGAAGGTCTGGCACCCCCAGGTGATGCAGTTGAGCGCGCTGAAAGCCGAAGGCCTGGACCGCTTCTGGCAGGCGGTGTCGCGCTACCGCGAACTGCAGACGGCCAACGGCCGACTCGAAGCGCGCCGCCGCCGCCAGGCCCTGGCCTGGATGTGGGACAGCGTGCATGCCGGGCTGCGCCACCGCTTCATCCACCACCCCGACGTAGCCGGCCAGCTCGGTGAGGTCACCCGCCAGGTGGAGGCGGGCACCTTGCCGGCCTCCACCGCGGCGCGCCGCTTGCTGGCCCTCTTTGCCCCCGAGCCTCCCTTGGCCCATTGACCCGACATCCCCGAAGACGGAGTCCCCATGCAACACATCCTCGAAGAACTGGAAAGAAAGCGCGCTGCGGCCCGCCTGGGCGGGGGCCAGAAGCGCATCGACGCCCAGCATGCCAAGGGCAAGTTGACGGCGCGCGAGCGCCTGGAGCTGCTGCTCGATGACGGCAGCTTCGAGGAATGGGACATGTTCGTGGAGCACCGCTGTGCCGACTTCGGCATGGCAGACACCAAGATCCCTGGCGACGGCGTGGTGACCGGCTACGGCACCATCAACGGCCGCCTGGTGTTCGTGTTCAGCCAAGACTTCACCGTCTTCGGCGGCGCGCTGTCCGAGGCCCATGCCGAGAAGATCTGCAAGGTGATGGACCAGGCGATGAAGGTGGGCGCACCAGTCATCGGCCTGAACGACTCGGGCGGTGCCCGCATCCAAGAAGGCGTGGCCTCGCTGGGCGGCTACGCCGAGGTGTTCCAGCGCAACGTGCTGGCCTCGGGCGTGATCCCGCAGATCAGCCTGATCATGGGGCCGTGCGCGGGGGGCGCGGTCTACAGCCCGGCCATGACCGACTTCATTTTCATGGTCAAGGATTCATCCTACATGTTCGTGACGGGCCCCGAGGTGGTGAAGACCGTCACGCACGAGGAAGTGACCGCCGAGCAGCTCGGCGGCGCCACCACCCACACCACCAAGAGCGGCGTGGCCGACCTGGCCTTCGAGAACGACGTCGAGGCGCTGCAGATGCTGCGGCGCTTCTTCAATTACCTGCCGCTGAACAACCGCGAAAAGGCCCCCGTACGCCCCAGCGGCGACCCGGCCCACCGGCTTGACTATTCCCTCGACACCCTGGTGCCCGAAAACCCCAACAAGCCCTATGACATCAAAGAAGCCATCCTGAAGGTTGTGGACGACGGCGATTTCTTCGAGCTGCAACCCGACTATGCGCAAAACATCGTGATCGGTTTCGGACGCATGGATGGGCAAAGCGTGGGCTTCGTGGCCAACCAGCCGCTGGTGCTGGCGGGCTGCCTGGACATCAAGAGCTCGATCAAGGCCGCGCGCTTCGTGCGCTTTTGCGATGCTTTCAACATCCCGGTGGTCACCTTCGTCGATGTGCCCGGCTTCATGCCCGGCACCAGCCAGGAGTATGGCGGCATCATCAAGCATGGCGCCAAGCTGCTCTATGCCTATGCCGAAGCCACGGTGCCCAAGATCACCATCATCACCCGCAAGGCCTATGGCGGCGCCTACGACGTGATGGCTTCCAAGCACCTGCGCGGCGACGTGAACCTCGCCTGGCCCAATGCCGAGATCGCGGTGATGGGTGCCAAAGGCGCGGTGGAGATCATCTTCCGCGAAGACAAGGCCGACCCGGCCAAGCTGGCCGCCCGCGAGGCCGAGTACAAGTCGCGCTTTGCCAACCCCTTCGTGGCCGGCGCGCGCGGCTTCATCGACGACGTGATCCAGCCCCACGAGACCCGCAAGCGCATCTGCCGCAGCCTGGCGATGCTCAAGGACAAAAAGCTCGACAACCCCTGGCGCAAGCACGGGAACATCCCCCTCTGACCGCTCGGGAGCCTCAACATGTTCAAGAAGATACTGATCGCGAATCGGGGCGAGATCGCCTGCCGCGTCATCAAGACCGCCCGGAAGCTGGGCATCCAGACGGTGGCGGTGTATTCCGAGGCCGACAAGGACGCCTTGCATGTCGAGCTGGCCGATGAGGCCGTGCTGCTGGGCCCGGCGCCCAGCCGCGAGTCCTACCTGGTGGCCGACAAGATCATTGCAGCGGCCAAGCGCACGGGGGCCCAGGCCATCCATCCGGGCTACGGCTTCTTGTCCGAGAACGAGGACTTCGCGCGGCGCGTGGAAGAGGAGGGGCTGGTCTTCATCGGTCCGAAGCATTACTCCATCGCGGCCATGGGCGACAAGATCGCCTCGAAGAAGCTGGCCAGGGAAGCCGGTGTCAACACCATCCCTGGCTGGAACGATGCGATCGAATCGCCCGAGCGGGCGGTGGAGATCGCACGCGAGATCGGCTACCCCGTGATGATCAAGGCCAGTGCAGGCGGCGGCGGCAAGGGCCTGCGCGTGGCCTATAACGACAAGGAAGCCCACGAGGGCTTCGCCTCGTGCCGGAATGAAGCGCGTAACAGCTTCGGCGACGACCGGGTCTTCATCGAGAAGTTCGTCGAGGAGCCACGCCACATCGAGATCCAGGTGCTGGGCGATAGCCATGGCAACGTCGTGTACCTGTGGGAGCGCGAGTGCTCCATCCAGCGCCGCCACCAGAAGGTGATCGAGGAAGCCCCCAGCCCCTTCATCAGCGAGGCCACCCGCAAGGCCATGGGCGAGCAGGCCGTGGCGCTGGCGAAGGCCGTGAAGTACCAGAGCGCGGGCACGGTGGAGTTCGTGGTCGGCAAAGACCAGAGCTTCTACTTCCTGGAGATGAACACCCGCCTGCAGGTGGAGCACCCGGTGACCGAATGCATCACCGGGCTCGACCTGGTGGAGCTGATGATCCGCGTGGCCGCGGGTGAGCAGCTGCCTTTTGGCCAGGGCGATATCCGTCGCCACGGCTGGGCGATGGAATGCCGCATCAACGCCGAGGATCCGTTCCGCAATTTTCTGCCCTCCACCGGGCGGCTGGTGCGCTACCTGCCGCCCACCACCACGATGGAGGCCGCACAGCCCGTGCCCGAGGCAGGCGGGGTGAGAGTGGATACCGGCGTCTATGAAGGCGGCGAGATCCCGATGTACTACGACTCGATGATCGCCAAGCTCATCGTGCACGGGCGCGATCGAGCCGAAGCCATCGCAAAGATGCGCGAGGCCCTCAACGGCTTCGTGATCCGCGGCGTCGCCAGCAACATTCCCTTCCAGGCTGCGCTGCTGGCACACCCCGATTTCCAGGCCGGGCGCTTCAACACCGGCTTCATTGCGCAGCACTATCCCCGGGGCTTCTCCACCCACAACGTGACGCACGAGGATCCCCTGTTCCCTGTGGCGCTGGCTGCCGCGGCCCATCGCAAGTACCGTGACAGGGCAATGGGCATCAGCGGTCAGATGCCGGGCCACGAGGCACGCATGGCGATCGACTACGTCGTGGTCGTGAAAGGCGAACAGGGGCAGCATGCCCACCATCCCGTGCGGGTGGCCGGCAACGGTGGCGGGGCGATCACGGTCAACATTGGCGACCGCTGCTACGAGATCGACAAAGACTGGCGCTTCGGCGGCGTGCGCGCCAGCGGCCGTTGCAATGGCCGGCCCTTCACGGCACAGATCGAACGCCACGGCGTGTGGCTGCAGGTGATGCACAACGGCGTGCGCATCGACGCCCAGGTGCTCTCGCCGCGCGGGGCGGAGCTGTTCAAGCTGATGCCCTACAAGGCGCCGCCGGATACGAGCAAGTTCCTGCTCTCACCGATGCCCGGCCTGCTCACACAGGTGCAGGTGCAGGTGGGGCAGGCCGTGCAGGCCGGCGAGCGCCTGGCGGTGAT
Organism: Caldimonas sp.; assembly: GCF_046291045.1. GTDB lineage: Bacteria > Pseudomonadota > Gammaproteobacteria > Burkholderiales > Burkholderiaceae_C > Caldimonas. The sequence goes on along the minus strand of NZ_JBKBSL010000016.1, from coordinate 29,169 downwards.
CGAGGCGATGAAGATGGAGAACATCCTCACCGCCGCGCGCGACGGCGTGGTGGCCGAGATCCTTGCGGCGCCCGGGGAGAGCCTGTCGGTTGACCAACCCATCCTGAGGTTCGAATGAGTGCAGCCCCTCACGACAGACCCTTCAAAGTGCTGGGCATCCAACAGATCGCCATCGGCGGGCCCGACAAGCAGCGCCTGCGTGCGCTGTGGGTGGACCTGCTGGGGCTCAACGTCAAGAGCCACTTCGTCTCGGAACGCGAGAATGTCGACGAAGACATCTGCGAGCTTGGTCACGGCCCCGCGGCGGTGGAGGTCGATCTCATGCAGCCGCTGGACCCCGAGAAAAAACCCGCAGTGCACACCACGCCGCTGAACCATGTGGGCCTGTGGGTGGACGACTTGCCCCAGGCGGTGGCGTGGCTCAGCGCCAAGGGGTTGCGCTTTGCGCCCGGCGGCATCCGCAAAGGCGCCGCCGGTCACGACATCTGTTTCATCCATCCCAAGGGCAACGAGGAGTTCCCGCTGAGCGGAGAGGGGGTGCTGATCGAGCTCGTGCAAGCCCCACCCGAGGTGATTGCCGCGCTGTCTTGAGGCGCAAGCCGGCGCTGGATGGGGCGCTCCGCGCCCCGGCCGCCATGATGCCGCTCGCCCACCCACGCAAGCCGCTTTATCCTTGCCACACGGGCCGGCCGCAGCGCGCCGACCGTTGTGCGAGGAGAGGCTCATGAGAGCGGCGTTTCGAGATCGGCACGAGGCAGGCAGGCAGCTGGCGGAGGCGCTCGCGGCCGACCCCAACCCGCAGCCCCTGGTGCTGGCCTTGCCGCGCGGAGGCGTGCTGGTGGCTGCGCCCATCGCTCGACGCCTCGGAGCGCCTCTGGACCTGCTGCTGGTGCGCAAAATCGGCGCCCCAGGCCAACCCGAGTTGGCGGTGGCCGCCGTGGTCGAGGGCCAGCCGCCCATCACGGTGGTCGACGAGATCGCCTGCCGAGACACCGGAGCCGACGGATCCTACCTCGCTTTGCAACAGGCTGAGGCCGTGCGCGAGATCGAACGCCGGCGTCGGCGGTACCGTGAGGGCCGGTTTCTGCCCGAACTGCAAGGGCGCACGGTGATCGTGGTGGACGACGGAGTGGCCACCGGCACCACAATGCGCGCGGCCCTGCGCGCCTTGTCACGGTCGGATCCTGCCTCGGTGGTGCTTGCCGTGCCGGTGGCCGCAGCAGACAGCCTGAGCCTGCTGGCCGGCGAGGCCGATCGGATCGTCTGCCTGCACCAGCCCACGGACTTCCGCAGCGTGGGGGGGCACTATGAAGACTTCCATCAGGTGGACGACGAGGAGGTGCTGAACGCGATGGCGACCCTGTCGTCGGACAGAACCCCGGGTCCACCGACATCCTAAACGCCGCAATACAACTCGTCCCAATGAGCCGCTTCATCGATGTCTGCAACGGAGATGCCGACGGACTGTGCGCCGTCGTGCAGTGGCGGCTGGCTCACCCGGCCCAAGCCGAACTGGTCACCGGGCTGAAACGCGACATCGAACTGCTCGATCGGGTGCAAGCCGGCCCGGGCGACGACATACTGGTGTGCGACCTGTCCATGCAACGCAATGGCCCGGCGCTTCGGCGGCTGCTGGCGCAAGGGGCACGAGTGCGGTATTTCGATCACCATCATCCTGGCGAGGTGCCGGTGCATCCGCAACTGCAGGCCCATCTCGACGGCGACCCGCGTCTGTGCACCAGCCTGTTGATGGATCGCTTCCTGCAAGGCCGCCACCGCGCCTGGGCGCTGGTGGGCGCCTACGGTGACAACCTGGGTGCCGAGGCCGACCGGCTGGCCGAGGCCGCAGGCTGGGATGCTGCCCAGCGGGCCGTGCTGCGTCGTCTGGGCGAGGCCATCAATTACAACGCCTACGGGGACACGCCCACCGATGTGCTGCTGGCGCCTGCAGAACTGTTCGAACACCTACGACGCCACCCCGACCCTTTGCAGGCTTGGGCAAGCGACCCGGTGTTTGCGCAACTCGACGAACGTCGCTGCGCGGATCTCGAACAAGGCCTGCGTGCCCCACTGCGGTGGGAAAGCGCGCGCACGGTGGTGCGGGAACTGCCCGATGCCCCCTGGAGTCGACGTGTCGTGGGAGTGCTGGCCAACGAGATGGTCCAGCGCGATCCGGCGCGAGCGCAGGTGGTGCTTCAGTCCAGGAACGGCGGCTACCTCGTCAGCCTTCGGGCGCCCCAAGACAGTGTGGTCCCCGCCGACGCCTTGTGCCGCCGTTTCGGCGGAGGAGGGCGAGCAGCGGCCGCGGGTATCGATCGCCTGCGGGACGACCAAGTGCCTGATTTCCTCGCGGCTCTGGACCAACTGGACTGGCTGCGGCCGGCTTGAGCGCCATCCTACAGGAGGCAGGAGGATCTCGCTCCGAGACCAAGAACGACGCCTGGGGCTTCCGCCGCCCGGTTACCGGTTGAAACCGTTGTGACCTCGAGAGCCGCCTCGGATCGAAATGGATGGGATAACCTCCCATTCATTGGGCAACGGATAGAGGAGTCGATCTGACTATGAAGCTCTCCTGGACACACTTCCGAACGGTTTGCACGGCATTGGCCGTATCCATCTTGGCCGCCGCATGCGGTGGAAGGGGGGGGGTCATCGGCTTCTGGCCAAGGCAATCTGCGTGTGGCGCTGACCGACGCGCCCGCCTGCGGGTATGACAAGGTGAACGTGACCGTGGTGCGGGTGGACGTGCACCGCAGCAGCGATGCCGACGACAACGACGGCGGCTGGCAGAGCCTGGTGCTCGACCCGCCTCGGCGGATCGATCTGCTTACGCTCACCAATGGCGTGCTGGAAGAGCTGGGCACGACGACCCTGCCTGCCGGCACCTACACCCAGTTGCGCCTGGTGCTGGCAGCCAACGGTGCCACCAACCCAGCGGCCAACTCGGTCGTCCTCACCGGCGCAGGCGAAGTGGCCCTCCAAACGCCCAGCGGGCAACAGACGGGCCTGAAGATCCCGGTGAACCTGACCGTGGCGGAAGGGGAAACGGCAGATGTGGTGCTGGACTTCGACGCCTGCAGGTCGGTGGTGCGGGCAGGGCAGTCCGGTCGCTATCTGCTCAAGCCGGTTCTGAGGGCCTTGCCCAGAATCGACAACGGCGGCCTGTCGGTGGAAGGTCATCTGGCGGGCCTGCCGTCCACCGGTGCGGCCGTCTCGCTGCAACAGCAAGGTGAGGTCGTGCGTGCCACCGTGACGGATGCCCAAGGCCGTTTCCTGCTGTCGCCTGTGCCGGCCGGCAGCTACGACCTGGTGGTCGCTGCCGACGGCCGGGTCACGCTGGTCATGACCGGCGTCCCGGTGTCGGACACCGGCCGCACGACGATCAACCCAGCAGCCGCGCCGATCCCCCTGACAGAAAGCGCCATGCGCAGGGTCTCGGGTACGGTCGGCCTCAGCGGCTCGTCCGAGGTGCCCGACGGCGCCCTCGTGCGCGCCCTGCAGACGGTCGGCGGCCGCACCATCGAGTGGACGGCCCGTCCGGCGGATGCGGACACCGGCATGTACGAGTTCAGCCTGCCGATCGCCGCACCGGCCCACGCGGGCTACAGCGCCTCGGCCACGAGCTACACCTTCATCACAGACACCGCTGCGGCCGCCCGGTACACCGTGCAGGTGCGTGCGCCCGGCAAGGTCGATCAGACGGTGCCGGTCGACCTGTCTGCTTCAGACCAGACTGTGAACTTCAGCTTCGCACCCTGAACCCAGACGTCAACATCCCGCCAGGGCCGCCACCCACAGAGGGTCGCGGCCCTTTTTCATCGACCTTTTTATGATCGATAATGTATATTATGTCAAATCGTATAAAGCCTGGAGTCACGAGCTGAAGATGACTCACCGAGTTGCGGCCCGTTGGATCTGCTCCACGGCTTTCAGGGTCGCAGCCACATGCCCTTCCGGGTTGGCCCCGTGGTGAACGTGGACGATCTTGCCGTCCTGACCGATCACGTAGGAGATTCGGTCGGCCATGTCCGGGCGGGATGCGATCTGGGCCTTGTAGGCTCGAATGATCCACGCGCCCTGGTCTGCGCCGACCGCGAACTTGTTGCGGCAGGCCTCCACGGAGAAGCGCTTGAGCGTCTCGATATCGTCGTTCGACACACCGATCACGGTCGCGCCCAAGGACTGGAAACGCTCACTGGCTTGGGCAAACAGGTTGGCTTCATAGGTGCAGCCCGAGGTGAAGGCCTTGGGATAGAAATACAGCACCACGGGGCCGCGTGCGAGTGCCCGAGACAACTGGAACTGGAAGCTCTTGCCTCCCAAGGCGGCCTCGGTGGTGAACAGCGGGGCTTTGTCTCCAAGGCGAAGCATGGCGTACGAGGCCGACATCGCCAAGGCCGAAGACAGCACCACGAGGACGGTGCGCGGGCGCCATCGCAGCATGTGGTTTTCTCCTGAGCGGCGGGTGCTTCAGTATGTCACCGCCGCCCCCCCGGCGTCACGCCCGCTCGCGAGGAGACCTCACCAAACGCATCAATCCTTCCTGAGCCACCGAGGCGACGAGACGTCCGTTTTGCGCATAGATCTGCCCCCGGCTGAAGCCGCGCGCCCCGCCGGCCCAGGGCGATTCGGTGGTGTAGAGCAGCCAGTCGTCCATGCGGAAGTCGCCGTGAAACCACATCGCGTGGTCGAGACTGACCACCTGGACATTGCCCTTGTAGAAGCTCAGGCCATGCGGCATCAGCGCCGGCCGCAGCAGGCCGAAGTCCGACGAGTAGGCGAGCATGGCCTGGTGCAGGACCGGATCGTCAGGCAGCCGGTCGGCCGCGCGCAACCAGGCATCGTTGCGCGGGGCCGCGGGCGGCGGATTGAAGGCGTCGAGCGGCTGTACCGGGCGGATCTCGATGGCCGTCTCGGCATGCAGCACACCGCGCAGGGTTTCCGGCACCTTGTGCAGCCAGGACTGGCGCAGCTCCCACTCGCTGGCCAGGCCTTGCGGGCCGGGCACCGCAGGCATGTCGCTGGCGTGGGACACGCCCTCCTCCTTCACATGGAAGGAGGCCGCGAAGTTGAAGATGGGCTGGCCGTGCTGGATGGCGACCACACGCCGTGTGGTGAAGCTGCCACCGTCGCGAATGCGGTCGACGTCGTAGACGATGCGGGCGTTTTTGTCGCCAGGGCGCAGGAAGTAGGCGTGCAGCGAATGCACTCGGCGCGAGGGATCCACAGTACGCGCGGCAGCCATCAGGGCCTGGCCGAGCACCTGGCCGCCAAAGACGCGCGGGCTGCCAATGTCGCCGCTCACGCCGCGAAAGAGGTTGTGCTCGAGCTGCTCCACCTGCAGCAGCTCGACGAGTTCCTGGACAACGGGTTTCATGCCGGGATGATGGCATGAGCGCGTCTAACGCGCTGTCCAGTTCGCGTCAGGTGCTGCGCAAGCCCAGCTTGGCGAAGAGACGCTGGTCGCGCTCCCAATCCGGGTTGCCGGTGGTCAGCAGCTTGTCACCGTAGAAGATGGAGTTGGCCCCGGCCAGAAAGCACAGCGCCTGCACGGCTTCGCTCATCTGCTGGCGCCCAGCTGATAGACGCACCCGGGCAGTGGGCATGGTGATACGCGCCACCGCGATCGTGCGCACGAACTCGAGCGGGTCGAGCGGGTCCAGGCCGTGCAGGGGTGTGCCCTCCACCTGCACCAGGTGGTTGATCGGCACCGATTCGGGGTAGGGGTCCATGTTGGCGAGCTGAGCGATCAGCCCGGCGCGCTCTTCGCGCGACTCGCCCATGCCCACGATGCCACCGCTGCACACGTGCATGCCGGCAGCGCGCACATGCTCCAGTGTGTCCAAGCGATCCTGGTAGTCGCGTGTGCTGATGATGCGACCGTAGGCCTCGGGGGCGGTGTCGAGGTTGTGGTTGTAGTAGTCCAGGCCCGCTGCCTTGAGCGTGCGCGCCTGGCTGTCGGTGAGCATGCCCAGCGTGCAGCAGGCCTCCAGGCCCAAGTCCTTCACTGTGCGCACCAGTTCGGCCACCTTCTCGATGTCACGGTCCTTTGGAGCACGCCACGCCGCCCCCATGCAGAAGCGGCTGGCCCCCTGCTCCTTCGCGGCCATTGCAGCACGGCGCACCTCCTCCACATCGAGCAGCTTGCCCGCCTGCACGCCCGTGTCGTAATGCACCGACTGGGGGCAGTAGCTGCAGTCCTCAGGGCAGCCACCGGTCTTGATGGACAGCAGCGTGGAGCGTTGTACCTCGTTGGCATCGAAGTGCTGGCGGTGCACCTGCTGGGCCCGGTACAGCAAATCGTTGAAGGGCAGATCGAACAAGGCCAGCACGGCCTGGCGGGGCCAGCGCGGCGCATCCGGCTCGGCCGGCTTGCCGGAACGGACCACATGGACGGGCTGGGGCGAGACGGTGGCTTCGGTCATCGTTGGAAGGGGTGTGGATCGGTATCAGCCTGCAGTGTATCGCCCAGGGGGGGCGGCACCGGGCCAGGCAGGCTGGGGCGGGCACGGGACGGCGCCGGGCGACGCGGGCCCCAGGCGCCCTCCATGATGGCGGCATGCAGGCGCTGCACGGCCGCCGGCAGGTCGGACGCCTGCCCGAGGCCGCGCAGCACCGCCACGCCGGCGGCGCCGCAACGCGCGGCCTCGCGAGCCCGGGCTTCGTCCATCCCGGCGATCGCCACGACCGGGCAGTCGAGCAGCTGGCACCAATAGGCCAGGTTGTCCTCGCCCTGCGGGATCCAAGGCATGTCCTTGGTCGTGGTGGGATGGATGGGCCCGCAGGCAATGTAGCTCGGCCGCAGCGCCAGGGCGCGGCAGACCTCCCAATGGCTGTGAGTGCTCAGGCCCAGGCGCACACCGGCACGGCGCAAACTGCTCCAGGCCTGCGCCCCCAGCGTCAGCAAATCCTCCTGTCCAAGATGCACGCCATAGGCGCCCTCCTCCAGCGCCAGGGCCCAATGGTCGTTGATGAAGAGTTGAGCGCCCACCGCCCGCGCCAAGCGTACGCTGCGCCGCACTGCGTCGCGCAGAACCGGGCCGCTTGCGGCCTTGATACGAAGTTGCACGGTGCGGACCCCTGCGGCCAACAGCCGTTCGACTCCCTCGGCGCTGTCCACGATGGCATACAAACCCAGGGCCGAACGCTCCAACGGCGCAAAGCCCTCCGTCTCGTCCACCGCCCAGTCGGCAAGGCGAAGCCGGGGGAGGTTCTCCAAACGGCGGGCGAAGCCCCAGCCCGGTCGCACCGGGCCGGCACCCTGCCCTGCAGGATGGCTGCGACGCAGGGCTTCGGCCGTAGCCATCTTGGCCAGCACCAGGGCATCGGCCTCGCAATGGCCCCAGGCCAGCGCGGCCGCGGCCGATGCCGCGAACACGCAACCGCTGCCATGGTGGTGCACGGTGGACAGGCGTGGTAGATCGAGCCAGCCCTCGGCCTGGGGTGTGGCGATCCAGTCGCGCGCCAGCGCGCCGCCCGCGTCGCCGCCAGTGATTGCCACGGCTCTTGCGCCCAGCGCACGCAGGGCTCGGGCGGCCGCCGCCAGCCGCGGCTCGTCGAGCCCCCCCTCGCCCAGCAGCCAAGCTGCTTCGCCGCGATGGGGGGTGACCAGGGTCGCACGCGGCATCAGTTCATCCAGGAAGGCCTGGCGCAGGGTCTCGTCCGCGAAGCGCGCCCCGGTGGTGGCCCCTTGCACCGGATCGAACACCAAGGCCACCGGGGCGTGCTCACGCAGGCGGTCCACCCAGCGAGCCACGCACCGCACGTTGTCGACGCTGCCCAACAGGCCGAGTTTGATCGCCTGGGGCGGGAGATCCTCCGCCAGCGCGGCGAGCTGGGCCTCGAGCACCTCGGCATCCAACACATCGATGCGGCGCACCGCCCGCGAGTGTTGTGCCGTGATGGCGGCCACGGCGGTACAGCCGTGCACATCGAAGGCTTCGAAGGCCTTCAGGTCGGCCTGCAAGCCCGCCCCACCACCGGAATCGGAGCCGGCGATGCTCCAGACGATGGGCGGCCTCACAAGTCGAAGGGCCGGCCGGCCACGGGGGTGGAGGCCACGGCCATGGCCTGGGGTTCGATCAGGCCGCAGCGGTGACCCAGGCGACCCGCTTCGATCGCGTGGCGGAAGGCCGCGGCCATGCCCACCGGGTCGTGGGCATGGGCCACCGCCGAGTTCAGCAGCACGGCATCGAAGCCCAGTTCCATCGCCTGCGCGGCATGTGAGGGGGCTCCGATGCCGGCGTCGACGATCAACGTGACATCCGGCAGCCGCGCCCGCAGCGTGCGCAGGGCCCAGGGGTTGAGCAGCCCCTGGCCCGAGCCGATGGGCGCTCCCCAGGGCATGAGGATGCGGCAACCCGCATCTAGCAGGCGCTGGCAGGTCACCAGATCGTCGGTGCAGTAGGGGAAGACCTCGAAACCGTCCTTCACGAGCTGGTGGGCAGCTTGCACCAGTTCGAAGGGATCGGGCTGCAGCGTGTGTTCGTCGCCCACCACCTCGAGTTTGATCCAGTGGGTCTGCAGCAGCTCGCGCGCCATCTGAGCCAGGGTGACGGCCTCGCGGGCGCTGCGGCAACCGGCGGTGTTGGGCAGCAGGCGTGCGCCGCTGTCGCGCACGATGTCGATGAAGCCGTTGTCGCCAGCGCCGGCGGCGAACTGGCGCTTCAGGCCCACGGTGACCACTTCGGCGCCCGAGGCAGCGATGGCCTCGCGCAGCACCTGGGGCGAGGGATAGCCGGCCGTGCCGAGCAGGAAACGGCTGCCCAGGCGCACGTCTGCCAGGAAGAAGTCGTCTGCAGGCATCTCTATCCTCCAACGATGGGTTGAAAACAGGTCACGTGATCACCGTCTCGCAGCACGCGGCCAGCCCGTTCGCCGCGCGGCACGAATTCGCCGTTGAGGGCGGTGGCCACGCTGTGAGGCGCCATGTCGAGCCGCGCTAGCAGTTGCGCCAACGTCGTGCCCGCCTCGACCCGGTGCGTTTGACCGTTGACTCGGACGCTGCAGCCCGAGGAAGCAGCATCGGCGAGGTTCATGCGAGATTCACCTCGGCATGCACCGGCTGCTCCATCTCCTTCAGAGCTTGCTCGACGAGCGCAGGCGCCAGCAGCCAGCCATGGCGGTACAGGCCGTTGATGCGCGTCAGCCCCGGCGCCACGTGCAGGTGCGGCAAGTTGTCGGGCAAAGCCGGACGCAGGTTGACTTCGCTGTGCACGACACGCGCCTCGGCCAGCTCGGGGACCACGCTATGGGCCGCCGACAGCAGGGCCAAAGTGCTACGCAGAGAAATCGGCGAGCGGTCCTCTGACTCGATCTCGCTGGCGCCCACGATAACCAGCTCCCCCGGGCGCGGCACGAGGTAAACCCGCCAGCGTGGATGCAGCAGCCGCAGGGGGCGATGCAGCACCACCCCGGGCGCGTGCAGCCAGAACACCTCGCCGCGCACGCCCCGCAGCGGCAATGAGGGCCGTGCGCCCAGGCCACGCACATCGAAGACCCAGTCGTAGCGCTGCCCGTCGATGCAGCCGGGCTCCACATTCCGGACTGCCCTGCCCCAATGCCACTGCACCCCCCGATCGCTGGCACCGGCCGCCAGCGCCTGCATGGCCTGTACCGTGTGGATCTGTCCCTCGTCGTGCAGCAGCCATGCATGGGCCGGCCCGTGCACGGCGGGCTCCAGTTCGCGCAGCAGCTCGGGTGTCAGCGGCTGAGGGTGCCGGCCCCCGGGTGCCTTGGTCGACAGCAAGCCCAGCAGCCGACGTGCGGCGCCCAGGTCCGGCCCGTGTGCGAGCAGCACGCTGCCCTGGTGGCGCAGGTCCACCGGCTGCGGTAGGCCCGCCACGATGTGCGGCCACAGTGCGAGCGAGCGCAGGCCCAAACGGGCCACGGCCTCGTTGCCGCACTCCAGTTCGGCCAGCGGGCTGAGCATGCCGGCAGCCGTCCAGCCCGCAGCGCCGCGCTCCAGCGGTCCGGTGGCGGGGTCAAAGACCGTCACCCGATGCCCGGCGCCGGCCAGTTGCCACGCCAGCAGGCGGCCCAGCAGGCCCGCACCGGCCACACCGATCGACAAGGCGGCCATCGCTCAGCTCCGGGGGGTCACAGGGATGTAGAGCTCGCCACCGCCCTGGCGGAACTCTTCGGACTTGGCCGCCAGCCCCCGTGCCAGGGCCTGGTCTTCACCCACGCCTTGCCGGGCGGCGAAGTCGCGCACCTCCTGGGTGATCCGCATCGAGCAGAACTTCGGCCCGCACATCGAGCAGAAATGCGCCACTTTGGCGCTGTCCTTGGGCAGGGTTTCATCGTGGAACTCGCGGGCAGTGTCTGGGTCGAGCCCCAGGTTGAACTGGTCGGTCCAGCGGAACTCGAAGCGTGCCTTCGACAGTGCATCGTCACGCGCCCTGGCCCCGGGGTGCCCCTTGGCGATGTCGGCGGCATGGGCCGCGATCTTGTAGGCGATCAGGCCCTGCTTCACGTCGTCACGGTCGGGCAGGCCCAGGTGCTCCTTGGGCGTGACGTAGCACAGCATGGCCGTGCCGAACCAACCGATCATCGCCGCGCCGATGGCGCTGGCAATGTGATCGTAGCCGGGTGCGACATCGATCGTCAGCGGCCCGAGCGTGTAGAACGGTGCCTCGTGGCACGCCTTGAGCTGCTCTTCCATATTGGCCCGGATCAAGTGCATGGGCACATGGCCGGGGCCTTCGATCATGGTCTGCACGTCGTGCTTCCAGGCGATCTGCGTGAGCTCGCCCAGCGTGCGCAGCTCGGCGAACTGGGCTTCGTCGTTGGCATCGGCCAGCGAGCCCGGGCGCAGGCCGTCGCCCAGCGAGAAGCTCACGTCATAGGCCTTCATGATCTCGCAGATCTCTTCGAAGTGCGTGTAGAGAAAGTTCTCGCGGTGATGGGCCATGCACCACTTGGCCAGGATGGAGCCTCCGCGCGAGACGATGCCAGTGCGGCGCTTGGCGGTCATCGGGATGAAGGACAACCGCACGCCAGCGTGGATGGTGAAGTAGTCCACCCCCTGCTCGGCTTGCTCGATGAGCGTGTCTCGGAAGATGGCCCAGGTGAGATCCTCGGCCACCCCCCCAACCTTCTCCAGAGCCTGATAGATGGGCACCGTCCCGATGGGCACGGGGCTGTTGCGCAAGATCCAGTCGCGCGTGGTGTGGATGTTGCGGCCAGTGGACAGGTCCATCACGGTGTCGGCCCCCCAGCGGATGGCCCACACCAGCTTTTCCACCTCTTCCTCGATGCCGGAGGTGACGGCCGAGTTGCCGATGTTCGCGTTGACCTTGACGAGGAAGTTGCGCCCGATGGCCATGGGCTCGAGCTCGGGGTGGTTGATGTTCGCCGGGATGATCGCGCGGCCGCGCGCCACCTCGTCGCGCACGAACTCGGGGGTGATCTCGTCGGGCAGGCTCGCCCCGAGCGGCTGGCCCCGCAGGCGGGCCTCGCGTTCGGCGTCGGCCAGGTGCTCGCGCATCCATTGGCGCCGGCCGTTCTCGCGGATCGCGACGAATTCCATTTCGGGCGTGACGATGCCCCGCCGCGCGTAGTGCATCTGCGTGACGTTGCCCCCCGCGCGAGCCCGGCGCGGCTGTCGCTGCAACCCGGTGGCCTGGGCGCGCAGCACCTGCAAGCGCTCGTGGGCTTCGTCGCGCAGGCCGTCATCCAAGGCTTGGGCGGTACGGCCCTCATAGACGTGCGTGTCGCCGCGTGCCTCGATCCAGGGCTGACGCAGGGCCGGCAGGCCGCGGCGCACGTCGATGGCGGCTTGCGGATCCGTGTAGGGCCCCGAGGTGTCGTAGAGCGTGACCGTCTCGCCATTGGTGAGCCGCACCTCCCGCATGGGCACACGCAGGCCGGGATGCAGCTCGCCGGGCACCCAGACCTTACGGGACGCGGGAAACGGCTCTCGGGCTTGGGCAAGCCACTGCGAAAACTTGTCGGGGGCGTTCATGAGGGGCTCCTTTCCGGTTCATGGGTGCTCCGGAAAGTGCCCCTTGGAGGAGGCCCGGGCCCGCCTGGGCCTGGACACGAGGGACAGATTCAGCTCTTCTTCCGCCGGTATTAACCGGATCAAGTTCATCGGGTTTGGCGTCACACGCCATCTCAGCACACGGTGCACCCCGGAGCCATTTCAGTGTAGGGTCGCTGGCCCCGGCACGTCAAGGTCGCATGCCACAGCAGTCCTCATGAGCGCCACCGCACGCGGCCCTGGCGCTCGAGCCACGCTGCAGTGCAACGAAAAGCTCAACGAACGGGCTCCAGTCTCAAGAGGCGGCCCTGCGCGTGCGACGGTGCCCACAGTGGAACATATTCCACCCGGACCCAGCGATCGAGAAGATCGTCATAGTGGGGCGACAGCACGATGCCGGACTGACCGCTGGAGTGCATCACGCGCGAACGCGAGGGGTCTTGCACGTCGTACAGGGCTCGCAGGCTCGGCCCATGCTCGTTCAGGTAGCGTTCGCCCGTGGTGGCATCGGCTTTCAGAGTCACTCGTGCGACGTTCACCGTGTAGGTGTCCCCACCCACAGGGGTGCGCAGCTCGAAAAGCGGTGCCAGGGCTTTGACACGACTGAATGGACGGTGCTCGGCGCGAGCCTGGTGGGCCAAGCCCCATTGCCAGCGCGCCGGGTCCGGGCCTTGCAGGGTTTCCAGCTCCTCCAGGGCCTTGTGGAAAGCCGCATCGACCTGGTCCTGGCAGCTTTCGGTCACCTGCGGCGTGCGCTTGTCGTCGCACCACCAAGCATCGTCACGCGCCAGGATGCCTTCCACCGCATCGCGGTAGTTGCGCGAGCCCACCATCGTGCGGCTCAGGAATTCGGGGCCCACCTCGTCGGCCAGCAGGCCTTCGGTCAGATGGCGGCTCCAGGCCCAGAACACCAAGGGTTCGGGACGCTGTGCAGTCATGGTGCCATCGAACTGCGCAAGGCGTTCCTGGACGGGCGCTGCCAGGCGATGCGATGACTTCGCGCGGCGCAGGAACGGCATGAGCTTCACGGTGGCCAGCGAAAGCTCGTCGCTCTGCATCTGCGCAAAGCTGTCCAGACTGTGCCGATCCCGGGCCTGCAGCAGCGCCTCGATGCGCTCCTGACGATAGGGCAGCGCCCATTCGCTGCCCAGGTAGTGCGGGTAGTCCGGCCCATGGATGCGCTGGTTGGCCGTGGCGATCCAGCCGCGTGCAGGATCCACCTCGCGCGGGGTCAGCGCCGGGTCGAGGTAGCCCACCCAGTCATAGCGGGCCTCCCACCCGGGCGCCGGCACTTGGCCTTTCAGGTCATGGTCGGGCGAGCGCAGCGGTACCCGGCCGGCCGCGACCCAGCCGATGCGGCCCTCACGGTCGGCCACCACCATGTTCTGCATCGGTGCGATGTTCAAGGCAGCGGCCTCGATGAACGCCTGCACGCTGGACGCCTGGTTCATCGCCAACGCCGCCTCCATCGAGGTGTTGGGCACATCCAGCGCCGTCCAGCGCATCGCCAGCGCATAGCGAGGGGCCTGACTGGGGCCTGTCAGGCCGTCCGTGCCGGCCGCGGGCGCGTCCGAGATCACCGGGCCGTGGCGCGTCGCGCGAGCGATGAACTTCACGTCCGGCTGGCCACGCACCCGGATGGTTTCCTCGAAGGTCTCGAACCGCGCCCAGCCCTCAGGGGTGCGGTACAGGGTCGGGTCGTCGGCATGAATCTCCTCAAGATACAGGTCTTGCACGTCCGGCCCGGTGTTCGTGAAGCCCCAAGCGAGGTGCTCGTTCTGCCCCAGCACCACGGCCGGCAGACCCGGCATCGTGGCCCCGGCCACCTTGAAACCCGGCGCCTCGAGCCGCGCGAAGTACCACAGGGCCGGTGCGCTGAGCTTCAGGTGCGGATCGTTGGCCAGCAGGGGGTGCCCCGTCTCCGAGCGCGCCCCCGACACCACCCAATTGTTGGAGCCCAGACCCTCGATGCCCGACGGCGGCGCCGAGCCCAGGGCATGCTGGCCCAGCCGAGCGTCCACCTTCAGCGCGCGGTAAAGCGCGGCATAGTCGGCCAGGGGCAACGGCGCTTCGCCCGGGTACGGTGGCATCAGTTCGTTGATGCGCTGCACCGGCAGGCTCAGCGCCAGACGCATGCGGATCAGCTCAGCATTCCAGTTGGCGCCCAGATCCCAAGCCATCATCGTCGCCCAGGCCAGGGTGTCGGCGGGCTCCCACCGTCCCGGCTGCAGCCCCAATACCAGGAACTCCGGCGGGCGGACCGCCATATGCTGCTCCACGAAGGCGTTGATGCCTGCCGTATAAGCTTCAACGATGCGGCGCGTCGGGCCCTGCACGGCCTCCCACTGCGCCTGCGCGGTTCGCCGCACCCCCAGGGCGCGCAAGAAGCGGTCGGTGTCCAGTGCCGACTCCCCAAAAGCTTCGGCCAACTGGCCGCTGCCGATGCGACGGTGGGTTTCCAGTTGCCACAAGCGATCCTGGGCATGCACGAACCCCAGCGCGAACATGAGGTCCTCCACACTCTGGGCGCGCAAGGTGGGGATGCCGTGGGCATCCCGGGTGATGCTCACGGGAGCAGCCAATCCGGCCACACGCAGTTCACCCTCGGTCTGGGGCAACACCAGCACCCGGTAAGTCCACACGGTCGCACTGAGCGCCACGACGAGCAACAGCAAGGCTGCCAGTATTCCTCTGACCCACTTCACGCGTCTTGTCTCCATGGATTGATGAACCTCGGCCCGGCATCAACGGGCCGCATTGCGCAGTGTGGCACAGCCGTGCAGACATCGATGCGCGTTGCGCCCTGTTGCGCCGCGGTGCGACGACACGCCGCGGATGGATGCAGAATCCGAAGGCATGAACATCATCATCCTGGACGACTATCAGGACGCCGTGCGCAAGCTGCGTTGCGCAGCCATGCTGGAGCCTTACCACGCCAAGGTCTTCACCAACACGGTCAAGGGCATCGGCCAGCTCTCGGTGCGGCTGCGTGATGCCGACGTGCTGGTCCTCATCCGGGAACGCACGCAATTCCCGCGGCAGTTGTTGGAGAAGCTACCCCGGCTCAAGCTGATCTCCCAGACGGGCCGGGTGGGCCCGCACATCGACGTCGAAGCCTGCACCCGGCTGGGCATCGCCGTGGCCGAGGGCGTGGGCTCGCCGGTGGCGCCGGCCGAGCTCACATGGGCGCTGATCATGGCCGCCATGCGCCGGCTGCCGCAGTACATCGGCAACCTCAAGCACGGGGCCTGGCAGCAGTCGGGCCTGAAGGCCGCCTCCATGCCCCCCAACTTCGGGCTGGGGATGGTGCTCAAGGGCAAGACGCTCGGCCTGTGGGGCTACGGCAAGATCGGTCAGCTCGTGGCCGGCTACGGCCGCGCCTTCGGGATGAAAGTGCTGGTGTGGGGCAGCGAGGCTTCACGCCAGCGAGCCCAGGCCGACGGCTTCGACGCAGCTTTCAGCCGCGAGGCCTTCTTCGAAGTCAGCGACGTCCTCTCGCTGCACTTGCGCTTGGTGCCCGAAACCCGGGGCATCGTCAAGCTCGACGATCTGCTGCGCATGAAGCCCACGGCGCTGTTCGTCAACACCTCGCGTGCCGAGCTCGTGGAGGACAACGCCCTGGTGAGCAGCCTGAACAAGGGCCGCCCGGGCATGGCCGCCGTGGACGTCTACGAAACCGAACCCCCTCTACCCGGGCATCCACTGCTGCGCCTGGAAAACGCGGTGTGCACCCCGCACATCGGCTACGTCGAGCAAGACAGCTATGAGCTCTACTTCAGCGCCGCCTTCCAAAATGTCATCAACTTCATCCAGGGCCATCCCACCCACCTGGTCAATCCCGATGCGCTGAAGGTCTTCCGCGGATGAGCCTGCTCCCTGCCCCGGGACCGCAGGCGCTGAGGGCAACCCGGCAGGTGCTGATGCTGGGTAACTTCGTCATCGGCTGTGGCGTGATGGTCGTGGGTGGCACGCTCAACGACTTGGCACGATCTCTGCAGGTCTCGGTGGCCGTGGCCGGCCAGCTCATCGCGATCGCCGCTGTCGTGATGGCCGTGGGGGCGCCGGCACTGGCCGTCTGGGTCTCGGGCTGGGACCGCCGCCGCCTGCTGGTGGGCGCCCTCGTCTGGTACGCCGTGGGCCACGGCTTGTGCGCGCTGATGCCCGATTACGGCGCCCTGTGGCCGGTGCGGGCCCTGACGATGCTGGCCGCCGCCGTCTTCACCCCCCAGGCGGCGGCTGCGATCGGCCACATGGCCCCGCCGCAGCAGCGCGGGCGCAGCATCACGACCGTGTTCCTGGGCTGGGCGCTCGCCTCGGTCCTGGGCATGCCCCTGAACGCCTGGATCGGCGAAACCTACGGCTGGCGTGCCGCGATGGCCGGCATTGCTGTCCTGTCGCTGGCGGTGGCCTTGCTCGTCTACCGCCGCATGCCGGCCGGCATCCAACCGCCGGGCCTGAGCCTGCGCGCCTGGCGGGGTGTGATCGCCAGCCCAGTGCTGATGGCCATGGTCGGCGTCACGGCCCTGGCCGGGGCCGGGCAGTTCACTGTCTTTTCCTATTTCGCCCCCTACTTCCGCGACGTGTTACAAGCCACGCCGGGCCAGCTCGCGCTCATCTTCGGGTGGTTCGGGCTATGGGGTCTGACCGGCAACTTGGTGCTGTCGCGCACGGTAGACCGCATCGGGCCACACCGGGCAGTGGCCTGGCTGGTCGGACTGATCGTGCTGAGCATGGCCTTGTGGCCGCTGGGCCGCAGCTTGAGCCTGACGCTGCTGGTGCTGATACCCTGGGGCCTGAGCTGCATGGCCTCGAACTCGGCCCAACAGGCCCGGCTCGGTCATGTCGCCCCGCTGCTCGCCCCGGCACTCATGGCATTGAACACCTCGGCGATCTATGTCGGGCAGGCGGTGGGGGCCGCTGCCGGCGGCTGGCTGGTCGCCCGCTCGGGTTACGGCGGGCTGAACTGGGTGGGCCTGGTCATGGTGGTCGCCGCCCTGGGCTTGAGCCTGTGGGCGCAGCGGGCCTGCGCACGCGCGGCGCCTCTGCCCAGCCCCCGCGAGTAGTAGCGGCGAGGCTCAACCCAGGGCCGACTGCAGCAGCGCCGGCAGCGGGCCGATGGCCTTCAGCGCATCGGGCGGCGCATCGGCCACCGCCTCGGACCAGGGCCAGGGATCATGGAACCGCACCTCGGTGCGTCCGTCGGGGCCGCGGACGACGTCGATCTGCAAAGGCAATTCGATCTCGCGGCTGCCGTCGTCCATCACCACGGGGGTGACGCCGCCAGACAGGCCCAGCACCAGTGTGGCCTCGGGCTGCTCTTCGGGGATTCGCTTGGCGAACACGACCAGGCCATGGGACGCCGCAGCCGCCTCGATCTTCGAGACCGTCTCCTTGACGTCGTAAGGGCTGACCAGTGCATGGCGGCCAGAGCGTTCGACGGCCTCTTCCGTCTTGCCGCGCGCCAGCGGCGAGCTCAGAGCGGCCATCACGACGGCCACACAACCAGTCATCCACAGACGCAGCGGCGCACTACGGTGCAGGGAACGTGGCATGGACTCCTCCTGACGACACGACACACGCTTCGGTGGAGCGACCCGCTGGCGCGGGCGCGCGCACACCCCTCGGGGGCATCCCTTGACCGCGGGCAGTCACAGACCCATGCAAGCCCACGGGCCCCGCCCAGGGCTCGGGCCACAAGGCCAGAGGGCGGCCTGCCCGGGGACGCCCTGAACAATGGGGCTGTTTTACAACGAATCAGTGGAGTCTGCGTGAATTTCTATTGACAGCTCGCAATTTTTACAATTAGCTGCGAGCCCGATCAATCGTGCTTGGTGCCGAAGATCTTGTCCCCGGCATCGCCCAGGCCGGGGATGATGTAGCCGTGCTCGTTGAGATGGCTGTCGATCGCGGCCGTCCAGCAACGCACGTCGGGATGAGCGGCATCCAGGGCCCGGACGCCTTCGGGGGCGGCCACCAGCACCAGGGCGCGGATGTCCTTGCAGCCTTTGCGCTTGAGCAGGTCGATCGTGGCGTTCATCGAGCCCGCCGTGGCCAGCATCGGGTCGATGATGAGGGCGGTACGTGCCTCCAGGTTGCCCACGAAATTCTCGAAGTAGTGCTCGGGTTGCAAGGTGTCGTGATTGCGCGAGAGCCCGACGACGCTGATCTTCGCGTTGGGGACCATGTCGAGCACGCCATCGAGCATGCCGATGCCCGCCCGCAGCACGGGCACGACCGTGACCTTCTTGCCCTTGATGCGATCCACCTCGGCGGGGCCGCTCCAGCACTGCAGCGTGACCTTCTCGAGCGGAAAATCCGCAGTGGCCTCATAGGCCAGCAGTCGGGCCACCTCAGAGGTCAGTTCTCGGAACTTCTTGGTGGAGATGTCGGCCTCGCGCAGGAGGCCGATCTTGTGTTTGACGAGGGGGTGCTGGACTTCGATGACAGGCATGGGACTCACCGGGATGGAGACTGCGGCGCGGCGGTGTCGCCGGGCCGACATGTCCACAGTGTAGCGAGCCCCAGCCCGTCGGCAGACCCGAGGCTCAGCGCCGTTGCCGCAACGCCTCGTACAGGCAGACGCCGCTGGCCACCGACACGTTCAGGCTCTCGACGGCGCCGCGCATCGGGATCGACACCAGTTCGTCGCAGGTCCTGCGGGTGAGTTGGCGCAGGCCCGGCCCCTCGGCCCCCAGCACCAGGGCCACCGGAACCTTCAGATCGACGTCATAGATGGTATGGGGCGCCTCCCCGGCCGCCCCGACCACCCAGATGTGGCGCTCCTTCAGCTCGACCAGCGTGCGCGCCAGGTTGGTGACCATGAAATAGGGCACCGTCTCGGCCGCGCCGCTAGCCACCTTGGCCACCGTGGCGTTCAGGCCCACGGCATGGTCCTTGGGGGCGATCACCGCATGGGCGCCGGCACCGTCGGCCACCCGCAGACAGGCCCCGAGGTTGTGTGGATCGGTCACGCCGTCGAGCACGAGCAGCAGGGGGGGGCCGTCCAGCCCGTCGAGCAGATCGTCCAGCGAACGCGCCATGGGCAGTGGCTGCACCCTGGCCACCACCCCCTGGTGACGGTGCGTGCCGCACAGCCGTTGCAGTCGATCGTCATCGCTCTCGATCAGCCGCACGCCGGCTTCCTGGACCCTGGCCAGGAACTGGCGCATGCGCTGGTCGCGCCGGCCGGCATCGGCATGGATCTCGACGATGGATTGCGGCGCGGTCTTCAAGCGCACCGTCACGGCATGGAAGCCGAACAGAATCTTTGCAGGGCTCAAGGTCGGGACTTTCGTGAACAGCGACTCCATGGTAGCCGCGCTGCGCGGCCGAACGCGCTCAGACAGCTTCGGCGGCCGGCATCAGGCGCCCAGCCTCGAGGCGGATCTGGCGATCGCAGCGAGCGGCGATGCCGCGGTCGTGCGTGACCAGCACCAGCGTGGTCCCGCGCTCGCGGTTGAGGGCGAACATCAGTTCCATCACCGTCTCGCCTGTGGCGAAATCGAGGCTGCCAGTGGGTTCGTCCGCCAACAGCAGCTCGGGTTCGACCACAAAGGCGCGGGCCAGAGCCACGCGCTGCTGCTCGCCCCCCGAGAGCACCCGCGGATAGTGGCGCAGCCGCTCGCCCAGCCCCACACGCTCGAGCATCGCGGTGGCGCGCTCGCGGGCATCGGACCGGCCCTGCAGCTCCAGCGGCAGCATCACGTTCTCCAGCGCCGTCAGATTGGTCATGAGCTGGAAGCTCTGAAAGACGAAGCCGACCTTGGCCGCGCGCACCGCAGCGCGCCGGTCCTCGTCCAGGGAGAAGAGATCCACCCCGTCCAGGCGGACCGTGCCCTCGCTGGGCGTGTCCAGGCCGGCGATGATAGACAGCAACGTTGACTTGCCTGAGCCAGAAGCTCCGACGATGGCCACCGATTCCCTCGGGGCCAGTGCGAAATCGATATCGTGGAGAATCGTCAGCGTGCCGGTGGAGTCCGTCACCCGCTTGGTCAGACGCTCCACGGCGATGATGGGTTCAGTCATGATCGTTCGCTTGCCAGGACGCCGCCACTTTATCGCGGCCGTGAGCTTCCTCGCCTTTGCCGGGTTATCGCTGCCTGCCACGGCGCGGGCCGATGCGCCCGCGCGCATTCTCGTGGTGGGCGACAGCCTGTCCGCGGAGTACGGCATCGCCCGCGGCAGCGGCTGGGTGGCGCTGCTCGAACAGCGCCTGCAGCGCGAGGGCATTGCCGCCACCGTCGTCAACGCCAGCATCAGCGGCGACACCTCTGCCGGAGGCCGCTCGCGCCTGCCCGCGCTGCTGCGCCAGCACCAGCCCACACACGTGGTCATCGAACTGGGCGGCAACGACGCCCTGCGCGGCCTGCCGCTGGAGTCGACCCAGCGCAACCTGGCGGAGATGACCCGTTTGTCGCGTCAGGCCGGTGCCCGGGTGCTGCTGGTGGGCATCCAGGTGCCGCCCAACTACGGCCGCTCCTATACGGAACGCTTCGCCGCGATCTACGAGCAGGTGGCCGCCGACGAGAAGGTGCCCCTGGTGCCCTTCCTGCTACGCGGGGTGGCCGATGTCCCCGAGGCCTCCAGGTTCTTCCAGCCCGATCGCATCCATCCGAACGAAGCGGCCCAGCCCCTGCTGCTGGACAACGTGTGGCCCGCCCTGCGCCGGCTGCTGAAGCCCTGAAGGCGCCCAGGATGCCCGTCGTTCCCGTCTCTGCGGCCGACGCGATCGCGCGCCTGGACCATTTCGATGCCATCGTCGATGCCCGCTCGCCGGCCGAGCACGCCCTGGACCACCTGCCCGGGGCGCTGAACTGGCCCTCGCTGGACGATGAGCAACGGCGCATCGTGGGCACCTGCTACAAGCAGGTCTCGGCCTTCGAGGCCCGCAAGCTCGGTGCGGCCATGGTTGCTCGCAACATCGCCGCGCACGTGGAGCGCGAAGTGATGGACAAACCCAAAGACTGGGAGCCGCTGCTCTACTGCTGGCGCGGTGGCCAGCGCTCCGGGGCGCTGGCCCTGGTGCTGGGGCAGATCGGCTTTCGCGTGCATCTGCTGGAAGGCGGCTACAAGGCCTGGCGCCGGCAGGTCGTGCAGGATCTCGAGACCCTGCCGGCCCGCCATGCCTGGCGGGTGCTGTGCGGGCGCACCGGCTCAGGCAAGAGCCGCCTGCTCCAAGCCCTGAAGGCCCAGGGGGCCCAGGTGCTGGATCTGGAGGCCCTTGCCGAGCATCGGGGGTCGGTGCTCGGGCTCCTACCGGGGCGCCCCCAACCCTCTCAGAAGCAGTTCGAGACCCGCATCTGGCAAACCCTGCGGGGATTCGACCCGGCCCGGGTGGTCTATGTGGAAAGCGAAAGCCGCAAGATCGGGCAGCTGCAGGTGCCGCCCGCGCTGATCGAGTGCATCCGCGCTGCCCACTGCCTGCAGGTCGATCTGCCCCTGCCTGAGCGCATTGCGTTGCTGATGGAGGACTACGACTTCTTCGTCCGCGACGTGGACGCCCTGTGCCGGCAACTCGACCATCTCGCCGCCCTGCGAGGGCGCTCAACCGTGGACGGCTGGAAGCAGGCTGCGCGGGAAGGCCGCATGGCCGAGATGGTGGAGGCCCTGCTCGTGCAGCACTACGACCCGAACTACGAGGCCTCCACGCAGCGCAATTTCGTGCGCTATGCGCAGGGCCGCCGGCTCGCGCCCGCATCGTCCTCGCGCGAGGCCTTCATGGCCCTGGCCCGCGAGCTGATCGGTGGCGGCGACCCGCCCTGAAAACCGTCCCACGGCCGGGCTTTGCATGCCCGGCCGGTTCGCCAGGCACCGGGCCGTCCGCAGGGACGGCCCAACCAGCCACCCCACGGCCGGGCTTTGCATGCCCGGCCGGTTCGCCAGGCACCGGGCCGTCCGCAGGGACGGCCCGGTGTCCTGGCTCACCCCATGTGCAAGCCGCCGTTGATGGAGAAGTCGGCGCCGGTGGCAAAGCCCGAATCTTCGGACGCGATCCAGCCGACGATGGAGGCAATCTCCTCGGGGGTGCCCAGACGCTTGACCGGAATGGTGGCAATGATCTTTTCGAGCACCTCGGGCTTGATGGCACGCACCATGTCGGTGCCGATGTAGCCTGGGCTCACGGTGTTGACTGTGACCCCCTTGGACGCCAGCTCCTGAGCCAGGGCCATCGTGAAGCCATGCATGCCGGCCTTGGCCGCCGAATAGTTGGTCTGGCCGGCCTGACCCTTCTCGCCATTGACCGATGAGATCTGAATGATCCGACCCCAGCCACGCTCGACCATGTCGGGCACCACCTGCTTGGTGACGTTGAACATGCTATTGAGGTTGGTGTCGATCACTGCGTGCCAGTCCTCCGGTGTCATCTTGAGGAACATGCGGTCGCGGGTGATGCCGGCATTGTTGACGAGCACGTCGATCGGGCCGTGCTCGGCCTTGGCCTTGGAGAACGCCTGCACGGTCGAGTCCCAGTCGGCCACGTTGCCAACCGAGGCGTAGAAGGTGTAGCCCAGTTCCTTCTGCTGGTCGAGCCATTTCTGGTAGTCGCGGCTGGGCCCGCAGCCGGCGATGACCTTGAACCCGCTTTTGGCCAGGCGCTGGCAGATCGCGGTACCGATGCCACCCATGCCGCCGGTGACGTATGCGACTTTCTGAGTCATGTGATGCTCCTGATGAAGTTCATGCGGCCCGGATCCAGGGTCGACCGAAAGGCCTTGGCGGTCAACCCCGGACTCTCCCTGTGCACCCGGGCCTGGACGTAGGGATACCTCAGCGTTCGACGGTCAGTGCAACTCCCATGCCACCGCCGATGCACAGCGAAGCCAGCCCCTTGCGGGCATTGCGCCGCTGCATCTCGTGCAGCAGCGTGACCAGGATGCGGCAGCCCGATGCGCCGATCGGGTGCCCGATGGCAATGGCTCCGCCGTTGACGTTGACCTTGCTCGTGTCCCAGCCCATCTCCTTGTGCACCGCACAGGCCTGCGCCGCGAAGGCTTCGTTGATCTCGAGCAGGTCCAGATCAGCCGGCTTCCATCCGGCGCGCTCCAAGGCCTTGCGGGCCGCCGGCACCGGCCCCATGCCCATGTAGGCCGGATCCAGGCCGGCGCTGGCATAGGATGCGATGCGCGCCAGCGGCTTCAAGCCGAGCTGGTCGGCCTTCTTGGCGCTCATCACGACCACGGCAGCCGCACCGTCGTTCAATCCCGAGGCATTGCCGGCGGTCACGCTGCCAGACTTGTCGAAAGCCGGGCGCAGGCCGGCCAGGGCTTCGGCGTTGGTCTTGCGGTTGATGAATTCGTCGGTGTCGAAGACGATGGGCTCGCCCTTCTTCTGAGGAATGTTCACCGCGACGATCTCGTCACGGAACCGGCCGGCATCCTGCGCTGCGGCGGCCTTCTGCTGGGACGCCAGGGCCAACGCGTCCTGCTCCTCACGGCTGATGCCGTACTTCTTCGCCACGTTCTCGGCGGTGATGCCCATGTGGTACTGGTTGTAGACGTCCCACAGCCCATCAGTGATCATCGAGTCGATCATCTTCCAGTCGCCCATGCGCTGACCTTCGCGCGAACCCAGCAGCACGTGCGGGGCCAGGCTCATGTTCTCTTGGCCCCCAGCCACGACGATCTCTGCATCGCCGTCGCGGATGGCCTGCGCAGCCAGCATCACCGCCTTGAGGCCCGATCCACATACCTTGTTGATCGTCATGGCCGGTACCGCCTGGGGGAGCCCCGCCTTGATGACGGCCTGGCGCGCTGGGTTCTGCCCGCAGCCAGCCTGCAGCACCTGGCCCATGATGACCTCGCTGACCTGCTCGCCCGAGACGCCAGCTCGGCGCAGGGCCTCGGCGATCACGACGGCCCCGAGTTCGGCCGCCGGCGTGCGGGCCAGGGTGCCGCCGAACTTGCCCACCGCGGTGCGGGCAGCGGAAACGATGACGATGTCGCTCATGATGTTCTCCTGCAGTGAAACAATGTCAGGCTTTGGCCTTCACATAGCGGCCGGGGGCCGGTTCGATGGGGCGATGACGGCGATTGCCAGGGGTGCGGGGGGCGGCGACCTGTCGGCCTGCGTGGTCTGCGAGCCAGCTCGCCCAGCCGGTCCACCAGCTCCCGGGATGTTCGGTGGCACCGGCCAGCCAGACCTGCGGATCGGCAGGCAGCCTAGCGTTGGTCCAGTGACTGCGCTTGTTTTTGGCGGGCGGGTTGATGACGCCAGCGATGTGCCCGGAGGCCCCCAGGACGAACCGCTTCTTGCCTTTGAGCAAGCGGGTCGAAGCGTACGCGCCCTGCCACGGCACGATATGGTCTTCGCGTGACGCATAGATGAAGGCAGGAGCCTGGATGCGACCGAAATCCACGGGCTCGCCGCACACCGTGACCTTGCCCGGCACCGCCAGGTTGTTCTCCAGGTAGGTGTTGCGCAGGTACCAGCAGTACATCGGGCCGGGCAGGTTGGTGCTGTCGGAGTTCCAGTAGAGCAAATCGAAGGGCGGCGGCGTCTCCCCCTTGAGGTAGTTGCCCACCACGTAGTTCCACACCAGGTCGTTGGGACGCAGGAATGAGAAGGTGGCTGCCAGCTCTTGCCCCTTGAGCAATCCCGGCCCTGTGGGGCTACGCTCCCCGATGGTCATCTCGCGCAACTGCACCGAGGCTTCGTCGACGAAGATGTCAAGCACGCCGGTGTCGCTGAAATCCAGAAAGGAAGTCAGCAGCGTCAGGCTGTGGGCGGCCTGTTCGCCGCGGGCGGCCAGCACCGCCAGCGCCGTGGCGAGGATGGTGCCACCGATGCAAAAACCCAGGGTGTTGATCTGATCGCGCCCGCTCACCTCCTGCACCACGCGCATCGCGCAGATTGCGCCGTCGTCGATGTAGTCGTCCCACGTAAGGTGCACCATGCTCTCATCGGCATTGCGCCAGCTCATCACAAAGACTCGGTGCCCCTGCTCCACCGCGTAGCGGATGAGCGAGTTGTCAGGCTGAAGGTCGAGGATGTAGTACTTGTTGATGCAAGGCGGCACGATCAGCAGCGGGCGCTCGTACACCTTGGCCGTCAGCGGTTTGTACTCGAGGAGCTGGAAGATCTCGTTTTCGAAGATCACCGAACCCTCGGTGGTGGCCACGTTGCGCCCCACCTCGAAGACGTTCTCGTCGGTTTGGGACAGGTGGCCCTGGCGGATGTCGGCCAGCAACTGGCGCAGGCCCTGGGCAATGCTCTGCCCGCCGGTCTCGAGGGCACGCCGCTGGGCCTCGGGATTGAAGGCTAAAAAGTTGCTCGGGGCGGTCGCGTCGATCCACTGCTGAACGGCAAAGCGCAGACGCGAGCGGGTCTTCTCGTCGGTGTCCACGCTCTCGGCCAGATTGAGCAGGGTGCGAGCATTGAGCAGATACACCGAGGCCAGGTAGGCCGCCATAGGGTTGTCGGACCATTCCTTGGCGGCAAAACGCCGGTCTGCGGGCTTGAGCGCGCCGTCACCGCCGGCGGCGATGAAGCCGTTCCACAGGGCCGTGGCTTCCTTCAGGTACTCCGTCTGCAGGGCGGACAGCCGCTCGGCCGGAACGTTGAGCCGGGCCAGGGCCGCCATGGCATCGCCCACGTTCTCTCCGAAGGCCTGGGCGGGGTCGTGTGCGGTGGAGGCGGGTCGCTTCATCTGCTCCTCGAGGGGTCGTCGTCTGCGGGGCCGTCGATACCGGGGCATCGTCGAGAGTTGCCAATGCCGCCTTTGTACACCGACCGCATCGCGAAACCGAACATACCGGACCGCGCATAATTGATGTTTATCGTTTTGCTTGACGAATGCCAAGGGGCTGCGCCCGAGGCCGCGTCCGGATCTGCCCCATGTACCTCGTGGCGATTGCCTGGCTGTATGTCGCGCTGATGATGGCAGTGGCTGAAGCCACCAGCACCCAAGGCTCGTTGCTGGGCGCGGTGGTGACCTTCCTGTTCTACGGACTGGGTCCTGTCTCGCTGGTGATGTACCTGCTGGGCACGCCAGCCCGTCGCCGGGCGCAGCGGGCCGCGCTGGCCCGGCGGACGATACCTTCTGCGGCCGAGTCTTCCATGGCCGGCAGCGACCACGTGGCCCCCGCAGACAAACCCTTGCACTCTGACCGAACCGACGCCTGACGACCCAGCGCGGCCAGACTCAGGCGATCCAGACGAGGGCCGCCATGCGGCCGGTTCGGCCATCACGCCGGAACGAGAAATAGTGCGAACTGTCCTCGACAGTGCAAGCGCCCAGGGTGCCGATGCGCGTCACCCCGCAGGCGGCCAGGCGGTCGCAGGCCAGACCCGCCAAGTCGGCCAGCCACTTGCCGGCCTGCGCGCCAGGACGAAAATGGGCGGCCGCGCCGGTCTGCACACGGCAGAAGGCTTGGCGCACCTCCTCCCCCACCTCGAACCGCCGCGGCCCAATGCAAGGCCCCAGCCAGGCCACGAGATCCCCACCGGTGCATTCGACGGCCCGGCAAAGGGCCGCGACCGTGTTCTCGAGCACACCGCCCGCCAGCCCGCGCCAGCCGGCATGGGCCGCCCCGACGCCGCGGCCGCCTTCGTGGGCCAGGAGCACCGGCAGGCAATCGGCCACCAAGATGGCGCAGGCCAGGCCAGGGGTGGTGCTCACCGCGGCGTCGGCCACGACGGGGGGGGGATCCTTCCAGCCGTCATTCAGATGCACCACGTCGCTGCCATGCACTTGCTGCAAGTAGACAGGGGTGACGCCCAGGGCCTGAGCCAGCCGCTCCCGGTGGAGCCGGACCGTCGCGGGGTCGTCGCCCACATGGTCGCCCAGGTTGAAGCTGTCATAAGGGGGACGGCCTTGCCCTCCCCGGCGCGTGGTCATCACAGCCCCAACACCAGGCGGGGCCGGCCAATCGGGTGTGAACCAGCTTTCCGTGCTCACGCCTGGGCGTCCGGGCAATGCGATGGCTGGGCGGCCACGAATGCCGGGAGCTGCATGCAGTGCTCGAAGATCCGCATCACGGTGGGCACGTGGTCGAGCCGGCAGTCGAAGCGCTGGGCATTGAAGATTTGCGGCACCAACACGCAGTCGGCCAGTGTCGGCTGGTCGCCATGGCAGCAGCGCCCCGTGGCCGGTGAGCCGATCAACGAGCGTTCCACGGCCTCCAAGCCGGTCTCGACCCAGTGACGGTACCAGGCGTTCTTGGCCTCTTCTGAGACGCCGAGTTCGCGCACCAGGTAGCGCAGCACGCGCAGGTTGTTCAGCGGATGGATCTCGCAGGCAATCGACTGGGCCAAGGCCCGGACGCGGGCCCGGCCTGCCGGGTCAGCGGGCAACAGCGGCGGCTCGGGGTGGGTTTCGTCCAGGTACTCGATGATGGCCATCGACTGGGAAAGGGTTAGCGAACCCTCCTGCAGCACGGGCACCAGCCGCTCGGCCGACACCTCGGCAAACGGGGGCGAGAGCTGCTCGTTCTTGACAAGGTGCACGCTCACGTAGTCATAGCGCAGACCTTTGAGTTCCAGTGCAATGCGCACGCGAAACGAGGCCGAGGAACGGAAATAGTTGTACAGCTTCATGACGGGCTCGTTGCCGGGAATTCACTCGACGATGCGCACCTGCAGCTCGGGCAGACCCTCGATGCGGCCCACCAGCAGATCGCCGGGGACGACCGCCCCGACGCCTTCGGGCGTGCCGGTGAAGATCAGATCGCCTGGGGCCAGGGTCCAGGCGGAGGAGAGGTGCTCGATGACTTCGGCCACGCTCCAGATGAGCTTGCCCGTGCGGCTGGACTGGCGCACCTGGCCGTTGACACTCAGCTCGATGGCGGCGTCCAGCACCCCAGGCACCTGAGCGGCTGGCACGATGGGCCCAATGGGGGCGGACTCCTCGAAGCCCTTGCCGATGCACCACGGCCGCCCCTGCTTCTTCATCTCGTTTTGCAGGTCGCGCCGCGTCATGTCCAGGCCTGCGGCATATCCCCAGACGTGCGACAGGGCCTGTGCCGCGGGAATGTGGCGACCGCCCTTGCCGATGGCCACGACCAGTTCCATCTCATGGTGCAAGTTGCGCGTCAGGTCGGGATAGTGCATCTGGCCGACCTCACCGGCGCGCACCGGCAGCACGGCGTCGGCAGGCTTGAGGAAGAAGAACGGGGCCTCTCGGCCGGTGTGTCCCATCTCGATGGCATGCTCGACGTAGTTACGGCCCACGCAGTAGATGCGGTGCACGGGAAAGGTGTCGGCCGAGCCGGCCACGGGGACACGTGCGATGGCAGGGGTGGCAATGACGTCGCTCAAGGGAAACTCCGCAGGACAAGGTGCGGGGATGCTACACCGGCGCGGGCCGTCGCGGGCGAAGGGTCACGCTACACTGCCGGCCATGCTCCATGCCCGCCACATCAAGCACTGCAGAGCCTGCGGCACCGCGGTCGAGTACCTCGTCCCCGCCGACGACAACCGCGAGCGCGCAGTGTGCCCAGCTTGCGGGACGGTGCACTACGTCAATCCGTTGAACGTGGTGGGCACGATCCCGGTCTGGGGCGACCAGGTGCTGCTGTGCCGCCGCAACATCGAACCCCGCTACGGTCTGTGGACCTTGCCCGCCGGCTTCATGGAACTGGGCGAGACCACCGAGCAGGGCGCCTTGCGCGAGACCGACGAAGAGGCCGGCGCCCGCGTGGAGCTGGAGGGCCTTTTCTCGGTGCTCAACGTCGTTCGGGTCGGGCAGGTCCATCTGTACTACCGCGCCCGACTGCTCGACACCGATTTCCACCCCGGGCCCGAGACGATCGAGGCGCGCCTGTTCAAAGAGCGCGAGATCCCGTGGGACGCACTGGCTTTCCGCACCGTGCGCGAGACCCTGTTGCGGTATTTCGAGGACCGCCGCCACGGTCAGTTTCGCGTCCACACGGCCGATATCACCTGAAGTCCACCGCAACACATCACCCGCGCATGACTGTCACGCCCGCTTCCACCGCAGCCCAGGCCTCGCCGGCCTCTGCCGGACTGGCCGCCGAACGGGCGGCCCGTCTGCGCGAGGATCTGGTCCATGCCGACCCGTTGCTGGACTGCCTGATCGAGGTGTGTCGCCTGCACGGTCAGTCCGCCACGCGGGCCAGCCTGTCGGCCGGCCTGCCCCTGGTCGCAGGCCGGCTGACGCTGGCCCTGGCTGAACGCGCCGCCGCCCGTGCCGGCATGGCCTGCAAGCTGCAGCGCCGCGCGCTGGAGGA
>NZ_JBKBSL010000015.1:0-73428 GCF_046291045.1 Caldimonas sp. | reverse complement strand
GGTGGTCGAGCAGGCCGGGGCCCTGGCCTGCGCCCACCCCGGTCAGACGATCGCCCTGGTCGCCCACGGCGGCGTGCTGGATTGCCTGTACCGCGCCGCCACGCGGATCGACCTGCGCGCCTCACGCACCTGGGAACTGGCCAACGCCAGCATCAACCGACTGCTGCACACCCCCGAGGGCTTCACCCTGGTGGGATGGGCCGACACGCAGCACCTGCAGGACCTAGCGCTCGACGAGTGCGCCGACGGCGGCCGATAGCCGCGGGGCGACGGTCAACCGCGCGGCGGGTCCGGCCGTTGTGCGGGCGTCCGCCCCTGCAGGCCGGACGCCTCGACCCGCCTTGCCTCCATGCATTCCGAACGCCTGGCCCTGGTGGACGCCCTGAAGGCGTGCGCCTCCCAATTGATCGTCTGGCATCACCTGGCCCTGTATGGCCCGCTGGCCGACAGCGGTCATGCGTTGTGGCCCGCGCTGATGGGCTGGTTGGCCGGGGAGGCCCGCATGGTCGTGCAGGTGTTCCTGGTGGTGGCGGGCTTCCTCGTGGCCCGCAGCCTGGCGCCGGACGGCCGGCTGCGGGGCGCCGCGCTGCCGGCCGTGGCCGCGCGCTATCGGCGGCTCGTGGGGCCGTTCCTGGCGGTGATCGGACTGAGTCTGGTCTGCGCCGCCGTGGCCCGGCATTGGATGACCGACGATGCAACGCCGGCGGCGCCCACGGTGATGCAGGTGGTCGCCCACGCCTTGCTGCTGCACGATCTGCTGGGCCAGGAGGCCTTGTCGGCCGGGGTGTGGTACGTGGCCATCGATTTCCAGCTCTTCGTCCTCTTCGTGGCGCTGGCCTGGGCCTGCCGGCGCCTGCTGCCGCCGCATCGGGCGCCCCAGGGCCTGCTGGGTGGCGTGGCCGTGCTGGGCCTGGCTTCGATGTTCGGCTTCAACCGCGATCCGAGCTGGGATGTATGGGCCCTGTACTTCTTCGGAGCCTATGCCCTGGGGATGATGGCCTGGTGGACGTCCGCGCCGCAGCAGCCCTGGGGGGCCGGCGCGGCGGTGGCCGCCCTCACGCTGCTGGCCTGGTGGATGGACCCGCGCCCACGGCTGGCGATCGCCCTGGCCTGCGCCGCCCTGCTGTACCTGGCGCGCCGCACCGGCCGGCTGCCCCACTGGGGCGCCGGTGCGGCAACCGCCTGGCTGGGCCGGATTTCCTATGCGGTCTTCCTGGTGCATTTCCCGGTGCTGCTCGTGGTCAATGCCGCCTGTGTGCGCTGGCTGCCCGACGACCCCGGCGTGCATGCTGCGGGCCTGCTGGCGGCCTGGGGCCTGAGCCTGGCGGCCGGCCACGCCTTCCACCGCTGGGTGGAGCGTCCGCTGGCGGGGCCCATGCGGGTCTCCCCGGGTCCTGCCGCTGCGGGCTGATGCCCACAATCGGTGCTTCATCGCTTCCCGTCGCTTCCCATGAACGGCGCACAGATCATCGTCCTGGCCACCCCGGTCTTCCTGCTGTTGATCGCGGTGGAATACCTCGTGGGACGCTGGCGCGGGCGCAACACCTACCGGCTCAATGACGCCCTGAGCAGCATCGGCCTGGGCATCATGAGCCAGGTGGTGGGGGTACTGACCAAGGCCCTGACCGTGGGGATCTACACGGTGGCCCACCAGCACCTGGCCTTGTGGGACCTGCCGGCCGATGCCTTGTGGGTCTGGGTGGCGGGGCTGCTGCTGTACGACCTGTGCTACTACTGGCACCACCGGCTGGGGCACGAATGTGCGCTGTTCTGGGCCGCCCACGTGGTGCATCATCAGAGCGAGGACTACAACCTTTCCACCGCGCTGCGCCAGACCAGCTCGGGCTGGATCGGTGGCTGGGTCTTCTACCTGCCGATGGCGGTGCTGGGCTTTCCTCCGCTGGTCTTCGGCGTGGTGGCGCTGATCGACCTGCTCTACCAGTACTGGGTGCACACCCAGCAGATCGGCCGGCTGGGCTGGTTCGACCGGGTGTTCTGCTCACCGAGCAACCACCGTGTGCACCATGCCGTGAACGACAAGTACTTGGACAAGAACTACGGCGGCATCCTGATCTTGTGGGACCGGCTGTTCGGCACCTTTCAGGAGGAGGACGACCGCGAGCCCTGTGTCTACGGCACGCGCAGCCCGCTGCGCAGCTGGAACCCGGTGTGGGCCAACCTGCAGGTCTACCGCGACCTGGTGCTCGACAGCTGGCGCGCGCGGCGCTGGAGCGACAAGCTGCGCGTGTGGTTCAAGCCTCCGGGCTGGCGGCCGGCCGACGTGGCCGAGCGCTTCCCCAAGGCGCCCTTCGACCTGTCGCGCCTCGAGCGCTACGACCCGCCGATGCCGACCTGGGCGCAATGGGCCGCCGGCGCCCTGTTCCTGGCTCTGCTGGGGGCCACCGCAGCCTTCCTCTGGCAGGCGCATACGCTGAGCCTGGGGGCGCAGGCCGGTGGGGCGGCGCTGATCGTGGTGGGATTGTGGGGGGTGTCAGCGTTGAGCAGCCTCGGGCGGCCCGCGCCGCGGCCCGCGCAGGCCGCGGCATGACGCATCGTCCTGGCGGCGTGCACTAACATGTGCCGCCCGGCCCTGCCCTTCGTCCCCGATGACCATTCCGTCCACCCCCTCCTCTGTCAACGTCATCTGCATGAAATGGGGTCGCCTGTACGGCCCCGAATACGTCAACCACCTGCATGCCGGCGTGCGACGCCACCTGTCGCTGCCGCATCGGTTCGTCTGCTTCACCGACGATGCCGCAGGTCTGCATCCCGACATCGAGGTCTTCCCGGTGCCGGCGCTAGGCCTGCCGCCGGGCCATGGGGACACGCGCTGGCAGAAGCTGGCCGTGTTCCGCCGTGAGCTGGCCGACTTGTCCGGCCCCACGCTCTTTCTGGATCTTGATCTGGTGATCGTCGATTCGATCGACCCCTTCTTTTCGGCACCGGGGCGTTTTCTGATCATCCGTGACGACGAGCTCTTCCGCACCAAGCCGCTGCGCAAGCTGCTGCCGGCGCGAGATCGCTTCCTGGCCAGCGTGGGCAACTCCTCAGTGTTCCGTTTCGAGGTCGGTGCGCACACGGACATCCTGCAGGCCTATGTCGCAGACCCGGCCGCAGCCACACGCGCCTACGAGATCTCGCAGCAGTTCCTCAGCGCCCAATTGGCCCGGCGCGGCCTGCTGCAGTATTGGCCCAAGGGCTGGTGCGTGAGCTTCAAGAACGACTGCGTGCCACGTCACTTCGCGAGCTACTTTCGCGACCCCGCCATCCCGCCAGGCGCCAAGATCGTGGTGTTTGCAGGATCGCCGAAGATGTCGGAAGTGCTCGAAGGCGGCGGCCATCGCTGGTACCGCCGCATCGGCAACATCGACTGGCTGCGCCAAGCCTGGCAGGCCGACGCCGGCTGAAGCATTAGGGGCCGTCGAAGAGGCCGCCCTCACCGCTCCTGGGCGCCACCAACCCCAGGTGCCGATAGGCCGTGGCCGTGGCGATGCGCCCGCGGGGGGTGCGCTGCAGGTAGCCTTGCTGAATGAGGTAGGGCTCGATCACGTCCTCGATGGTGTCGCGCTCCTCGCCGATGGCCGCAGCCAGGTTGTCCAGACCCACCGGGCCGCCGTCGAAGCGGTGAATCACCGCCTCGAGCAGCTTGCGGTCCATCACGTCGAACCCCATCGGGTCGACATCGAGCATCGCCAGGGCCCGGTCGGCGATCGCCTTGCCGATGTGGCCGCTGCCCTTGACCTCGGCATAGTCGCGCACCCGGCGCAGCAGGCGGTTGGCGATGCGCGGCGTGCCGCGGGAGCGCCGGGCGATCTCCAGCGCACCTTCCGGGTCGATGGGGGCGTTGAGCAGCCCGGCCGAACGCGTGACGATGCGCATCAGCTCCTCGGCGGTGTAGAACTCCAGCCGCGCCACGATGCCGAAGCGGTCGCGCAGCGGGTTGGTGAGCATGCCCGCGCGCGTGGTGGCGCCCACCAGCGTGAAGGGCTGCAGGTCGAGCTTGATCGAACGCGCGGCCGGGCCTTCGCCGATCATGATGTCGATCTGGTAGTCCTCCAGTGCGGGGTAGAGGATCTCCTCGACCACCGGGCTCAGGCGGTGGATCTCGTCGATGAAGAGCACGTCGTTGCGCTCGAGGTTGGTCAGCAGCGCCGCCAGGTCCTTGGGCTTCTCGAGCACGGGGCCGGAAGTCTGACGCAGGTTCACGCCCAGCTCGTGGGCGATGATGTGCGACAGCGTGGTCTTGCCCAGGCCGGGCGGGCCGAAGAGCAGGACGTGGTCGAGCGCCTCGCCGCGCTTGCGGGCCGCCCCGATGAAGATCTCGAGCTGCTCGCGCGCCTTGGCCTGGCCGACGTATTCGGACAGGCCCTTGGGGCGCAGCGCGCGCTCCAGGGCTTCCTCCTGGGGTGAGGCCGGCGCGGCCGACACGACCCGGGGGCGCGGCGGCGGGGTGAAGTCGTCGGTCTGGATGCTCATGTGCGGGACAGGCTCACTTGGCGAGGGACTTCAGCGCCAGCTTGATGCCGTCGCTCACGCCCACATCCTCGGGCAGTGCCTTGAGGGCGGCGGCGGCCTCCTTGTCGCTGTAGCCCAGGGCCACCAGGGCCTGCAGCACGTCGGCCTGGGCCTCGCTCTTGACCGACACCGGCGCGGCCCCCAGCTCGGCGCCGAGCTTGCCCTTGAGTTCGAGGAGCAGGCGCTCGGCCGTCTTCTTGCCGATGCCAGGAATGCGGGTGAGGCGCCCCGCCTCCTGGACGCTGATGGCCTGGGCCAGTTCGGCCACGCTCAGGCCCGACAGCAGCGACAGGGCCATGCGCGGGCCCACGCCCGACACCTTGATGAGCTGGCGGAAGGCCTGGCGCTCGGCCGCCGTGCCGAAGCCGTAGAGCGCCTGCGCATCCTCGCGCACGACGAAATGGGTGAGCAGCGTGGTGCGCTCGCCCAGGTGGGGCAGGTTGTAGAAGGTGCTCATCGGCACGTCGACTTCGTAGCCGACGCCGCCGACATCGATCAGCACCTGCGGAGGGGCCTTCTCCGCGATCACGCCCGTCAGACGACCGATCATCCTGGGATTATCGCGGGGGCGCCGCACCCGGCGGCGCCAGCGGGCTCATCGGGGGGTGCGCTTGAACAGGCCCAGGCGCTGCGCCTCCAGCGCGGCCTCGGCGCGTGAGGACACGTTGAGCTTGCGGTAGATCTGCTTGACGTAGTCGGCGATGGTGTGGCGCGACAGGTTGAGCTGCTGGCCGATCTCGGGCAGCGTGAAGCCCTTGGCCACGCGCAGCAGCACCTCGTTTTCGCGCTCGGTGAGCGAGACGTCGGGCAGCAGCGGCGTCTCCTCCTTCTGCTGTCGCGCCTGCGAGGCGAAATAGGCGATCACGCGGCGGGCGATCGACGGCGACAGCGGCGGTTCGCCCTGGGTGATGCGCTGGAGCTGCTCGGCCAGCAGGTCGCGCGATTGCTCTTTGAGCAAATAGCCGAAGGCGCCGGCCTGCAGTGCGGGAAAGAGGTGGTCGTCGTCGTCGTGGATGGTCACCACGACCGACTGGGCGTCGGGCTGCTGTTCACGCAGGGCCTCGACCACCTCGACGCCCGAGCCGTCGGGCAGGCCCAGGTCGATCAGAGCCAGGTCGAAGCGCGTGGCGGTGATCTGTTGCAGCGCGTCGTGCACGCGGGCGCTTTCGACGAGCTGCGCCTTGGGGAACACCTGCACCACCAGGGCCTTGAGCCATTGGCGGATCTCAGGCAGGTCTTCGAGCAGCAGGATGTGCATGGCTGGTCAGGGCACCGAGGCCGAAGCGCCCCTCAGGCGGAGGCATGGTCGCATGTTAGCAGGCCCGGGCCGGCCGCTACAGCGGCAGCGTCAGGCGGATCAAGGTGCCGAAGCCCGGCCCGGACTCGACCAGGCACTGCCCGGCCAACTGTTTGGCGCGGCGTTTCATGCTGGCCATGCCGTGGCCGCGGTCGAGCCGCCCGTCCAGCTCCATCGGAATGCCCTTGCCGTTGTCCTGGATGACCAGGTTGAAGTCGGTGTCGTCAATCACGCAGCGAATGGTGCAAGCATTGGCCCCGCTGTGCTTGATGATGTTGCTGACGGCCTCGCGCAAGATCCGGGTGGTCTGCACATAGGCGCGCGCCGAGAGGTTGCGCTCGTCCGTCTCGTGGGAGCTGACCCAGTCGACCTGCACGGCGGCCTGGCTCAGCCGCGACACGGTCTCGGCACGCCAGTCGGCCAAGGCGTCGGCGATGCGCACCGGCTTGCCGGTGAGCCCCCGCACCGACAGGCGCATCTCCTCCAGGGCTTCGCGCGCCAGGGTGGCGATGCGCTCGTCGTGGCTGGTGTGGACGATGGTCAGCAGCTTGGCACCGAGGTCGTCGTGCAGGTCGCCGGCGATGCGCTTGCGCTCGGCCTCGGCCACCTGCTCGATGCGCATCTCGGCCAGATGCGCGTAGCTGCGCTCGATCTCGGCCGTGCGCTCGTGCACGCGGCGCTCGAGTTCGTCGCGCGTGGACTCGGCCACCTGCAGCGCCTGCGCGAACTCGCGCAGCACCTGCACGGCCACGACGAACATCAACACCGGCATCGCAAAGTGCACCAGGTGGCGGTTGGGCAGCTCCGTCCAGCCGTGCTGCACGGCCACTTCGGCCACGGCGGCCAGCACCCCGAGCATCATCACCGCCGCCACACCGCGCCAGCCCGGCCGGTCGGCCCGCCGGGCCTGCACCAGGTAGTCGATCGTGGCGGCGCCGACCTCGAGCGCGAAGATCACGAACCACAGGTTCATGACCTCGAAGAGCCGGCCCCGGCCGACCAGGGCCAGCGTGAGCGGCACCAGCAGGCATTGCGTCCACAGCGCGACGTCCACCCATCGGTAGCGCAGCCCGGCGTGGCGCTGCAGGAACAGGATGGCAAAGGCCACCACGGGGGCGATCAAACAGCTGATCAGCACCTCGGCCGCTGCATGGGTCAATGGCGGATCGCTCCACCACACGCGGGCGCTGACCAGCGACCAGCCGATCAGCAAAGCGCCGAAGTAGAGGTACATCGGCTGAGGCCGCCGGATCCAGCCCAGCCCGAGCATGAACAGGCCGATGACGGTCAGCACGGCGCCACCGATCTGCAAGACGGTGACGTTCCAGAACAGGTAGCGGTCGTGGCGCACGCGCAGCTCGTCTTCAGGCCCCACCTCGAGCACGGACAGCCCCGCGCTGCGCTGACGGGCGGCGACCTGCCCGGCCGGGAAGCCCACCACCCGCACGTCGAGATGGTTGCGGCCCGACGGATCCAGCAGGCCGGACGGCAGGGTGAACAGGAAGGGACGGTAGCAATTGCGCGTGACGGGCTCGCTCATGCGGCCGCCGCGGCCGATCACATGGCCGTTGAGGCGAACCTCGACGTTGGTGCAGGCGCGCTCGATGTACAGGGCCAGCAGTTCCTGGGGGGCCGGCAAGGTCTGCGCAGGCAGGGTAAAGCTCACGGCATAGGTGAGCACCCCGGAGAATTCGGGGCGCTCGCGCGCCCACTCGTCGGGCAGGCTGACATGGCGCAGCACCGGCCGGCTGGTGCGGCCATCGGGGGCTTCCTGCGCGACGATGGCCTCACGAATGACGAGAACCTCGGCGTGCGCCGGCCAGGCGGCGCCGGCCAGGACCAGCACCCAGCCCAGCCAACGCAGCCCCCCAAGAGACCACGTCCAGATCCTCCACGACGCACCGTTCATCTTCATGGCGCGCATTCTGCGACGAAGGTCGGCCGCTTCCCAGGCCCGTTGCCCACTTTCCCCGAAGTCGGGGGACAATGCCGGCTTTGGAGCCGCCTTGAACCGCCCGAGCCCGTGATCCTCCGCCACGCCTTCCTTCCGCTGGACAACGCCCGCCTGGCCCACCTGTGCGGCACGCTCGACGAGCATTTGAGGACCATCGAGGCCGCGCTGGACGTGAGCATCAGCCGGCGCAACGAAGCTTTCCGCATCGAGGGGCCGCGCAAGCAGGCCGAGCGGGCCACCGCCTTGCTGCAGTCGCTTTACGAACGCGCGGCCAAGCCGCTGTCCCCCGAGATGTTGCAGATGGCCGTGCTGCAAGCGGCCCGCTGCGACGACAAGCCGGCCGCCAGCGCCGACGGTGCGGCCGAGGAGATCGTGTTGCGCACCCGGCGCGCCGACCTGGCCGGACGCACCCCGAACCAGGATCTGTACCTGCGCAACATCCTCGGCCATGACATCACTTTCGGTATCGGCCCAGCCGGCACCGGCAAGACCTTCCTGGCCGTGGCTTGCGCGATCGACGCCTTGGAGCGAGCCGCCGTGCAGCGCATCGTGCTGACCCGCCCGGCGGTGGAAGCCGGCGAACGCCTGGGCTTCCTGCCTGGCGACCTCACGCAGAAGGTGGACCCGTATTTGCGCCCGCTGTACGACGCGTTGTACGACCTGATGGGCTTCGACCGCGTCGCCAAGGCCTTCGACAAAGGGCAGCTCGAGATCGCACCGCTGGCCTTCATGCGTGGACGCACCCTCAACCACGCCTTCGTGATCCTGGACGAAGCTCAGAACACCACCCCCGAGCAGATGAAAATGTTCCTCACTCGCATCGGCTTCGGGTCCAAGGCGGTGATCACCGGCGATGTCAGCCAGATCGACCTGCCACGCGGCACCACCAGCGGCCTGATCGACGCTCAGCGGGTGCTGCGGCGCGTGCGTGGCATCGCCATGACCCAGTTCACCGCTGCCGACGTGGTGCGCCACCCGCTGGTCGCGCGCATCGTCGAGGCCTATGACGCGGCCCGGCGGGCTCAGAGCTGAGCATGCGCCCCGAGCTGCACCTGTCGCTGCAGTTTGCGGACCCGCGCCACCGCGCACTGCTGCCGCGCCACAAGGTCAGGCGCTGGATCCGCGCCGCGCTGGAAGCCCCCGCTCAGATCACCGTGCGCGTCGTCGATGCCGACGAAGGCCGCGCCCTGAACCGCAACTACCGCCGACGCGACTACGCCACCAACGTGCTGACCTTCGACTACCAGCATGCACCGGTGGTCGTGGCCGACCTCATCGTCTGCGCACCGGTCGTCGAACGTGAGGCTGCCGAGCTCGGCAAGACAGTGGTCGAGCATTACGCGCACATGCTCGTGCATGGCACCCTGCACGCACAGGGGTACGACCACGAGGCCGACGACGAGGCTGAAGTGATGGAGGCGCGTGAATCGGCGGTGATGCGCGCGCTGGGATTCGCCGACCCCTACGCCCCGCCGGGTTGACCCGGGCGGGTGGTTCGCGTCAGACCCGGCCTTCCTCCACGGCGTGGCAGGCCACCTTGATGCCTTGGAAGTCCTTGAGCGCCGGGCGCTCGCTGGAGCAGCGCGCATTGGCGTGCGGACAGCGGGGGTGGAAGGCGCATCCACTGGGTGGATTCAGCGGATTGGGCACCTCGCCTTGCACCGGCGTGCGCGAGCGCCCGGTCATGTGGATGTCGGGGATCGCATCGAGCAGCATGCGCGTGTAGGGATGGCGCGATCGCCCGAAAAGCTCGCGCTTGGGCGCCAGCTCGACGAGCCGGCCCAGGTACATCACGCCCACCTCGTCCGCCACGTGCCGTACCACAGCCAGGTTGTGCGAAATGAACAGATAGGTCAGACCGCGCTGGCGCTGAAGATCCTTCATGATGTTGAGCACCTGCGCCTGCACCGACACGTCCAGTGCCGACGTCGGCTCGTCGCATACCAGGAACTCGGGCTGCGTGGCCAGGGCACGCGCGATCGAGATGCGCTGACGCTGTCCGCCGGAGAACTGGTGCGGGAACTTCTCCATGTCGGCCGGCGACAGGCCCACTGACTGCAGCAGTTCGCCCACGCGCTGTTTGGCCTGATCGTCGTTCTTGACCATGCCATGTTCACGCAATGGCTCGGCGATGATGTCCAGCACCTTCCAGCGCGGATTGAGGCTGGCATACGGATCCTGGAAGATCATCTGCATGCGGCGATGCAGCGCACGACCCTCGGCCGTGCCGGCCACCGACTGGGTGTCGATGCCGTCGAAGCGCACGGTCCCCCGGCTGGGCTTGTACAGACCCACCAGCAGGCGTGCCACCGTGCTCTTGCCGCATCCGGATTCGCCCACCAGCGCCAGCGTGTGGCCGCGCTCGATCTCGAAGCTCACGCCATCGACGGCGTGCACGAATTCCCGCGGCTTGCGCTCGATCACACGGTTGAGCCATGGGGCCGAGACGTCGAAGGTCTTGGCCAGGTCTTTCACTTCCACCAAGGCGGTCATGCTGCTTGTCTTTCTTGCTGTGCGTGCAGCCAGCACGCCGCACGGGTGCGGCCGGCATCCATCAGTTCAGGCCGCTCGATGCGGCAACGGTCGAAGGCTTTGGGGCAACGCGGGTTGAAGGCGCAGCCCCGCGGAATGGCCGTCAGGCGCGGCATTGCCCCGTCGATCTGGGTGAGGCGCTCGCGGTCCTCGTCCATCGCGGGGATCGACCCCATGAGGCCTTCGGTATAGGGGTGGGCCGGCGCATGGATCACGTCCTGCACGGGGCCGATCTCGGCCACGCGACCGGCGTACATCACCGCCACGCGGTCGCAGGTCTCGGCGATCACGCCCATGTCGTGCGTCACCAGCATCACGGCCGCCCCCTTTTCCTTGCACAGCCGCTTGAGCAGCGCAATGATCTGCGCCTGGATCGACACATCCAGCGCCGTGGTGGGCTCGTCGGCCACGATGAGCTTGGGCTCGGCCGCCAAGGCCAGCGCGATCACCACGCGCTGGCGCATGCCGCCCGAGAACTGGTGCGGGTAGTGGTCGATGCGCTGCTCGGCGGCCGGAATGCCCGTGTCCTTGAGCAACTGGATGGCGCGCTGGCGAGCCTCGGCCGGGCTCACCGGCAGGTGGGTGAGGATGGTCTCGACGAGCTGCCGCCCCACGGTGTACAGCGGGTTCAGCGAGGTCAGCGGATCCTGGAAGATCGCGCCGATTTGACGCCCTCGCACCTTGCGCATCTCCTCATACGGCAGGTTGTCGATGCGCCGGCCTTCCAGCAAGATTTCACCGGCGGCCACCCGGCCGGGGGGTTCGAGCAGACCGATGATGGCCGCACCGGTCAGCGACTTGCCGGCACCGGATTCACCGACCACGCCAAGGATCTCGCCGGCAGCGATGTCGAAGCTGATGTCGTCCAGCGCTAGCAGCGTGCCGCGCCGGGTCGGAAACTCCACGCGCAGGTTCTTTACCTGCAGCAAGGGTGTCTTGTTCGTGTCCATCGTGGGCGCTCCAGGCTCAACGCAGTCGGGGGTTCAGCGCATCGCGCAGCCAGTCGCCCAGCAGGTTCACGCTCAGCGCGATCAGCACGAGCATGGCGCCGGGGAAGATGGTGATCCACCACTCGCCCGAGAACAGGAAGTCATTGCCGATGCGGATCAGCGTGCCCAGCGAGGGCGAGGTGGGAGGCACCCCCACCCCCAGGAACGACAGCGTCGCCTCGATGATGATGGCCTGTCCCACCTGGATGGTGGCCAACACCAGCACCGGCCCCAACACATTGGGCAGCACGTGCTTGCGCATGATGCGCAGCGGACTGACGCCGATCACCCGGGCAGCCTGCACATAGTCCTTGTTGCGCTCGATCAGGGTCGAGCCGCGCACCGTGCGCGCGTAGTCCACCCACTTGGTGAGCGAGATGGCCAGGATCAACACGCCAAAGGCTAGGGTCTCGTGCGCGTTGGGGAACAGCGCCCGGCCCACGCCATCGATCAGCAGCGCGATCAGGATGGCCGGAAACGACAGCATCACGTCGCACACCCGCATGATGAAGGCATCGACCTTGCCACCCACGAAGCCCGACAGCAGGCCCAGCGAGACGCCCAGCACCACCGACAGCACCAC
Source organism: Caldimonas sp. (assembly GCF_046291045.1). GTDB lineage: Bacteria > Pseudomonadota > Gammaproteobacteria > Burkholderiales > Burkholderiaceae_C > Caldimonas. The sequence goes on along the minus strand of NZ_JBKBSL010000015.1, from coordinate 61,558 downwards.
CGACGCCAGGCCCACGAAGAGCGAGATGCGCGCGCCATACATCAGGGCCGACAGGATGTCGCGGCCCTGGTCATCGGTGCCCAGCAGATACTTGGTCGAACCGCCTTCCATCCACGCAGGCGGCAATCGCGAGTCGGACAGCTCCAGCGTGGCCAGATCGAAGGGGTTGTAGGGCGCCACCCAGGGCGCAAACAGCGCGCAAAAGCCGCAGATGAAGGCGATGACCGCCGCGGTGATCGCCACCGGCGAGGTGCGAAAGCTGTACCAAATGTCGCTGTCGAAGAAGCGCTGCCAGGCGCCGGGTGGGGAAGTCGTTGTGGTCGTCATGGGAGAACCGGTAGGTGGATTCGGCCCGCCGCCGGCTCACGCTCTTGTGAAGCGTCGCAGGCGACGGACCCAGGAGGTGCCGGGTCGGGCACAAGCCGTCACTTCATGTGGACGTACTTGAAAGGCATGAAGTTGTCGGCCAACTGCACCAGATCGATGTTGGCCTTCATCGCCCAAGCCAGCGCCTGCTGATGCAAGGGGATGTGACCCACCTCGTCTTGATGGATCTTGAAGGCCTCGGCGATCATCGCGTTGCGCTTGGACGCATCGGTTTCGGCCTGCACGAGTTGAGTCAGCTCGTCCACGCGGGCGTTGCTGTACCAGCCCAGGTTGAACTGACCTTGCCCTTTGTCATTCGGTGTAGCCATCAGGGCTGACAGCGGGTTGTGGGAATCATAGGTGCCAGGCGTCCAGCCCAAGAGGTAAAAGCTGGTGTCGCGTCGCAGGATCTTGGGGAAATAAGTACCCTTGGTTTCGGCCTGCAGGTTCACCTTCACGCCGATACGTGCCAGGTTGGCGGCCACAGCCTGGCAGATCGCGGCATCGTTGACGTAGCGATCGTTCGGGCAGTTCATGCCCACCTCGAAGCCGTTGGGATAGCCCGCCTCGGCCAACAGCTTCTTCGCCGCCTCGGGGTCGTAGGGCAGACGCTTGTTCAACTCGGGCGCGAAGCCCTTGATGCCCGGGGCGACCATCAGCGCCGTGGGGGTAGCCGCCCCGCGCATCACGCGGGTGCGGATGGTCTCGATGTCGATGGCCTGGTAGAAGGCGCGACGCACCCGCACGTCCTTGAAGGGGTTTTTGCCCTTGACGTTGGAGAACAGCAGCTCGTCGCGCTTTTGGTCCATGCCCAGGAAAATAGTGCGCAGCTCGGGGCCTTGCATGACCTTGAGGCCGGGGTTGGCCTTGATGCGATCGACGTCTTGCAGCGGCACCGGCTCCATCAGGTCGATCTCGCCAGACAGCAGCGCGGCCACGCGGGTGGCGTCGTTGCCGATCGGTGTGAAGATCACCTCGGTGAGGTTGCCATCGATCTTCCCCCAGTAATTGGCATTGCGCACCAGCACCGTGCGCTGCCCCGGTTGCCGCTCGCGCAGACGGAAGGGGCCCGTGCCATTGGCCCGGAAGCTGGCGGTGTTCTCGATGCCTTTGCGGCGGTCTACCGGCGTCTCGGCCTTGTTCTCCTCACACCACTTCTTGCTCATGATGTACACGAGGGTGATGACGTCAGGCAGGATGGGGAAGGGCGAGGTGGTCTCGATCTCGACGGTATGGCTGTCGAGCTTGCGCACCTCCTTGATCGAGTTGGTGTAGCCGCGCATGTCCGAGCCCTCGCCGGCGGCCCGCTTGAAGCTGAACACCACGTCATCGGCCGTGAAAGGTGTGCCGTCGTGGAAGCTCACGTTGCGGCGCAGCTCGAAGCGCCACACCGTCGGCGAGGTCTGCTTCCAACTCGTGGCCAGGCCCGGCGTGAGGCCCAGGGCCTTGTCGCGCGCCACCAGCGGTTCGTAGACATTGCCGGTGAAGCTCAACTGCATGGACTCGTTGAGCGAGTGGGGATCCATTGATTGCGCGTCACCCTGGTTGGCCACCCGCAGGGTCTTGGCTGTGGCCACCGTGCAGCTCAGGGCCAGGGCGACGGCGAGCAAGGTCGGCTTGAACTTCATCAGGGGTTCTCCTCATCGAGCGTTGAAAGGGGCATCGCCTGTTCGACCAGGGATGCGAACAGTGCCGAACCCAGCGGCAGGATCTCGTCGTTGAAGTCGTAGCGGCTGCTGTGGAGGAAGCAACCCGGGTCACCGCCGTCGCGTCCCTGGCCGATGCGTAGGTAGGCCCCGGGCTTGACCTGGAGCATGAAGGCGAAGTCCTCGGCGCCCATGCTGGGCGGCAGGTTGCGCACCACATGGTCCTCGCCGACGAGCGCGGCAGCTACGTCGGCGGCGAACTGCGCCTCACGCGGGGTGTTGACCGTGGCCGGGTAGATGCGCTGGTAGTCCAACGTGGCCGAGGCGCCCAGGCCCACGGCCACCGACTCCACCAGACGGGCCAGCCGCTCCTCGATCATGTCTTGCACCTGGGGACGAAAGCTGCGCACCGTGCCCACCAGCCGGGCCTGGCGCGGAATCACGCTCATCGCCCCCACGTCACCGCCTTGCATCGCGCAGATGCTCACCACCGCCTGGTCGAAGGGGCTGACGTTGCGCGACACCAGGCTTTGTGCCGCCGTGATGATGTGCGCGGCCACCAGCACGGGATCGACGGCCAGGTGGGGGTGGGCGCCATGCCCGCCCTTGCCGTTGACCGTGATCTCGATGCGGTCGGCCGCAGCCATCATCGGCCCGGGAGCCACCCCCACCTGACCGGCTGCCAGGTGCGGCCAGTTGTGCATGGCGTAGACGGCCTGCGCCGGGAAGCGCTCGAACAGGCCATCGTCGATCATGGCCTTGGCACCGGCGAAGCCCTCTTCGCCGGGCTGGAAGATCAGATAAGCCGTGCCGTCGAAACGGCGGGTCTCGGCCAGATAGCGGGCGGCCCCCACGAGCATCGTGGTGTGGCCGTCATGACCGCAACCATGCATCAAGCCCGACCTGCCCGAGCGCCAGGCGAAGTCGTTCTCCTCGCGCAGGGGCAGGGCGTCCATGTCGGCACGCAGGGCGATCGACCGCCCACTGCCGTGCCGGCGGCCCCGGATCACTGCGACCACGCCGGTTCTGGCGATGCCGGTGTGAATCTCATCCACACGCGTGAGCTTGAGCGCCTCCACCACCCTGGAGGCGGTGCGCACCTCCTCGAAGCCGAGTTCGGGGTGGGCGTGCAGATCTCGACGGAAAGCGGTGAGCTCCGGATGGAACTGCGCGATATGGCGGAAGATGCCGTGATGGGAGGCCTGCATCCGCATGATGACCTCCGGCACTCAGTGCCCCCCGCCCGGACGTTCCACGCGCAGCCGCGGGTCGACGGCAAAGTACAGCAGATCGACCGCCAGGTTGATGATCACGAAGATCAGCGCGATCAGGCACAGATAAGCCGCCATCACCGGGATGTCGGCAAAGGTCACGGCCTGGATGAAGAGCAGGCCCATACCCGGCCACTGGAACACGGTCTCGGTGATGATGGCAAAGGCGATCAAGCCGCCCAGTTGCAGGCCGGTGATGGTGATGACCGGCACCAGGGTGTTCTTCAGCGCATGGCCGAAATGCACCGCCCGGTTGCTCAGGCCGCGCGCACGCGCGAACTTGATGTAGTCGGTGCGCAGGACCTCGAGCATCTCGGCGCGCACCAGGCGCATGATGAGCGTGAGCTGGAAGATCGCCAGCGTCACCGCCGGCAGGATCAGGTGCTTCCAGCCCGTGGGAGTGAGCCAGCCGGTCGTCCACGCGCCGATCTGCACCACCTCGCCGCGGCCGAAGCTCGGCAGCCAGCCCAGCGTTACCGAGAAGAGCATGATCAACAAAATGCCGATCAGGAAAGTAGGCAGCGACACCCCCAGCAGCGAGAAGGTCAGCATCACCTGCGACAGGAAAGTGCCGCGGTTCAAGGCGGTGTAGACCCCCATCGGGATGCCCACGACCAGCGCGATCACGGCCGCGACGATGACCAGCTCCAGCGTGGCGGGGAAGCGCTCGAGCAGCAAGGTAGACACCTTTTGGCCCTGGCGCAGGCTCAGGCCGAACTCGCCCTGGGCGGCGTTGACCACGAAACGGCCGAACTGCACGAAGAAAGGCTGGTCCAGGCCCAGATCGGCGCGCATCTGGTCGCGCTGTTCGGGCGTGGCGTCCTGGCCCAGGATGTTGGTGACGGGATCGCCCACATACTGGAACAGCATGAAAGCGATGAAGGCCACGGTGAGCATGACCACGACGGCTTGAGCCAGTCGGCGAAGGATGAATGCGAGCATGAGCCTGTGTGGGCCGGTTGAGGAGGCCGTCACTCGTGATGACGGCCGCCTGGTTTCGAGTCAGGGATCGACGCCGGCCCGCGCGCCCCGGGGTCTTCCGGGCCGGCGGGCCGACAAGGCCCGCCATGATACGCGCGGGCGGGCGCTCAGGCCATCAGTTGACCTTCACCAGACGCATGTCGATGCGGTTGTCGGCGCGGTGGACCACATCGATGTTCTTCTTCATCGCCCAGGGGATCACCTGGTCGTGAAGCGGAATATGGGCCACCAGGTCGTTTTGCAGTTGCAAGGCTTCGGTCAGCATACGCCGGCGCACCGGGGCGTCGGTCTCGACCTTCACGCGGTCGACCAGGTAGTCCATGCGCTCGTTGGAGAAGCGGCCCACGTTGTAGTTGCCGTCGCCGCCCGTGCCCACGGTGCGCACCAGCGATTGCAGCGAATACAGCGCGTCGAAGGTCGGCACGCCCCAGCCCAGCATGTAGATGCTGGCTTCATAGCGCTGGATCATCGGGAAGTAGGTCACCAGCGGCATCGTGCGCAGCTTGGCCTTCACGCCAATGCGCGCCCACATCGCGGTGATGGCCTGGCAGATGGCCTCGTCGTTGATGTAGCGGTTATTCGGGCAGGCAAAGTCGACCTCGAAGCCGTCGGGATAGCCGGCCTGGGCCAGCAGCTTCTTGGCCGCCTCGACGTCATACGGGTAGCGCTTGGCCACCCCTTCCGTCCAGCCCGCCACCTGCGGGGCCACCAGGGCGCCGGTGGGCTTGCCCAGGCCGCGCATGATGTTGCGCGAGATGGTGTCGATGTCGATGGCCTGGTACAGCGCCTTGCGCACCCGCACATCCTTCAGCGGGTTCTTGCCCTTGATGTTGGAGCCGGGCAGTTCATCGCGGAACTGGTCCATGCCCAGGAAGATGGTGCGGTTCTCGACGCCGTCGATCACTTTCAGGTTGGGGCTGGAGCGCAGGCGGGGAAGATCCTGCGGCGTCGGATCGAGCACCAGGTCCACCTCACCCGACAGCAGCGCGGCGATGCGGGTGGCGGCCGACTTGATCGGCGTGTAGACGATCTCGGTGACGTTGCCCTCCATCTTGCCCCACCAATTGGGGTTGCGCTTGAACACCATGCGCTGGTCGGGCTGCCAGGATTCCAGGATGTACGGCCCCGTGCCGTTGGCGTTGCGGTGGGCGAAGTTTTCGTCGGGCGTCTTGATGTCCTTGGGCGCTACCGAGTTGTTCTTCTCGGCCCAAGCCTTGCTCATGATGCGCAGCTCGGTCATCTGCCGCAGCAGCACCGGGTTGGGCCCCTTGAGCAGCACATCGACGGTGTTGTTGTCGACCTTCACCACCTTGTCGATGCCCTGGGTGTAGACGGTGAAGTTGGAGCTGGGCGCCATGGCGCGGGTGAGCGAGAACACCACGTCGTCGGCCGTCATCGTCGTGCCGTCATGGAACTTCACGCCCTGACGCAGATTGAAGCGAATCTGGGTGGGGCTGATCTCGCGCCAGGAGGTGGCCAGCACAGGCTCGACCTCGAAGGTGCGGCTGTTGTAGTAGACCAGGGACTCGTAGACATTGGCATGCAGGCCGTTTTGCAGGGCGTTGTTCTGGGAGTGGATGTCCCAGGTGGAGATCTCGCCCTGGCTGGCCCACTTGAACGTCTTGGCGTGGACCGCAGGCCCGGCCATCAGGCCGGCGCAGACGAAGGCGGCTGCCGCCAACGCGGTGAGGGAGGAGCGTTTGAACATCGGTTCACTCACGTGAAATATTGAAAGTGTGAATGATCAGCAAATCCCATGCCGATCGTCAAAGGGGGAAGCCCCAATCACAGCACCCCGGCTTGGTGCTTGGGTGGCTCGCCGAACCCCCTGGCAGACCATCCACAGGGACACCAGGCCCGGGATTCGTGGTTCCACCGATAAAATTGGCTGTGCTCCAGGAGAAGCAACGCATGAAGCCCTCTGAAGCCTTGGCATCGAACCGTGCAGCCATCCGGCAGGTGGTCGAGTCGCACCGCGCCTGCAATGCCCGGGTGTTCGGCTCCGTGCTGCGCGGCCAAGACACCGACAGCAGCGACTTGGATATCCTCGTGGACCCAACGCCGGAAACGACGCTCATGGACGTCGCCGCCATTCAAGTCGAGCTGCAACGCCTTCTTGGGGTGTCAGTCGATGTGCTGACGCCCAGGGCCTTGCCTGACAACTTCCGCAGCCAGATCCTCTCCGAGGCCAAGCCGGTATGACCAAAGCGCTGCGCGTCCCGGACTATCTCGGGCACATCCTCAAAGCCATCGAGCGCATCGCCCGTTACACGGGAGGCATGGATGAGGCCGCCTTCCTGGGCAGCGAACTGGTGCAGGACGCCGTGATCCGCAACATCGAAATCATCGGCGAGGCATCAAACAACATCCAGCGCGTGGCCCCGGAGTTCGCGGCCCAGCACGATGACATCCCCTGGCTCGTCATGTACACCATGCGCAACCGCGTCACGCACGGCTACGACAAGGTGGACCTGGAAATCGTGTGGAAGACGATTCAAGGCGATCTTCCGGTCCTGTATCGGCAGGTGCAGGCTGTTGCCGCCAAAGAGCCGTTGTAGACGCGCCGGTGGAACTGCTGGAGGCCGGGCCGCCCTGAGTCTTCGAGCTTCGAAAAACCAGGATGGCCAGAAAAAAGCCGCCCGAAGGCGGCTTTTCGACTTGCTGTTCAATCAACTCGCACAGGGCGAGCGTCAGATCAGAAGTTGTGCTGGATGCCGAAGTCGAAGGCGGTGCGGCGGTCCAGGCTGGTGGTCTTGGCGCTGCCAACGTCAGCATAGACCTTGGTGCGCTTGGACAGGGGATAGTGGTAGCCCAGGCCGAACTTGGTGTTCTTGATGCCGTCCAGCAGGTCCTTGCCCGTCAGACGGGTGTACATGGCGCGCAGATCACCACCACCCACGGGAGCGGCCACGGCCAGCGACCAGTTGTTGGCGGAGTAGTCATCACCCGCGAGGGTGGCTTCGGCCTTGGCAGTCGAGTAAGCACCAATCAGGCGGGCCACACCGAAGTTGTAGCTGGCTGTGATGCCCATGCTGGTGCCCTTGTCGCCGGCGACGACACCCAGAGTCGTCGGAGTCTGGCCAAGCCCGGTAGCAAGTGCGGTGATACCGGCGGCAGAATCGCCTTGGTGGTAGCCAAAGCCAACATAGATCGGACCGCCACGATACTCGATGTTAAAGCCAATGTTGTCCTTGGTGTCGTTGGTCTGCTCAGCCAGACCCACGGCCACCTGAGCGGTCAGACCACCCATGTTGGGAGTGCGGTAGCTGATCAGGTTGCCGTAGCGAGACACCACAGCCACGGCCGAGGCAGTGTGCAGCATACCGATCTGGCCGACCGTGTCATAGCCCCAGGGATCGGCGGCGATGTTGGTCCAGAAGTAGGGCGAGTAGTCGCGACCCAGGCGCACTTCACCGAAGCCACCGGAGACGCCCACCCACGAGAAGCCCTGCCAGAACGTGCTGTCAGCGGCGCCGTTGTCCGGCGTGAAGCGGTGCTCGATGGCGAAGTTGGCGCGCAGGCCACCACCCAGGTCTTCCGTGCCACGGAAGCCCAGGCGCGAACCGGCTTGCTGCGCCAGCTGGAGCTCGTCATTCGAGGGGCCGCCCGTCAGGATGGAGTTGCCATCGTTGGCCTTGACCAGGCCCATGTCCAGCTTGCCGTAGATGGTCACGGAAGACTGAGCCACGGCGGCACCAGCGAAGGCACCCAGCACGGCGAGAGCGAGAAGAGATTTTTTCATTGCAACTATCTCCTAGGTTGAACAAGAGGTCTCGGGTCGCCCGTTGTTGTCTTGGACCAGGCTGTCCGAGCCAACCTCCTCAGCGGAAGTTGGCGCTATTCCACCAGACGCCCGCGGCAGCCGCCAGCCTTGCGGTCAGAAAACGGGGGCGTTTGTTGCCTGAGTGCAACAGGCTGCGACGGGGCGGGCGGGTTCCGGGGGCCGTCGCCCTGGGCCCGCCTGGGGCTGCCCCCGCAGCCCCGGAAGGCACTATGCTGTGCACTTGGTCCGGCCTGCCTGCCCGAAGAAGTCATGAACGCCCGCCCTGCCCTGTCTCCCGTCGATGCCCTGCTCAGCGCCGCCGACGGCGCCTTGCGCACCGTGTTCGGTGCCCACCGTGCGGCCCGCCCGTGCCCACGCCCGGCGGGGCCGGCCGATGCCGTGACTCTGAGCGAGCGCGAGCGCCGGCTTTCCGGCGCCCTGATGCGGGTCAACCACGTGGGCGAGGTCTGTGCCCAGGCCCTGTACACCGCCCAGGCCCTGGCCACGCGCGATGCGGCCCTGCGTGCCCATTTCGAGGCCGCCGCCCGGGAGGAGGTGGACCACCTGGCCTGGACGGAGCAACGCCTGGCCGAACTGGGCGACCGCACCAGCCTCCTCAACCCGCTGTGGTATGCCGGCGCCTTCGGCATCGGGCTGGTGGCGGGGCGCCTGGCCGGTGACCGGGTCAGCCTGGGGTTCGTGGTGGAGACCGAACGCCAGGTGGAGCAGCACCTGGAAAGCCACCTCGACCGCCTGCCGGCGCAGGACGCGGCCTCACGGGCCATCGTGCAGCAGATGAAGGACGACGAGGCCCGCCATGCGCTGGATGCCGAAGCCGCCGGGGCCGTGCCGCTGCCGGCGCCGGTGCAATGGCTGATGCGCGGCGCGGCCAAGGTGATGACCACGACCGCCCATCACGTCTGAGCTCAGCCCTCGACGATCTCGTAGCTGGTGGTGATCTCGGCCGTCTTGGCCAGCATGATGGTGGCCGAGCAGTACTTGTCGTGCGACATCTGGATGGCGCGCTGCACGGCCGTCTCGGGCAGGCCCCGGCCGGTCACCACGAAATGCATCCGGATGCGGGTGAAGACCTTGGGGTCGGTCTCGGCACGGTCGGCGCTGAGCTTGACCTGGCAGCCCCGCACGTCGTGGCGGCCGCGCTTGAGGATGAGCACCACGTCATAGGCGGTGCAGCCGCCCGCACCGGCCAGCAGGGTTTCCATCGGGCGCGGCGCCAGGTTGCGGCCGCCGCCCTCGGGGGCGCCGTCCATGCTCAGCAGGTGGCCGCTGCCCGTCTCGGCCGAGAAGGCCATGCCGCTGGCAGGCATCCAGTTGATCGTGCATTCCATGTCGTTGCATTCCAAGTGTGAAACGGTGTGCATTGTGTGCGCCGCGCGCCGGCCATGCAGTCGAACGTGGAGAGACTCCTCTAGGCCAAAGCGTGAATTTGTTATTGCAGCGCATCATCGTTCGGCGTTAAACTTTCATACATGTGATGTTCGCTGATCGCGGCATTGCAACGTTTGTCTCCTCCACCCTCCTCCTTTGGTGGATTGGGCCCAAGGCTTCACAGCCTTGGGCCTTTTTCTTGGGCGCACGCTGCCGTGTCAGAGGTGTTGCGCCGCAAAACGGCGGCGGGGCTCGCGTATATTCGACGGCTTCCCAGGAGGAGCCTGATGGCACGAGCCACCCCCAAGTCCCCCCGTGCGACCGCCCCGGCGCGGCGCCGCAAGCACCTGTCGCCGGCCGACTACTTGCAGAAGATCCTGACCGCGCGCGTCTATGACGTGGCCGTGGAGACCGAGCTCGAGCCGGCCGAGCAGCTCTCACAGCGTCTGGGCAACCAGGTGCTGCTCAAGCGCGAGGACAACCAGCCCGTGTTCAGCTTCAAGCTGCGCGGAGCCTACAACAAGATGGCCCACCTGAGCCCGGCCCAGCTCAGGCGCGGGGTGATCTGCGCCTCGGCCGGCAATCATGCCCAGGGCGTGGCCCTGGGCGCACGCCGCCTGGGCTGCCGGGCGGTGATCGTGATGCCGGTGACCACGCCGCAGGTGAAGATCGACGCGGTGCGGGCCCTGGGCGGCGAGGTGGTGCTGTTCGGCGAGAGCTTCTCGGACGCCTACGCGCACGCGCGCGAGCTGGAGGCCAAGAAGGGCCTGACCTTCGTGCACCCCTTCGACGACCCCGACGTGATCGCCGGCCAGGGCACGATCGCGATGGAGATCTTGCGCCAGCACCAGGGGCCGATCGACGCGATCTTCGTGGCCATCGGCGGCGGCGGCCTGATCTCGGGCATCGCCAGCTACGTGAAGGCCGTGCGTCCGGAAATCAAAGTGATCGGCGTGCAGATGGAAGACTCCGACGCCATGGTGCGCTCGGTGCGCCAGGGCAAGCGGGTGCAGCTGCCCGACGTGGGCCTGTTCGCCGACGGCACGGCGGTCAAGCTGGTGGGCGAGGAGACCTACCGCCTCACGCGCCAGCTGGTGGACGACTACGTGGTGGTGGACACCGATGCGGTGTGCGCGGCGATCAAAGACGTGTTCCAGGACACGCGCAGCATCCTCGAGCCCTCGGGTGCGATGAGCGTGGCGGCGATCAAGCAGTATGTGGAAACCCACCGCTGCAAGGGTCGAACCTTCGTGGCCATCACCTGCGGCGCGAACATGAACTTCGACCGGCTGCGCTTCGTGGCCGAGCGCGCCGAGGTGGGCGAGGAGCGCGAGGCCCTCTTCGCCGTGACCATTCCTGAGGAACGAGGCAGCTTCAAGCGCTTCTGCGCCCTGCTGGGCGAGCGCAGTGTCACCGAGTTCAACTACCGCATCTCCGGGGCCGACGAAGCCCACATCTTTGTGGGCCTGACGACGAGCCGGCGCGGCGAATCGGCCCGCATCGCGGCGCATTTCCAGAAGCATGGTTTTCCGACGCTGGACCTGACCCATGACGAGCTGGCCAAGCAGCACCTGCGCCACATGGTGGGCGGGCATTCGGAGCTGGCACGCGACGAGCGGCTGTTTCGCTTCATCTTCCCCGAGCGGCCGGGCGCGCTGATGAAGTTCTTGTCCACGATGCATCCGGGCTGGAACATCAGCCTGTTCCACTACCGCAACCAGGGGGCCGACTACGGCCGCATCCTGGTGGGCATCCAGGTGCCCAAGGGGGACAAGAAGGCCTTCCGGGAGTTCCTGGACACACTGGCCTATCCGTGCGTGGAGGAAACCGACAACCCGGCGTACCGGCTGTTCCTGCGCTGAACCCCCGTTTTGGGGGACCGCCGCCCCATTGCACCCCCGGTGGGCCGCTGGAAGAATGGGGCCGGCCGTCGCAGGCAGAGCACCCTCCCTCCGGCGGCCTGCCATGAGCCTGCACCGTTCGCTGATCGCCCCCACCTACCATCCCCCGTTGCAGCAGGCGCTGCACGACAAGCTGGCTGCGCGCAACACCGCCGCGGGCAGTCTGGGCGAGCTCGAGCCCCTGGCGGTGCGCCTGGGCCTGGTGCAGAACACCCTCAAGCCACGGCTGCACACGCCGCAGCTCGTCGTGTTCACCGGTGACCACGGATTGGCGGTGGACGGCATCACCGCGCCCGACACCACGCCCAGCACCGAGCAGGTGCAGGCCCTCATCACGCTGCGCACGCCGCTGGCGGTGTTCGCCCACATCCAGGGCCTGGGGCTCACCGTGGTCGATGCCGGTCTGGCCGAGCCCCTGGGGCGGCACCCGCTGCTGCTGTCGCGCAAGATCGCCCACGGCACGCGCAACTCGCGGGTGGGCGCGGCGATGTCGTTGGACCAGGCCCAGGCTGCGATCCGGGCCGGCATGGAGATCGCCAATGCCCTGCCCGGCAACGTGCTGGCCTGCGCAGGACTGGGCGTGGGCAGCGAGGCCAGCGCGGCCTTGCTGCTCTCGCGTCTGGCCTTGCTGCCGCTGACACAGCTCGTGCAGCCGGCGGCGCAGGCTCCCCCCGAGCTGCTGGGCCACCAGGTGGCCGTGCTGCAGGCAGTGCTGGAACGTCACCGCAGCGTGAGCGAGCCCGTGGAGATGCTGGCCGCCATGGGCGGCTTCGAGATCGCGATGATGGTCGGTGCGATGCTGGTGGCCGCGGGCAAGCGCCATCTCATCATCGTCGACGGCCTGCCGGCCTGTGCCGCCCTGGCCGTGGCCTCGCGCATCGCGGCCCCGGTGGTGGACTATGCGGTGTTCTCGCGCAGCCACAGCCGCCCGGGGCTGAGCCTGGCGCTCGAATACTTCCGGCAGGGCCCGCTGCTCGAACTGGGGCTGGAAAGCACCGACGGCACCGGGGCCTCCTTGGCCTGGCCGCTGATCCACGCGGCCGCAGCCTTGCTGACCGAAGTGGCCGAGGGCGAGGATCCGGGGCCCAGCCGGCCGATGGGCTTGTAAACAGGCCTCAGCGCAGGTAGTCCAACTGCAGCCGCTGCTGCAGCCGCCGCGCCAGCCGGAAGGTTTCCTTGAGCATGCGGCGGTCGATGTCGTTGAGCTGGTTCACGTCGATGCGGTTGGGCTGCTCGGGCATCTCGTCGGCGCCGATCTGCACGCGCAGGCGCAGGGTCTGCAGGAACTCGAAGCCGGCGATCCAGGCCTGGCTTTCCTGGGGCTCCACGCCCATGGCCGGGGCGGCCTGCTCGATGCGCGCGCGTGTGCCGGTGGCGGTCACGCCATGGGCCAGCGCGTAGATGCGCGCCGCGGCCACGAAGATGGCCGCTCCCTGCATCTTGAGATCGATCCACTCGTGAGCACCGTCGCGGGCGGTGTCCAGGCCCCCCAGCCAGTTCAGCGGCACGCGGTGACGCAGCGCAAGCTCGCTCATCTGGCGCAAGAAGCGCGGCACCGCACGGGCGCGGCGATGCACGAGCTGGTGCATGGGGTCGAGCAGTGCGCCCTGGCCGGCCAGAGCGCGGAAGTCGAAGAAGATGCTGGCGTGCAGCAGATCTTCGGGGGCGCCATGCTCGATCCAGTGGTCGAAGCGAGCACACCATTCGCGCGGGCTCAGGCACCACTGGGGGTTCATCGCCATCACCCCGCCCTTGCACAGCGGATAGCCGCAGGCCGCCAGCCCCTGGTTGACGTCCTTGGCGAAGGCCAGCCAGCGCGCCCGGTCACGGTGCGGGTCGTCGCTGTCGAAGACCAGGCCGTTGTCCTGGTCGGTGGCGATGGTCTGTTCGCCGCGACCCTCGGAGCCCAGGGCGATCCAGCAGGCCCGCTCCATGTCCAGACCGTGGGCCTGGGCCATCAGATGCACCAGGCGCGCGGCCAGCACGTCGTTGAGATGGCTGACGAGTTCGGTGAGCTGGCGCGCGCGCAGGCCCTGGGCCAGCAGACTGCGCGCGAAGCGGCGGATGTCGGGAGCCACCGCCTGCAGCGCCGCCAGGTCGCGGGCGTGGCGCAGGTCGGAGCTGAGCTGCTTGAGCGACAGGCGCTGCAGCGCGAAGAGGTCGCGCTCGCTGACCAGGCCAACCAGCCGCTCGCCGTCGAGCACCGGCACATGGCGGATCCCATGGCGCGACATCAGCAGGGCCGCGTCCTGGGCCGTGTCGTGCACGGTCAGCGTGTGCACCGGCCGGGTCATCACCTCGGCGATCGGTGTGGACAGCGGCCGCTGCGCCAGCGCCACGCGGCCGAGCACGTCCTGACGGGTGAGGATGCCCTGCAGCCGGCCGGCGCCGTCGGTGACCAGCAGCGAGCCCAGGCGCTGATCGTGCATGCTGCGCAGGGCCTCGGCCAGTGGCGCGTCGGGCCGGCAGGTGACCGGCTGCCGGCGCACCAGGTGCCCGAGCGCCGTCTCGAAAGACTGCTCGGCCAGGGTGCGCGAGGCCGCATCGGCCTGGACGGCCCGGCGCGAAAGGGTCAGGTACTGCAGGATGCGCCCGCTGAGGAAGTCGGCAAACGGCGCACTGGCCGAGGCCACCGCATCGACGGCCTCGCGCGGGATGAGCAGGCACCAGCCTGGTTCGGTGGCGGTGTAGGTGGCGGTGACCGGCCGCCCGCCCATGAGCGCACCGACCGGAAAGACATCGCCGCTGTCGTACTGGAAGCCGGTGGTTTCCAGGTCGGCCAGGCCCCGTCGGCCGGTCACCGCCCCAGCCAGCACGGCATACAGGGTGTGGACGGGCCCGTCCTCGGGGCGGCGCAGTACCTGGCCGGGCACGCAACGCAGCAAGGTGGCGGCGTCGAGCAGCTGCTCGACATGGGCCGGCTGCATCTGCGAGAACGGCGGGTGCGGCTGCAGCACCGCCAGCCACTGCGCCCGCCCGGGACGCTCGGCGGGGGAGAGGGCCGGCGTGTCCATGGGCAGCGTGTGGCGATGGGCGAGGCTCAGGACGCCTGCCCCTCGGGGCGCGCCACCGGCAGGGTGCCGGTCTGTGCGGCCGGCAGCGGCGGCAGCTCCAGCGTGAGAGCCGCCGGCCCGTCGCGCGGGCCGAGGGCGGCGCTGCGATGGCCCAGGCTGAGCAGCACGAGTTCGCCATCGACGGCACTGCCCACCGTGTAGGCGCGCGGCGTCTTGCCGTCCACTGCGATGAGCGCCACACCGGGGCCCGCGCTGCCGGGCGCCGGCGCCATCAAGCCCAGCAGTTTGAAGCGGCTGCTCAGCGCGCTGGGGGCGGGGGCGGCCGGGCCGGATGGGCGGGGGCCGCCGCCCAGTAGACGCAACACCGAGGCAGCGCTGCCGGAGGACTGCGCCACGACGGTGCCGGCATGCGGCGGCACGGGCAGCGGCGAACTGCCCAGGCGCAGCGCCCAGAACACCGCACTGGCCGCAGCCAGGGCCCAGACGACGAAGGCACCGAGTTTGGCGAACATCGGGCCATTATGATTCACAAGACTCCCCGGCGGCAGTCCTGTCGCCGGGGGTGTGGTGCTCGCGCTATGCTGCGGGGGCGGCGCCGCCGGCGCCCCCCGCCTCCCGTCCGGTAGACCTGAACTGCAAGCTCCATGACTTCCATCCTGACCCTGCGGCACGGCCGCACTGCCCCTGCCGCAAGTCGCGGCTTCACGCTGATCGAGCTGATGGTGGTGCTGGTGGTGATCGGCATCCTGGCCGCACTGATCGTTCCCAACGTGCTCGACCGCGCCGACGACGCCCGCGTGACGGCCGCCCGCACCGACGTCAACAACCTGATGCAAGCGCTCAAGCTCTATCGCCTGGACAACCAGCGCTACCCCACGGCCGAGCAGGGCCTGCAGGCGCTGGTGGCCAAGCCCACCACGGCCCCGATCCCGCCGAACTGGAAGCCCTACCTCGACAAGCTGCCCAACGACCCCTGGGGACGCCCCTACCAGTACCTGAACCCCGGCGTGCGCGGCGAAATCGATGTGTTCAGCTTTGGGGCCGACGGCCAAGCCGGCGGCGACGGCCTGAACGCGGACATCGGCTCCTGGCAGTGAAACATCCCTCCTTCGCGCGCCGCTTGCTCGCAGCCTCGCAATCGCCGGGCGTGCGAGGGCTTCGCGCCGAGGCCGTCGGGCGTGGCTTCACGCTGCTGGAACTGCTGATCGTGGTGAGCCTGATGGCGGTGGTGGTGGGCACGGTCAGCCTGGCGGTGCGTGACCCGCAGGCCACCGCACTGGAACGTGAGGCCGAGCGTCTGGCGGCGCTGCTGGAGTCGGCGCGGGTCGAGTCCCGGGCCTCCGGCGTGGCCGTGCGCTGGGTGCCGACGGACGCAGGCTTTCGCTTCGTCGGCCTGCCCGAGAGCCTGGCGCTGCCCACCCACTGGCTGCATGAGGGGGTGCGTGCCGAGGTCTATGGGGCCGGCGGGCTGACACTCGGGCCGGATCCGCTGATCGGCCCGCAGCGCGTGACGCTCGCGCTGGAGGACCGGCGACTGACCGTGGCCACCGATGGCCTGCGGGCTTTTGCGATTGCCCCATGAAGCGCTCCTTGCTGCAAGGGTTCACACTGATCGAAGTGCTGGTGGCGCTGGCGGTGGTGGCGCTGGCGCTGTCGGCCGGCGTCAAGGCCGCTGGCGCGCTGAGCCACAATGCGCAGCGCCTGAGCGACAACATGGCCGCGCAGTGGTGCGCCGAGAATCAGTTGGCCAGCCTGGTGCTGGCACGGCAGTTCCCGTCGGTGGGCGATGCCAGCTTCGCCTGCGAGCAGGCCGGACAGACCTATGCGGGCCAGTTGCAGATCCGGCCCACGCCGAACCCCAACTTTCGCCGCGTCGATGCCCGCATCAGCACGCCCGAGGGGCAGCCACTGGTGACCTTGTCGACCATCCTGCCCCGTTACTGAGATGCGCCGGCGCCAAGGCTTCACGCTGATCGAGGTGCTTGTCACCGTCGCCATCCTGGCCATCGTGGCCGGGCTGGCCTGGCGCGGGGTGGACGGCATCGTGCGCACCAAGGAGATTGCCGAGGCCCGGCTCGACCAGGTGCTGCGCCTGAACACCGTGCTGGCCCAATGGGAAGCCGACCTCGCCGCGCTGCACGACACCCGGGTGGTGCCCGCCCTGAGTTTCGACGGCGGCGCCGCACGGCTGACGCGGCGCAGCGAGCACGGCGTGCAAATGGTGGTGTGGACCTTGCGGGGCCGGCAATGGCACCGCTGGGCCAGCGCGCCGGTGACGCGCCGCGCCGAGCTGCAAGATGCCTGGATGCGCTCGTTGCAACTGCTCGGCGGCGAGCCGGGCGATCTGGCCGCCTTGCCCGGCGTGGGGCAGTGGCAGCTCTACTTCTGGCGCAACAACGCCTGGACGAACCCGCAGTCCACCGGCGACCAGTCGGCCGGCGACCCGCGCGCCCAGGCCCTGCCCCAGGGGGTGCGGCTGGTGCTGACGCTGGCGCCCGAATCGGGCCTGTCCGGCGAGGTCACGCGCGACATCGTGTTGCGTCTGAGGGCCGAATGATGCGCCGACGACGACCCCGCGGGGCCGCGCTGCTGACGGCGATGATCATCGTGACCCTGGTGGCCACGCTGGCCAGCAGCATGCTGTGGCGGCAGTGGCGTTCGGTGCAGATCGAGTCGGCCGAGCGCAGCCGCGCCCAATCGTCGTGGATCCTCGCCGGTGCGCTGGACTGGGCCCGGCTCATCCTGCGCGAAGACCGCCGCTCGGGCTCGGTCGATCACCTGTCCGAGCCTTGGGCGACACCGCTGGCCGAGGCTCGGCTGTCCACTTTCCTGGCCGCCAACCCGGGCGACACCGATGCGGCGCCCGACGCCTTCCTGGCCGGCCGCTTGAGCGACCTGCAGGGCCGCTTCAACCTCACCAACCTGGCACAGCCTGCCGATGCCGCGCTGCCGCACCGGCAGGCGCTGGAACGTCTGTGTGAGCTGCTGCATGTGGACGCGAGCACGGCCCAGGTCTTGGCCGAAGGGATGGCTGCACACACCCGCGATCAGGAGACCGTCGCCGACGTCCCTTTGATGCCCCCCTCGCCAGAACACTTGGGATGGCTGGGACTGGACGCCGCCACGGTGGCCCGGCTCGCGCCCTATCTGACCGTGCTGCCGCGACCCACGCCGATCAACCTGAACACCGCCTCGCGCGAGGTGCTGGCCGCGGTGCTGGGCGTGGACCTGGCCAGCGCCGACCGGCTGGTGCAGCACCGCCAGCGCACGCCGTTTCGCAGCGCGGGCGAGGCCAGCCCCCTGCTGCCGCCGGGAACGAACCTGGCGGACCAGCAGGTCGCAGTCAGTTCGGACTTTTTCGAAGTGGTGGGGCAGTTGCGCATCGACCAGCGTGCCGTCCAAGAGCGCTCGCTGGTCGAGCGCCGGGGGCTGCAGGTCGTCTCGCTGTGGCGGGAACGCCGTGCCCTGGTGCTCGATGAGGGACGCTGAGCGCCCCCTCGTTCATGGGCCGGCGGACGCCAGCCAGGGACAACCCGCGACAATTCTTCACACCGGGGGTGAAGGGATGCGCATAATGCGTTGATTTCAAACGCCTTGATGCTTGCCCGGTGGGCGCGCCTGACTGGGTGTGCGCGGCCTCGCATCGAACCGATGGATCTCCCGGTATGAGTCTGCTCGTCATCTCGCTGGCCCCCAGGCCGCGCTTGAGCCCCCGCAGCGGCACTGCGGCCGGCGAAGCGGCCCCGGCACTGCGCGCACCGGCCGAGTTCGACTACGTGCTCAGCCGCGACGGTGTCCTGGTCGGCCGGCACGGACGCTGCGCCCCGGCGCTGATGCCACGCGCCGACGCGGTCGTGGCCGTGGCCCCGGCCGCCGATCTCGCCTGGCACCGGGTCAGCCTGCCCAAGGCCCCGCAGGCCCGCATGCGTGCCGCCCTGGCCGGGCTGCTCGAGGAAGCCTTGCTGGAAGACCTGGAGGACGCTCACCTGGCCGTGGCCCCCGGGGCGTCGGCCGCAGCGCCGACCTGGGTGGTGGCGACGCACCGCGGCTGGCTTGCGCTGCAACTGGGCGTGCTGGAGGCCGCCGGGATCGTGGTCGACCGTGTCGTGCCCCAGGCCGAGCCCGGGGATCCTCCGCGGGGACATTTCGAGCTCGTCGACCCGGCCGACGACCGGGCCCTCGGCCTGGTGTGGTCGCGCCCCGACGGGGTGCTGGCGCTGCGTCCGACGGGCAGCCTGATGCGGCATTGGCTGAACGGTGCCGGCGAAGATCCCTCGGCCATCGTCTGGAGCGCCGAGCCTGCGGCCGTGGCGGCGGCCGAACAGGTGCTGGGCCAGCCGGTGGAGGTGCTGCCGCGTCCGGAGGCGGCGCTGCAGGCGGCGCAGTCGGCCTGGAACCTGCGCCAGTTCGATCTGAGCAGCCGCCCCCGCGGCGTGCGGGCGCTGCGCAAGGGCTGGCACACCTTCAGGGCGCCGGCCTGGCGGCCCGTGCGGCTGGGCTTGGCGGCGCTGCTGGGCATCCAGCTCGTGGGGCTCAATGCCTGGGCCTGGAAGCAACGCCACGACCTGCAGGCGCTGCGCGCCGAGCAGGCCGCGCTGCTGCAGGCCACCTTCCCGCACGTGCGCGCCGTGCTCGACGCCCCGGTGCAGATGCAGCGTGAGACCGAGCTGCTACGATCCCGAGCGGGCCGCCCCGGAGAGACCGATCTCGAACCCATGCTTCAGGCCGTGGCCGGCGCCTGGCCGCAGGGCCGGGTGCTCGAAGGACTGCGTTTCGAGCCCGGTCAACTCACCCTGGCCGTAGGCGGCTGGCCCGATGAGGATCTTGCCGAGTTCGCGCAGCAGTTGGAGCCGGAGGGCTGGACCGTCGAACGCAACGGGTCGCAGGTCACCGTGCGACGCGCCGCAGGAGGGCGCTCATGACGCTGGACGACCTGCGCCAACAGTGGCAGCAGCAGATGCGCTCGCGCTGGGGCGCGCTGGACGAACGTGAACGCCGCCTGGTGCGGTTGGCCGGCGTGCTGGTGCTGCTGGCGCTGCTGTGGTGGGTGGGGTTGCAGCCGGCCCTGCGCACGCTGCGCGACACCCCTCAGCGCCTGGCCGACGTGAGCACCCAGACCCAGCACATGCTGCGCCTGGCGCAGGAGGCGCGGGAACTGCGCGACGCCCCCCCGGTGGCGGCCGCCCAGGCCGCACGCGCCTTGCAGGCCGCCGCCGAACGATTGGGGCCGGCTGCACGCCTGAACCTGCAGGGATCCCAGGCCACGCTGGTCGTGCAGGGCCTGCCCGGCGACGTCCTGTGGGCCTGGCTGGGCGAGGCACGAAGCGCCGCGCGAGCGCGGCCAGTGGATGTGCAGCTCACCCGCAGCGGCAACGGCTACAGCGGCACCGTCGTGTTGGTGCTCGGTGGAGACGCCCCATGAGCTGGCTCACCGCACGCCTGGGACGCTGGCGCGATGCCCGCCAGGCGGCCTCGCGCTTCGGCGTCTCGCAGTTCGGGGCCTCTCGCTTCGGCCATTCGCGTTTCCCGAACTCCCGCCTGGACTCGGCCGCCAGCGCCGCCGCGCGGGCCCGCCAGGCCAGCCTGCGCCGCTGGGGCTGGGCCGGGGCCGTCTGCGGTGCGCTGCTGGCGCTGCTGCTGTACGCCCCGGCCACCTGGCTGGCCTCGGCGGTGGCGGCAGCCAGTGGTCAGCGCGTGTTGCTGGCCCAGGCTCAAGGCACCGTGTGGAACGGCCAAGCGGTGCTGGTGCTGTCCGGCGGCCCGGGCAGCCGCGACGCCACCGCCCTGCCCGGTCACCTGCACTGGACGCTGCGGCCCGCGGGGCTGGGCGCGATGGTGCGGCTGCGCCAGGCGTGCTGTCTGAACGGCGAGGTGGGCCTGCGCGTGCAGTTCGGCTGGTCGCGCCTGTCAGTGCAACTGCAGCCCCAGTCGGGCTGGACAGGCCAGTGGCCCAGCGCCCTCCTCGGCGGCCTGGGCACGCCGTGGAATACGCTGAAACTCGGCGGCGCGCTGCGGCTGTCCAGTCCCGGTCTCACGCTGGAAGGCACGGCCGGGCGCTGGCTGGTGCAGGGCCGTGCCGACCTCGACATCCTCAACGCCTCCTCGCCACTGGTCACGCTCAGCCAGTTGGGCAGCTACCGCCTGAGCCTGTTCAGCAACGAGCAGGGCCAGGTGCAGATCGTCCTGTCCACGCGCGAAGGCGCGCTGCAGCTCAGCGGTGATGGCCTTTGGGGGCCGAGCGGCGTACGCTTCCGGGGCGAAGCCCGCGCCGGCGAGGGCTTCCAGGACGCCCTGGACAATCTCCTGAACATCATCGGGCGGCGCGACGGCGCGCGCTCGGTCATCTCGATCGGATGAGCATGAAACGCACTCCTCTGGCCCGACGTGGCACCCAGGTCCTGTGCGCGGCCCTGGCCGCCGGCCTCCTGGCCCTGGGCACTCCCCCAGTCGCGCGGTCGCAGCAGCCCGCAGCCGAAGCCGCCGGCCAGGTCACGCTGAACTTCGTCAACGCCGAGATCGACGGTGTGGCCCGCGCGATGGGGCTGATCCTGCGCCGCCAGTTCGTCATCGACCCGCGCGTGAAGGGGCAGATGACGCTGTACAGCGAGCAGCCCATGAGCCGCTCGGAGGCCTATGTGAGCTTCCTGGCCGCGCTGCGGGGCCTGGGCTTTGCCGTGGTGGAGGTCGAGGGCCTGTACAAGATCGTGCCCGAGGCCGACGCCAAGCTGCAGACCGGCGTGGTGTCCGCGGGGCCTGGCGTGGCCGCACGCGGCGACACCATCCTCACCCAGATCTTCCGCATCCAGCACGAGAACGCGAACAACCTCGTCACCATCCTGCGTCCGCTGATCAGCCCGAACAACACGATCAACGTGAACCCGGGCAACAACTCGCTGGTCATCACCGACTATGCCGACAACCTGCGGCGCCTGTCGCGCATCATCGCCGCGCTGGACATGCCCAATGCCACCGACGTGGAGATCATCCCGCTGCAGCACGCGGTGGCGGCCGACGTGGCCGTGCTCGTGCAGCGCCTGCTCGACCAGCAGACCGCCCCGGGCGTGACGGCCGCCCCGCCCCCCGCCCCCGGCGCGCCCGGTGGGGCCCAGGCCGTGGCCGGCGGCAGCACCTCGGCGGGGACCGTGCTGGCCGACTCGCGCACCAACGCCCTGCTGGTGCGTGCAGCCAACCCGGCCCGTCTGGCCCTGATCCGCTCGATCGTCGCCAAGCTCGACGTGCCCGGCGCCGCGGGCGCGGGCGGCAGCAACATCCACGTGGTCTATCTGAAGAACGCCGACGCGGTGCGCCTGGCCCAGGTCCTGCGCGCCGCCTTCCCGAGCGATGGCCGCGGGGGAGCCGCCTCGGGCGGCGGCACGCTCACCGGTGCACCCGCCACCCCCACCGGCGCCAGCCTGGCAGGCATGGGCGGCGGCAGCGGCGTCAGCTCCCCCCAGGCCACCGCCCCGGTGGCGGCCGCAGCGCAGCCGTCCACCGGCGGTTTCATCCAGGCCGACCCGGCGACCAACTCGCTGATCATCACCGCCCCCGACCCGCTGTACCGCCAGTTGCGCGCGGTGATCGACCAGCTCGACTCACGGCGCGCCCAGGTCTACGTCGAGACGATGATCGTTGAGGTCAACGCCACCAAGGCCGCCGACGTGGGCTTCCAGTGGCAGGGGCTGCTGGGCAAGGAAGGCGACAAATGGGGCCTGATCGGCGGGACCAACTTCGGCACCGGGGGCAACAACATCATCCAGCTCTCGCTGGCCGCCGCCACCGGCGGGCAAAGCGGTGCACTGCCCTCGGCCGGGCTGAACGTGGGCATCGTGCGCAATTTCCTGGGCACCTACACGCTGGCTGGCTTGGCCCGCTTCCTGGAGCAGAACGTGGACGGCAACATCCTGTCCACGCCCAACCTCGTGACCCTGGACAACGAGGAAGCCAAGATCACCATCGGCCAGAACGTGCCCTTCGTCACGGGTCAGTTCACCAACACCGGCACCGGCAGCGGCGCGGTCAACCCCTTCCAGACCATCGAGCGCAAGGACGTGGGCATCACGCTGCGCGTCAAGCCCCAGATCGGCGAGAACGGCACGGTGCGCCTGTCGATCTACCAGGAGGTCTCCAGCGTGGTGAACCAGAACGTCTCGCGCGGCGTGGCCGACGCCACGGCGGGGCTGGTCACCAACAAGCGCTCGATCGAATCGAGCGTGGTGGTGGATGACGGCCAGATCATCGTGCTGGGCGGGCTGATGCAGGACCAGTTCACCGACAACCGGGACAAAGTGCCGGTGCTGGGTGACGTGCCGGTGCTGGGCGGCCTGTTCCGCAGCGAGAACCGCTCGCGCGTGAAGACCAACCTGATGGTCTTCCTGCGCCCGGTGGTGATGCGCGACCAGGATGCCTCCAACCGTCTCTCGCTGGACCGCTACGACCAGATCCGCGCGCAGCAGATCGCCACCCAGCCGCCGCCACGCGCGCTGCTGCCGGTCAACGAAGCGCCCGTGCTGCCCGCGCGCGAGCTGCCGCCACCGGCCGATGCGGCCACACCGCCCGCCCCCGCACCGGCCACCCCCCAGCCGGTGAACTGAGAGGCGCCCCCCGCCATGGCCGCCCGCCACCCCCTGCCCTACGCCTTTGCCAAGGCGCACCACCTGCTGCTGGAAGACGATGGCCAGCAGCTCACGCTATGGGCCGATGCCCAGGCCGCCGTGCCGGCCCTGTCCGAAGTGCTGCGCCATTTCCAGGTGGACCGCTTCGAACACGAACCCCAGGCCAGCCTCGCCCAGCGCATCGCCGCGGCCTATGCCGGCGGCGAGTCGAGCGCCGCGGCGGTCGTGGGCGAGGTCGAAAGCGCCGTGGACCTCTCGCGCATGATGCAGGACCTGCCCGCCGTCGAGGACCTGCTGGAGGCCGCCAACGATGCGCCCATCATCCGCATGCTCAATGCCCTGCTCACGCAGGCGGCCAAGGACGGCGCAAGCGACATCCACATCGAACCCTACGAGCGCAGCTCCTCGGTGCGCTTCCGCGTGGACGGCACGCTGCGCGAGGTGGTGCAGCCCAACAAGGCCTTGCATGCCGCGTTGATCTCGCGCCTGAAGATCATGGCCGAACTCGACATTGCCGAGAAGCGCCTGCCCCAGGACGGGCGCATCTCGCTGCGCATCGGCGGGCGCGGCGTGGACGTGCGGGTGTCCACGCTGCCCTCGGCCCATGGCGAGCGTGCGGTACTGCGTCTGCTCGACAAGGGCGACACGCGCTTCACGCTGGAAAGCCTGGGTATGGGCGGCGACACCCTGGCGCGCTTTTCGCGCCTGATCGACCAGCCCCATGGCATCGTGCTCGTCACCGGCCCCACCGGCTCGGGCAAGACGACCACGCTGTACGCGGCCCTGGGACGCATCGACACCAGCACCACCAATGTGCTGACGGTGGAAGACCCGATCGAATACGAGCTGCCCGGCATCGGCCAGACCCAGGTCAACGCCAAGATCGACCTGACCTTCGCCAAGGCCCTGCGCGCCATCTTGCGCCAGGACCCGGACGTGATCATGATCGGCGAGATCCGCGACTTCGAGACCGCGCAGATCGCCATCCAGGCCTCGCTCACCGGCCACCTGGTGCTGGCCACGCTACACACCAACGATGCGCCCTCGGCCGTCACCCGCCTGATCGACATGGGCATCGAGCCCTTCCTGCTGAGTTCCAGCCTGCTGGGCGTGTTGGCCCAGCGCCTGGTGCGCAAGCTGTGCCCGCACTGCAAGCGCCAGGACGAGTCCGGACGCTGGCATCCCGTGGGCTGCAAGGAATGCGGCATGACGGGTTACAAGGGACGCACCGGCGTGTACGAGCTGATGGTGGCCGACGACAAGGTGCGCGCGCTCATCCACAGCCGCGCCGCCGAATCGCAGCTCTTCGTGGCCGCCGAGCAAGGTGGCCTGCGCACCATGCGAGAGGACGGCGAGCGCCTCGTGCGCGCCGGCGTCACCTCGCTGGAAGAGGTGCTGCGCGTGACGCGGGACTGAGCTCATGCCGGCCTACCGCTTCGAAGCCCTCGACGCCGCCGGACGCACCAGCACCGGCTTGATCGAGGCCGACAACGCCAAGGCCGCGCGCGCTCAGCTGCGCGCTCAGAAGCTCGTGCCCCTGTCGGTGAGCACCGTCAGCGCCGCCGCCAACGACACCGGCACCCTCCGTCTGCGCGGCAAGGTCTTCAGTTCCACCGCCCTGGCGATCTGGACCCGCCAGTTGGCCGGACTGGTCAGCTCGGGGCTGCCGCTGGAACGCGCGCTCACCGCCCTGGCCGACGAGGCCGAAGACCCGCGCCAGCGCGAACTGGTGGCCCACCTGCGCAGCGAGGTCAACGCCGGCGCCCCGTTTGCCAAAGCCTTGGGGACGGCCCCGCGCGAGTTCGACGAGATTTACCGGGCCGTGGTGGCCGCCGGCGAGCAAAGCGGTGGCCTGGGCCGGGTGCTCGAGAAGCTCGCCGACGACCTGGAGGAGCGCCAGGCCCTGAAGGCCCGGCTCGTCGCAGCGGCGCTGTACCCGGCGATCGTGTCGCTGGTGGCCGTGGTCATCGTGGTCTTCCTGGTCACCTACGTGGTGCCGCAGGTGGCCTCGGTGTTCACCGGCAGCAAGCGCGCCCTGCCCTGGCTCACGGTGGCCATGCTGGCCGTCAGCGACTTCGTTCGCCACTGGGGCTGGCTGGCGGCGCTGGGGCTGGCCGGCGGGGCCGCGCTGCTGGCCTACGGCCTGCGCCACGAGACCTTCCGCGAAAGCTTCGACGCGGCCTGGCTGCGCCTGCCGCTGCTGGGCCGGCTCTCGCGCGGCTACAACGCCGCCCGCTTTGCCGGCACGCTGGCCATGCTGGCCGGCGCGGGCGTACCCATCCTGAAAGCGCTGCAAGCCGCGGCCGAGACCCTGGGCAACCGCGCGATGCGTGCCGACGCGCTCGACGCCCTGGTGCAGGTGCGCGAAGGGGCCCCGCTGGCCTCGGCGCTGGGGGCCAAGAAGCGCTTCCCCGGGCTGCTGGCGATGTTCATCCGCCTGGGCGAGCAGACCGGCACCCTGCCCACGATGCTGGCCCGGGCGGCCGCTCAGCTCGGCCAGGAGGTGCAGCGCCGAGCGATGCAACTGGCCACGGTCCTGGAGCCGCTGCTCATTGTGGGCATGGGCGTGGTCGTCATGCTCATCGTGCTGGCGGTGCTGCTACCCATCATCCAGCTCAACACCTGGGTGAAGTGAAGCCCCCGCGAGCGAGCGCGCCAGACATCCCGGGCCAGGGCCTGACAAGGCCCTGGAGCACGGTCGGGCTTTGGCTTGTGCGAATCTTCACGTCATGCGGACCGGGCATGGCTCGTGCTTGCAACAGGCGGGGGTTTTCCTGTTTGTTCCGTGGTTGCGCCCCGCTAGGCTTTGTTGCAATGAGTCGACCGGCCGCAGCAGTGGAGGTTGCCGATGAGCTCGCATGATCTGGTCCCCGTGCGGGACGCCACCATCCCGATCGCGCACATGCGCAGCGTCTACCGCGTCAGCGACGTGGAGCGCCGACTGGACAAGCTGCCGCAGAAGGAACATGAACACCTGCGTGCCACCTACGAGCGCATGATCGAGCGCGGCCCCGAGCGCTTCCAGGTCAAGCCCTCGGGCCTGCCGGTGATGGCCTCGCTCTATGACGAACTGCCCAATTTCGCCGAGGTGCTCGACGACGTGAAGCGCCAGCTCGCGCTGTGCGAGGACAGCCGAGACGCGCTGGAGATCACGCCGATGCTGCTGCTGGGCCCCCCGGGCGTGGGCAAGACGCACTTCGCGCGGCGGCTGTCGCAACTGCTGGGCACGGGCATGGGGTTCGTCGCGATGAGCTCGCTCACCGCCGGCTGGGTGCTCTCGGGCGCTTCGTCGCAATGGAAGGGCGCCCGCGCCGGCAAGGTTTTCGAGACCCTGGTGGAGGGCCAGTACGCGAACCCGGTCATCGTCGTCGACGAGATCGACAAGGCCTCGGCCGAATCGAGCTACGACCCGCTGGGGTCGCTATACAGCCTGCTCGAACACGACACCGCCGGCAGCTTCACCGACGAGTTTGCCGAGGTGCCCATCGATGCCAGCCAGGTCATCTGGGTGGCCACGGCCAACGACGAGCGGGCCATTCCCGAGCCCCTGCTGAACCGGATGAACGTTTACAACGTGCCCGCGCCCGACCGCGAGGCGGCGCGCAAGATCGCGCTGCGCCTGTATGCGTCGATCCGAGCCGAGCACGACTGGGGCGCACGCTTCGAGCCCGAGCCGCTGGAGGCCGTGCTCGACCGCCTGGCCGAATTGGCCCCGCGCGAGATGCGCCGCGCCTGGATGACGGCCTTCGGCAACGCCAAGCTCGATCGGCGCAGTCGCATCGAGGTGCGCGATCTGCCCGACCTCGGGCCGCGCCGGACGACGATCGGCTTCGTGCACTGAGGATCGCGCTGCTGCGGCCCGTCGCGAGGGCTCACGCGCCTCAGGCCTCCAGCGGCAACCCGACGTAGTTCTCGGCCAGTGCGGTGGAGGCCGCGCGCGAGCCCACGAGGTAGTCGAGTTCGGCCTCCTGGATCTTGCGGCCGAAGTCGCCGTTGTCGGGGAAGTGGTGCAGCAGGCTCGTCATGTACCAGGAGAAGCGCTCGGCCTTCCACACGCGGCGCAGGCATTTCTCGGAGTAGTGGTCGATGCCGGCGCTGCTGCGCTCCTGGTAGTACTCGATGAAGGCGCGCGAGAGGTAGCCCACGTCGGAGGCGGCCAGGTTCAGGCCCTTGGCCCCGGTGGGCGGCACGATGTGGGCCGCATCGCCGGCCAGGAACAGACGGCCAAAGCGCATGGGTTCGGCCACGAAGCTGCGCAGCGGGGCGATGCTCTTCTCGATCGAAGGGCCGGTCACCAGCGACTGTGCAGCCTGCGGATCCAGCCGGCGGCGCAACTCGTCCCAGAAGCGCTCGTCGCTCCAGTCCTCGACCTTCTCGCCCAGCGGCACCTGCACGTAGTGACGGCTGCGCGTGGGGCTGCGCATGCTGCACAGCGCAAAGCCGCGTTCGTGGTGGGTGTAGATGAGCTCGTCGCTGACCGGCGGGGTATCCGACAGGATGCCCAACCAGCCGAAGGGGTAGACGCGCTCGAAGGTCTGGATCGCGCCCTCGGGCACGCTGGCGCGGCTCACACCATGGTAGCCGTCGCAGCCGGCGATGAAGTCGCACTCGATCTCGTGCGTCACGCCATCCTTGTCGTAGCGCACGCGCGGGTGCTCGGTGTCGAAGCCGTGCAGGCTGACGTTGGCCGCCTCGTACACCGTGGTCAGGCCTTCGGCACGGCGGGCGTCCATCAGGTCGCGGGTGATCTCTGTCTGGCCATAGACCCGCACGGACTTGCCGCCCGTCAAGCCGGTGAGGTCGATGCGATGGCGCGCTCCTTTGAAGCACAGCTCGATGCCGTGATGCACCAGACCCTCGCGGTGCATGCGCTCACCCACTCCGGCCTGGTCCAGCAGATCCTGGGTGACCTGCTCAATGATGCCGGCACGGATGCGGCCGAGCACGTAGTCGGGGCTGCGCTGCTCCAGGATGACGGCGTCGATGCCGGCCCGGTACAGCAACTGGCCGAGCAGCAGGCCTGAAGGGCCGGCGCCGACGATGGCAACTTGCACGCGCATGGAAGGTCTCCTGGCAGGTCAGGGCGGGTTGATTTGTCTCAAGCTTAGTGAGGCCTTGGCCGGGGTGAAATGGACGCGCCGGACAATTATTTGCACAATCCGAACATCCACAGCCCCTGCAAGCATGGCCACCCGGGTTCCCACCTACGCACTCTACGGCGAGCAGGATCAACCCCTGATTCCCGAGAGCCTGCACGTCGAGTCCATCGCCCAGCGCAGCCGGCTCTACGACTGGGAGATCCGGCCGCATCGGCATGATCTTTTCGCACAGATCCTGTGCTTGCGCACCGGGCAGGGCGAGGTGGTGTTCGACGACGAGCGGCGGCCCTATGTCGCACCGTGCGTGGTCTTCGTGCCGGCGCTGACGGTGCACGGCTTTCGCTTCTCGACCGACACCGACGGTGTCATCGTGACCGTGGTGGCCCAGCGCCTGCAGGCCCTGCTGCACGCCGAGCCCGATCTGGAAGCGCGGCTGGCGCGTGCGCAGTGCCTGAGCTTCGAGCCGCAGGCCCCGGCCTTCCAGGCACTGGACGAAGCGGTGCGCGCGCTGACGGCCGAGACCCAGGGGCACGCCCCCTGGCGCATGACGGCCCTCACGGCCGCGCTCGGCATGGTGCTGGTGCGCCTGGGCCGGGCCCTGGAGACCGCCGGCGCACACGGTGCACAGCCGCCGTCGCGCAGCCTGCAGCATGTGCAGCGCTTCCGTGCGCTGGTGGAACAGCACTACCGGGCGCAGCACCCCCTGTCGTTCTATGCCCGGCAACTGGGCATCACCACCACCCAGCTCAACCGCGTGTGCCGCGAGGTGCTGCGCACCTCGGCCCTGGGCGCGTTGCACGAGCGGCTGCTGCTGGAGGCCAAGCGCGACCTCGCCTACACGCAGCTCAGCGTGAAGGAGATCGCATTGACCCTGGGCTTTGCCGATGCGGCGTACTTCACGCGCTTCTTCACGCAGCACACCGGGTGGCCGCCACGACGCTTCCGCGAACTGGCCCGGCACCAGCTCGCGGACCAGGAGGCCCGGCTCAGCGGGGAATCTCGATCCGCACGCGGCGCGGACTGATCGCCGGCTGCGGGAAGTCCTTCATCGCGGCCTCGAAGAGCGTGCCTCGCACCGCCTCGTCGGCCCAGCGGCCGTCGTGGCGGGCGCTGGTCTCGTACAGCACCCGCTGCGTGCGCGCGTCGCGGATCAGCACCGAGACGTCCTGGACATAGTAGGGCTGCGGGGCATAGAAGCTCAGGCCCAGGCTGGCGCCCCGGTGGTAGCGCCCGCCGTAGAACAGGCCCGTGTTCCAGCCCCAGGGATAGGGGTCGTCCCAGGGCGCCCGGTCGTAGCGGGTCAGGCGGCTGGCCACCTGGATCGCATACTCCGGCGTCGTGCCGGGCGCGGCCAGGGTGAAGCCTGCTTTCTGCAGCGCCGGCAGCGCAGCGGCCTCCACGGCATCCTGCCGGGCGGCCTGGGCCTGCTGGGAGGGCAGGCGCTCGAAGTGGAAGCTGCCGGGAGCCCGGCCGGAGGGCCACTGCGAGTGGCTGTTCACGTCGCTTTCGATCAGGCGCATGCCGGCGCAGCCGCCCAGCAGCAGCACTGCAGCCATCGCCCACCACATCGTCCAGCGCATCTCGGGTCTCCGTGCCGCGACCGGGCGGCTCAGCCGTCGAGCTGCAGCCTCACCACCGCAGCGGACGGCGCAGCGCAGTCCTCGTCCTCGTCGAAGGCCTTGTCACCCCCGGCATCGGCCACGCCGGTGGGTTGGAGGCTGGCGAAGGGATAGAGGTTCCGGTCCATCAGGTGCGAGGGCACCACCGTCTGTAACGCCGAGAACATGTTCTCGATGCGGCCGGGGTACTTCTTCTGCCATTCGCGCAGCATCGCCCCCACCTGCTTGCGCTGCAGGTTCTCCTGGCTGCCGCACAGGTCGCAGGGGATGATCGGGAACTGGCGGTGCTCGGCCCAGGCGGCCAGGTCGTGCTCGGGCACGTAGGCCAGCGGGCGGATCACGATGTGCTTGCCGTCGTCGCTCACCAGCTTGGGCGGCATGCCCTTGAGCTTGCCGCCGAAGAACATGTTGAGGAAGAAGGTCTGCAGCATGTCGTCGCGGTGATGGCCCAGAGCGATCTTGGTGGCTCCCAGCTCGCCCGCCACGCGGTAGAGGATGCCGCGGCGCAGGCGCGAGCACAGGCTGCAGGTGGTCTTGCCCTCGGGAATGAGGCGCTTGACGATGGAATAGGTGTCCTGCTCCTCGATGTGGAAGTCCACGCCGCGGCTCCTCAGGTACTCGGGCAGCACGTGCGCCGGGAAGCCCGGTTGCTTCTGGTCGAGGTTGACGGCCACCAGGTCGAAATGCACCGGCGCGCGCTGCTTGAGGTTGATCAGGATGTCGAGCAGGGCATGGCTGTCCTTGCCGCCGGACATGCACACCATGACCTTGTCGCCGGGCTCGATCATGTTGAAGTCGGCAATCGCCTGGCCCACCAGACGGTGCAGGCGCTTGCTGAGCTTGTTGGCCTCGAAGGCCAGCTTTTCGGCCGTCTTGCCGCCGCGGCGCTCGTCCAGCACGGTGCTCATGCCATCTCCTTCACCCGGAACACCTCCACCCCCACGGCATCGCAATCGGGATACACGTCGGGCTTCTCGGTGGACACCCGCGCGGCCTTGACCTGGGGGTGGGCCATCATCAGTTCGATCACGTCGTCGCACAGGGTTTCTTGCAGGTGGATGTGCCCTTGCGCGACCCGCTTGGCAATGGTACGGCGGATGAAATCATAGTCGACCACCTCCTCCAGCCGGTCGGCCTTGGGCGTGGTGGTCGACAGGGGCACGTACAGCTCCACGTTGATCAGCACCCGCTGCTCGCCACGCTTCTCGAAGTCGTGCACACCGATGTTGATCCACACCTCGTAGTTACGCAGGAAGAGCCGGCGGCAGTCCATCAGGCTCGGATGGTTCAGCAGGGATTGCATGTCATTCCTTGGGGAAAGCCTGACCCTGACGCGCGATGAACATCACGTCGCGCGCTTGGGCGCTCAGATGCTGGCCGCCGTCGACCAGCAAGGTGGTGCCCGTGATCGCCGGGGACTGCAGCACGAAGCGCACGGCCTGGGCGATGTCCTCGGGCGTGGACGAGCGCTGCAGCGGCGTCATGCGATGCGAGGCGGCGAACTCTGCATCGCTCATCGGCCCCGAGGGCAGGGTCACGCCCGGGGCCACGCCCACCACGCGCACCGCCGGCGCCAGCGCCTGGGCCAGCAGCGTGGTGGCCGACTCCAGTGCCGCCTTCGACAGCGTGTAGGCGAAGTAGTCGGGATTGGGGTTCCACAGCTTCTGGTCGAGCAGGTTGACCACGCAGCCGCGCCGGCCGCCACCCCCCAGATGCCGCGCCAGCGCCTGGGCCAGCACCACCGGGGCGGCGGTGTTGACACTCCAGTGGCGCTGCATCGATGCAAAGCGGGTCGTCAGCGCGTCGTCGTACTCGAAGAGCGAGGCATTGTTGACCACCGCATCGAGCCGCCCGAGCGCGGCCACGGCCTGCGGCACCAGCGCCTGGCAGGCGGCCTCGTCGGCCAGGTCTGCCGCCAGCACCGCCACGCGAGCACCGGCGCCGTGGCACTGGGCGGCCGTCTGCTCGGCATCGGCCGCCGAGGCGCGGTGGTGCAGCGCGATGTCCCAGCCCTGCGCAGCCAGATCGTTGGCGATCGCGCGACCCAGACGGCGCGCGGCGCCGGTGATCAGGACCACGGGACGCGAGGCTTCGCCAGGGGTTTTCGGGGGCATGGAGCGAGCGGACATGGACGGCTACCTACAATGCCGCGATGCAGACCAATGAACCCGTCAGTGTAGCGGGCGCCCTGTCCGAGCGCCTGCGCGAGGCCATCGCTGCCGACGGGGGCTGGTGGAGCTTCGACCGCTTCATGGCCGCCGCCCTATACACCCCGGGGCTGGGCTACTACGCCAACGATCGCCGCAAGTTCGGGCTCCTGCCCGGCAGCGGCAGCGACTTCGTCACCGCCCCCGAGCTGACCCCGCTGTTCGGCCAGGCCCTGGCCCGGCAGTTGCGCCAGGCCCTGGTGGCCAGCGGCACCGCCGAGGTCTGGGAGTTCGGCGCCGGCTCGGGCGCCTTGGCCAGCCAGATCCTGGGGGCCCTGGGGCCGGCGGTCTCGGCCTACCACATCGTCGATCTCTCGGGGGTCTTGCGCGAGCGCCAGCGCGAGCGCCTGGCGGCCGAGCAGCCCGCGCACCTGGCGCGTGTGCACTGGCACGACCGGCTGCCCGAGGCGATGCGCGGGGTCGTGATCGGCAACGAGGTGCTCGATGCAATGCCGGTGCAGTTGCTGCACTTCGACGGGCAGCAGTGGCTGGAGCGCGGTGTGGGCATGGACGGCGCCCGTTTCGTCTGGCGCGACCGGCCCACCGATCTGCGCCCGCCAGTGCAAGCCGCCTTCGCGCCCGGCACTGTCACGGAGATCCACCCCCAGGCCGAGGCCTTCGTGCGCACGCTGGCGGCCCATCTCACGCGCGGCGTGGTCTTCCTGATCGACTACGGCTTTCCCGAGGACGAGTATTACCTGCCCCAACGCCGCGGCGGCACGCTGATGTGCCACCGTGCCCACCGCGCCGATCCCGACCCCCTGGTGGACGTGGGGGAGAAGGACATCACCGCGCACGTGAACTTCACCGGCATCGCGCTGGCCGGCCAGGATGCGGGGTTGGACGTGCTGGGCTACACCTCCCAGGGCCACTTCCTGCTCAATTGCGGCCTGCTGGAGCTGATGCCCGAAGGCGATCCGCGAGCAGCCGCCGCAGTGCAAAAGCTCGTCAACGAGCACGAGATGGGCGAGCTTTTCAAGGTGATCGGGTTGGCGCGCGGCTTCGACCTGCGGCACTTCGAGCCCATCGGCTTTGCCC
Organism: Caldimonas sp.; assembly: GCF_046291045.1. GTDB lineage: Bacteria > Pseudomonadota > Gammaproteobacteria > Burkholderiales > Burkholderiaceae_C > Caldimonas. Next base: position 28,652 of record NZ_JBKBSL010000015.1, on the reverse strand, counting down.
ATGGCGACCGCAGCCACCGGCTCTGAGCCTGGATCCGGCAGTTGACCGCTTTTCTGCGCATGCCACGTTTTGAGACGCTTGACGACATGGGCCGCGATGCGCTCCACCTTTCGGGTGAGCGCGCGGCACACCCGATCGAACCGCCCTCGGGCCCGCTTGGGCGTGCCCAACGGCCGGATCTAGGCTGAGTGCCTATGCTGCGTTGGCTGCTGGTCATCGTCGTCACCCTGATCGTCTTCAACGGGGTGAGTCACTGGCTGCACAGGATCGGCCTGGGCCGACTGCCCGGCGACTTCCGGTTCCGTTTGGGCGGCCGGCACTGGCATCTGCCCTTGGCCAGCGCGGTGCTGCTGAGCTTCCTGGCGATGCTGATCGGGAAGTTCGTCTAGGGCCCATCGACACTCGACGCAAGCCCCATCGTACGGACAGGCCTCAACCGAAGGCAATGTCCCACAGCCCGGCCGCGACATGGCCCCAGATGAGGATGTTCACGCCGAACAAGGCGAAGGTGCGGGTATAGGCCCACAACGCGCCGGCGCGGCGGGCCAGGACGTCATTGCCTGTGACGGCGTACAGCAGCAGGAACAGGGCCGACGGGATGAGTGTGCCAACGATGAGCACACCCATCACCCAGTAAAAGACGGTCATGGCAGGCAAGGATCTTGAAGTCGTGGGCGCTTGCTTTCGCTGCAAACAGCCTGCAGGTTACAGCGACGCCCAAAAAAAGAAAGAGCCCGCGTGCGTAACCCGTGCCAGCGCGCCGGCGTACTCACCCAGGACGGCCGCCGGCTGTCGCATCGGCCGACACCGATGCCCCACCGAGCAAGGAGATGATGATGTCGCACATGCTGACGAGCCCAGCGGGGGCAGCCGCCCTCGCCCTGGCGCTGGGCGCCGCCCTGAGCCTGACCCACGCCCCGGCGCAAGCCCAAGAGGTGGGCAAGGAGAAATGTTACGGTGTGGCCCTCAAGGGCCAGAACGATTGCGCCGCCGGACCAGGCACCACCTGCGCCGGGACGTCCAAGCGAGATCACCAGGGCAATGCCTGGAAATTCGTGCCCAAGGGCACCTGCGAGAAGATGGCCTCGCCGACCTCGCCCACGGGGTACGGCCAGCTTCAGGCGTTCAAGGAAAAGACCTGAGGCGGCACGCGCCATGGCCCGCCCCGACCCTTGCGCCCCTGCCGTGCGGCCGTGCCCGCCCGGTGGTGTAGGGCTCGGCTTGAAGACCGGCCACTTGGCCGAGGTGCTCGACCGCGGCTCGGCCATGGATTTCTTCGAGCTGCATGCCGAGAACCTGATGGTCGACGGCGGGCCCGTTGTGCGCCGCCTGGAGCGCCTGCGTGAGCGCTGGCCGCTGTCGCTGCACGGCGTGGGCCTGTCCCTGGGCGGAGCCGATCCGCTGGACGAGGCCCATCTGGGGAGGCTGCGGGCCCTCATCGACCGTTTCGAGCCCGCCTGGTTCTCCGAGCACTTGGCCTGGTCGAGCCATGGCGGGCACTGGTTCAACGACCTGTTGCCCCTGCCTTACACGGCCGAGACGCTGGCGCGCGTGTGCGACCACATCGACCAGGCCCAGGAGCGGCTGGGCCGGCGGCTGCTGCTGGAAAACCCCAGCACTTACCTCGCGTTCGAGGACTCGACGATGGACGAGGCCGCGTTCCTGGCCGAGACGGTGCGCCGTACCGGCTGCGGCTTGCTGCTGGACGTGAACAACGCCCACGTGAGCGCCGTCAACCAGGGCCGCGACGCACGCGCCTTCATCGACGCGCTGCCGGCCCACGCCGTCGGCGAGATCCACCTGGCTGGCTTCGCCGTGGACCGCGACGCAGCGGGTGACCTGCTGCTGATCGACACCCATGGGGCGCCGGTGGCGCCTGCCGTATGGGACTTGTACGAACACGCGCTCAGGCGTCTGGGACCGATCCCCACCTTGTTGGAACGCGACCAGCACCTGCCCTCGCTGGCCCAGCTCGAGGCCGAAGCCTTGCAGGCCCGCCAGGCAATGCAAAGGTGGCGGTCCCCGGCCGCGATGGGGGGCATGGCATGAGGACGCACGCCGCCCGGACACAGAACGCCTTCGCTCGCGCCCTGCTCGACCCGCAGGCCACCGTGCCGGGCTTGCGGGCCTGGAACGGCTCGGACCCCGCGGCGCGCCTGGACGTGCATCGCAACACCGTGATCCTCTCCCTCGTCGATGCGCTGGCCGACACCTTCCCGGTGGTGCGGGCACAACTGGGCGACGACTGCTTTCGCGCCTTGGCGAAAGACTATGTGCGCGCCCAGCCTCCGCGCTCGCCGGTGGTGGCGCACCATGGCGAGCAGTTCGCACCATGGCTGGCCGATCAGCCGCCCCTGTACACGCTGCCCTGGCTGCCGGATCTGGCCCGCCTGGAATACGCCCGCGTGCGGGCCTACCACGCCGCCGACGCTCCCGCCTGCCCCTTGCAGCGCCTGCACAGCGCACTGACGACGCCCGAGCGCTTGCCCGGACTCGTCCTGCCGCTGCGGCCTGACGTGCAGGTGCTGGCATCCCGCTGGGCCGTGGTGTCGCTGTGGGCGGCCCACCAGGGCCCAGGCCGCATCGAAGACGTGTCCATCGACCAGCCCGAGGCCGCTGTGGTGCTGCGCGAAGACGAGGAGGTCGTCATCGTGCCGGTGCCGCTGCCCACGGCCCGCTTCGCCCTCGCGCTGCAGCGACGCCGCCCCTTGGGCGAGGCCGTGGCCGAGGCCGGGCAAGGGCTGGACCTGCCCGCCAGCTTGGCCCTGCTGATGCGGCATGGGGCCTGCGCTGCCCCCTTGTATGAAGGAGTCCCGGCATGAACATGAACGGCACCCCGCCCCCGGCACGCCCCGGTGTCCCGCTTGCGTGGATCGCGCGCGCGCATGCCGCTTTCGCGCGGGTGCCCGAGTCGCTGATCGCTTTGCTGGGCCGCGTGGCCCTGGCCGGGGTGTTCTGGCGCTCGGGGCAGACCAAGGTCGAGGGTTTGGCCGTGGATTTGCTGGAAGGACGGTTCGAGCTGGGCTGGCCCCGCCTGGCCGATTCGGCCGTCGCCTTGTTCCGCGAGGAATATCGGTTGCCGCTGATTGCGCCCGAGGCCGCGGCCCTGCTAGCGGCCGGGGCCGAGCATGTGCTGCCCCTGATGCTGCTCCTGGGCTTGGGCACACGGCTGGCGGCGCTGGGCCTGCTGGGTATGACCGCGGTGATCCAGACACTGGTCTACCCCGGCGCCTGGCCCACCCACGGCGTGTGGGCGGCGGTGGCCCTGTGGCTGATGACACGCGGCCCGGGCACCGTGTCGCTAGACCACCTGCTGGCGCGGCGTTTGGGGCCCAGCCACCGCGCCGGGAGCCGCGCATGAGCGCGGCCGCCCCCGCCTGGCCCGGCCCCGATGGGGTGCGGCTCGGGCCAGCGGTCGATAATGCGACGCGCGCCGCAGGGCCTGGCGACCCGGCCCGGCGCCCCAGCCGCCTGCTGCCCATGACCGACGCTCGCGCCCCGGACGATTTCGAAGCCCAACTCAGGCCGCTGTGGCTGCGCGCGCAGGCCGGCGACGAGCAGGCCTACCGGGCTGCCCTGGAGCAGATCGCACAGCGCCTGCGCGACTACCTGCGCCACCGCCTGCAGAGGCTGCCCGACGAGGTGGAGGATCTGGTCCAGGAGACCTTGCTGGCGCTGCACCTGCAGCGCGGCACCTACGATCCCCGCTGGCCCGTGAGCGCCTGGATGCTGGCGATCGCCCGGCACAAGCTGATCGATCTGTGGCGCCGGCGCGGACGGCGCGAGGCCTGGCACCAGGCGCTGGACGAAGTGGACGAGGCGGCGCTGGCCGTACCGGCCGCCACCGACGGCGACGCGCGGCGCGACCTCTCCACCTTGCTCTACGCCCTGCCCGAGGCCCAGCGCCGGGCCATCGTGCTGACCAAGGTGGAGGGCTTGTCGGTGGCCGAGGCGGCCGCACGCACCGGCGCGTCGGTGTCGGCCCTCAAAGTGCAGGTGCACCGTGGATTGAAGCGGCTGGCAATGCTGGCCAAGGAATGGCCATGAAGACCGAAGACCTGATCTCCCTGCTGGCCCGCGGTGCGGGCCCGGCGCCGCGGGTGTCGATGGCCCCGCGCCTGCTGCCGGTGGCGCTGGCCGGTGTGACGCTCAGTGCGCTGCTGGCGGTGGGCATCCTGGGGGCGATTCCCGCAGCAATGTACGCCACTGCGGCGCCGTGGATCAAGCTGGCCTACGCCGGCGCGCTGGCCGCGGCGGGCGGCTGGCTCACCGCGCGGCTGGCCCGGCCGGTAGCAGCCGTGAGCGTCCCGGCCCGGGTGGCGCTGGGCGTGGTGGGTCTGATGCTGGCGCTGGGTCTGGCGGTGCTGGCCGCCACCCCGGCCGGGCAGCGTGCGCAGGCCGTGTTGGGACATTCCTGGCCCACGTGCCCGTGGAGCGTCTTCCTGCTCTCGCTGCCCGCCCTGGCGGCCACGCTGGTGGTGCTGCGGCGACTGGCCCCCACCCGGCTGCGCGAGGCCGGCGCCAGCGCCGGCCTGTGGGCCGGCGCCTTGGGCGCCGCCGGCTATGCCTTGTCGTGCGTCGAGGACTCGGCCGCCTTCGTGGCCGTGTGGTACACGCTGGGCATCCTGCTGACGACGGGCCTGGGCGCCTTGCTCGGACCCAGGGTGTTGCGCTGGTGAGCCTGCCCGACTCCGCTCAGCGATAGCGATACACCTCCAGCGCAGTCACCGGCGCGGCCTGGTGGCCCCAGGCGCTGCGCAGGTAGGTGGCCAGCGCGGCCATCTCCTCGTCGTCGAACAGGTGGCCGTAAGGCGGCATTCCATGCGGGCGGGGATTGCCGGCCGTCGCGGGTGGGTAGCCGCCATGGCGCAGGATGCGCACGAGATTGGCGGGCGAAGCCATCGTGACCGTGCGGTTGCCGGCCAAAGCCGGGTAGGCGTCGGGCACCCCTTCGCCCCGCTCACCATGGCACTGCACACAATGCTGCTCGTACAGGCGCTGGCCGACGGCGCGCGACGGCGGCGGCGGGGGCGGCTCCTCGCCCTCCTCGGAGGCCGGCGGCGCAGGCGGCAGGGGCTGCTGTGGCAGGCTGCGCAGGTACACCGCCATGGCCTGCAGATCGGACTCGCTCAGGTGCTGGGTGCTGCGGAACACGACCTCGGCCATGGGCCCGAGCACCGAGCCGCGCGGCGAGACACCGTCGCGCAGCAAGGCCACGATGTCCTCGACCGGCCAATCGGCCACGCTGGCCTCGTCGGCACGGGCCAGCGAGGGCGCGTACCAGTTTTGCACCGGCATCAGACCGCCCCCCAGTTCGAAGCGACCGGTGGTGGCCCCCAGCACGTTGCGCTCGGCATGGCAGGCGGCGCAATGGCCCAGCCCGCGCACGAGGTAGGCGCCCCGGTTCCACGCGGCATCGCGTGAGGGGTCGGGCTCGAAGCGTGCGGGCGAGAAGAAGAGCGCCCGCCACACGGCCAGCGCCGCCTGCGTGTTCACGGGAAAGCGCAGCTCGTGCGGCTTGTTGGCCTGCGTCACCGGCGGCAGGCTGCGCAGCCAGGCGTACAGGGCATCGCTGTCTTCGCGCGTGAGCAGCGTGTAATGCGCATACGGGAAGGCCGGGTAGAGCAGGCGGCCGTCGCGCGAGCGGCCATTGCGCATCGCACGCCAGAAATGGTCGGCGCTCCAGCGCCCGAGGCCCGTGGCCTCGTCGGGCGTGAGGTTGCCGGCAAAGACGGTGCCAAACGGCGTGGGGATGCCATGCCCCCCCGCGTAGGGTGCGCCGCCGCGCTCGGTGTGGCAGCTCGCGCAGTTGCCGGCCAGGGCGAGATAGCGGCCTCGCTCCACCTGGGCGGCGTCGAGCACCGCCGGCGGCTCGGCCTGGCCGATCGGGTCTTCGCCACGCAGGTTCAGGCCGACGACCCCTGCGGCCAGCAGCAGCATCAGGATGAGCAGGCCGCCCAGGGAGACCAGCAGGCGCTTCATCGACGCGCCTCCTGAGGTGCCGGCACCCCGCCGCAGTCGATCGGCAGAGGCCGGGTCAGCGCCGGCTCGGGCAGGGCGGGCGCGGGCAAGGGCTGGTTGGCCAGCCAGCCCGAGACGGCGCTGATGTCCTGCTCGTCCAGGGCCTTGGCGATGCGCGCCATGCAGTCGGGTTCGAAGGCGCGGCGCGTGCCCACGCGCCAGGCGCCGAGCTGGGCGTTGAGGTAGTCGCGCGGCAGACCCAGCAGGCCGGGCAGCGCAGGGGCAATGCCCAGCAGGGCCTGCCCGTGACAACTGGCGCAGGCCGGGATGCCGCGCCCCGCATCGCCCACGCGCACGAGCTGTTCACCGCGCGCCCGCTGCGTCGGCGTCAACGTGATCGCGGGTGTGGGAGGGTAGGGCAGATCCAGCGCGGCGAAGTGGCCGGCGATCTCGCGCAGGTAGTCATCGGTCAGGTGCTGCAGCAGGTGACTCATCGCCCCGTACCGGCGGCGCCCGTCGCGGAAGTGCAGCAACTGGTGGTACTGGTAGAGCGCGGGCTTGCCCGCGATGCGCGGGAAGTAGCCCTCGCGCGTGGCCCGCCCTTGCGCGCCGTGACAGGCCACGCAGGCCTGCACGCGCGCCGTCATCGAAGCAGGATCGGGACGGTCGATGGGTTGGGCCTGGGCCGCGAACCCTGCCATGCACAGCAAGGTTCCGAGCCTCCTCAGCCCCTTCAGGAAGGGGGTCGTGGCAGACATGGGCGAAGTCTAGCCAGCCTCGCCCCCTTCCCACGTGGGAACCTTCGGCCCCCGGCGTCGGGCCCCAGGGCCTGCTCACAGGTCGAAGAACACCGTCTCCTGATCCCCCTGCATGCGGATGTCGAAGTGGTAGACCACGCCGCCGGGCTGCACCTCGCGGCGCGCGATCAGCGTGGCGCGGCGCTCGGCGGGCACTGCCTGCAGCACGGCGTCCTTGGCGTTGGCCGCCGCTTCGTCGTCGAAGTAGATGCGCGTGAAGGCATGGCTGAGCAGGCCGCGCATGAAGACGATGACATCGATGTGCGGGGCCTCGCCGACGGCAGCGCCGGGCTTCACGGTGGTGAAGGCATAGCGCAGTTGCGCGTCGGTGCCGGTGCCGCAACGGCCGAAGCCGGTGAAGCCCCGCTCCTTCGCCTGTTCGGCGCTGGCGACCTCGCGGCCCTGCGCATCGAGCTGGGCGATCTCGATCATCGCGTCGTTGACGGGCTGGCCCGCTCCGTCGAGCACGCGGCCCGTCACGGTGATGTGCTCGCCCTCGGCCTGCGGCTGGGCCAGCATCGGGGTGTAGGCACTGGCATGGTCGTAGAAGTACTGGCGCGGCGTCAGGCCATAGGCGAAGTAGGGGCCGACGGTCTGGGAAGGGGTCTGTCCAAGCAGGGTGCTCATCGCGGCGTCTCCATCGGCGTTTCGTTCGGTCCACGCAGGACGATGTCGAAGACATAGCCCAGCGCGAAGTCGGGTTCGGTCACGTCGAGCGTGAACTGCGAGATCAGGCGGTCGCGCGCGCGCTCGGGCGTGCCCTGGAAGATGGGGTCGAGGGCGAGCAGCGGGTCGCCGGGGAAGTACATCTGCGTGACCAGGCGGCTGGCGAAGTACTCGCCAAAGAGCGAGAAGTGGATGTGGTTGGGCCGCCAGGCGTTGGGGTGGTTGCCCCAGGGATAGGCCCCGGGCTTGACGGTGTAGAACTTGTAGCGGCCCTCGCTGTCGGTGAGCGTGCGGCCGGCGCCCAGGAAGTTGGGGTCGAGCGGCGCGTCGTGCTGGTCGACCTTGTGCACGTAGCGGCCGGCGGCATTGGCCTGCCAGATCTCGACCAGGGTGTTGCGCACCGGTCGGCCGCGCTCGTCGAGCACGCGGCCGGTGACCACGATGCGCTCGCCCAGCGGCGCGCCGTTCTTCGCGGCATTGCGCGTGAGGTCGTGGTCCAGCGCACCGATGGCGTCGTGGCCGTACACCGGCGCGCGCAGCTGGCGCAGCCTCTCCTTGATCGGCAGCAGCGGCTTGGTGGGGCCGCGCAGCACGGTGGACTTGTACTCGGGGTGGATGTAGGGGGGGTGGCTGTCCCAGTCTCGGGGGCGCAGCGTCACGGTCTCGCTCATCGGGGAGTCTCCTCGTGGGGCCGTCAGGGGTGATGGATGTCAAGACTCTAAGCATCACCCCTGGTTATGTAAATTGAAGTCTCGTTCGATAATTCATTCGACGGAGTTATCGAATGAAGCTGCCCCAAGCCCACCGACTGCAACTGCGCCACCTGCACTGCTTCCTGGCCGTGGCGCGGCTGGGCCACCTGGGGCGGGCTGCGCAGGCGCTGTCGATCAGCCAGCCCGCGGTGACCAAGACCTTGGCCGACCTGGAGGACCTGCTGGGCCTGCGCCTGTTCGAACGGGGCCGGCGCGGGGCGCGTCTCACGCCGGTCGGCCAGAGCTTCCTGCGCCACGCCCGCCAGGTGATGGCCACACTGGACCAGGCGCTGGAGAGCGTGGCCCCCGGCCAGACGCCCCCGGTGCTGCGCCTGGGGGCGCTGCCCACGGTGGTGAACGCCATCGTGGCCGCCGGCCTGCGCTCGCCGGGCCTGCCCGGCCACACCACGGTGCGCATCGAGACCGGGGCGAACCGCGAGCTGCTGGCCCGGCTGCAACAAGGCGAGCTCGACGCGGTGGTAGGCCGACTGTCGGAACCCGATCGCCTGCAGGGCCTGACCTTCGAGCACCTCTACGCCGAGCCGCTGATCGTCGCGATGCGGCCCGACCACCCGTTGCGGCGCAAGCGCCGACCGACCCCCGCGCAACTGGCGGCCCACGACTGGATCCTGCCGCTGGCCGACACGATGATCCGCCACAACGCCGACAGCTGGCTGCAAAGCCAGGGGGTGGTGCCGCAGGCCATGGTATTCGAGACCCTGTCGGTGTCGCTGGGGCGGGAACTCGCCGCCACGAGCGATGCGCTGTGGTTCACGCCGTTGGGCGCGGCCGAAGCCGACCTCGAGCGCGGTGTGCTGGTGCCCTTGCCGCTGGCGCTATCCGGCACCGAGGAGCCGGTGGGCTGGCTGATGCGCAGCGACGCACAACCCTCGCCGGCCCTGCAGGCGGTGCGCGCGGCGGTACGCGAGCAGGCGCAGCGGCGACAACAGCGCTGGTCGCTGGGCACCCCCTGACGTTGCATCAGAGTCGACTGGTTCATGGCTCCACCATCTACTCAAAGCTTGGAGCCTCCTCAAGAACCAGTGCGGTTCACCAACCCAAGTAGCGGGCCCAGCAGAAACAGGAGCGACTCTTGGGCTTCCAGTTCCATCCGGAGCCATGCAACGCTGCCCCACAGTGCAACGGCGCACAGCACACCCCCCACCATGGCCCCAAACCCTCTCTCCGCATACCACTTGTCCACACATTCGACAAAGGTCGAGTTCAGGCGGATCAGCGACAACTGGTAGTGCGGAGCGTCGCCCGCCGGCTTACGAATGTCCAGACGGAGCTCGCGCTCGCGCGCGGTGAGCGGGCGCTTCACATGGAAGCGATGGATCACATTCTTGATCAAAGGCACCCGACAACTCCTCAACTGGCTGAGCCCAGCGCCACGCCGTACTCTTCGAGCTGCGTGCGCGCATCCGGATACTTGTCTGCGTAGGTGCCAAAGTGGCAACGCCTCAGCCAGGCCTGCAACTTGTTGTCCTTCGCGTCTTCCATGAAGAAGGCCAGGATGCCTGGTGCCACCCGGTCTTCAGCCATTGCGCGGCGCACCCGCGGTCGCCGCCTTCACCGCGGCAATGGCTTCTTCATCCCGATACCCCGGCTCGCGCCGCCATGGGTCAGTCTGCGCCTCCATCATTGGCTCGCCGAAGGGCATGCGTCCGGAACAGGAGCGTCGGCCGGAGTCATCATGTCTACCAGCACCGGCTTGCCGGTCTCAGCGACGATCTTGGCCGGGTAGACCAGCATCATCATCGCGGCGAAGACTGAAAAGGTAAGGCCCAGCACAGTAACGATGGGGCTGAAGAGAATGCCGAAAACGTGGATGAACGGGGCGCCGTGCCGGCCACCATCAAACAGCCATTGGCTGAGTGAACGAGGCGACAACTATCTTGACACGCGCCGGCCTCGGTGTAGTTCATGCCATGGATGGCCGCCCCGATCTGGTCGGCGAACGCCTGGCCCGAGGCCGGGTGGGTGCGGTCGAAGGTCAGGGGCATGTCAACTGCACCACCACTTCCTGCCCCCGTCGCGGCAGAAAGTTCAGCGCACGGCCGCGCATCACCCCACGCCATACACCCCGCGCAGCACCACCCACACCAGCGCCGCCAGCATCGCCCAGGCGCCCAGGTCGATGAGCCGGTCGCGCAGCCATGGCCAGGCACCGTCTTCGCAGGCCTGCCGGATGGCCTTGGGCCACACCGGCTCCCAGCACGTCAGCAACGCCACCCACTGCGCCGTCGCAAAGATCGCAATGGCCGGACTGATCAGCACCAGCAGCGGCACCGTCCAGCGCAGCGAGATCCCCGACAGCAAAGGCCAAATCAGCGACAAGGCCGCGCTCACACTCTTCCACGGCCACGGAAACCGACCCAGCCGCTTGGGCTGCGGCACCGACTCAGGCCCCTCCTCCATGTAGCGGCGGATGAACTCCCACAGTTGCAACGACTCCCTGACCCGCCGGGGCCAGCGACCGATGTAGATCATCTCCATGAGGTCATGGCCCGTCCGATCCGGAGGCCACGTCAGAATCAGTGGCATCGCCGAATCCGGACGGTTTCTTGGCTTGAGCTTGCTCGGATCGCGCTCTGTGGACAAGCACTCTTCCCAATCCAAGGCCACCACCCCGCCCGCATACCCCGGCCGGTGCACATACACCTTGCGCGTCTTGCGGTTGAACCTCACCAGCAGGCGGCGCTGCACAAAGGCCTCCAGGCGCCAGTATTTCCAGCCGAAGTAGAAGGCTGCGATGGTCACCCCGACCAGCAGCAGCACGGACAGCACCATGAAAAGGATGTCTATCCCGGTAAAGACATGATCTAGCCGATCCTGCTGCCCAGTGAACCACCAATACAGATCGGGAATGTCATGCGCGAACAACGTCGGCAGGGCGATTCCCACCATCGGGACCAAGAAGCTCAAGGCCCCCGCCGTCACCATCCCCCGCTTCTCATCAAACGGCGTCCTCAGCTCGATGTAGGTGTCGTTCATCTCGTACACCGAGTGACCGCCGTCAGGGTCGTCGCAGGCCTTTTCTCGCCAGTTTCCGGCCTTATCAAAGTCGCTGCTGAGCCCTTGGGCCTGCCGCTGTCTCGCTTGTGCAAACTGCTTGTACGTCTTGGAGAACTCCTCAGGCAACCTCCGTTGCGCTGAATGGGTATGCCATTCCACGAGGTACATCTCAGCTCACCTCCTGGAAGGCCACATACAGCTCTTGCAACTCCACCTCCAGCGCCGTGAAGGATGGGTCCGACACCCGCGGGTTGGGCCGGAAGACGCTGCGGTCGCACCACTCTTCCAAGGCATCCTCCAGGAACACGAACATCAACACCGTCAGCCCCAGGGACACCCACGTCAGGCAGCTCACCACACGCAGCAGGATCACCACCCGCGCCACCGTGGCGCCTGCCGCAGGGCGCGCCAGCCAGTGGGCTGCCCGAGCGAATCCGGCCGCGCTACTGGACACCACCATCGGTAACCCTCGCTGGACAGCCAATCTATGCAAATACTCAAACAACGGCCCACAAAACGAAAACCCGATGGCCACGCCCAGGAAGGCGCTCATCATCTGCGCGGTGCCACGGACCCGCAGTGCGAACACCAAGGCGGTTCTACCTCTTTGCCTCGCCTCACTCGCATCCACAAAATCATAAGCCGCCCCAATCGCCCCGGCGAAGCCGGCCAGGCTGCCGGCAAACAGCTTGAGCCCGCCCAGGCTGATGGCCGCACCGCGCGCGCTCATCGTCACGCTGCGGTAGTGCTTTTGCACCCATTCCACCCCCACCGCAAACCCTTCGAAGCCCGCGGCCACCAGTGCCAGCGCGGAGCCCATCACCAGCGCCACTTCGCGGCTGCCGGCCTGGTCCTGCCCCATCTCCCGCGCCCGCACGAGCAGCCCCACCGCCTCGATCAGCGCGATCACTCCGGCGGCCCTGAGCTTGTAGGCGTCCCCGGCGGCTCCTTGCGCCACCTCGTGCTGCAGCGCCTCGCGCACCCGGCGCACCGCCTGGCTTTGCACCCGCTGTGCGTCAGGCGTGAGGTTGGTCGCCGCATGCGCCAGCTCCGACAACCTCACCCTCGCGTTCAGCCGCCCCAGGCTGGCGGACAGCAAGGCCATGTAGCGCGCCATCGCCGCATTGGCCTGGCCGTTCAGGCCCAGCTTGAACAGCGCCTGCCCCATGGCCGTGTACACCGCTGCGCCCATGCTGACGAACACCCCGTTGTAAGACGGGGAACTGGGCTGTGTCGCCAGGGCCTCTTGCGTCTTGGCAAAGGCGTCCACCGCCCGCTGCATGCCGCTCTGGGCAAGGTCGAGCGTGCGCCACCAGGTGCTTGAGCGGCCTTGCGCGGTGGCATCCATGGCGGCCTGCCGGGCCGAGGCCAGCGATGCGCGCACGGCCGCCTCGATGTCCTCCTGGTTCAGGCAGTAGGCCCGCATCAGCAGATTGCCTGCGTCGATGCCCTCATCGGCCGCCCAGCGCATGACCAGTGCCGCCCCCGCCTCGGTGTAGTTCATGCCGTGCAGGGCCGCCCCGATCTGGTCGGCGAACGCCTGGCCCGAGGCCGGGTGGGTGCGGTCGAAGGCATGCAGCGCTTCGCGCAGGGGGCGCCCTTGCAGCCAGGCCAGATGGTCGTCGACTCGGGCGATCACCTGGTCATGCACCGCAGCAGCCATGCGCTCGTAGGCCTGCCGAAACGGCTCCATCCCGGGCAGGCGCCTGGCATATTTCTGCCACGCTTGGGGCGCTTGCTCGCGAACGCGCGCCATGGCGCGTTCGTAGTTGGCTTGCCGGGCTTGACGGGCTCGAGCGACGTCGTCCTCGACGGCGCGTGCATCACCGTCGCGCCCCATGGAGCGCAGTTGGCGGGCTGTGTTCAGCCGTCGCTTCATGTACTGCTCGCTGGATCGCTCATGCTGCACCATGAAGTCCTGCTGCCGCCCGATGGCCCCCCGGATCATCGCTTCGCGTACATCGTCCATCGCTCCCAGCACGTGGGTCTTGCGTTCGTTGGTGGCGCCCGTGGCCGGATCGGTTTGTTGCAGCCACGGCCTGAGGGGATCGATCGCGGCGTTGCGGTGGTTGTTGAGCTCCTGCACGATACCCAGGGCATCGTGGACCACAAACACCGCACCCTCGAGCTTGCGCAGTTTCTCGGCCAGCTTGGCCAGCCGCCCGTTCGCGGCACCGTCGCTGCGGGCTTGAGGCGTGGCGGGATGGGGGAACAGTTGCGCCTGCATCAGGCGGCCCAGTTCAGTCCCGCTGGCGTGCTCGCCTCTGGCCTGCAGCCACTCGGGGACGTGGGTGTCAAGCAGGTCCGGGCGCAGGGTATGAGGCTGCGCATGGGCGCGTGCTCTGGCCCAGGCCCTCGGATCGAAGGCCTGCAAACGCCCCTGGGCTTCGTAAGCCGCGGCGTTGTGCTTGTACTCACGCAGCTTGGCCGGCGTCAGGGCCACCGGATTGAACAGAAACCACGCCCTCTCGACCTTGTCCACCTGCTCGATGGCCACACAGCTGGCATCGATGCCGCAGGTATTGCGCTCACAGTTGAATTCAGGCTTGAGGCTGGGCGGCCGATCCGCCGGAAACGTGTACAGAAAACCTTCTTCGTTGACGGCGTAGGCTTGCCACGACTTGATGCCCATGCGTTGCACCAGGACGTACAGGAAGCCTTCGCGCAGCAACCGCGGTGCGTAGACGGCCCGGCTCAACGCGATGTCGCTCACGCCCTGGCCGAGGCTCGGGGGCAGGGGCGGCAGCAAGGCAGCGGCTCGCTCTCCCACCACGGCCGCGTAGCGCAAGGGCAGGATGAGCAGGCCCTTCTTGTCGCAGAATTTGCAGTCTTTCATGTGAGATCGGCTGTGTCGTGCACCGGTGCAAGCAGCACATGCGCCAGGTGCTCTTCGATGTAGTCCCTCAAGGGAACTCCCTCACGGCTGGCCTGGATTGCTCGCAAGACCTGTGGGTGGTCCCAGAATGCTCCATGTCCGACCTGCGGCCAACTGAGCATTGCCGCAGCGCCTGCTGCAAGATTGGCCGTGTCTCGAAGACCGAGTTGCTGGACAGCGACCACAGCCGCATCAACGGCGGGGTAGCCGAAGGCGGCGGCCGGCTTTTGCCACGCGTACAACACCTGATACGCGGCGTTGACAACCTCCGCACGCAGCAAGGCTGCTGATGCACGGTCATCGAGAACCAGCATGGAGTCTTGCGATCGCGGCTCCTGCAGCTCCTGCGGGGCACTGAGCTTGTGCAGTGAACCGTCACGCCGCACAAAATGCCAGTGCTCGATCGGTCCCATCCACCGGGCGCGCTGGGATTCGTTCAACCAGTGCCACAGCACATCCAGCACCCACGGGTCGTAGTAGCGTAGAAACGCAGCGCGCGGATATCCATGAAGGCGCACGTCCAGCAGGGTTTGCAAGTGTGCGCGAAGCTGCACCATCGAGACGTGCGGTGAAGCAAGCAGCCAATGACCAGGCCAATGCGGTGGGTCTGCCTGCCTTGGGCGCCCCGTGAGCGTGATCAACTGCTCCATCAGTTCCCTGTCTTCTTCCTGGAAGCTGAGCAGCACGGGTGCACGATGAGTGGCTTGCCCGAATAGCGCGTGCCGCAACACCTGCGCCGTCTGCCGCTGACCTTGCAGGCATCGATTCACGGAGTCCCCGACCGGCGCTGGCAACGCAACGTAGCGGTCGATCAAGGCATACACCGCTCCCCGCTCGCGCAAGTGGTCGTCGACCACGGCGCTCAGCCACGGCACCACCGGTTCCACCTCGTCTTCGATCATGGCCACACCACCGCCGCATGTTGCTCGGCGGCCTCATCCATGCGCATCGCACAGGCCTTGAGCGTCCCTGTCTGGGGCATCTGCAACGACGCTTCGGCACTCCCCGCCCCCTCCAGGCTGCGCAAGGTGGCCTTGAACTGCGCCCGCCCCGGGGTGGTCAGGGTGATGTTGGGGCCCTCGATCTTCAGGCCCGAGCCGGCGGCGGTCATGAGCAGGTGTTTGGGCGCCTGCAGGCGGATGCCCGCGTGGGTGCTGGCCACGTCGATGCGGCCCTGCGCCGCAATGCGCGTGGCGGCGCTGGCGCTGCGGCTCATCACGCTGCCACTGGCGGCGTGCAGGCGGATGCCGGTGTCTTGCACGGGGCGCCGCGGGTTGCTGGCACGCCCGTAGGTGTAGGCCACGATGCCTTGCGCGGCCATCACGCTGTGGTGGCGCTGGGCCAGCTGTTGCAGGTCCTGCCCGGCCACCAGGCTCAAGCTGGCGCCGGCGCTCGCGAGGTGGTGCGCCGGGGTGGTGAAGACCAGCCCGCCCGGGGCGCAGGCCAGCAGCTCGGGGCGGCGCCAGGCGCTCACACTCCCGTGGCCACCGTCGATCAGGGCCTCTGCGCTGGCCCCCACGGTGTCGGTGGCGGCCAGGCTGGCCTGGGCGGCCTGCCAGGCGGTGTGGTTGGCCAGTTGGTCGCTTTGCGGCTGGGCTTCGGTGTGGGCCTGGTGCTCGCGGGCGCTTTGCGCGAGGCTGCGCTGGAGCTGCTGGCCGCGGCCGAGCTGGGCCTGGGCTTCGCGGGTGTCGAGCTGGTGGGTCGCTTGTGTGGAGCCGCTGGGGCGGGCATGCGCACAAAGCAGCAGGCCCGCGCCGGCGCGCACGGCCCCCCAGGCCTGGGTGCGCAGCTCGGCGCCATGGCCTCGGGGGTGCAGCCGCTGGTTGTCGCGCTGGTCCAGCAGGTGGCCGAGCTGCAGCTGGCTGTGGGCGGTGGTGCTGCTCAGTTCGATGCGGCCCTGGGCCGCGCTGTCATCGAAGACGAGCTGGTTGCAGCCTCCCGTGCCGTCCTGGCTGTGGGTCAGTTCCTGGCTCTTGTAGCCCGACAGCACGGCCGCATGCTGGTGGCCTTCGTGCAGGGTGGGCTGGGCATTGGTGGTGGTGGGCGCGGCGCCGCCAGGGAACCAGGCCGGGGCGTTGCCGGTGGTGCCGGCCGCCCCCGTGCCCACCTGGTTGCCCTGGGCGTCTTCGCATCCGCGGCCGTTGTACACCGCGCCCACGATGACCGGCCGGTCGATGTCGCCGTCGAGGAACTGCACCACCACTTCCTGGCCCCGGCGCGGCAGGAAGTTCGTGCCCCAGTTGTCGCCCGCCCAGGACTCGGCCACACGCACCCAGGTGCCGCTGGCATCGCTGGCCGGGGCGTGGTCGCGCCCGTCGTCGCTGTCGAGCCGGTGGCTGGAGCGGCTGCCGCGCTGCCAGTGGAACTGGATCTTGATGCGGTGGTCGCGGTCGGTGTGCACCGGCGCCTCGCCCTCGGCCACGACCACGGCGGTCTGGGCCCCCACGATGGTGGGGCGCGGCTGCAGCAGCACCTTGCCTTCGATGTCGTCGAGCACCGCCGCGCGCACGGGGTGGCTCAGCGGCAAGGCCACGATGTCGTTGTCGTACTCCCCCGCGTCGGCCAGCGTCTGCCCCTTCTCGACATCCACATGCGCGCGCGCGTCAGCGCGCAGGTTGTTGCGTGCCCGGTGCACCACGCGCAGCACGGCGTAGCGGGCGGCTTCGGCAGGCCCTTGGGCATGCCTTGGGTGGTCGGTCAGGACGAAGTGACCGCCGGCGTGCAGATGTCGGACGCTGCCACGCCCTTGTGCAAGATGCGAGCGGGAGGCCAGGGCTTCGAGCCAGCGGCACGCCAATCGCTCGCCCTGGGAACTGTCTTCGTAGGCGTACAGGCCGGGCACGTCGATCCAGTGAGTGTCAGCTGCGGCACAGGCGTCGCCCGCATGCGTGTGCACGGGGCGCAAGCCCACGCTGCGGTAGTCCCAACTGGCCAGACTGACCTGCGCCACGTGCGTGCGTCGCATCTGCGCCCAATGCTGCAGGCCCTCTTCGCTCACGCTGGCCAGCGTCTGGGTGTAGCGCACGTGTTCAGGCCGCGCCGGGGTCAACGCGCCATTGTGGTCGGCAATGACCAAGGTGTGCCGCCCGAGGCTGTCGTCCGCCTCGGCCTGGTGCTCGAACCACCAGAACAGCCCTTCCTCACGCAGCAGCCGGGCCACGAAGTCGAGGTCGCTTTCCTGGTACTGGATGCACAGCGAGCGTTCGGGATAGTGCGGCTCGTCGGCCAGGGCCCAGCGCCACGCGGGCATCAACTCGCCCTGGGCCTGGTAACGTGCAAAAACCTGCTCGACGATGCCCTTGACGCTCAAGCGCTGGAAGCAGCGGCTGTCCACGCGGTGGGCCAGCAGGCTCAGCCAGGGTTCGATGACCAGCGCATGGCGCACCAAGCCACCGTCCGAACCAAGCAGGCTGGCATGGGTCACGTGGCCGTGGAAGGGGCGCGGCTCGGTGCGGCTGGCCGCGGTGAGCAGGTCCAGCCGCACAGGCCGGCCGATGAGTTCGTCCAGCGCCAGCGAGGCACTCACGCTCAGGGCCGTCAGTTCGATCCGAAAGCCGCACACGCCGTCGCTCGGGCCGATGCTTTCCGTGATCGTCGCCTGCTCGGCCAGCAGCACGTCCGGCCCAAGCGGCGTGTGCAGGCGCAGCAGCCGCGCGTTCTGGCTGAATCCCGCCTGCGCAGCTCGCGCCACCTCGGCCAGGTCGGACAGGTTGGTCATGAGCGGGCTCCTCCCTGGAAGCCTTGTTGATCTAAGTGCCGCGCAGTATGCGCATCCCCGAGTGGCGTCGGAAGACACTCACTCGAGGGAATTACCAGCGTTTACAGGAAGCAAGGTTTGGTTACGCCGCCCGCTGCCCCGAGAAAAGGGCCATCAGACCCGCCGGTGGCGAGCGACCTTCTGCAGCAGCTCGATCAGGATGGCGCGTTCGGCCTCGCTGAGGTGTCGCAGCAGGTCCTGCTCCATCGTGAGCGACACCTCATGGGCCTTCTTCGCCAGCGCCTGGCCCTTGCGGGTCAGGCGCACGTACTGGGCGCGGCGGTCGGCCTCGCTGCGCACGCGGATGATGAGCTCGCGCTCCTCCAGCCGGTCGAGCAAGATGGTGGTGTTGGGCGCCGACACGGCCAGCGCCTGGGCGAGCTGCTTTTGCGTGACGTCGGCGTTGTGCAGCACCAGCATCAGGATGGTGAACTCCACCGGACGCAGTTGCAGCGGCTCGCCGATGTGCTTGAAGAAGATCTTGCGCGTGGGCACCTCGGCCTGGGCGAGCTGGTAGCCCAGCACATGGCTCAGGCAGCTGGCGTCGAGGCCGTGGTGGATGGGGTCGCTGACAGGCGGGCTGGTCATGGCCGCGCCAGTGTACTGGGCCCAGTCCCGGTCCCAGACCATGGTCTTCACCCAGACCGGGACGCCGGCAGCACGGCCTGGCGCCGCCCCACCTGCTGCAGCCGCCATCCCGCTTCGGGCAGCAGCCACTCCAGGCCGTAGCGCGCCGCGTCGAACTGGGTGGCGTACCAGGCGTCGGCCCGTCGGGGTGCGGCAAAGCGCGCCGTGCGCAGCCAAGCCCAGCCCATCAGCACCCAGCCGAAGGCCTGCAGGTAATCGTCGGCCACACGGTAGGCCCAGGTCGGGTCGTCCTGCCGGCCCACGTAGAGCCGGGCCGTCGCCTCACGCAAAGCGTCCACCTGCGCCTGCAGTGCGGCCGCCAAGTCCTCCAGCTCGGGACAGCCGGTCCGCACCGGCTCGGCGCGAGCGGCCTGCAGCTCCGCATCGATCACCCCCATCGCTTCGGCAAAGCGATGGCAGCCGTCCTCGAAGAGCTTGCGCTGCAGCAGGTCGATCGCCTGGATCTCGTTGCTACCCTCGTAGATCATCGTGATGCGGCTGTCGCGCACGGCCTGCTCGATGCCGTGGTCGCGCAGGTAGCCGTGGCCGCCCCAGACCTGCAGTGCCGCATCGACGGCCTGGTGGGCGGTGTCCGTGAAGAAGGCCTTGACCACCGGGGTGAGCAGTTCCACCAGCCGCCGGGCACGCCCGCGCAGCGCCGGTTCCACATGGTGTTCGGCTTCGTCCAGCCACAGGGCCGTGGCCATGGCCAGCAGGCGCTGCCCCTGGGCGAGGGATTCCAGGCGCCACAGGGTGCGCCGCACCGCAGGATGTTCGGCGATCGCGCTGGGGCCTTCGCGGCTGCCGGGCGCACGCGACTGATGCCGCTCCAGCGCATAGCGCCAGGCGTTCTGGCGCGCCATCTCCAGGTGTCCCAAGCCCTGCACGCCCACCAGCAGGCGGGCGGCGTTCATCATCAGGAACATCGCGGCCAGGCCGCGATGAGGTTCGCCCACCAGCCAGCCGGTAGCGCCATCGAATCGCAGCACGCAGGTGGCGCTGCCACGCAGGCCCATCTTGTGCTCGATGCCGTCGCAATGCACCGCGTTGCGACGGCCATCGGGCAGGATCTTCGGCACCAGGGCCAGCGACAGGCCCCGGCTGCCCGGCGGGGCCTCGGGCAGGCGCACCAGCACCAGGTGCACAAGGTTGTCGGCGAGGTCGTGCTCGCCGCCCGAGATGAAGATCTTGCTACCGCTCACCTTCACCTCACCGCCGGATTCGATGGCGTCGGCACGCGCGCCCACCGGCTCGGCCCGCGTGCGCACCAGACCCAGGTCCGAACCGGCCTGGGCTTCGGTCAGGCACATCGTGGCCAGCCACTCGCCGCTGACGATGCGCGGCAGATAGCGCTGCTGCAGCTCGGGCGTGCCATGCGCCAGCAGGCACTCGTAGGCGCCGTGCGCCAGGCCCGGGTACATGGCCCACGCATGGTTGGCGCTGTGCAGCATCTCGTTAAGCGCCAGATACAAGCCCATGGGCAGTCCTTGCCCCCCCCAGTCGGGGTGGCACGCCAGCGACGGCCAGCCGGCCTCGACATAGGCTCGGTAGGCCTGTCGAAAGCCGGCAGGAGTGCGCACCTCGCCGCCATCCCAGGTGCAGCCCTCACGGTCGCCAGCGGCGTTCAGCGGCGCCAGCACCTCGGCGGCGAAACGGCCGGCCTCCTCCAGCACCTGCCGAGCCGTGGCGGCATCGACCTCGGCATAAGGGGGCAGACTCGCCCACCGTGCGGGCGCCTCCAGCACATCTTCCAGGACGAACCGGAGCTCACGCAGCGGTGGGGCGTAGGACCACATCGGCGATCAAGCCTCCGGCTTGAACTCCACGCGCGTGACGATCGGTCCCCAGGCAGCATGCTCACGCTTGACGGCAGCGGCCAGCTCGGCCGGCGTGTTCGCGCCCGCCTCCACGCCCAGCTGGGCGAAGGCCTCGACCACGTCAGGGGCACTCACCGCCGCCTTGATGGCCTGGGCGGCACGTTGCGTCACGTCCGCCGAGGCCTGGCCCGGCAGGAAGAAGCCGTACCACTCGTTCATCTCCAGCGCTTTGAAGCCCTGCTCGGTGTAGGTGGGCACGTTGGGCGCAAAGCGCGAGCGCGTGGCGCCCGAGGTCGCCAACAGGCGCAGGCGGCCGCTGGCCAAATGCGGCAGGTAGTCGCCCACTGGCGACGAAAAAGCTGCCACTTGGCCTCCCAGCAGATCCTGGATGCCGGGGGCCGAGCCGCGGTACGGCACATGGTTGAGCGGCACCCCGCTTTCTTTGGACAGCAAGGCGCCGATGAAATGCGGCGGCGATCCGGCGCCCGGCGAGCCGTAGTTCGCCCCCTTCGGATTGGCCTTGGCCCACTCCAAGTAGCTCTTGATGTCCTTCACCGACTCAGGTACGGCCGGGCCCACGCCAAAGCCGAACACAATGGTTCCGGCGGTGCACACCGGGGTCACATCCTCAGGCTTGTACGACAGCGAGCGGTAGATGTGCGGGTACAGCGTGATCATCGCCGCCGGCGTGAGCAGAAGATGGGCCCCGTCGTTCGGACTGCGCTTGAGTTCTTCGACCGCCAAGCGCCCGCCTGCACCGGGCTTGTTCTCGACCAGGGCCACGCGCGCATAGCTGCCACGTAGCTTGTCGGCCACGCGGCGCGACACCGCATCGGTGGTGCCGCCCGCCGGAAAGCCGCACAGCACACGCACGGTGTCGAGGGTTTGGGCCAGGCTCAGCCCGGGTGCGAGCCCGAAACCGGTGGCCGCGGCCGCACCGCCATAGGCCAGAAACTGTCTGCGATCGATCATGGTTTGTCTCCTCTGTGGGGGTTCATCAGGGAATCGAACGGCCGCTTCAGCGCGGAGGCAAGCGCAAGGCGCCGTCCAGGCGGATGACCTCGCCGTTGAGCGAGGCGTTGGTGACGATGTGCGCGGCGAGCTGGGCGAACTCCTCGGGTTTGCCCAGGCGCTTCGGGAAGGGGATGGAGGCGGCCAGCGACTGCTGCACATCCTGGGGCAACTCGTGCAGCAGCGGCGTGAGGAAGAGGCCCGGCGCGATCGTGCACACGCGCACCCCGAACTGCGCCAGGTCGCGCGCCAGAGGCAGCGTGAGGGAGACGATGCCACCCTTGGACGCGGCATAGGCCTCCTGGCCCACCTGGCCGTCGTAGGCCGCCACCGACGCCGTGTTGACGATCACGCCGCGCTCGCCGTCGTCCAGCGGATCGAGCTGGAGCATCTGCGCCGCCACCAGGCGGATCACGTTGAAGGTGCCCACCAGGTTGACGTTCACGATGCGCTGGAAGTCCTCCAGGGGCATGGGCGTGCCGTCCCGGCCCACGAGACGCCGAGCGCCGCCGATGCCGGCCACGTTCATCAGCACGCGCGCGGGGCCGTGGGCCTGGCGGGCGGCGTCGAGCGCCGCGCTCACGCTCGCGCTGTCCGTGATGTCGCAGCGCAGCGCCAGGCCGCCGATCTCGGCCGCCACGTCCTGCGCTGCCGCCTCGTTGATGTCGAGCAAAGCCACCTTGGCCCCCTGCCGCGCCAGCTCACGCGCGGTTTCGGCGCCCAAGCCCGAACCTGCCCCCGTCACGAGTGCTGCCAATCCGGAAAAAATCTTCATGATCTGTCCTGTCGGTCTTTGCGGGGCAAGATCACATAGGGATCGGCTGCTTCGCCGCGGTACAGCGCCTCGACCAGCGCCTCACGGCACTGCAGCACGGCGCGCTGGTTGATCGACCCCTTGTCGGTGATCTCTCCCTTGTCAATGGAGGGCGGCTCGACCAGCACGTGGGCACGCGCCACCCGGTTGGCGCTGCCGGTGCCTTCGCGCCACAGCCGGTCGGTGAGCGCCTGGAAGAACGCTCGCACCGCCGGGTGATGCAACACCTCGGGGGTCGGCACCTGCCCCCCTAGACCGGCGAGCTTGCGGCATTCGTCCACGCGCGGAAAGATCAGCATGCCGATCTCATCGCGGTTCAACCCGGTGATCACCGCATCTTGCACACAGGGCGCGCCCAGCGCGATGATCTTCGCCCGTAGCGGGCCCACGCTCACGAAGGTGCCCGTGGAGAGCTTGAAGTCCTCGGCAATGCGGCCATCAAAGAGCAAGCCCTTTTGCGGGTCGGCCGGATCCACCCATTTCACGGCATCCCCGGTGCGGTAGTAGCCCTCCTCGTCGAAGGCCTCGGCGCTGAGCCCCGGCTGCCGCCAGTAGCCCGGCATCACGTTGGGTCCACGGAAGCGGATCTCGGTCTTGCCGTAGCGGGCATCGCCGTCGGGCACGAGCTTGACCTCCACGCCGGGACAGGGCAGACCGATGTGGCCCGAGCGGACTTCTCCGGCCCTCAGCGCAAAGGTGCACGAAGGCGCCGTCTCCGTCATGCCCAGGCCGGTGAAGATCGGAATGCGTTCACCCACCGTGCGCTCTGCCAGACGATCGAGCTGGTCCCACACCGCCTGGCTCAAGCCAGCGCCGGCAAACATGAAGGCCTTGACCCTGCGCAGCAGCGACTCACGCAGCACCGCGTCGTCTTCCATCGCCGCGGCGATCTCCTCGAAGCCCTTGGGCACGTTGAAGTACATCGTCGGCGAGATCTCGCGCAGATTGCGCAACGTCTCGGCGATACCGGCCGCCGTGGGCTTGCCCTCGTCAATGTAGAGCGTGCCGCCGTTGTAGATCGTGAGCCCCGTGTTGTGGTTGCCACCGAAAGTGTGGTTCCAAGGCAGCCAGTCCACCAAAACCGGCGGCTCGTCGGCCAGGAAGGGAAAAGCCTGGCGCTTCATCTGCTGATTGGCGCACAGCATTCGCTGGGTGTTGATCACCCCTTTGGGCGCCTTGGTCGAACCGGAGGTGAACAGGAACTTGACGATGGTGTCCGGCCCGACTTTGGCGTGCGCCGCATCGACCTGCGCGCCGGGCGAGGTATCGAGCAGCGCCGCAAAGGGCGTGATGCGGCGCCCGGCGAGTTCGCCCTCGGTAAGAACCACCTCCACGTCCGGCGCGACCACCGCCTCGATGGCGCGGCCGTATCGCGCATCGGAGGCGAACACCAGGCCTGGCGTGACGGTCTCCATGATGTGGCGCAGCTTGCCGAAGTCCTGCGACACCAGCGAGTACGCTGGCGAGACCGGCACATAGGGAACACCGGCCCACATCGCCCCCAGCGCCAGCGTGAGGTGCTCCAAGTCGTTGTCCGACAGGATGGCCACCGGCCGATCGGGCGAGAGCCCGCGCAGCACCAACGCCTGCCCCACCGCTTGGGCGCGAGCGAGCATCCGGTCATAGCTCAAACGGCGCCACTCACCGCGGGTGCCATCGGGCCGCCGCTCACGCTGGGCCACCAAGGTGCGGTCGGGGGCCACCCGGGCCCAGTGCTCCAGGCGGTCCGTCAGGCGCGCCGGATAAGGCTCCAACGGCTCGGTGGAACGCAGCACGACGCTGCCGTCGGCTCGCCGCTCCACGGTGGCCGACAGGCACCCCCCCACCGGTGTGGCGCGGTAGCGCGTCATGGCTTGCCCACCTTTGCCGCCTTGCCCTCAAGGAAGGCGCGCATGCGGTCCTTCGCGGCCGGATCGCCCTGAGCAATGGCCGCGGTGAGGGACTCGACGAACAGGCCCTGGGCCTGCGACATCTCGGCGATACGCGGCAGGGCCTGCATCACCGCAAAATTCGACAGCGGCGCGTTGCTGGCGATCCTGCGCGCCAGCTCCATCGCCTTGGCCACCCCCTGGCCTTGGCCGACACGGTAGTGCGACAGGCCTGCCGCCTGCCCTTCGTCCGCATCGAGCACGCGGCCGGTGAGCATCATGTCGGTCATGCGCGCAACACCGATCAACCGCGGCACGCGCGCCGAGCCTCCCCCGCCCACGAAGAGACCGCGCTGCCCCTCGGGCAGGCCATAGAACGTGGAGTCCTCGGCCACTCGGATGTGGGCGGCCGCCGCCAGCTCCAGCCCGCCGCCCACGACCGCGCCATGCAGCACGGCCACCACCGGCACCCGACCGAACTGGACCTGCTCGAACGCCGCATGCCAGGCACGCGAATGCTCGATGCCCTCGGCCACGCTACGTTCGGCCAGCTCGGACAGATCCAGCCCGGCGCAGAAATGCTCGCCTTCGCCGCTGAGCACCACGGCTCGTGTGCTGTCGGGCAGGTGGATGAAGCAGGTATGAAGCTGGGCCACCAGGGCATCGCTGATGGCATTGCGCTTGGCCGGGCGGTTCAGGCGCACATGGGTCACCGCACCGTCGTGCTCGATCTTGAGCAGGTCCAGGGCAGCGAGCATGGCGTTGTCGGAAGGTGGGGAGGGCATGGGTATGATGTCGATCAATTGGTTAAGAAGAATAAACAATTGGCCTGGCTCAAGATCAAGGGTTTTCCCTCGTATCGAAGGGCAACAGATCGCCAGAAGTCGGTAGATATCAGGGATTTCCCAGGGATAATCGACCATCGGACCCGGTGTCTGGCGCCCACGGAGCACCGCCGGCTCACACGTCCAGAGCGACCCCAAGTCGTTAATGTTTATAATCAAAGCCACCTCACCGGGAGCCCATCCGTGAAGACCGAGAACCTCGTCGCCATCGACATTCACACCCATGCCGAGGTGTCCTGCTGGAACCCCTATGACAGCTACGGCGAGGAATACGACCGCGCGGCCGACAAGTACTTCCGCTCCAGCCGACGCCCCACCATCGACGAGAGCATTGCCTACTACCGCGAGCGCAACATCGGCCTGGTGATGTTCATGGTCGATGCCGAGGCCCAGCTGGGCCGGCGACGCATCCCCAACGAGGAGATCGCCGAAGCCGCCCGCAAGAACAGCGACATCATGATCGCCTTCGCCTCCATCGACCCGCACAAGGGCAAGATGGGCGCGCGCGAAGCACGCAGGCTGATCGAGGAACACGGCGTCAAGGGCTTCAAGTTCCACCCCACGGTCCAAGGCTTCTACCCCTACGATCGCATGGCCTGGCCCCTCTATGAAGTGATTGCCGAGCACAAGATGCCGGCCATCTTTCACAGCGGCCACTCCGGCATCGGATCGGGCATGCGTTGCGGCGGCGGGCTGCGGCTGGAGTACTCCAACCCCATGCACCTGGACGACGTGGCGATCCACTTTCCCGACATGCAAATCGTCATCGCCCACCCGTCGTGGCCTTGGCAGGACGAGGCCCTGAGTGTGGCCATGCACAAACCCAACGTATGGATCGACCTGTCGGGCTGGAGCCCCAAGTATTTCCCGGCGCAGCTCGTACAGTACGCCAACACCCTGCTGAAAGACCGCGTGCTTTTCGGCAGCGACTACCCGCTGATCACACCCGACCGCTGGATGAAAGACTTCGAGGAAGCCGGCTTCCGCGACGAGGTCAAGCCGCTCATCCTGAAAGCCAACGCACAGCGCCTGCTCGGCCTGAGCTGAGCGCACTCAGCCGCGCGAGCGCTCGGCTCGTGCGCAGGCCACCTTGTGCAGCAGCTCCAGCAGTATGGCTCTCTCACCGGCCGTCAAGTGCGCGTCCAGCGCCTGCCGCTCGGCATCGAGAATGCGTTGAGTGGCTGCCCGAGCCAGCGCGACGCCCTGTGCCGTCGCGTGCAGAACCTGCGAACGACGATCCCGTGAGCTCTGCTCACGCCGCACCAGCGCGCGCGATTCCAGTCGATCGACCCACATCGTGATGTTCGGCGCCGTCACCGCCAGAGCCCTCGCCAAACGCGCCAGCGACCCCCCGGGGTTTTCGACGATCAGCGTCAGCACCGTGTACTCCACCGGCCTCAAGCCGAAGGGACGCCCCACCTGGTCCCTGAAAACGGCGTCGGTGACGATGGCCGCTTGGGCCATCTGATAGCCCAGCACGTCGTGCAGCCGCGCCTCGTCGAGCCGGCCAGCCGGGGTGATGTCGTTGCGGGAAGGACGGTTGGAAGGCATGCCCCGGATTGTGCCCGCCGCACGGCACGGCCCATATGGTGAAGTGAATGAATGAATTCAGCCACCCTCCTAGGGTAAGCACCGTCTTCTACTTTGATATTTATTAATTAAGTTAACTAATTGTCTGGCAATGAACACGCCAGGCGATCCTCGTCACAGATCAAGTAGGAGACACCCTCATGCGCCACCCTTCCCCGCATTGCACCGCAAGGGCATCGGCCTTGCTGCTGGCCGTTTCATCCCTGGCCGCCTGCGGCGGCGGCAACGACACCCGTGCCCCCGACATCCCCCGGCTGTCTGCGGCCACTCCAGGCAGCTATGGCGGCGAGTGCGAGGCCCTCGCCACCACACTGGCCGGCTTGCCCAACACCACGATCACCGCAGCCACGACGGTGGCCGCGGGTGCATTGACTGTGGGGGGGCAAGCCGTTGCCGAGCACTGCCGTGTGACGGGTCGAATGTTCGAGCGCATCGGACCGATCGATGGGGCGACCTATGCCATCAGCTTCGAGCTGCGCTTGCCCAAGGCCTGGAACGGTCGCTTCTTTCACCAAGGCAATGGCGGACTCGATGGCAACGTCGTCACGGCCACGGGCAGCTTCGGCGGCGGACCGCTCACCCATGCACTGCACCAAGGCTTTGCCGTGCTCAGCTCCGATGCCGGTCATGCCGGCCCCACCCCGTCCTTCGGGCGCGACCCCCAAGCCCGACTCGACTATGGCTATCAGGCCGTCGGCAAGCTCACACCCATGGCCAAAGAGGCCATCCGGCGCGTCTACGGCAAAGCGCCCGATCGCTCGTACTTCGGAGGCTGCTCCAATGGAGGTCGCCACGCGATGGTGGCCGCCGCCCGCTACACCCAGGACTATGACGGGATCCTCGCTGGCGCACCCGGCTTCAACCTGCCGCTGGCCGCGGTGGCCAACATCTGGGGCGCTCAGCGTTACGCGACGGTGGCCACCGACCCGACCAACCTCTCCACGGCCTTCACCGCCTCGGAACGTGAGCTCGTCTCCCAAGCCGTGCTCGATCGCTGCGATGCCCTCGATGGCGCCGAAGACGGCATCGTGCAGGACACCACCGCCTGCCAGAGCGCGTTTGACCTGATGCGCGACGTGCCGACTTGTTCCGGCGCACGTGATGGCACCTGTCTGAGCGCGGACCAAAAGACCGTGATCGCCTCGATCTTCGAGGGTGCGAGGACCAGCGGTGGCACTCGCTTTTACGCGAGCTTTCCTTACGACCCAGGCCTGCGCGGCAGCGGCGTGGGGTTTTGGGAGTTCACCGCTCCTCTGGCGCTCGACTCCGGCGCCGTGGGCATCGTGTTCAAGGCGCCGCCGGAAAATCCGATCGGCTTCAACGGCCCGGCCTTTGCCCTGAACACGCCGGTGGACACGCTCTATGAGTTCATCCACAGCACCTCGCTGAGCTACACCGAGTCGGCCATGAGCTTCATGACCCCACCCAACCCGAGCGACCTGTCCACACTGCGCAATCGCGGCGGCAAGATGATCGTGTACCACGGGGTGTCGGACGCCATCTTCTCGGTGGACGACACCACGCGCTGGTATGAGGCCCTGAGCGCCAACCATGGCGGCGACGCCTCCAACTTCGCGCGCGTGTTCCGTGTTCCGGGCATGGGCCACTGCTCAGGGGGGCCGTCCACCGACCAGTTCGATGTGATCACGCCGCTGGTGCAATGGGTGGAGCAAGGCGTGGCGCCTGACCGCATCGTGGCCAGCGCCCGCGGAGCCGGCAACCCGGGTGGCACGAACACCGAAGTGCCGGGCGACTGGGCCGCTGACCGCACCCGCCCGTTGTGCCCGTACCCGAAGGTGGCGCGCTACAGCGGCTCGGGCAGCCTGGAAAGCGCGGAAAGTTTCGTTTGTCAGTGACGCGACAAGGAACGCCTCCGGCGAACGCGGGGCGAGGTCGTGATCTATGACACGCCCCCCTCACTTTTGGGGCTCCACTTCCGCCCTGGAAGTCCGATACTGACATCGGGCAAGTCCACCCGAGTGTGGAAGGCCGGTGGCTCCAGGCCACCCGCTCATCCGGTTGCTCCGCCGCTCGCGGACAGTCGGTCTTGCCCGCCAACACCCGTCGGCCCCCCCCAAGTGGGGGCCGATACCTTTCCGGCAAGGTCTTTTCGGTCGCTTGCCGCCCTACCCATCCCCCCACGGCAGCATCAAGGTCACCATCAGCAACGACTCGAACTCTTGTCGGAACCGGGCAGCGATGGCCTGCGGGTCAGGGCAGAGCTTGCGGTCGGTGATGAGGCCGAACTGCACAC
>NZ_JBKBSL010000014.1:0-75260 GCF_046291045.1 Caldimonas sp. | reverse complement strand
AGGTGGAGACCTTCACCGCCGAAGATGTGTTCGCGCAAGCGCGCCGCATGGCACCCTGAAGCGCGCTGAGCCGCCCGGCCACAGCGGCCGCTGACCCTACCTCGCCCCCAACCTCTGCGACACCGCCCGCGCGCATTCGCGCAGGGCTCGCGCCAGTTCGCCATCCCAGCGCGTGTCGAACACCCCCGAAGGTCCGATGGCGGTGACAGCCATCACCATCTGGCCGGCGTGATCGAACACCGGGGCGGACATGGCGCTCACGCCCTGGATTACCGCCCCTTCGGAGCGGCTCAAGCCATGGGCGCGCACCTCGGCCAAGGTGGGCTCGAAGTCCTCCCAACGCGGCAAAGGCTTGGGCGGGGGCATGCCCGGCTGGGCGCGCAGGCCCAGGGCTTTTTC
Organism: Caldimonas sp.; assembly: GCF_046291045.1. Lineage (GTDB taxonomy): Bacteria > Pseudomonadota > Gammaproteobacteria > Burkholderiales > Burkholderiaceae_C > Caldimonas. The sequence continues at coordinate 74,861 of NZ_JBKBSL010000014.1, read as the reverse complement.
GCGGGCGCGCTCCTCTTCCAGGGCCGCCCGCACGGTCTCGGGCGGCAGGTAGGCCGCAAACAGCCTCCCGGACGCCGTACCAGGCAGGGATTCGACCGTGCCGTGGCGCATGTTCACGTGCACCGCCGCCGGCGACTCCTCGATGCGCACGATGGTGGGGCCGCGCGAGCCCCACACTGCCACGGCCACGGTGTGCCCGATGCGCTGGGCCAGCTCGGCGATCAACGGCGTGGCGATGCGCACCGGGTCGGCCTGCTGCAAGGCGATGAGGCCAAGCTGCAGCGCCAAAGGCCCCAGGCCGTAGTGGCCGCTAGCCTCGTGCTGCTCGACCAGGCCGATCTTGCCGAAGCTCACCAGATAGGGGTGCGCTTTGGCCGGGGCCATGCCGGCTTCACGGGCCAGATCCTTCAACGGCAAAGCACGCCCGGCATGGGCCAGCGCCCGCAGCAATTGCCCGCCCACCTCGACGCTCTGAATGCCTCGCCGGTCGCGCTCGGACTTCGTGTGGTTGTCGTCCACGATGGATGTTCTTTCCAGGCCCTCGGGCCCTAGGCTCAGGGTTTTCCCTGGATTCGGGTTCTCACGCATCAAATTGATTAGACATTAGCAAACAAGTTGACTACGATCAAGCTTAGTTCAGCGATGTCAAATTACTTCGCCTACGTATAACGCAGCGCCCCACCGACCAGGAGCCCCCATGAGTCAGAAAGCCTTTGCCAGCCAGGCCGATCTCGAGGAGAAGCGGGTGAGCTTCACCCGGCTGTCCGAGCATGCCTACGCCTACACCGCCGAGGGCGACCCCAACACCGGCGTGATCATCGGCGACGACGCCGTGATGGTGCTGGACACCCAAGCCACGCCCGCGATGGCCCAGGACGTCATCGCCCGCATCCGCCAAGTCACCGACAAGCCCATCAAGTACGTCGTGCTCACCCATTACCACGCCGTGCGCGTGCTGGGTGCCTCGGCCTACCACCCCGAACACATCATCGCCAGCCACGACACCCTGGAGCTCATCCGCGAGCGCGGCGAGGCCGACAAGGCCAGCGAGATCGGCCGCTTCCCGCGCCTGTTCCGCAACGTCGAGACCGTCCCGCCAGGGCTGACCTGGCCCACCCTCGCGTTCACCGGCCAGATGACGCTGTGGCTGGGTCGGCTGGAGGTGCAGCTGCTGCAACTGGGCCGCGGCCACACCAAAGGCGACACAGTGGCTTGGCTGCCCCAGGAGCGCATCCTGTTCTCCGGCGACCTGGTCGAGTTCGACGCCACGCCCTATGCGGGCGACGCCTACTTCAAGGACTGGCCCCAGACGCTGGACCGCATCGCCGCCCTGAACCCCGACAAACTCGTGCCCGGCCGCGGCGCGGCGCTGACCACGCCCGAGCAGGTGCAGGCCGCCCTGGCCGGCACGCGCAGCTTCATTGCCGACGTCCACGCCTGCGTGCAAGAAGGGGTGGCCGCCGGCAAGGATCTCAAGACCATCTACAAGGACACCTACGCCAGGCTACAGCCCAAGTACGGCCACTGGGTGATCTTCGACCACTGCATGCCCTTTGACGTCACGCGCTGCTACGACGAGGTCACGCAGTACCCCGACCCGCGCATCTGGACGGCCGAGCGCGATCGGCAGATGTGGGAGGCGCTGGAGTCATGAACCTTCGTGACCTGGCCCGCGCCCACGGCGAGGGCATCGACTACCAGACGGTGAGCTTCGACTACGAACGCTCCCCCGACCAGGACGCCGCCGCTCCGGTGCGCCACCCGGTGGTGGTGGTGGGCGCCGGCCCGGTGGGCATGAGCTTGGCCATCGACCTGGCGCAGCAGGGCGTGCGCGTGGTGCTGCTGGACAACGATCACAAGCTGTCCGTGGGCTCGCGCGCGATCTGCTTTGCCAAACGCACGCTGGAGATCTTCGACCGCCTGGGCTGCGGCGACCGCATGGTGGCCAAGGGGGTGTCGTGGAACGTGGGCAAGGTCTTCTTCCGCAACGAGCAGATCTACGGCTTCAACCTGCTGCCAGAATCCGGCCACGAGCGCCCGGCCTTCATCAACCTGCAGCAGTACTACGCCGAAGGCTACCTGGCCGAGCGCATCGCCGAGCTGCCGCTGATCGACCTGCGCTGGCAGCACGGCGTCACCGCCGTGCGGCCCGCAGCGGACCATGTGGAGCTGACGGTGGACACGCCCGAAGGCCCCTACACGCTGGAAGCCGGCTACCTCATCGCCTGCGACGGCTCGCGCTCGCCGGTGCGCCAGATGATCGGCCAGGAAAGCCACGGGCGGGTGTTCCGCGACCGCTTCCTGATCGCCGACGTGAAGATGCACGCGGACTTCCCCACCGAGCGCTGGTTCTGGTTCGACCCGCCCTTCCATCCGAACCAGAGCGTGCTGCTGCACCGCCAGCCCGACGACGTGTGGCGCATCGACTTCCAGCTCGGCTGGGAGGCCGATCCCGAGGAGGCGAAAAGGCCCGAGAACGTGATCCCGCTGGTGAAGGCGCTGCTCGGCCCGGACATGCCCTTCGAGCTGGAATGGGTGAGCGTGTACACCTTCTCCTGCCTGCGCATGGACCGCTTCCGCCATGGACGGGTGATCTTCGCCGGCGACTCGGCCCACCTCGTCTCGCCCTTCGGCGCACGCGGCGCCAACTCCGGGGTGCAAGACGCCGAGAACCTGGCCTGGAAGCTTGCGGCCGTGCTGCGCGGCCAGGCCGGCGAGGCGCTGCTCGACAGCTACGGCACCGAGCGCGAATATGCGGCCGACGAGAACATCCGCAACTCCACGCGCGCCACCGACTTCATCACGCCCAAGAGCGAGGTGAGCCGGCTCTTCCGCGACGCGGTGCTCGACCTGGCGAAAGACCACGCCTTCGCGCGCAGCCTGGTCAACAGCGGGCGGCTGTCGGTGCCGGCCACGCTGCGGGACTCGCCGCTGAACACCCCCGACACCGAGGCCTTCGAGGGCCGCATGGTGCCCGGCGCTGCGGCCACGGACGCCCCGGTGACGGTGGACGGCCGCCCCGGCTGGCTGCTGCGGCAATTGCAGGGCTCGCGCTTTGCCGCACTCGTCTTCGATGGGCCCGATGCGCCGCAGCGCTTGGCCGCCGTGCGCGAGGCCGCCCAAGGCTTGACCGAGCTGGAGGTGCTGCTCGTGACGGACGGCGCGCGCCACCTCGACGGCGTGCGCAGCCTGGTCGACACCGAAGGCCTGGTGGCCCGGCGCTACGACGCCCGCCCCGGCACCGTCTACCTGCTGCGCCCCGACCAGCATGTGTGCGCGCGCTGGCGCGAGCCCTCCACCGAGTCGGTGCGCGCCGCGCTGCGCCGTGCGCTGGCCCTGCATTGAGAGGCCGAAAGCCATGTCCCTCATCACCGCCCCCCACCTCGACGCGCCCGACGACTTCTACGAAGCGCTGATCGACACGCACCGTGAACTCACGACTGCGCAGAGCCATGAACTGAACGCCAAGCTCGTGCTGCTGCTGGCCAACCACATCGGCGACACCGACGTGCTGCGCCAGGCCCTGCAGGCTGCGCGCGACAGCGTGCTCTCCTCTTCCCACTCCGCAGGATGATGTCCATGAACGACGCCCCCCTGTCCTATCTCAGCGGCTTCGGCAACGAATTCGCCACCGAGGCCCTCCCCGGCGCGCTGCCCATCGGGCGCAACAGCCCGCAGCGTCCGCCCTTCGACCTGTACGCCGAGCTGCTGTCCGGCACCGCCTTCACCGCGCCGCGCGCGGCCAACCGGCGCACCTGGATGTACCGCCGCCAGCCCTCGGTGGTGACCGGGGCCTACCGGCCCTACGAACAGCCCTACTGGACCACCGGCGCCGCCGGCGGCGTGGCCGTGCCGCCCGAACCGCTGCGCTGGAACCCCTTCCCCCTGCCCGAGGCCGCACACGACTTCGTCGACGGCTTGCGCACCATCGTGGCCAACGGCGACGCCGACGCGCAGTGCGGCGTGGCCGCGCACGTGTACTTGGCCAGCCGCTCGATGGGCCGCCGTGCGCTGGTGAATGCCGACGGCGAGATGCTTTTCGTGCCGCAGCAGGGTCGGCTGCGCCTGGTCACCGAACTGGGGGTGCTCGAAGCCGGGCCGGGCGAGATCGCCCTGGTGCCGCGCGGCATGGCTTTCAAGGTGGAGCTGCCCGACGGCCCCTCGCGCGGCTATGTGTGCGAGAACTACGGCGCCTTCTTCCGCCTGCCCGAACTCGGCCCCATCGGCTCGAACGGCCTGGCCAATGCGCGCGACTTCCTCACCCCCGTGGCCGCCTGGGAAGACGGCCGCGGTGAGTACGAAATCATCAAGAAGTTCGGCGGCCGCCTATGGCGCAGCACGCAGGGACACACGCCCTTCAACGTGGTGGCCTGGCACGGCAATCTCGTGCCTTTCAAGTACGACACCGCGCACTTCATGACGATCGGCTCGATCAGCTACGACCACCCCGATCCGTCGATCTTCACGGTGCTGACCTCGCCGTCCGACACCCCGGGCACGGCCAACTGCGATTTCGTGATCTTCCCGCCGCGCTGGATGGTGGCCGAGGACACCTTCCGCCCGCCCTGGTACCACCGCAACCTGATGAGTGAGTTCATGGGGTTGGTGTATGGCCAGTACGACGCCAAGCCGGAGGGCTTCAAGCCCGGCGGGGCCTCGCTGCACAACTGCATGGTGCCCCACGGCCCCGATACCGAGGCCTTCGAGAAGGCCAGCACCGCGCCGCTTTCGCCGCACAAGCTCGACAACACCCTGGCCTTCATGTTCGAAAGCCGCTACCGTTTCGTGCCCACCGAGTACGCCATGAACAGCGGCACGCTCGACACCGCCTACGCCCAGTGCTGGCAAGGCCTGAAGGACCAGTTCCGAGGAGGAGCCCAAGGATGAACTCGCGCCTGGACGACACCCACGACCCGGCCCTGCGGTCCTGGGTCGAGACGGCCAACGACGCGGCCACGGACTTTCCGATCCAGAACCTGCCGATCGGCCGGTTCCGGCGCGCCGGCAGCCACGAGGCCTTCCGCCCTGGCGTGGCCATCGGCGACCAGATCGTCGACCTCACGGCCGCGCGTCAGGCCGGCGCGCTGCCGGCCGACGTGGCTGAGGCCCTGGCGGCCTGCGTGGGCGGGGAGCTCAACGCCTTCATGGCCCAGGGCCGCGGCGTGCGCGTGGCGCTTCGCCGCGCGCTCTCGCAAGGCCTGCGCCACGGCAGCACCCAGCAAGGCGTGCTGGCGCGCTGCTTGGTGCCCCAAGCCCAGGCCGAGTACGCCCTGCCCTGCCGCATCGACGGCTACTCCGACTTCTACACCGGCATCCACCATGCCACCGCAGTGGGCAAGCTCTTCCGGCCCGACAATCCCCTGCTGCCCAACTACAAATGGGTGCCCATCGCCTACCACGGCCGCACCTCGTCGATCGGCGTGAGCGGGCAGGTCTTGCGCCGGCCGCTGGGCCAGCTCAAACCACCCACGGCCGACACGCCCCACCTCGGCCCCTGCCAGCGGCTGGACTACGAGCTGGAGCTGGGCGTTTTCGTCGGTTCCGGCAATGCGCTGGGCGAGCCCATCCCCATTGAGCAGGCCGAGGACCACGCCTTCGGCCTGGTGCTGCTCAACGACTGGTCGGCTCGCGACATACAAGCTTGGGAATACCAGCCTCTGGGCCCCTTCCTGTCGAAGAACTTCGCCACCACGATTTCGCCGTGGATCGTCACGATGGAGGCGCTCGAACCCTTCCGCCGCCCCTGGAGCCGCCCCGAGGGCGACCCTCAGCCCCTGCCCTACCTGGATTCGGACGACACCCGCGGCCGTGGCGCCATCGACATCACGCTGGAGGTGTGGCTGCAGACGGCCCGGATGCGGGAAAACGGCCAGGAACCCCAGCGCTTGATGCAGTCCAATTTCCGGGACGCTTACTGGACGGTGGGCCAGATGATCGCCCACCACAGCATCAACGGCTGCAACCTGGCCAGCGGCGACCTGCTGGGCTCGGGCACCCAGTCCGGTCCTGAAGCGGATCAAGGAGGTTCGCTCCTCGAACTTACGTGCGGTGGGAAGAATCCGGTGCGATTAATGAACGGTGAGACTCGCACTTTCCTGGAGGATGGGGATACTGTCATCCTGCGGGCGCGTTGCGAGCGCGACGGCTTCCGCGCCATCGGGTTCTCCGATTGCGTGGGGACGGTGCTGCCGGCCCCGGCGCTGACCCCCCTCTTGCGCGACCCTGACATTTCACAACCAGGAGACTGATCCATGAAACTGCTGCTGAAGACCTGCGCGGTGGCCCTGGCGGCCGCCTTCGGCTTGGCCGCCCAGGCCCAGGACGTGACCCTGCGGGTCCATCACTTCTGGCCGGCCCAGGCCATGCCGCCCACCAAGGTGCTGCAGCCCTGGTGCGACAAGATCGCCGCCGACTCCAACAACCGCCTGAAATGCCAGGTCTTCCCAGCCATGCAGCTGGGTGGCACGCCGGCGCAGTTGATCGACCAAGCGCGCGACGGCGTGGTCGACATCGCCTTCACCTTGCCGGGCTACACCGCCGGCCGCTTCCCCATCATGGAGGCCTTCGAGCTGCCCTTCATGATCCGCTCGGCCGAGGCCGGCTCCAAGGCGGCCTGGGAGTTCTACGAGAAGTACGCGCAGAAGGAGTTCGCCAGCGTCAAGCCGCTGATGTTCGCGGTGCACGAGCAGGGCTACGTGCACACCCGCGACAAGCAGATCAAGACCCTGGCCGACTTCAAGGGCCTGAAGATGCGCGCGCCCACCCGGCAGACCAACCGCCTGCTGGCCAGCCTGGGTGCCTCGCCCGTGGGCATGCCGCTGCCGGCCGTGGCCGAAGCGGTGAACAAGGGCGTGATCGACGGCTTCGTGCTGCCCTGGGAAGTGATCCCCTCGGTGCGCCTGCACGAGATGGTGAAGTTCCACACCGAGACGCCGGACAACCGCCCGGCGCTGTACACCTCGGTGTTCGTGCTGGCGATGAACCCGGCCAAATACAACAGCCTGCCGGCGGACCTGAAGGCCGTCATCGACCGCCACAGCGGCGCGGTGCTGTCGGCGGCGGCGGGCAAGACCTGGGACGCGGCCCGCGCCCCCGGCCGCAAGCCCGCCGAAGAACGCGGCAACACCTTCTACACGCTGCCGGCCGAGGAGGTGGACAACTGGATCAAGGCCTCCGCGCCGCTGTACGACGACTGGGTCGCCGCGATGGACAAGGCCGGGCTGCCGGGCAAGCAGATGCTGGAAGACGCCCGCGCGATGATCGCCAAGCATCAGAAGTAATCCCCTTGCCGGGACATCCGAGCCGCCGGACCATCGTCCGGTGATACCGGACCAGGGCGGACGCGCCGAGCGGCGCGCCCGCCCTTTTTTGGAGCCCACCGCATGTATCACCTGCTACGCTGGACCGCGATGGTCTTTGCGCTGATCGGCGGCCTGGCTGCAGCCCTGGTGGGCTGCATGACGGTCGCCAGCATCGTCAGCCGCACGCTGTGGTCCACCCCCATTCAGGGCGACGTGGAACTCACGCAGTTCGGCATCGCCCTGGCCATCTCGCTGTGCCTGCCCTGGTGCCAGTTGCACGGCGGCAACATCATCGTCGACTTCTTCACGCTCAAGGCCTCCGAGCGCAGCCGCCAGGTGCTGGACGGCATCGGCGCCGTGCTGCTGGCCGCCATGGTGATCCTGCTGGCCTGGCGCACGGGCGAAGGCGCCATTTCGGTGAAGGACGCTGGCGAGACCTCGATGATCATGGGTTTGCCGATGTGGATCGTCTACGTCGTGCTGGCCCCGGGCTTTGCGCTGACCGCGCTGATCGCGCTCTACCAGGCGCTCATGCACTTCCTGGGCCGTGAGTCGGAGGCCACGGCATGAGCCCCACGACGATCGGCCTCGTGATGTTCGCGGCCATGCTGGGGCTGATGGCCCTGCGCATCCCCATCGCCGCGGCGATGTTCATTCCCGGCGCGGTAGGTTACTGGGCCATGACCAACGAGCTGGCCCTGCTGAACCTGCTCAAGGGTTCGGCCGTGGCGCGCCTGACGGTCTACGACCTGTCGGTGATCCCGCTGTTCCTGCTGATGGGCCAGTTCGCCACCCAAGGGGGCCTGTCGCGGGCGCTGTTCAAGGCGGCTGCAGCCTTCATCGGCCACATCAAGGGCGGCCTGGGCATGGCGGCCATCATGGCCGCCGCGGGCTTCGGCGCGGTATGCGGCTCCTCGGTGGCCACCACAGCCACGATCGGCCAGGTGGCCTACCCCGAGATGAAGGCGCATGGCTACTCGGGCCGCCTGTCCACCGGGGTGCTGGCCACTGGCGGCTCGCTGGGCATCCTGATCCCGCCCTCGGTGCCGCTGGTGGTGTATGCCATCCTCACCGAGCAAAACATCGCCAAGCTCTTTGCGGCAGCCTTCGTGCCGGGCCTGATCGCGGTGGTGGGCTACCTGGCGGTGATCGCCATCTACTGCCGCGTGCGCCCCGACCTGGCCACGGCCTGCGAGCCCACGCCCTGGGCCCAGCGCTGGAAGGCGCTGGTGGCCGTGTGGCCCATCGCGACGATCTTCATCGTCGTCTTCGGCGGCATCTACGGCGGCATCTTCACGCCCACCGAGGGCGCGGCCGTGGGCGCCATTGGCACCTTCATCGCGGGGCTGGCCTCGCGCGAGCTGGGGCTAGAGGGCATCAAGCGCTCCTTCCTGGGCACGGCCGAGACCTCAGCGATGGTCTTCATGATCTTCCTGGGCGCCGACATGATGAACTCGGCCCTGGCGCTCACCCAGCTGCCGGCCAGGCTGGCCGATTGGGTCTCGCATCTGGACGTGCCCCCGCTGGCCATCGTGGCTGCGCTGCTGGCGTTCTACGTGGTGCTGTGCTGCGTGATGGACGAGTTGTCGATGCTGCTGCTGACCATCCCCGTGGTCTTCCCGGCCATCATGGGCCTGGACCTCTTCGGCCTGGATCTGCAGGAAAAGGCCATCTGGTTCGGCGTGCTGGTGCTGATGATCGTGCAGATCGGCCTGATCACGCCGCCCGTGGGCCTGAACGTCTACGTGGTCAACAGCGTGTGCAAGGACGTGCCAATGAGCGAAACCTATCGCGGCGTGCTGCCCTTCCTGGCCAGCGATTTCATCCGTGTGGCCTTGCTGCTGTTCTTCCCGGTCATCACGCTGGGTGCGGTGCGCTGGCTGTTCGGGTGAGGTGGGGCGGGTTCAGCCCGGGCGCGTCTCGCGCGCGCCCAGCAGCTCGTCCACCACGTTGAGCACCTCGCGCACGTCCACCGGCTTGGTGAGGTAGCGCTGCGCCCCCGCGCGCAAGGCCGCCTCGATCTGGTCCTGCAGGGCATCGGCCGAGACCACCACCACCGGCACCCGAGCCGTGCGCGGGTCGTTGCGCAGGCGTTGCAGCACCTCCAGACCATGCATGTCAGGCAGGTGCAGGTCCAACAGCACCAGGTCGGGCACACGCCGAAACGCGCGCCCCAGTCCTTCGGCGCCGGTGCCAGCGATGCTCACTTCCAACTGCGGCCGCTGGGCCAGCACGCCGCGCATCACCTCGGCGTTGACCTCATTGTCTTCGACGTACAACACGAGGCGCTCACCGTATGTCGGCCCGGCATCGTACAGTTCGCCAAAGCCGGAAACCCCAGCACTGGGGTGCGCGGCAGCGGGCAGCTGCAACGTGAAGGTCGAACCTTGCCCTGGCTGGGAGCTCACACGCAACTGCCCACCCATGCCTTCGGCCAGGCGGCGGCTGATCACCAGGCCGATCCCGGTGCCCGCAGCCGCTGTACGCTCCCGACCGAGCCGGTTGAAAGGCTCGAACAAATGGTCCAGCTGCTCCTGACTCAGGCCCAGGCCGGTGTCACGCACATCGATCTCCACCACCGTGGTGGCCGGATGTCCCGGGCAAGGCACCTGCCGGGCGCACACCGCAACCGTTCCGCCTTCGCGGTTGTACTTCACGGCGTTGCTCAACAGGTTGATGAGGATTTGTTTGACGCGCGTGGCATCCCCCATCACCGACACCCCCTCCACGGAAGGCGTGTCGATCTCGAAATGCACCTTCCGTTGCGCCGCGTCGGCCTCGACCATCGACACCGACTCGGCCACCAACTTGCGCAGCGGCAACGCTTCGGTGCGCAGCTCGATGGTGCCCAGCTCGATGCGCGACAAATCGAGGACATCGTTGATCATCTCCAACAAGTGCCAGCCCGCTTTCTGGATCTGAGCCAGCCATTGACGACGCTGCGGGGCGGTGACTGCGGCGTCGTCCATGCTCAGCAACTGGGCAAACCCGAGCATCGCATTGAGCGGCGTGCGCAGCTCGTGGCTCATGCGGGAGAGAAAATCGCTCTTGGCCCGGTTGGCCGCCTCGGCCAATTGGCGAGCACGCTCGGCTTGCTCGAGCTGCAAGCGCTCGGTGATGTCTTCGATCACGCCCACCGTCCGATACGGCCGGCCTTCGGCATCGAACAGAGGGCGCACGTCGACGCGAACCCAGCGCGTGCGGCCGTCACGGGTCAGATACCGTTTGGTGCGCTGATAGCTGGGGATGCTGCCTTGGGCCAGGCTGACGAGCAAACGGGCATCCGCCTCGCGGTCGTCCGGGTGGGTCAGCGCCGCCGTCGTCATCTGGGTCAGCTCTTCGGGGCCGTATCCGGTCAGTTGACAAAAGCCGGGATTGACCTGAATGATGCCGCCGCGTAAATCGGTGTAAGCGATCCCCACGGGCACGGTGTTGAAAATATTGCGCAGACGCTGTTCGCTCTCGCGCAGTGCAGTCTGCGCGGCGCTGCGCTCAGCGGCTTCCCGTTCCACCTGGGCCGTGCGCTCTCGCACGGCCAGTTCGACACGACGCGCCCGCCCGGTCAGCGTCAGCAGCAAGACGCTGAGCAAGGCCGTGGCCACCAAAGTGGCCATCGCGAAACTCCACAAAGCCCAGGCCGGCGGGCCAGGCAGGCGGCGCAGGTCGATGAGCACCCGAAAATCCCACTCGCGCCCGGCCAGCGCGACGGGAAAACGCATCACGTGCCCGGTGTCGCCCCCCCATGCGTCGCCTTCGCAACCCGGCGCACCACTCAAGCGCTGAGGCTGCAGCCTTCCAGCCGGCCGGTCCGACGGTCCATGATCGACCCAGCACAGGCTGAGATGGTCCGGCAACCCCTGCACGGTGGACGATAAGGCCTCGTCGACCAGCAGGGTCAAAAAGACCATCCCCACGGTAGCGCGCAGCCGGTCCTGCGCCGTGAGCGGATCGCCTTCGTAGACCGGGCGGTACAGCACCACGCCCGAACGTTGCTGTGGATCCTGCGTCAGGCGAAAGCCGCCAGAAGCCACTGTTCGGCCCTCCCGGCGGGCCAGGTCGATGGCCGCCGCGGCCGCCGGGATGCTCAACACATTGACCCCGAGCGCCGCCGCATTGGTCGTCATCGGCTCCACGAACTGCATCACCATGGCTTCGTCCGTGGGCGGCGGCACCCCATCGCTGCGATTGAACACCTTGAAGCCGGCCAAACCGTCGGCCCATGCCCGGGCTTCGAAGTCCGGCAGGTCTTTCGGGTGCAATCGCTGATGCCACCCCAGGGCCTGAACCCCTTTCAAGCGTTCCAGCCACGGCTGGGCCGCCCGCCGGAACTCGGCACGGGTAACCTCTTCGGAGGCCACGAACACGCCATGCATCGCGTCCAAGGCATCGAGGTAGCGCAAGAGTTCACGCCGCAGCGTCTCGACCAGGGCTTGCGCATCCCGGGACGCCTCGACGCTGCGCCGTTGCTGCTCGCCCTGCGCCAACTGGAACAGTGCCAGCTCCAAAGCCAAGGTCACGGCAGCCAGCGGCAAAGCCACGGTCCAGCGACGCGGGCGCCAAGCCTGTGCGGGCTCGGCGATGAAACTCAGCGCCACAGGCGCGGCCACCTGCACCCCCAGGGTGTCGCCGCACCACCAAGTCAACCAGGTCACGGCCAGATCCTCGGCAGGCACGGCCTGGGTGATCCCCAAGGCCAGGGTGCCGGCAGAGGCGCTCACCACGCACGCCAGCGGCCCGCCCCACAGGATGAAGCGCAGCACATCGCCCGCAACCTCCAGGGCCGGCGAATCCCCGACCTGACGGCGCACCAGCGCTGCACCCAGCCAAGCCTGGAGTCCCGCGCCCAGCCCCACGATCGCCGGGACCACCCAGGGCTGGGGCTGCCCTTGCAGGCCCGGGAGTCCGGCTGCATCAGCGAAGCCCGCGCCGACCAGGGCCACGACCGGCCAAGCGCGGTGCCCCCACACGAGGGTGCACGCCAGTGCCCAGCCCGCCGCGGGAAACAGCGGGGAAGCGTAGCCTTGAGGCAGCCCCAGCGGCAAAGCCGCCATCGAGAGCACAGCGTAGCCCGCCGCCGTCACAAGCAGCGGAACGCACACGGTACGCCAAAAGTGTGGATTCATCACAACGCTCGAGGTGCCAAGACGAACCCGCCGCGACCGCGGGCGGGGCCTGGATCAGGATTCGACGCGCAGCGTAACACCCCACGCCGGCGCCATGTCCAAGCAAGGCGGCCGCAGCCTTGCGGTCGGGCACGGCGCACGCTAACTTAGACCCCGACCGAAAGGATCTCCGGATGTCCCGATTGCTGTCGTTCGTCTTGCTGGGCCTGTGTGCGGTGTTGGCGTCCTGCGCCTCGCCGCCGGACCCGGCCGCCCCGATCGATCTGCGTGGTCAGATGCCCGTAGCCCGTTATGTCGGTACGCTGCCATGTGCCGACTGCGCCGGCGTGCGCACCGATCTCGCGCTGTATCGCCAGGACCGGACGCCCTTGGGCTATGCGCTGGCCGAGACCTACCTCGGCACCCGCGAGGGCGACCGCCGTTTCGAGCGCACCGGCCGCTGGTCTTTGCAGCCCAGCGGACAGCCGGACCTCGCCTTGCTCACCCTGGATCCGGGCCTGCCCGAACGCGAGCGCCATTTCGCCCAGGTGGGCGAACTCGTGCTGCGGGCACTGGATCGGACCCGCAACGAACTGCCGGCCCACCTGCCCCGCAGCCTGGTGCGTGTGCCCGACGACGTGCCCGCCGACGTGCCGGTGCTCACCGCCGGGGACAGCCGCAGCCTCACCGACCTGGCCGTAGGCGGCCAGCTCGTGCTGCTGCTGCCGGCCAACCGGGCCATGGGCTACGGCTGGCGCATGGTGCCCGATCCGAACGCGGTGCTCGAGCCGGTGGCCAACCCCGCCTACGTGAGCGACCCGGCCAGCGCGGCGCGCGTGGCGGCACCGGGCCTGGAGGTCTTCCGCTTCCGCGCCCCGGTGCCCGGTCAGCAAATCCTGCGGCTGGAGTACCGGCGCAGCTGGGATCCGTCCACCGCACAGACGCCGTCGGTCACCTTCACCGTGCGCGTGCGCTGAGGTGCTCAGGGCCCCACGTCCAGCAGCCACTGCAGCACGCTCTTGGCAATGAAGCCGAGCATGCCGAAGGCCAGCACGAAAAAGAGCACAAAGGTGCCGAAACGGCCCGCTTGGGACTTGCGCGCCAGATCCCAGATGATGAAGAGCATGAAGGCGATGAAGGCCGCCAGGCCGATCGTGACGCCGTAATGCGAGAACTGTTCCTCGGTCATGTTCGGTCTCAGCGCCGCTCAGGCCAGGCCGAGGCATCGACCAGATCGGTGTAGGCATGCCAGCTCGCATGCCCGAGCAGGGGCACGCACCACACCAGCCCCACCAGAGTGAGCAGGCCCAGCGCCGTGAAGGCGAAGATCAACCCGGCCCACACCACCATCGTGACCGGGTTGTGGCCCACGGCCCGCACACTGGCCAGCACCGCCAGCGACAGCGGCACGCGGCGGTCCAGCAGCATCGGGATGGCCACCACGGAGATCGCGAACACCCAGGCCGCCAGCAGGCCGCCGGCCAGCAGCCACAACAAAAAGAGGTGACCCCGTTGCACGAAATCGGCCGCACGCAGCACCCGCGGGCTCAGGAAGCCCTGCAGCCCGGCCCAAGGCTCGCCGGCCATGGCCAGCACCACCACCGCCGAAAAGCCCACCCACAGTGTGCCGATGAGCGCCAGCAGCAGCGCAAAGCGCAGCAAGCCCCCGCTGAGCCGCCAGGCCTGCACCACGTCGGCCCAGGTCGGTTCGGCCCCCTGCGCCAAGCGTCGGCTGATCTGGTACAGCCCGGTGGCCAGCAAGGGGGCCACCAGCAAGAAGCCCGTGTAGCCGCCGGCCAGCACCCCGAAGTGGCGCCAGCCCAGCAGCGCAATCGCCACCGCCCCCAGCATCACCACCAGGCCATGCGTCAGGCTCAGGCCAAGGGCCCGGGCCAGGTCGCGTTGGCCGGCGGCCAGCCAGCGCAGCGCACGCAGGGGTTCGAGCGCACGCACGGCCGGCAGCGGCCCGGAAACGACAGAAGGAGTGGTCATGACGCCAGAAAGTGAAGGATCGAGGGCATGGGTCAGGGGCCGGGCCGGAAGCGGCCATGGGCATCGCCGAGGCAGCCGTCCGAGCGCACCGCAGCCGGGCCGTCGCCCAGGGGCTCGCGCGACAGCACGTCGAGGATGCCGCATTCGGCGCTGGGCCGGCCATGGCGGCAGCGCTGCTCCAGGGCTTCGAGCTGGTCGCGCAACGCGCTGAGTTCCTCCAGGCGATGGCGCACATGGGCGAGATGCTCGCGCACCAGCTCGCCAGCGGCCGTGCAGTCGGACTGCGGGTCGTCGCGCACGCGCAGCAAGGCGCGGATCTCGTCGAGCGAGAGGTCGAGCGCCCGGCAGTGGCGGATGAAGCGTAGCCGCGCCACATGACTGTCGTCGTAGCGGCGGTAATTGCCTTCGGTGCGCGCCGGCGCCGGCATCAGACCCTCCTTCTCGTAGTAGCGCACCGTGTCCACGGGGGTGTGGGCCTGCGCGGCCAGTTCGCCGATTTTCATGCTTGACTCTGGAGTGGCCACAGGGTTTGCAATGACTGTACGCCGAAGTACCGGTGTTGATCCACCTCTAGGAAATCGACCATGTCTGCTCATTGCCACACCCTGTCTTGCCAAAACGCCACCCGCCGGCTCGCCAACGACCCACGTTGGCGTCGCGCACTGTGGATCGCTCTGCTCGTGAATGCCGCCATGTTCGGCGTGGAGGCGGGGGCGGGCTGGCGCGCCGAATCGGCCGCCTTGCTGGCCGATGCCATCGATTTCGCGGGCGATGCCGTCAATTACGGTCTGTCGCTGGCCGTGCTGGGCCTGCCCGCCGTGTGGGCCTCGCGCGTGGCCTGGCTCAAGGGCTGGATGATGGGGCTTTACGGCCTGGGCGTGCTGGCCTACGCCGGCCGGCTCGCCTGGGTGGGGTCGGCCCCACAGCCGACCACGATGGGCCTGATTGGCGTGCTGGCCCTGGTGGCCAACGTCGCGGTGGCCGTGTTGCTCTACCGCTACCGCAGCGGCGATGCCAACGCCCGGTCGGTGTGGTTGTGCTCGCGCAACGACGCCATCGGCAACGTTTTGGTGGTACTGGCCGCCCTGGGGGTGTTCGGCACCGGCACGGCCTGGCCCGACCTCATCGTCGCCGCCGTGATGGCCGGCCTGGGCGTGAGCGCGGCCTGGCGCGTGATCGCCCAGGCACGACAAGAGCTGAAGGGGCATGCGCCCACCGCCTGAGCCCGACTTCAGCGCGTGGCGCAGCCGGTGCTGCCGCAATGGGTGAGCGGCGCATCGGGCAGAGCTTGCGCCGCAGCCCCCGGCCGCAGCGTGCCGGTGGTCATGTCGAAGCCCACCTGCTCGCAATGCCAGGCCAGGGCCGCGTCCATCATCTGCGCATGCTGGGGGAACCACAGCGCCAGCTCGTCGGCCAGGCGGCGCACCAGTGACAAGTCCTGCGCGGCCTGCTGCTCCACCTGGCGCATCAGTTCCAGCACCATCGCATGCTGGCGCTGATGGCAGTTGTCCGGCGCAAAGCCGGTGGCGGCCATCCAGGCGTCCTCCTGGCCGAAGTGGGCCTCGGTGTGTTCGATGAGGGTGCGCAGCGCCGGCCGCAGGAACTCGTCCGTGGCAGCCTGCAACGCCCGCAGCAGCTCGACGAATTCTCGATGGGTGCGGTCCATGACCTCGTGGCCGAGGGCCAAGGCATCGGACCATTGCAGGGTGGTGGGAATGGCAGACATAAGGAGATGCCTTCAGGAACGGGCTTGCAGCCTAGAAGCATCGCTTCCACCAGACCTTGCTCCGCATCAACCCTTGCTCGATCGCATGACTGCAAAGGGAACGTACATCCTGTTTCCATCTTCCCCTCAAAAGGTGGTTCTCAGGCTGCTTCAGGCTCCGGAGAATCGTCGCACCTCAACAACACAAGCAGGAGGAAACATGGGGCAGTACATCGTCACGGTGCCGGACTTCGTCGACGCCGAGCTCGTCTTCGACGCGAACGAAACCCGGCAGATCCTGAAGTTCTTCTATCCGTCCCGGTCCCCCGCCGTGGAGTCGATGCCGATCGACGATGCCTGCCGCCGACTGGCCCAGACCATGCTGGTCGCAGCCATTGATGGATCCTACGCCTTGGGCTTCATCCATGCCCTGGTGGCCTCGCTCATGCCCAACCGACACTCCTGGCTCAAGAGTTTGGCCAGGAAGCTGATCCAGGGCACCGCCAAGCATTGGTTCAAATACGCCACGGCCGACGACTTGCGGGATGTGCAGGTTTACGACCGGGTTCGCGACCAGATTGCCACGAATCTGCGCATGCGCTTCGATGAAGCATTGAACGGCACGCTCGCCCATCAAATTCGCCGCCCCTTCACCGTGCAGTTCGTCGCTGGCCGCCACGTCGGTGCCGTATGGGGGTGATGACCATGCGACCCACGGCATTTCGATGGATGGGCATCGCACTGCTGGCGCTCGTATCGGTATGGACCGCAAGCCTTTGGTACAGCTTCAGCCGCATGCCAGCCATGCTGGTCGTGCTCAGCAGCCAGCATCGCTTCGAGGAGCCCTTCGACAGCGTGTACGGACCACTGTACCGGTGGGTGGCCCGCTGCGTACTGACTACGGTCTTGCCCAGGGAGCCCGACGTCGCGCAGATCAATGCGGAAGCATCAGCACATGCGCTCGGCGTGATCGAGGATGACCGCTTTCTGGAGCAGGTTTTCCGGCGCTACGTTAAACGAGGCCTCGACGTGAATGCACGAGCACAGACGGTCCGTCAGCCATCGCAGCTCGAAGCAGCCGTCGCCGTCAATGAACCTCAGGTCGTCCGGCTCTTGCTGGCTCACGGTGCCAACGCCGATGTCAAGACATCTGATGGCCGGTCCATGCGCGAGTTGGCGCAGGAGATGCAGCGACGGCACCCCGAACGCGACTACAGCAGCGTGCTGGTTCTCCTGGGGCAGTAGATCTCACCCCAGCCGTGCCCGATGGCGCGCCACCTGGGCGCGCACCTGGGCCGGTGCGGTGCCGCCCAGGATGTTGCGGGCGTTGAGCGAGCCGCGCAGCGAGAGCACTTCGTAGACGTCCTCGCCCACCAGCGGCGAGAAGCCCTGCAGCGTGGCCAGTGGCAGCGCCGACAGGTCCACCCCCAGGCCGATGGCCGTCTTCACCGCATGCGCCACCACCTCGTGGGCATCGCGGAAGGGCAGCCCCTTCTTCACCAGGTAGTCGGCCAGGTCGGTGGCGGTGGCATAGCCCTTGAGCGCCGCGCGCTCCATGGCCTCGGGCTTGACGGTGATGCCGCCCACCATCTCGACGAAGATACGCAGCGTGTCCTTCAGGGTGTCCACCGTGTCGAACAGCGGCTCCTTGTCTTCCTGGTTGTCCTTGTTGTAGGCCAGGGGCTGGCCCTTCATCAGGGTGATCAGGCCCATCAGGTGGCCCACCACGCGGCCGGTCTTGCCGCGCGCCAGCTCAGGCACATCGGGGTTCTTCTTCTGCGGCATGATCGACGAGCCGGTGCAGAAGCGGTCGGCAATGTCGATGAAGCCGAAGCTCTGGCTCATCCACAGGATGAGTTCCTCGCTCAGGCGCGACACATGCACCATGGTCAGCGACGCTGCTGCGGTGAACTCGATCGCGAAATCGCGGTCGCTTACCGCGTCGAGCGAGTTTTGGCACACGCCGTCCATGCCCAGGGTGCGCGCCACGCGCTCGCGGTCGAGCGGGTAGCTGGTGCCGGCCAGGGCCGCCGCGCCCAGCGGCAGGCGGTTCACGCGGCGGCGCACGTCGGCAAAGCGCTCGGCATCGCGCGCGAACATCTCCACATAGGCCAGCATGTGGTGGCCAAAGCTCACCGGCTGGGCCACTTGCAGGTGGGTGAAGCCGGGCAGGATCACCTCGGCGTTCTTCTCGGCGATGTCCACCAGGGCCTTCTGCAGGTCGGTGAGCAGGCCGACAATCAGGTCGATCTCGCCTCTGAGCCACAGGCGCACGTCGGTGGCCACCTGGTCGTTGCGGCTGCGGCCGGTGTGCAGGCGCTTGCCGGCGTCACCGATGAGCTGGGTCAGGCGGGCTTCGATGTTCAGGTGCACGTCCTCCAGGTCGAGCTTCCACTCGAAGGCGCCGGATTCGATCTCCTGCGTGATGGTGGCCATGCCGCGCTGGATGGCGGCGTGGTCGTCGGCCGAGATCACCCCCTGGGCGGCCAGCATCTCGGCGTGTGCGAGCGAGCCCTGAATGTCGGCGCGCCACAGGCGCTGGTCGAAGAACACGCTGGCGGTGTAGCGTTTGACCAGCTCGCTCATCGGTTCGGAGAAGAGCGCAGACCAGGCTTCGGATTTCTTGTCGAGTTGGTTGGCGGACATGGCGGATGAGCGGCGCGGGCCGGCTGGATGGACGCACACCCGGCGGCTTGCCGGGGCAGGTGGGCGTCCGGGAGAATCGGCGGCGGCGGCCGCAGGCTTGGGCCGCCCCGGAACCTCTCGATTTTAAGGGGCTCGGCTGCCCGGGCCCGTGGAGACTGCCGCCTTGTCCAGCCCAGGCCCCTCGCCGTCGCGCCCGAACCCGCCGACCAGTCAGTTCGGCACCACGATCTTCGACCAACTGCAGCCGGGGGGCGCCGCCGCGCAGGCGGCCCTGTCGCCCTTCGACGCCTGCCAGGTCGGCGTGGTGCTGCGTGCGGTGCTGTTCGTGCATGCGGTGGTGGGTGTGGCCGTGAGCTTCCTGGCCCGCGGCTGGCAGGACTGGCTGCTGGCGCTGGCCTATGGCGCCGCCGTGGCCCTGCCGGCCACCCTGCTGTGGCTGGTGCTGTGCTGTGCGCTCAAGCGAGTGCTGGCCCGCGCGTCCGACCCGATGCAGTGGCTGGTGGCCGTGGGCCTGGGGGCCGCCTGTGCCGGCTACGGCTGGTGGCAAGTGGGCCTGGTGGGACTGCCGCTGACCGAGACCGTGCATGGCCTGGCACCGATGCTGGCCGGCGCGAGCCTGTCGGCCATGATGTTCTATGCCCTGAAGCTGCGGTCGCGCAGCCAGCTGCCGGCGGTCACACGGGCCCGCCTGGCCGAGTTGCAGTCGCGCATCCGGCCGCACTTCCTGTTCAACACGCTCAACACCGCCATCACGCTGGTGAGGGTCGATCCGGCACGCGCCGAGGCTGTGCTCGAGGATCTGTCCGAACTCTTCCGCGTGGCCCTGATCGAGTCGGGCCGTGCGGTCACCCTGTCCGAGGAGGTGGACCTCGCCCGGCGCTACCTGGCCATCGAGCAGATCCGCTTCGGCGCGCGACTGCAAGTCGAATGGGATCTGGATCCCGCCGCCGGCGAAGTGCGCGTGCCCCCGCTGGTGCTGCAGCCCCTGGTGGAGAACGCCGTGCGGCATGGCGTGGAACCCGCTCCCGAGGGCGGCTTCGTGCGCATCCGCACCCGGGTGCGCGGCTCGCTGGCCGTGCTGACCGTGACGAACTCGCTGCCGCCGGCCGGAACGCCGGGCACAGCAGGGCACGGCATGGCCCTGCGCAACGTGAAAGAGCGCCTGCGGCTGATGCACGACGTCAGCGCGCAATTCGCTGCCGGCCCGGACAATGGCGTCTGGCGCGTGCACATCGCCGTACCGCTGAAAAGCTGAGGAAGACCGAGCATGCTCAAGGTGTTCATCGTCGATGATGAGGAACTGGCCCGCGTGAGGCTGCGCAGCCTGCTGCAGGAACCCGGCATGCCGCCCAACCAGGTGGTCGGCGAAGCCGCCGATGCCCGGCAGGCCCAGGCTTGGCTGTCCACCCAGGGCTGCGACCTCGTGCTGCTGGACGTGCAAATGCCCGGACTGAACGGCACACAACTGGCCGCGCAGTGGCAGACCCGCCCCCACGCACCAGCCGTGGTCTTCGTCACCGCCCACCCCGAGCATGCCGTCACCGCCTTCGAGCTCAATGCGGTGGACTATCTCACCAAGCCCGTGCGCCGCGAGCGGCTGCAGGCAGCGCTCGAACGCGCGGCCGAACGGATCAGGGCCCGGGCCCAGAACACCGAGGATGGCCCGGTGCTCGTGGTCAACGACCGCGGCCGCGTCACGCGCGTGCCGGTACACGAAGTGCTGTACCTGAAAGCCGAACTCAAGTATGTGACCCTGCGCACGGCCGAACACACCTACGTGCTGGACGACTCGCTGGCCGTGCTGGAAGAACGCCTGGGCGATCGCTTCCTGCGCATCCACCGCAACGCCCTGGTGGCCCGCCGCGCCGTGCGCGCGCTGGAACGCCGCCACGTGCCCGGCGACGACGAGGACAACGGCAAGGAAGGCTGGGCCGTGCGACTGCAGGGCTTGGACGAATGGCTGGCCGTCTCGCGCCGGCAGGTAGCGGCCGTGCGCGAGGCGCTCAGCAGCGAAGGGCTGTGAACGCGCCCGCTCTGTGTGGCTCACTTCGCAGCCTACAGGACCACTTCAGCCACGCATCCTCCCAAAAACTTGGGAAGCGATCTCAACCCTGGCGCCCCCGCGCCAACACCGGCGCCAGCGCCCGCCCCGTGTGGCTGCCGGACGCCACCACCGCTTCCGGCGTGCCGGCCACCACCACCTGGCCGCCGCCCACGCCGCCTTCGGGGCCCAGGTCGAGGATCCAGTCGGCTTCGGCGATGACGTCCAGGTCGTGCTCGATCACGACCACGCTGTGGCCGCCGTCCACCAGGCGGTGCAGTACGCGGATGAGCTTTTCCACGTCGGCCATGTGCAGGCCCACGGTGGGTTCGTCCAGCACGTACAAGGTATGCGGCGGTTTCTGACCTCGCCGCGTCACGTCATCACGCACCTTGCTCAGTTCGGTGACGAGCTTGATGCGCTGAGCCTCGCCGCCGGAGAGCGTGGGTGAGGGCTGGCCCAGCGTGAGGTAGCCCAGGCCGATGTCCTTCAGCAGTTGCAGCGGGTGGGCAATGTTGGGCATGGAGGCGAAGAAGTCCACCGCCTCGTCCACTTCCATGGCCAGCACATCGCCGATGCTTTTTCCCCGCCAGGTGACGGCCAGGGTTTCGGGGTTGAAGCGCGCGCCGTGGCACACGTCGCAGGGCACCTTCACGTCGGGCAGGAAGCTCATTTCGATGGTGCGCAGGCCCTGGCCTTCGCAGGCGTGGCAGCGACCGTCGCCGGTATTGAACGAGAACCGGGCCGGCGTGTAGCCCCGGGCCTTGGCTTCCAGAGTGTCGGCAAAGAGCTTGCGGATCACGTCCCAGAAGCCCACATAGGTGGCCGGGCAGGAGCGCGGCGTCTTGCCGATGGGGGTCTGGTCCACTTCCAGCACACGGTCCACATGCTCCCAGCCCTCCAGCCCGGTGCAACCGCTCCAGGCGGGCAGACCCTTGCCGCGGCTGTTCACCACGGCCTGCACGTTGGCCAGCAGCACGTCGCGCGCGAGCGTGGACTTGCCCGAGCCCGACACGCCCGTGACGGCCACCAGGCGGTGCAGCGGCACCTCCACGTCGATGCCGCGCAGGTTGTGCAGCGAAGCGCCGCGCAAGGACAGCCGGGGTGCGCCGCGCTCCACCGGGCGGCGGGGCTGCAGCGGGTGCACCAGCGGGCGCGAGAGGAAGCGGCCGGTGAGGGAATCGGCATGCGCGGCCAGTTCGCCGGCGGTGCCCTGGGCGATGAGGCGGCCGCCGCGCTTGCCGGCACCCGGGCCGATGTCGATGATGTGGTCGGCACGGCGGATGGTGTCTTCGTCGTGTTCCACCACCACCAGGGTGTTGCCCTGGTCGCCCAGCTTGTGCAGGGCGTCGAGCAGGATGTGGTTGTCGCGCGGGTGCAGGCCGATGGTGGGCTCGTCGAGAACGTAGCACACGCCCTGCAGGTTGGAGCCCAGCTGAGCGGCCAGGCGGATGCGCTGGGCCTCGCCACCGCTCAGCGTGGGGGCGGCGCGGTCGAGGGTGAGGTAGCCCAGGCCCACGTCTTCCAGGAATTCGAGGCGGCTGCGGATTTCGCTCACCAGGTCGCGCGCGATGGCGGCCTCGCGGCCCTCCAGGGCCAGGGCTTCGACCCAACGGCGCGCCTCGCCCACCGGGCGGGCGGCAATCTGCGCGATCGACTCGCCACGGAAGCGGATGGCCAGCGAGATGGGGTTCAGGCGCGCACCGCCGCAGGTGCCGCAGGGCTGGTCGGACACGTCTTCCACCTCGGGCTCGGCGAAGGTCTGCTCGCGGCCCTTGTCATCATCACGGCGCGTGTCGTCCAGCGCACGGCGCTGCTCGCGCGTGAGCTGCACGCCGGTGCCCACGCAGTCGGTGCACCAGCCGTGCTTGGAGTTGTACGAGAACATGCGCGGGTCGAGCTCGGGGTAGCTGGTGCCGCACACCGGGCAGGCGCGCTTGGTGGAGAACACCTTCACCTGGCCGATGCGGCCCGTGGGCGCGCCCGTGGCCATCGCGCCCTTCAGGCCATCCAGCGGGGCCAGCAGGTGCATCACGCCCTTGCCCAGCTCGAGCGTGCGGCCCAGCAGCTCGCGCAGTTCGGCTTCGTTGTCGGCGCGGATCACGAGGTCGCCCACCGGCAGTTCGATGGTGTGTTCCTTGAAGCGGTCGAGCTTGGGCCAGGGGGCCACGGGCACGAATTCGCCGTCCACGCGCAAATGGGTGTGGCCGCGCGCCTTGGCCCATTTGGCCAGGTCGGTGTAGAGGCCCTTGCGGTTCACCACCAGCGGCGCCAGCAGGCCCACGTGCTGGCCCTTGTGGTCGCGCAGCAGCTGGGCGGCGATGGATTCGGGCGTTTGCGGGCGCACCTCGGCGCCGTCATGCACGCAGTGCTGCACGCCCAGCTTCACGTACAGCAGGCGCAGGAAGTGATAGACCTCGGTGGTGGTGGCCACCGTGCTCTTGCGCCCGCCACGGCTCAGGCGCTGCTCGATGGCCACGGTGGGCGGGATGCCGTACACGGCATCCACCTCGGGGCGGCCCGCCGGCTGCATGATGGAGCGCGCATAGGCGTTGAGCGATTCGAGGTAGCGGCGCTGGCCTTCGTTGAAAAGGATGTCGAAGGCGAGCGTGGATTTGCCCGAGCCCGACACGCCCGTGACCACGCTGAACTTCCCGCGCGGGATGTCCACGTTCAGGGCCTTGAGGTTGTGCTCGCGGGCATTGACGATGCGGATGGCGTCCAGGCCGTCGGCCTGGGCGGCGGCACGGCGCGCGCGCACCAGGGTCTGCAGCGGAGCGCCCTCTTCGGCCTTGGCCTCCCCCAGGCCCAGCGCGGCTTCGTACTCGCGCAGCGCGCGGCCGGTGTGCGACTGGGGGTAGGCTTTCACGTCCTCGGGCGTGCCGGTGCAGACCACCTCGCCGCCGGCCTCGCCGCCTTCGGGGCCCAGGTCCACGATCCAGTCGGCCGAGCGGATCACGTCGAGGTTGTGCTCGATGACGAAGAGCGAATGGCCGGCGTCCAGCAGCTTGCGGAAGGCGCGCATCAGCTTGGCGATGTCGTCGAAGTGCAATCCGGTGGTGGGCTCGTCGAAGAGAAACAGCGTTCCCTTGCGCGCCAGCGCCTGCTTGCTGGGCGTGGCGTTCTGGGCCGCCTCGGCCAGAAAGCCCGCCAGCTTGAGGCGCTGGGCCTCGCCGCCCGACAGCGTGGGCACGGGCTGGCCGAGCTTGACGTATTCCAGGCCCACGTCCACCAGCGGCTGCAGCACGCGCAGCACCTCGCGGTCGCTGCGGAAGAGTTCGGCGGCTTCGCTCACGGTGAGCTCCAGCACGTCGGCCACGCTGAGCGAGCGCCAGCGGCCGTCGGCGGCCTGGCGGTCGAGGTGCACTTCCAGGATCTCGGCGCGGTAGCGGCGGCCGTCGCAGTCGGGGCAGCGCAGGTAGACGTCGCTCAGGAACTGCATCTCCACATGCTCGAAGCCCGAGCCGCCGCAGGTGGGGCAGCGGCCGTCGCCGGCGTTGAAGCTGAACATGCCCGCGCCATAGCCGCGCTGCAAGGCCAGGGGCGCCTGCGCAAACAGCGTGCGGATCTCGTCGAAGGCGCCCACGTAGCTGGCGGGGTTGGAGCGAGCGGTCTTGCCGATGGGCGACTGGTCGACAAACACCGCATCGGTGAGCCAGTCGGCGCCCAGCAGGCGGTCATGCGCGCCGGGGGTTTCCGTGGCCTTGCCGAAGTGGCGGGCCAGCGCGGGATAGAGCACGTCCTGCATCAGCGTGGACTTGCCCGAGCCGCTCACGCCGGTGACGCACACCAGGCGCTGCAGCGGGAACTCGACGGTCACACCGCGCAGGTTGTGCTCTCTCGCGCCCTCCAGCACCAGTCGGGGCGTGCTGTCGGTGACGAGGCGGCGCATGCCGATGCCGATGCGCTTGCGCCCCCCTAGATACGCGCCAGTGAGCGTGTCAGCCTGGCGCAGGGCCTCGGGCGTTCCGTCGAACACCACCTGGCCGCCGCGCTCCCCAGGGCCCGGGCCCATGTCGATGACACGGTCGGCCGCCAGCATCACCGCCGGGTCGTGCTCGACCACCACCAGGGTGTTGCCGGCATCGCGCAGGCGCAGCATGGCCTCGTTGATCCGGTTCATGTCGCGCGGGTGCAGGCCGATGCTGGGCTCGTCGAGCACGAACAGCGTGTTCACGAGCGAGGTGCCCAGCGCAGTGGTGAGGTTGATGCGCTGCACCTCGCCGCCGCTGAGCGTGCGGCTTTGCCGGTCGAGCGTAAGGTAGCCCAGGCCGACGTCGCAGAGGTATTTCAGCCGCGTGCGGATCTCCTCATACAGCAGGTGCAGGGGGTCTTTGTCGGCCCCGGCCGCGGCCGGCGGGGCGATGCGGTCGAAGAACACGCGCAGCCGCTCGATGGGCAGCAGCATCAGGTCGTGCAGGCACAGGCCGGGCAGCGCATCGAGCTGCTCGCGCGACCAGGCCACGCCCACGGGCCGGAAGCGCGCGTAACGATCGCCCAGCACCGCATCGGCATCCTCCTTGCCCCCCAGGCGCCACAGCAACGATTCGAGCTTCAGGCGCGCGCCGCCGCAGGTCTCGCAGGGGGTGTAGCTGCGGTACTTCGACAAGAGCACCCGGATGTGCATCTTGTAGGCCTTGCTTTCGAGGTATTCGAAGAAGCGCTTGATGCCGTACCACTGCTTGTTCCAGTTGCCGTTCCAGTGCGGCGAGCCGTCCAGCACCCAGGCACGCTGGGCCTCGCTGAGCTGGCTCCAGGCGGTGTCGCGTGGGATGCCGGCCTCGCCGGCGTACTTGAGCAGGTCGTCCTGGATCTCCTTCCAGGCGGGCGTCTGCAGGGGCTTGATGGCGCCCGAGCGCAGGGTCTTGCGGTGGTCGGGAATGACCAGGCCCCAGTCCACCCCGATCACGCGGCCGAAACCGCGGCAGGCCTCGCAGGCGCCGTAGGCCGAGTTGAACGAAAACAGGGCCGGCGAGGGTGCGTTGTAGCGCAGGTCGCTGTCGGGGCTGTGCAGGCCGGACGAGAACCGCCACACGTCGGGCTCGCCCTCGTCCTTCAGGGCATACACATTGACGCGCCCGCCACCGCGCTTGAGCCCCACTTCCAGGGCCTCGATCACGCGGGCTTTCTCGGCGCCGCCCAGGCGGAAGCGGTCAGCCACCACGTCCAGCACCTTCCTTGGACCACCCGGCGTGCTCACCTCGCGCTCGGCCTGCACGCGTGTGTAACCGCTGGCCGAGAGCCACTGCTCGATTTCTTCAGGCGTGGTGTTCGCAGGCAGCTCCACCGGGAAGGTCACCACCAGGCGCGGGTCGCTGCCTTGCGTGCGCGCCTTCAGGTCGGCGTAGATCGTCTCGGGGTTGTCCTCGCGCACCGGCCGGGCGGTCTGCCGGTCGTAAAGCTGCGCGGCGCGGGCGAACAGCAGCTTGAGGTGGTCGTTCAGCTCGGTCATCGTGCCCACCGTCGAGCGCGAGGTGCGCACCGGGTTGGTCTGGTCGATCGCGATGGCCGGGGGCACGCCCTCGACATGGTCCACGGCCGGGCGGTCCATGCGGTCGAGGAACTGCCGGGCGTAGGCGCTGAAGGTTTCGACATAGCGGCGCTGGCCTTCAGCATAGAGGGTATCGAAGACCAGGCTGGACTTGCCCGAGCCCGAGGGGCCGGTCACCACCGTGAGCTCGCCGGTGCGCAGATCCAGGTCCAGGTTCTTGAGGTTGTGCTGGCGCGCGCCGCGGATGCGAATGACACCGGAAGTCATGAAGAACGTCTTTCGGGTGGGGTCGAACGACAGTGGCCAAGCATTCTAGGCAGCCGCCTTGACAAGACTGCTGACAGGGGCCTTGCGCGAAGGCCGCGCGCCTGGCGCACACGACTCGCAACCATGTGTAAAACGTCCGCGATCCTTGTGGTTTTCCACAATGCGCTGCAAGACTGCCATGTAAAACTGCGCGCCTTCGCAGCGAAGTAAGGGAAAGTGTCGATGTTGCAGTCCTTCCTGGCCCGCCTGGTCGGCGGCGCGGTGGCCGCCGCCCTGTGCGCCCTGCCTGCCTGGGCCCAGATCCGAGTGGGCCAACCCTCGGGCTTCACCGGCCCGGTGGCCCCTGGCGTGAAGGAGAACACGGACGGCGCCAGGCTCTACTTCGATGCGGTGAACGCCCGCGGAGGGGTGAATGGCCAGCGCATCGAGTTGATCTCGGTGGACGACAAGTTCGACCCGAAAGTCACTGTCGAGGTCGGGCGCAAGCTGATCACCGAAGACCGCGTGATCGCCCTCTTCATGAACCGGGGCACGCCCCACGCCCAGGCGCTCATCCCGCTGATCGAGGAATTCAAAGTGCCGCTGATCGCTCCGAGCACCGGCGCGATGGCACTGCACGAGCCACCCCACCCGCTGATCTTCAACGTGCGTGCCACCTACCAGCGCGAGGCCGAGAAGGCCATCGGGCACCTCACCACCATCGGCATCACCCGCATCGGCATCCTGCAGACCGACGACAGCTTCGGCGCCGACTCGGTGCTGGGCGCGCTGCGCGGCCTGGACAAGGCCGGGCTCAAGCCGCTGTTCCTGGAAAAGCTCGACCGCGCCAAGCCCGACCTGGCCGGGCTGGCGGCCGTCGTAGCCAAGCACCAGCCCCAGGCGGTGATCTTCATCGCCTCGGCCGGCACCGTGGCCGCCGGCACGAAGGCCATCCGCGAAGCCGGCTCGCGCGCCCAGATCGTGACCCTGTCGAACAACGCTTCGGGCGGCTTCATCAAGCTGCTGGGCGAGCACGCCCGCGGCGTGATCGTGACCCAGGTGTTCCCGTATGAGCGCTCGCTGTCGGCCCCCATCGTGAAGGAAGCCGCCGACCTGGCCCGTGCCAAGGGCCTGCCCGAGGTGACGCCGGCCATGCTGGAAGGTTTTGCCGGCGCCAAGGTGCTGGTCGAGGGCCTGCGCCGTGCCGGCCCGAACCCCACGCCGGCACGCCTGGTGCAGGCCTTGGAAGGCATGCGCCGCTACGACATCGGCGGTCTGGAAATCAGCTACGGCCCGAACAACCGCTCGGGCCTGGACTACGCCGACCTGTCCATCATCGGGCCGGACGGCAAGTTCCGCCGTTGACGACCTGTTTCCCGCCCCCGAGACCAGAACCACGACAAGGAGACACACCATGCAACTTCGGCTGTGGGCCGCGGCATTGGCCGTGGCCCTTCCGACCCTGACGGCCCAGGCACAGCTCCTGATCGGCCAAACCGCCGGCTTCTCCGGTCCGGTGGCTGCCGGCGTGAAGGAAACCACCGACGGCGCAAAGCTCTACATCGATGCCGTCAATGCCCGCGGGGGCGTGAACGGACAAAGAATCGAGCTGATCTCACTGGATGACAAGTTCGATCCCAAGCTGGCCGCCGAGAACGCCCGCGAACTGATCGTCGACAAGAAAGTGCTGGCACTGTTCTTGACGCGAGGCACACCCCACACCCAGGCCATCATGCCGCTGCTGGCCGAGCACAAAATCGCCGTGATCGGGCCCTCCACCGGCGCCATGGTGCTGCACGACCCGGTCAACCCCTACGTCTTCAACGTGCGGGCCACCTACCAGCGCGAAGCCGAGCGGGCCATCCGTCACTTGAGCCTGATTGGCCTGGAACGTATCGCCGTGATGCAGGTGGACGACTCTTTCGGCGCCGACTCGATGGCTGGCGCCCAGAAAGGTTTCGACGCCGTGGGCAAGCAGCCGGTGGTGCTGGAGAAGTTCGACCGTGCCAAACCCGACTTCGCGCCCATCGTGCCGAAAATCGTGAACGCCGACGCCCAGGCCGTGGTGATCATCGGCTCGGGCTCGGCGGTGGTCGATGGCGTGAAGGCGTTGCGCGCCGCCGGTTCTCGCGCCCAGGTGGTGACCCTGTCGAACAACGCCTCGGCGGGCTTCATCAAGTCACTCGGGGAGCACGCGCGCGGCGTGATCGTGAGCCAGGTCTTCCCTTATGAGCGCTCCCTTTCGGCCCCCATCGTGAAGGAAGCCGTGGACCTGATGCGTGCCAAGGGCGGCACGGAAGTCTCGCCCGCGATGATGGAAGGCTTTGCCGCCGCCAAGGTGTTGGTCGAGGGCCTGCGCCGAGCCGGCCCCAGCCCGTCGCGCACCCAGATCATCAACGCCCTGAACGGCATCCGCAACTTCGACATCGGCGGGATGGAAATCAGCTACTCGCCCACCGACCACACCGGCCTCGATTACGCCGACCTGTCGATCATCGGGCCGGACGGCAAATTCCGGCGCTGAGTCCTTCTGGGCCGACGCGGCGGCGCGGTGGCCGTGACGGGAGTGATGTTGGCCTTGCGGCCCTGACCCTCAGTCCAGCACCGGCAGCACCGCGTCCTTCAGCGTGCCGCGGGCGTGCTCGTAGTCGGGCAGGACCGAGCGCACCACGTCCCAGAAGCGGGGGCTGTGGTTCATCTCGCGCAGGTGGGCCAGTTCGTGTGCCACCACGTAGTCGATGGTGGGCAGGGCGAAGTGGATGAGACGCCAGTTCAGGCGGATGGAGCCGTCGGCCGAGGCACTGCCCCAGCGCGTCTGGGCCGATGACAGGCTCAGGCGCGTGTAGCGCACACCCAGCCGCTCGGCGAAGTGGCCGCAGCGTTCCTCGAAGACGCGGCGCGCCTGGCGTTGCAACCAGCTCTGCACTGCGTCGCGGATCTGTGGCGGGCCGGCGTGCTGCGGCAGGCCCACGTGCAGGGCCAGGCGGGGCACGCCGGGCAGGGCCTGTGCATCGGTGTTGAGCACGGCCCCGGAGACCCGCGGGTCGAGCACCACGATGACCGTCTCGCCCAGGAAGGGCACGCTGGTGCCGTCGCGCCATTCCACCTTCGCCTGCTGCAGCCGGGCATTGCGCTCGTTCTGCTCGGCCAGCTTGCGCAACACCCAGCGCGCCTTCTCGCGCAGCGCCGCCTCGACCTCGCCCAGCCCCGCCCAGCGCGGGGCGCTCACCGTCAGGCCCTCGGGGCCGACGACGAGACCGATGGAGCGGCGCTTGGCGCGCCGCAACGCGAAGGCCACGCGATGTCCTTCGAGCAGCACGTCGTGTGTCGCCCGAGGATGGGCGAACATCACCGACGACCCGGGATGCGAGGCTTCAGGGTGGGCGGCGGCCGGCTGCGTCGGTACAGCCCGCGCGACACTCGGCGGCTCGCCGGAAAACAGCGACAGTTGTCGAGGTTCGCAAGGGCCGGATGCCGGGCGTGCCATGGCCGGCAGTATAGGTTCAGACCCGCTGCGGCGTGCCGCCAGACACTGCCTCGCCGGCGGGGTAGGCCTGCGGATCGAGCCGGCGCATCTCGGCCTCGATCCAAGCCTCCACCTCCCGCATCAGTTCCTCCGGCTCGCGCCCCGCCGAAGGAATCGGCCTGCCGATCGACACGTCGATGACCCCAGGCGTCAGCAGAAAGGACTTGCGCGGCCAGCAGCGTGCCGAGGTCACGGCGATGGGCACCACCGGCACACCCGTGGCCACGGCCAGGCGCGCGGCGCCCGACTTGTACACGCCCTGCCCGCCGCGCGGAGTGCGCGTGCCTTCGGGGAACATGATCACCCAGTTGCCCTGGGCCATGTAACGCCGCCCCTGCTCGGCCACCTTGCTCCACGCCTCCGAGCGTTTGCTGCGGTCGATGTGGATCATGTCCAGCCGAGCCATCGCCCAGCCGAAGAAGGGAATGAAGAGCAGCTCGCGCTTGAACACATAACACAGCGGATGGCTCATCAGGCACGGAAAGGCAAAGGTCTCCCAGGTGGACTGGTGCTTCGGGCACAGGATCACCGCCTCGTCGCCCAGGTGCTCCAGCCCCTGCACACGGTAGCTCACACCGCAGAAGACTCGCGCCCCCCACATCACCAAGCGCAGCCAGCCCACACAGGCCCAGTACAGGGGGCGGCCCCGCACGAAAACGGACAGAAGCAGCACGGCCAGCGCCCAGGGGACGACCGTCACCGTCATCCACAACAGGAACAGGAGGGAACGCACAACCCTCAACATCAGTTCAAACCTCCAAAACCGGACGTCGAGCTGGCGGCTTCGCCGCGCGTCTCGCGCTCTCGCTGGATCAGATGCTGGGCCAGAGCTTCGAGGTTGTCATGCACGCGGGTGCCTGGCACCTGCACCGCCAGCGCGGCCACCTCTTCATCGCTCAGTCCCTCGCAGCGGCCTGTGCGCAGCAGGTGCGGCTCGCAGCCGGCCGCGTGCGCGGCCTGCAGGTCGCGCACCGTGTCGCCGGCCACGACGATCTCGTTGCACGGCACCCCGAAGCGTTCGCTGATGCGCAGCAGCAGCCCCGGCTGCGGCTTGCGGCAGTCGCAGCCGTCCTCGGGCGTGTGCGGGCAGATGAAGACGGCGTCGATCCGACCGCCCTGCCGAGCCAGCAGCTCGTTCATGCGCAAGTGCACCGCATTGAGGCCCGACATGTCGAGCAATCCCGTGCCCAGGCCCGGCTGGTTGGTGGCCACCACCACGTGCCAGCCGGCATGGTTCAGCCGCGCCACGGCGTCCAGCGCACCGGGCAGCGGCTCCCATTCCTCGGGCTGGGCCACGTGCTCGGTGCGGTAGCGGTTGAGCACGCCATCGCGCCCGAGCACGACGAGCTTGAGCTGGCGTTCCACGGGGCGCGGCGCAGGCACGGCGGGCTCCTCAGGCGGCCGCCAGACGCGACAGGTCGGCCACGCGGTTCATCGCCGCGTGCAGCGTGGCCAGCAGGCCGAGCCGGTTGGCCCGCAGCGCCGCGTCGTCGGCATTGACCATCACCTGGTCGAAGAAGGTGTCCACCGGGGCTTTCAAGGCGGCCAAGACCTGCAGCGAGCCGGTGTAGTCCCCCTGCTCGAACGCCGCATCGGCACGGGGACGCACGGCTTGCAAAGCCTCGTGCAAGGCCGCCTCGGCCGCTTCGCGCAGCAAGGCGGTGTCCACCCGCGGCTCGACCGCCCCTTCGGCCTTCTTCAGGATGTTGCCCACGCGCTTGTTGGCCGCAGCCAGCGCCTGGGCCTCGGGCAGGCCGGCAAAGGCGCGCACGGCCGCCAGACGCCGCGGCACCTCGCCCAGACGGCCGGGGCGCAGGGCCAGCACCGCCTCGACCTCCTGGGCGCTGTAGCCCTGGTCGCGCAAGGACACGGCCAGTCGGTCGTAGATGAAGTCCAGCAGCGGCTCGCGCGGGTCGGTGATGCGTGAGCCGAAGACCGGCACCGCAGCCGCGACCAGCTCGGGCAGTTGCAAAGGCAGGTTCTTTTCGATCAACAGGCGGATCACCCCCAGTGCATGCCGACGCAGCGCAAAGGGATCCTTGTCGCCGGTGGGCGACTGGCCGATGCCGAACAGGCCCACGAGCGTCTCCAGCTTGTCGGCCAGGGCCAACACGGTGCCGGTGTGGTTGCGCGGCAGGGCGTCGCCGGCGAAGCGAGGCTTGTAGTGGTCTTCGATGGCGATGGCCACGCCATCGCGCAGGCCTTCATGGCGAGCGTAGTAGCCGCCCATGATGCCCTGCAGTTCGGGGAACTCGCCCACCATGTCGGTGAGCAGGTCGGCCTTGGCCAGGCGGGCGGCCTGCTGCACCTTGCCGTCGAGCACGTCGAACTCGTCCTTGGCTTCGACGGTGTAGGGGACGGTGGCCATACGCAACTGGTTGACGATGGCGTGCGCGATGGCCTGCACGCGCTGCGTGCGCTCGCCCTGACTGCCCAGCTTGCCGTGGTAGACGACCTTGTCCAGGCCCGGCACGCGCGACTCCAGCGTTTTCTTGCGGTCCTGGTCGAAGAAGAACTTGGCGTCGGCCAGGCGCGGGCGCACCACGCGCTCGTTGCCACCGATCACCGCGCTCGGATCCTCAGGGCTGATGTTGCTCACCATCAGGAAACGGTTGGTGAGCCGACCCTGGGCATCGAGCAGCGGGAAGTATTTCTGGTTGGCCTTCATCGTGAGGATGAGGCACTCCTGCGGCACCTCCAGGAACTCGGCCTCGAACTGACCCACCAGCACGTTCGGGCGCTCCACCAGCGCGGTGACTTCGTCGAGCAGGGCCTCGTCATCCACCGGCCGCACGCCCCCGCCAATGCGCTCGGCCGCCTCGCCGAGCTGACGCACGATCTCGGCCCGGCGGGCCTCGAAGCTGGCGATCACAGCCCCGTCGTGGCGCAATTGCTCGGGGTAGCTGTCGGCCTCGTGGATCACCACCGGATCGACCCGGGCCTCGAAGCGGTGGCCGCGCGTCTGGCGGCCCGCCTTCAGGCCCAGAGCCTGCACCGGCACCACCTCGGTCCCCCACAGCGCCACCAGGCCATGGGCGGGGCGCACGAAGTGCACGCTGGTCCAACCGTCGGCGAGCTGGTAGCTCATGAGCTTGGGGATGGGCAGTTTGGCGATGGCCTCGTCCAGAGCCTTCTGCAGGCCCTCGGCCAGCGCGACGCCGGGAGC
Source organism: Caldimonas sp. (assembly GCF_046291045.1). GTDB lineage: Bacteria > Pseudomonadota > Gammaproteobacteria > Burkholderiales > Burkholderiaceae_C > Caldimonas. The sequence goes on along the minus strand of NZ_JBKBSL010000014.1, from coordinate 41,645 downwards.
CAGGCTGTCATGCAACAGCACCTCGGCCTTGCCGTCGTTCACCCGTTTGAGCTGGTCCACCACGCTGGCGTCCAGGCCCAGGGACTCGAGCTTCTTCAGCAGGGCCGGCGTGGGCCGGCCCTCGGCGGTGAGGCCCACGGACACCGGCATGAGCTTGCGTTGCACCGACCGATCGGGCGCCCGCTCGGCCACGGCCTCCACCCGCACCGCCAGGCGCCTGGGGGAGGCAAAGGGTGTGGGCACGACGGCGGCGTCCACCAGCCCCTGGGCCTTGAGGCTGTCGGTCAGCACGGTCGCGAAAGAGTCGCCCAGCTTCTTCAGTGCCTTCGGGGGCAGTTCCTCCACGAAGAGCTCGACCAGCAGGTTCTTCTTCATCGTCATGATCAGGCGGCCTTCTTCTCGCGCTGGGCCAGCACCTCGTTCGCCCATTCGCGCGGAGCCATCGGGAAGCCCAGGCGGGCACGGCTGTCGAGGTAGCTCTGCGCCACCGCGCGCGCCAGGTTGCGGATGCGGCCGATGTAGGCCGCGCGTTCAGTCACGCTGATCGCCCCGCGCGCATCCAGCAGGTTGAAGGTGTGCGCGGCCTTGAGCACCTGCTCGTAGGCCGGCAGCGCCAGCTGCTGGGCCATCAGGTGCTGGGCCTGCTTCTCATGCGCGCCGAAGGCGGTGAGCAGGAACTCCACGTCGCTGTGCTCGAAGTTGTAGGCCGACTGCTCCTGCTCGTTTTGCAGGTACACGTCGCCGTAGCTCAGGCCCTCCGTCCAGGTGAGGTGGTAGACGTTGTCCACGCCCTGCAGGTACATCGCCAGGCGCTCCAGACCATAGGTGATCTCGCCGGTCAGGGGTTTGCAGTCGATGCCGCCGACCTGCTGGAAGTAGGTGAACTGCGTGACCTCCATGCCATTGAGCCAGACTTCCCAGCCCAGGCCCCAGGCGCCCAGCGTGGGGTTCTCCCAGTCATCTTCGACGAAGCGAACGTCGTTCTTTTTCAGGTCGAAGCCCAGGGCCTCGAGCGAGCCCAGGTAGAGCTCCAGGATGTTCTCGGGCGCCGGCTTCAGCACCACCTGGTACTGGTAGTAGTGCTGCAGCCGGTTGGGGTTCTCGCCATAGCGGCCGTCCTTGGGGCGGCGGCTGGGCTGCACGTAGGCGGCGCGCCAACGCTCGGGGCCCAGGGCGCGCAGGAAGGTGGCCGTGTGGCTGGTGCCGGCGCCCACCTCCATGTCGTAGGGCTGCAGCAAGGCGCAGCCCTGGGCAGCCCAGTAGTCCTGCAGACGCGCAATGAGTTGCTGGAAGGTCAGCATGGTATTGAGGGTCGATGTGCGGGCAAGGGGCAGCACGGGCGTTGCGCCGGCCCCGGCGAAACAAACCCTTGATTCTAGGCGCCCGCCCCGGCCTTCCGGCGACGCATCGCCAGCAGCAGCACGCCCCCGGCCAGGGCCGTCCACGGCCACAGGCCCAGAGCCGCCACCCAGCGGGCATATGGCGTGCTGCCCTCGCGGCCCTCGACCTCGCCCACCAGCACCCCCCGGGTGTGCGGGGCCAGCGCCTGCGTCACCCGACCACGGTGGTCGATGAGGGCGGTGGCCCCGGTGTTCGTGGCTCGCACGAGAGGGCGCTGAAACTCCAGCGCGCGCAGCCGCGAGATCTGCAGATGCTGGTCTACCGCCTCGGTGGGGCCGAACCAGCCGATGTTGCTGACGTTGGCGATCACCGTGGCCTGGCCCGGCCCGACGAAATTGACGGCCAACTCCTCACCGAAGAGGTCTTCGTAGCAGATGGTGGGGCGGATGCGCTGGCCATCGAACTCGAAAGGCCGTGTGTCGCGCCCGCGGGTGAAGTCGCCCAGCGGCATGTCCATCATCTCCACGAACCAGCGAAAGCCATAGGGCACGAACTCGCCGAAGGGCACCAGATGGATCTTGTCGTAGCGGTACATCGGCTGCCCTGGGGCGAGGCCGGCCACCGAATTGGTGTACCCCTCGGTGAAGTCGCCCAGCGGCACGCCGATGAGCGCGGCGCCGGGCCCTCGGGCGAAATGGGCTGCCAGGGCGTCCCAGTAACCCTCGGGCTGCTGGGCGGGCAGCAAGGGGATGGCCGTCTCCGGCGCCACCACCAGCGCGGTGCGCGCCGAAACCAGTTCACGGCCCAGCCATTCCAAGGCAGCCGGCAGATGCTCGGCCGAAAACTTCTCGTCCTGGGCCACGTTGGGCTGCAGCAGCGTGACGTCGAAGCGACCGGCCGGCCGGGTGAAGTCGGCCGGCGCCACCGCGGCCGCCAGCACCAGCGCCAAGGGCGGAGCCCCGGCAGCCCACCACGCCCGCAGGCCACGGCTTGCGGGGGCCAGTGGGGCAGCCGCAGCCGCCGCCAGCCAGGCCGCGATGAACCCCATGCCGTAGACGCCCACCCAGGGCGCCAGAGCCGACAGCGGCCCGTCGCTGTGCGCATAGCCGGACGCCACCCAGGGGAACCCGGTAAAGAGCAGGCCACGGGCCAGCTCGGCCAGCAGCCAGCAAGCGGCAAAGAGCAGGGCGTCGGCCCCCGGGCGGTCGCTGCGCCAGCGCGCAAAAGCCGCCATCGCCAGGGCCAGGTAGATCGCCAGCGCCGCCGACAGCGCCGCCACCGCCAGCGCCGACAGCCACGCGGGCAGGCCACCATAGCGGTGCATGCTGATGAACAACCACCACACCCCGCCGGCCAGCCAGGCCAGACCGAAGCACCAGCCCAGCACCGCCGCCCGGCGCACGGTGGGTGCGCGCATCACGCGCCAGGCCAGGACCGCCGCGGCCAGCCCCTGCAAGGCCCAGCCCTCGCGCGGCGCGAAGGCCTGGGCGTGCACCCAGCCAGCCAGCAGCGCGACGAGCGCGTCCAGCGCCGCCGGCATCAGGCCTCAGGCGCGGGCGCTGCCGCCGGCGCCTCGGGGCTGCGCGTCACCTTGAACCAGCGCACGGCGCCGGCGCGCGTGAGCATCACCGAAAAACGCAGGCCGCCGATGTCGACGACCTCGCCGCGACGGGGCACATGGCCCAGTTCGTGGGCCACCAGCCCCCCGATAGTGTCGAAGTCCTCCTCGGGCAGGTGGGTGCCGAAGGCCTCGTTGACGGTCTCGATGTCGGCATCGCCGGCCACGCGCTGGCTGCCGTCGGCCAGGGTGTAGATGCCGTTGTGAGCGTCTTCCTCGTCGAACTCGTCCTCGATTTCGCCGACGATTTCTTCGAGCACGTCCTCGATGGTGATGAGGCCGGCAGTCTTGCCGAATTCGTCCACCACCAGCGCCAGGTGGTTGCGGTTGGAGCGGAAGTCGCGCAGCAGTTCGTTCAGCCGCTTGGACTCGGGCACGAAAACGGCTGGGCGCAGCAACGTGCGCAGCTTGAGCTCGGGGGCACGCTGCAGCTTGAGCAAGTCCTTGGCCAGCAAGATGCCGATGATGTTCTCGCGATCGCCTTCGAACACCGGGAAGCGCGAGTGCGCCGTGTCGATCACGATGCGCAGCAGCTCCTCGTAGGGCGCGTTGATGTCGAGCAGGTCCATGCGAGGCGCCGCCACCATCACGTCCCCGGCCGTCATGTCGGCCATGCGCAGCACGCCTTCGAGCATCAGCCGCGATTCCGGCTCGATCAGCTCACGGTCCTCGGCTTCGGCCAGGGTCTCGAACAGCTCGTCCTTGGAGTCAGGCCCCGGCGAGAGGAACTCGACCAGGCGTTCGAAGAAGTTGCGCTTGTCGCCCGCGGGACGTCCCGGGCGTCGAGGGTGGGGGTCGGACATCGCTTGCGCGAGAAGTTCAGATCAGCGAAGGATACCCCAGGCCCGTGACAAGGCGTATCCAGGCCGACCGAAGGCTTGACAAGCTCGATACACTCGGTTCGAGCCTTGAAACACCGGCTGGCGACCCCATCTGCCGGCACGCCCCCTTTGCGACGGATCCATCATGAGCCTCATCCCCGCCACCATCCTCACTGGCTTCCTGGGCAGCGGCAAGACCACGCTGCTCAAGCGCGTGCTCCACGAAGCCCATGGCCAGAGAATCGCCGTCATCGAGAATGAATTCGGCGAGGAGAACATCGACAACGACATCCTGGTGGCTGACACGCAGGAGCAGATCATCCAGATGAGCAACGGCTGCATCTGCTGCACCATCCGCGAGGATCTGCGCTCCACGCTGTCCGACCTGGCCGCCAAGCGCCGCAAGGGAGAGCTGCAGTTCGACCGCGTGGTGATCGAGACCACTGGCCTGGCCGACCCCGGCCCCGTCGCCCAGACCTTCTTCATGGACGACGAGATTGCCGAGAGCTACCTGCTCGACTCCATCCTGACCCTGGTGGACGCCAAGCATGCCCAGCACCAGCTCGACACGCGCCAGGAGGCCCGCCGCCAGGTGGGATTTGCCGATCAGATCTTCATCAGCAAGACCGACCTGGTCGAGCCCGACGCCGTGGAGGCCCTGGCCCACCGCATCAAGCACATGAACCCGCGGGCGCCCCAGCGCCGGGTGCACTTCGGCGAGGTGCCCATTGCCGAGGTCTTCGACCTGAGGGGCTTCAACCTGAACGCCAAGCTCGAGATCGACCCCGACTTCCTCAAGGAGGACGATCACGACCACCATCATCACCATGACCATGATCACGACCACGAGCACGGCGAGCACTGCGACCACCCGCACCACCACCATCACGACGACGACGTGAAGTCCTTCGTCTTCCGCTCGGACCGGCCCTTCCACCCGGCCAAGCTGGAGGACTTCCTGGGCGCCATCGTGCAGATCTACGGCCCTCGGATGCTGCGCTACAAGGGGGTGCTGCACATGCAGGGCACCGACCGCAAGGTGATCTTCCAGGGGGTGCATCAGCTCATGGGCAGCGACCTGGGCCCGAAGTGGGCCGACGGCGAGCATCGCACCAGCAAAATGGTCTTCATCGGCCTGGATCTGCCCCAGGACATCTTCCGGCAGGGCCTGGAGCAATGTCTCGTCTGACCCACGGTCGGGCCGGGGCGGGAAAACTCCCACGCACGATGACGCCAGATCGCTACAATCCGCGGCGCCCTTGGGGGTGTCCCCGGCGCCGCAAGGCCACTGGAGCGGCCCCGTCCCAAGGCTCTTCTTCCCTGATTCCGACAAGAGCAGGTATATAACTGCCACTGCGAGGAGATGGAACGTGAGCAAGACCCCGGCCCAGCGAGCCCTACCAGCCAAGACGGCGGCCAAGAAGACCGCGGCCCCGGCTCGCGCCCAAGCAGCCCCGGCCGCCAAAAAGGCTGCCAAAGCGGCCCCGGCCCAGGCACCGGCCAAGAAGACTTCGGTGTCCCCCACGCGCAGCCCGCGTGCGGCAGCACCGGCCAAGACCGGCGCAACCAAGACGGCCTCAGCGTCCAAGCCCACGGTATCGGTCCGCTCGCCTGAGGCCCCGGTGAGCGCCCCGGTTCCGGCCGCCGCGCCGGCGCCATCCCCCAGCCCCAGCCCCAGCCCGGCCAAGGCTTTCTCTCAGGCCTCCTCCGGGCGAGCGTCCTCCCCATCCGCCATGAACAAGTCCAACGTCGTCCTCGACCCCCCCCACCCCAGCCCCGCCGCAGCCGATCCCAAGCTCGCCAATGCCTGGAAGACCAAGGCCGGCAAGGACCTCACCGACGCGGAGGTGCTGGCCATGCCCGAATCGGAGTACATGAACGACAAGCAGCTCGAGTTCTTCCGCCACAAGCTGCTGTCGCTCAAGGAAGACCTGCTGAGCAACGCCGGCGAGACCACCGAGCACCTGCGTGAGGACACCTCGATCGTCCCCGACCCGGCTGACCGGGCCACCATCGAGGAAGAACACGCCCTGGAGCTGCGCACCCGCGACCGCGAGCGCAAGCTGCTGAAGAAAATCGCCCAGGCCCTGGCCCGCATCGACGCCGGCGACTACGGTTTCTGTGACGAAACCGGCGAACCCATCGGCCTGGGCCGTCTGATCGCCCGTCCCACCGCTACACTGTCCCTCGAAGCCCAGCAGCGCCGCGAGCTGAAACAAAAGATGTTCGGAGACTGAACGCCTCAGTCTTCCCCTGGTCATGTCGGATTCCAAGGACAACCCCCCCGGTTTTCTGCGCAAGGTCGTCCGGTTCGTCGCCAATCCGACGACCGACTGGGCCGACCTGGGCCAACCGGCGGCGGAATCGCGGGAGAGCGAGTACGCCAAGTCCGAGCTGAAGGCGATGATCGAGCGCAAGCGGCGCAACGATTTCGTGCGCAAGCGCGAGTTCGACATGCTGCGCAAGGTGCGCCGCGAAGGCCTCACCGATGCCAACGCCGGGTTGCTCGATGCCACGTCCAACCTCGACGAGGTCGACCTGCGCGGCGCGCTCGTGCGCTCCGACGTGGTCGAGGTCAAGGCCAAGATCGACGAGATCGAGCAGCAGATGGTGGGCGAGTCCATCGGCACGCGGCGCTCGCCTTCGTTCTACAACGCCCCCACCCAGCCCGCCGGCCTGGACGGTCCCTCGACGCGCTCGCTCGGAACCGAGCCCGCCGCCGGGCCCAGCCGCGCCGGCGCCTTGGCCGATGGTCCGGCCGGCCCTCCGGCAGTGGTCGTGGGCCTGGCCGACCCCCCGGCTGCCGTGGTGAGCCCCTCGGCCGCACCCGCCCCGTTGGGCGAAGGCTTTGCGGTGGAAGTGAGTGAGGTGGTGCACGACCCCGAGCTCGACGAGGCGGTGATCGCCTTCGCCAACGCCGATTTCGACGCCTGCGAACAGTCGCTGGTCGCCATGGTGCGCGCTGGCGCCAGCCGAGCGCAGCACGCCGACACCTGGATGGTGCTGTTCGATTTGTACCGCGCCACCGGCCAGCAGCCCAAGTTCGAAGGCTTGGCCCTGGACTACGCGCAGCAGTTCGGCTGGTCGGCGCCCCAGTGGTTCTCGCTGCCGCGCATGGTCGCCGAAGCCGCTGCCGAAGAAGCTCCGATGACCGGCGCGGCCCGGTTGGAAGGCCAGATCGGATGGGTGTGCCCCGAGCTGCTCGACGTCGAGGCGGTGGCGAGGCTGCGCTCGCAGAGCCTGCAGATGCCCCTGCCTTGGGTGCTGGACTGGAGTCCGCTGCGCCGAGTGGATGCCGAAGCCGCTGCTCAGCTGAGCGAGCTGTTCCGCCACTGGGCTCGCGAGCCGCTGGAGATGCATTGGCTGGCGGGCGAGCAACTGCTGCAAGCCTTGTCGGATGCCGCACCCACCGGCGTGCGCGATGCCGATCCGGCCCTGTGGTTGCTGCGGCTGGACGTACTGCGCCTGGTCAACCGCCCCGACCAGTTCGACGAAGTGGCCATCGACTACTGCGTCACCTACGAGGTCTCCCCGCCGTCCTGGGAGGCCGCGCGCTGCGTGGTCAAGCTCGGCGGCGGCGCGGGCCAGCCCTCGGCGTCCACGGCGCCGCTGTCGGTGGTCAGCGACGTCTCCACCAGCTTCGTCGAGTCGCAGCTTGCAGACGAAGCCATGGTCGAAGTCGCATCGTTGGAACTGTCCGGCCAGCTCGTCGGCGACATCTCCGACACACTCAAAGGCCTGGACGCCCGCCTGGGCAAGGCCTCGATCGTCAACGTCTCTTGCACCCGGTTGATTCGGGTGGACTTCATTGCCGCTGGTGACCTGCTCAACTGGGTGCTCAACCGCCGCGGCGAGAACCGCCACATCGTGTTCGAGGACACCCACCGGCTGGTGGCGTTGTTCTTCGGTGCCATGGGCATCACCGAGCACGCCCGGGTCAAGGTGCGCAACGTCTGAAAGGGCGTGCGCGCCACCGGCCGGGACGGCGGCCCAGGCCCCGAAGAGGCCTTTGCGCCCTCAGGGGCGGCCGCCGAGCTTGAAACTTTTCCAGTCTCCCTCATCTGCACATATCCATGGAACCCTTTCACGGCACCACCATCGTCAGCGTGCGCCGCGGCCACCAGGTCGCCCTGGGCGGTGACGGCCAAGTCACGCTCGGTCACATCGTCGTCAAAGCCTCGGCCCGCAAGGTGCGCAAGCTCTACCGCGATCAGGTGCTGGCCGGCTTTGCCGGCGCCACGGCCGATGCCTTCACGCTGTTCGAGCGCTTCGAGGCCAAGCTGGAAAAGCATCAGGGTCATCTCGTGCGCGCCGCCATCGAACTCACCAAGGACTGGCGCACCGACCGCGTGCTGCGCCGCCTGGAAGCCATGCTGGCCGTGGCCGATCGCGACGCCTCGCTGATCATCACCGGCAACGGCGACGTCCTCGAGCCCGAGCACGGCATCATCGCCATCGGCTCGGGTGGCGCCTATGCGCAGGCGGCGGCCCGCGCGCTGCTCGAACATACCGAACTGGCCGCGCCCGACATCGTCAAGAAGTCGCTCGAGATCGCCGGCGACCTGTGCATCTATACCAACCACCATCACACCATCGAGGTGCTGGGATGAGCGCCATGACACCCCAGGAGATCGTCTCCGAACTCGACCGCCACATCGTCGGCCAGCAGCAGGCCAAACGCTCGGTGGCCATCGCGCTGCGCAACCGCTGGCGCCGCCAGCAGGTCGACGAGAAGTTGCGCCCCGAGATCACCCCCAAGAACATCCTGATGATCGGCCCCACCGGCGTGGGTAAAACCGAGATCGCGCGCCGCCTGGCCCGGCTGGCCGACGCGCCCTTCATCAAGGTGGAGGCCACCAAGTTCACCGAGGTGGGCTATGTGGGCAAGGACGTGGACTCCATCATCCGCGACCTGGTGGACATGTCGGTCAAGCAAACGCGCGAGGCCGAGATGCGCAAGCTGCGCTCGCGCGCCGAGGATGCCGCCGAGGAACGCATCCTGGACGTGCTGGTGCCCGCGCCGCGCAGCGACTTCGGCCTGACCCCGACCTCCCCCCCCGACAGCACCGCGCGCCAGACCATGCGCAAGCGCCTGCGCGAAGGACAGCTCGACGACAAAGAGATCGAAATCGAGATCGCCGACCCTCGCCCCGCGCTGGAGATCATGGGCCCGCCGGGCATGGAGGAGATGACCGAGCAGTTGCGCGGCCTGTTCTCGCAATTCGGGGCCGCCAAGCGCAAGACTCGCAAGCTCAAGATTGCCGAGGCTTTGAAGCTGCTGGTGGACGAAGAAGCCGCCAAGCTGCTCAACGAAGACGAGATCCGCACCCGAGCGGTGGCCAATGCGGAGCAAAACGGCATCGTCTTCATCGACGAGATCGACAAGGTGGCCTCGCGCTCCGACGTGGGCGGTGCCGACGTCTCGCGCCAGGGCGTGCAGCGCGACCTGCTGCCGCTGGTGGAGGGCACGACCGTCAACACCAAATACGGGATGGTCAAGACCGACCACATTCTGTTCATCGCCTCGGGCGCCTTCCATCTCAGCAAACCCAGCGATCTCATCCCGGAGCTGCAGGGGCGCTTCCCGATCCGCGTCGAACTGGGGCCGCTGTCGGTCCAGGACTTCGAGGCCATCCTGACGCAGACCCATGCCAACCTGACGCGCCAGTACCAGGCCCTGCTTGCCACCGAGGGCGTGACGCTGGAGTTCACGCCCGAGGGCATCCGCCGCATTGCGCAGATCGCCTACGAGGTGAACGACCGCACCGAGAACATCGGTGCGCGCCGCCTGTCCACCGTGCTCGAGAAGCTGCTCGACGAAGTCTCCTTCGAGGCCACCCGGCTCGAAGGCCAGACCGTCACCATCGACGCGGCCTACGTGGACGACCGGCTGGCCGAGCTGGCAAAGGACGAAGATCTCTCGCGCTACATCCTCTGAGCCCAGACTGGGCGGCGTGCTCAGCGGGCCAGCTTGGCCTGGGCCCGCCGCTGCGCGATGTGCAGCAGGCCGTCGAAGATCAGCGTCTCGACCAGCTCGAACTCCTGGCCCAGATGGGGGGCCATCTTCCAGCCCGCGCCCCCAGTCAGCCAGCACGAGGGCGGCTCGCCGCAGCGCGCGGTGAGGTTGCGGTACATCCTGTCGATCGCCCCGGCGATCGCAAAAGTGCCGCCGGTGGTCAGCGCATCGCTGGTGTTGGTGGGGAAATCGCGCACCTCCCCGGTGGGCACGCGCAGCCCGGCCGTGCCGCTTTCCAGTGCGCGCAGCATGATGCCGTGACCAGGCAGGATCAAGCCCCCCAGGAAGTGGCCACTCGCATCCAGAGCATCGACCGTCACGGCCGTGCCCACCATCACCACCAATGCCGGACGCGGCCGCCCGGCGTTGAGCAGATGCCAGCGCGCCCCGATCATCGCGACCCAGCGGTCCGCGCCCAGGCGCGAAGGATGGTCGTAGCCGTTGACGACCTCGTCCTCCTGGCTGCTAGCGACCACCCACACCGGGGGGAAGTCCCACAGCTCCTCGATTTGCTCCTCGACGCGGCGACGCACCGCATCGCCGGCCACGCAGCAGCCGATCATGGCCGCAGGCGCCGCCAAATCCTTCCACTCGTCCTCGGCCAGGGTGTCGATGTTCTCGATGAACACCGCTCCATGCGCCAGCAGGCGCGCGCCTGGATGCATGGCGTCGTAGACAGCCCACTTCAGGCGCGTGTTGCCGATGTCGATGGCGAGGAAGCTCATGGGGTGGCATTATGGTCGCGACGAGCGCCTGGCGCTCGCTCCGCGGGAGACATCATGTTGGAGCCCCCATTTCCAGTCCTGAAAGATCCGCGCTTCGAAGGCTGGCATTTCAACCAAGCCGACGGTCGCGGCGGGCTAGCGCCCGTGCATCTGGAGCGGCTGTCGCCGGGGGATCAACCCTTTGCCAACGGCCCGAAAAACGGCGACAGGCAGCGCGTGGATCAACTGGCCGAAGAACTCGACGTGCTGCAGGAGCATTTCTACGCGGACGGCCGCTACAAGCTGTTGGTGGTGCTGCAGGGCATGGACACCAGCGGCAAAGATAGGACAGTGCGCAGCGTGTTCAACCGCATGAGCCCGCTGGGCGTGCACACCGTGGCCTTCAAGACGCCCAACAGCACCGAACTCGCCTACGACTACCTCTGGCGCGTGCACCAGCGCGTGCCGCGCGCCGGCGAGATCGTGATCTTCAACCGCAGCCACTACGAGGACGTGCTGGTGCCGGTGGTCGAAGGCTGGATCGATGAGGACGAGGCGCAGCGCCGCTACCGCCACCTCTGCGACTTCGAGCGGATGCTGGCCGAGACCGGCACGGTCATCGTCAAGTGCATGCTGCACATCTCGAAGGACGAGCAGAAGGAGCGCCTGCAGGCCCGCCTGGACGACGACCAGAAGCACTGGAAGTTCGACCCGCGCGACCTGCACGCCCGCGCCCGCTGGAACGACTACCAGCGAGCCTACGAGGCCGCTCTGGCCGCCACGGCGACGCCATGGGCCCCATGGACGGTGGTCCCGGCCGATTCCAAGACCCACCGCAACCTGATGGTCGCCACGCTAATCCGCGACGTGCTCCAAAGCCTGGATCTGCGCTACCCGCGGCCCGACTTCGACCCGAAGAGCATTCGGATCGACTGAAACCTAGGGTTATCCATAGGCTGGCGACTCCAAAGGGCCGGAGCGCCGGACTTTGATGGCATGATTGACGTTGACGTAAACGTCAATTCGCGCCCCCTGCCCCGTCCAACCCACAGGCTGTACCGAGATGACCGACCTTTCCGCCGAATACCAGGCCCTGGCCGCGTACCGTCCGACGCACAAGGTGCGTTTCATCACCGCCGCCTCGCTCTTCGACGGCCACGACGCCTCGATCAACATCATGCGCCGCATCCTGATGAGCATGGGCGCCGAGGTGATCCATCTGGGCCACAACCGATCGGTGGACGAGGTGGTGACCGCCGCCTTGCAAGAGGACGCCCACGGCATCGCGATCAGCTCCTACCAGGGCGGGCACGTCGAGTACTTCAAGTACATGGTGGACCTGCTGCGCCAGCGCGGCGGCGAGCACATCCAGGTCTTCGGCGGCGGCGGCGGCGTGATCGTGCCAGCCGAGATCCGGGAACTGCAGGACTACGGGGTGGCGCGCATCTACAGCCCCGAGGACGGCCAGCGCATGGGGCTGCAGGGCATGATCGGCGAGATGCTGATGCGCGCCGACCAGGATCTGACGGTGCGCGCCCCGCGCGAACTGTCCGCGCTGGAGGGTCACGACGACAAGGCCTGGCGGGAGCTGGCCCGGCTCATCACCGCGCTGGAGGCCGGTGCCGCGGCGAGCGCACTGCGCGAGGCCCTGCATGAACGCGCCGCGCAGGCGCGCATCCCGGTGCTAGGCATCACCGGCACCGGCGGAGCGGGCAAGTCCAGCCTCACCGACGAGCTCATCCGCCGCCTGCGCCTGGACCAGGACGACTCGCTGCGCATCGCGGTCATCAGCATCGACCCCTCGCGGCGCAAAAGCGGCGGCGCCTTGCTGGGCGACCGCATCCGCATGAATGCGATCGGCCCCTGGCAGCAAGGGCCGCGCGTGTACATGCGCAGCCTGGCCACCCGCGAGGCCGGCAGCGAGATCAGCCAGGCCCTGCCCGACGTGGTGGCCGCCTGCAAGGCAGCCGGCTTCGACCTGGTGATCGTCGAGACCTCCGGCATCGGCCAGGGCGATGCGGCCATCGTGCCGCACGTGGACGTGCCCCTGTACGTGATGACGCCGGAATTCGGTGCGGCCAGCCAGCTCGAAAAGATCGACATGCTCGACTTCGCCGAGTTCGTGGCCATCAACAAGTTCGACCGCAAGGGCGCGCTGGACGCCCTGCGTGACGTGGCCAAGCAGGTGCAGCGCAACCGCGAGGCCTTCGGCCAGCGCCCCGAGGACATGCCCGTCTTCGGCACCATGGCCAGCCGCTTCAACGATGACGGCGTGACCGCGCTGTACCAGGCGCTGCGTGTCCGGCTGGCCGAGCTGGGCCTGCCGGTGAAGGAGGGCCGCCTGCCGGCGGTATCGACCCGCCATAGCACCCACCAAAACCCCATCGTGCCGCCCGCACGCACTCGCTACCTGGCCGAGATCGCCGAAACGGTGCGTGGCTACAAAGCACGGGCGCGCCAACAGTCCACGCTCGCGCGGGAGATCCAGCAGTTGCGCGAATCGGCGCGCATGCTCAAGGAAGCCATCCCCGAGAAGAACAAGGCCGTGGAAGCCCTGCTCGAACAGGCGCAGCGGCGCGAGGATCGGCTCGATCCGACGGCCAAGAAGCTGCTGGCCCAGTGGCCGCAGATGCAGCAGGCCTACGCGGGCGATGAATATGTCGTGAAGATCCGCGACAAGGAGATCCGCACCTCGCTGGTGCACACCACGTTGTCGGGCCAAAAGATCCGCAAGGTCGCCCTGCCCCGCTTCGAGGATCACGGCGAACGCCTGAAGTGGCTGATGCTGGAAAACGTGCCCGGCTCCTTCCCTTACACCGCCGGCGTGTTCGCCTTCAAGCGCGAGGGCGAGGATCCCACTCGCATGTTCGCTGGCGAGGGGGATCCCGCGCGCACCAACCGGCGCTTCAAGCTGCTGTCCGAAGGCATGCCGGCCAAGCGCCTGTCCACCGCCTTCGATTCGGTGACGCTCTACGGCGCCGACCCCGACCCGCGCCCGGACATCTACGGCAAAGTGGGCAACTCGGGCGTGTCCATCGCCACGCTGGACGACATGAAGGTGCTCTACAGCGGGTTCGACCTGTGCAACCCGAGCACTTCGGTGTCGATGACCATCAACGGCCCGGCGCCCACCATCCTGGCGATGTTCATGAACACCGCCATCGACCAGCAGCTCGACAAGTTCCGCGCCGACAACGGCCGCGAGCCCACCGACGACGAAGCCCAGAAGATCCGCGAGTGGGTGCTCGAGAACGTGCGAGGCACCGTGCAGGCCGACATCCTGAAGGAAGACCAGGGCCAGAACACCTGCATCTTCTCCACCGAGTTCAGCCTCAAGGTCATGGGCGACATCCAGGAGTACTTCGTCCACCACAAGGTGCGCAACTTCTACTCGGTGTCCATCAGCGGCTACCACATCGCCGAAGCCGGCGCCAACCCGATCAGCCAGCTCGCCTTCACCTTGGCCAATGGCTTCACCTTCGTCGAGGCCTACCTGGCCCGCGGCATGCACATCGACGACTTCGCGCCCAACCTGTCCTTCTTCTTCAGCAACGGCATGGACCCGGAGTACACCGTGCTCGGCCGGGTGGCACGGCGCATCTGGGCCGTGGCGATGAAGGAGAAGTACGGTGCCAACGAGCGCAGCCAGAAGCTCAAGTACCACATCCAGACCAGCGGCCGGTCCCTGCATGCGCAGGAGATCGCCTTCAACGACATCCGCACCACGCTGCAGGCGCTGATCGCCATCTACGACAACTGCAACAGCCTGCACACCAACGCCTACGACGAGGCCATCACCACGCCCACCGAGGAATCGGTGCGCCGCGCGATGGCCATCCAGCTCATCATCAACCGCGAGTGGGGGCTGGCGAAGAACGAGAACCCCAACCAGGGCGCTTTCATCATCGACGAGCTGACCGAACTGGTGGAAGAAGCGGTGCTGGCCGAGTTCGAGAAGATCGCCGAGCGCGGCGGCGTGCTGGGTGCGATGGAGACCGGCTACCAGCGCAGCAAGATCCAGGAGGAGTCGCTGCATTACGAGATGCTCAAGCACACCGGCGAGCTGCCCATCATCGGCGTGAACACCTTCCGCAACCCGCACGGCGACCCCATCCCCGAGTCGCTGGAGCTGGCGCGCTCGACCGAGGAGGAGAAGCAGTCGCAACTCAGGCGCCTGCAGGACTTCCATGCGCGCCACGCCCACGAGGCGCCGGCGATGCTGCAGCGCCTGAAGCAGGCCGTGATCGACAACCGCAACGTCTTCGAGGTGCTGATGGACGCGGTGCGCTGCTGCTCGCTGGGCCAGATCACGCACGCGCTCTTCGAGGTGGGGGGACAGTACCGGCGCAACATGTGACCCTGTGCCCGACATGGGGCTGCTCGACGTCCGCCCCCCTTGGCGTGGGATTGCCCTGCGCCAAGGCACGGCGACAATGGTCCCATGAACCGCCCCGCCGTTCGCGCGACCCCTTGGTTGCTGGCCCTGGCCGGCGGCCCTGCCCTGGCCGTCGTGGACCCTGCCACGGGCCGCTGGGCGCCCGGCATCGGCGACCCGACCGTGATGGGCTGGCTGACCGTGCTGGCCTACCTGGTCACGGCCTGGCTGGCCTGGTTGAACGTGTGCGCGGCGCGTCGCACCCGGCTGCCTTGGCTCTACTGGGCCTTCGTGGCGGCCCTGATGGCCCTGCTGGCTCTGAACAAGCAGCTCGACCTGCAGACCTGGTTCACCCAGGTCGGGCGCGACCTGGCCCTGGCCCAGGGCTGGTACGAGCAGCGGCGCGTCGTGCAGGCCGGCTTCATCCTGGTGCTGGCCTCAGGGGCGGCCGGCGTCTCGGTGCTGCTGTGGCGCCAACTGCGCCGGCGCTGGCAAGGCTACCGCCTCAGCGCGGTGGGCGTGGCCCTGCTGTTGGCCTTCATCGTGATTCGCGCCGCCACCTTCCACCACATCGACCTCCTGCTGGGCCGGGGCCTGGCGGGCCTGACGCTGAACCACCTGCTCGAACTGAGCGCCATCGGGCTGATCGCCGCCGGCGCATGGCAGTGGCGCCGGTTCCATCGCAAGACGGTACGCGAGTTCTTCTTGCGCCACCTGGACCTGATGCGCTGAGCGCCCTCACTCCTGCAGCGCACGGAAGACCTGCCGCTGCAGCCCCTGCAGGTCGAGCACACGCACGCCGCCGTACTCGATGCGGATCAGGCCCTGCCCCTGCAGCACGTGCAGCGCCTCGTTGACCCGCTGGCGCGAAAGCCCGACGAGCGCCCCCAGCTCTTGCTGGGTGATGCGCAGCAAGGTACCCACGCCGGGATAGAGGACGGGATGGAAGAGCGCCGCCAGGCTGCGAGCCACGCGGGCATCCGGGTCGTTCATGCGGTCGATCTCGCGCGCGGCGATGAATTGGCCCAGACGTTCGTTGAGCTGGCGCATCACGAAGCGGTTGAAGGGAATGCTGTTGTCCAGCAGCCAGTGGAAGGTCTCGATGTCGAGCCCCGCCACCAAACTGGCCCGCAGGGCCTGGACGTTGTAGCGGTAGGGCTCGCGCTTGAGCAGCGTGCCCTCGCCGAACCAGGCACCCGGCGGCAAGCCGGTGAAAGTGATGGGCGTGCCGGCCGAGGAGTCGTTGCTCATCTTCAGCAGGCCGTCGATCACACCGAACCAATAGGTGGGGGCCCGCCCGATGCGGCACACCAGTTCTCCCGGTTCAGCCCGCACCACCTGAATGCGCGCCGCCGCCAGCGCGCGGTCGCCCTCGTCGAGGTGCACCAGCCAGGGCACGTCGGCCAGTTCGGCGTCACTGGGCGAGCGGGCTCGGCGCAACAGGGCACCGGCGGGCGGCAAGTCCTTGGACACGGCGGCAGACGCGGGTAATTCCCCAGGGGGGCGACCCTAGGATTGTCGTCAGAACGACAACACGACGTCAAACACCTTCCTAGCATCCCTGGCATGCGATGAGCCGGCAAGCGCCGGCCCCACCAGGAGACGACGGTGCAGACCACCTTTCCGAAGCTCATGCTCGAGCACGCGGCGCGCCGACCGGGCGCGCCGGCCCTGCGCGAGAAGGAATACGGCATCTGGCAGACGATGAGCTGGGCCGAGCTGGCCACGCTCGTGAGGCATCTGGCCGGCGGCCTGGCGCAGGCGGGCCTGCAGCGCGGCCAGCATCTCGTGGTGGTGGGCGAGAACCGCCCCCGCCTGTATGCCACGATGTTGGCGGCGCAGTCGCTGGGCGCCATTCCCGTCCCGCTGTACCAGGACGCGGTGGCCGCCGAGTTTGTCTATCCCCTCAACAACGCCGAGGTGGCCTTCGCGATCGTCGAGGACCAGGAGCAGGTCGACAAGATGCTGGAGGTGCGCGAGCAGTGTCCCCGTCTCGCACGCATCTGGTATGACGACCCGCGCGGCCTGCGCAACTACCGCGAGAGCGGTTTGGCCAGCCTCGATGACCTCATCGAGGCCGGCCGGGCCTTCGACGCCCAACACCCCAGCTTCTTCCAGGCCGAGGTGGACAAGGCCCGTCCCGACGACGTCGCCGCGATGTTCTTCACCTCGGGCACCACCGGCAACCCCAAGGGCGTGGTCCACACGCACCATGCGCTGATCGACCGGGCCCTGGCCGGCGCGAAGTTCGATCGGCTCACCGAGCACGAAGAAGTGCTGGCCTACCTGCCACCGGCCTGGATCGGTCAGAACTGCTTCAGCTACGCCCAGTGGCTGGTGTGCGGCTACGTGGTGAACTGCCCCGAATCGGCCTCCACCGTGATGATCGACCTGAAGGAGATCGGTCCCACCTACTACTTCGCACCGCCGCGCATCTTCGAGGGCCTGCTCACCAGCGTGATGATCCGCATGGAAGACGCTGGGCGCTTCAAGCGCTGGCTCTTCCACCACTTCATGGACGTGGCACGCCGCGTGGGGCCGGCCCGCATGGACGGCAAACCCCTGTCGCTGGGCGACCGGCTCGCCTACGCCCTCGGGAACCTGTTCGTCTACGGCCCGCTACGCAACAACCTGGGCATGAGCCGCATCCGCGTGGCCTACACCGCCGGCGAGGCCATCGGCCCGGACCTGTTCACCTTCTACCGCTCCATCGGCATCAACCTCAAGCAGCTCTACGGCTCCACCGAGACCGCCGTGTTCGTCTGCCTGCAACCCGACCACGAGGTCAAGGCCGACACCGTGGGCGTACCCATCGAGGGCGTGGAGATCAAGCTCGATGGGAACGGAGAGATCCTCATCCGTTCGCCCGGCCTGCTCAAGGAGTACTACAAGAATCCTCAGGCCACCGCCGAGGTCAAGACCGCGGACGGCTGGTACCGCAGCGGCGACGCCGGCTTCCTCGACGCCACCGGCCACCTGAAAATCATCGACCGCGCCAAGGACGTGGGCCGCATGGCCGACGGCTCGATGTTCGCGCCCAAGTACATCGAGAACAAGCTCAAGTTCTTCCCCCACATCAAGGAGGCCGTGGCCTTCGGCGACCAGCGCGACAAGGTCTGCGCCTTCATCAACATCGACTTCGAGGCCGTGGGCAACTGGGCCGAGAAACGCAACCTGCCCTACGCGGGCTACACCGACCTCGCGCAGAAGCCGCAGGTGTATGAGCTCATCCGCGAATGCGTCGAGAAGGTCAACGCCGACCTCGCACAGGACGAGAAGCTCGCAGGCAGCCAGATCAGCCGCTTCCTCATCTTGCACAAGGAGCTCGATGCCGACGACGGCGAGCTCACCCGCACGCGCAAGGTGCGCCGCAGCTACATCGCCGAGAAATACGGCGTCCTGGTCGATGCGCTGTACGGCGGCAAGACCTCGCAGTACATCGAGACCCAGGTCAAGTTCGAGGACGGCCGCACCGGCGTCGTCAGTGCAGACCTGCGCATCGTCGATACCAAGACCTACCCTGCCGTGAAAAGGGCTGCCTGATGACCACCGCCACTGCACTGCGCGCCCCCCTGCCGGTGGGCGACGACCTCCCGGCCGCCAACGACGCGGCCCCGCCCGCGGCCGGCCGCAAGGTCGGCGACGTGATCCTGGATGTGCGCAACATCTCGCTGAGCTTCGGCGGCGTCAAGGCGCTGACCGACATCAGCTTCAACGTGCGCGAGCACGAGATCCGCGCCATCATCGGCCCCAACGGCGCGGGCAAGAGCTCGATGCTCAACTGCATCAACGGCGTCTACCAGCCCCAGGAAGGGTCGATCGTCTTCCGCGGCCAGACCTTCAAGCACATGAACTCGCGCCAGGTGGCCGAGATGGGGGTGGCGCGCACCTTTCAGAATCTGGCCCTGTTCAAGGGCATGAGCGTGCTCGACAACATCATGACGGGTCGCAACCTGCGCATGAAGAGCAACCTCTTCTGGCAGGCCCTTCGCTGGGGACCGGCCGAGCGCGAGGAGATCGCCCACCGCGAATTCGTCGAACGCATCATCGACTTCCTGGAGATCCAGGCTTACCGCAAGACGCCCGTGGGGCGCCTGCCCTACGGCCTGCAAAAGCGCGTCGACCTCGGCCGCGCGCTGGCCATGGAGCCCCAGGTGCTGCTGCTCGACGAACCGATGGCCGGCATGAACGTGGAGGAAAAGCAGGACATGTGCCGCTTCATCCTCGACGTGAACGACGAGTTCGGCACCACCATCGTGCTGATCGAGCACGACATGGGCGTGGTGATGGACATCTCCGACCGTGTCGTGGTGCTCGACTACGGCAAGAAGATCGGTGACGGCACGCCCGACGAGGTGCGCCGCAACGAAGACGTGATCCGCGCCTACCTGGGCACCAGCCACTGAGGACTTGCGATGGGATTCTTCCTCGAAACCCTGTTCGGCGGCCTGATGGCCGGCATGCTGTACTCGCTCATCGCCCTGGGCTTCGTGCTCATCTTCAAGGCCTCGGGCGTGTTCAACTTCGCCCAGGGCGCGATGGTGCTCTTTGCTGCGATGGCGATGGCGCGCTTCTCGGAATGGATTCCGCAATGGACGGGGATCGAGAGCCGCCTCTTCGCCAACGTCGGCGCCTTCGTCCTGGCCATGGCGGTGATGGTGATCGTCGCCTGGCTCATCGAGAAGCTGGTGCTGGGCAAGCTCGTCAACCAGGAGGGCATCACGCTGCTGATGGCCACGCTGGGCATCACCTACTTCCTCGACGGCGCTGGCCAGACGATCTTCGGATCGGACATCTACAAGATCGACGTCGGCCTGCCCAAGGACCCGCTCTTCCTCTTCGAGAACACCTTCCAGGGTGGCGTGCTGATCGGCAAGGAGGACCTCTACGCCGCGGGCATCGCCGCCGCCTTGGTGATCGCGCTCACGCTCTTCTTCCAGAAGACCGGCACCGGCCGTGCGTTGCGCGCGGTGGCCGACGACCACCAGGCCGCGCAGTCGATCGGCATCCCGCTCGGGCGCATCTGGGTCATCGTCTGGAGCGTGGCCGGCTTCGTCGCCCTCGTGGCGGGGATCATCTGGGGCAGCAAGCTGGGCGTGCAGTTCTCGCTGTCGCTGGTGGCGCTCAAGGCCCTGCCGGTGGTGATCCTGGGCGGCCTGACCTCGGTGCCCGGCGCCATCATCGGCGGGCTGATCATCGGCGTGGGTGAGAAGCTCTCGGAGATCTACCTCGGCCCCATTCTGGGCGGCGGCATCGAGATCTGGTTCGCCTACGTGCTGGCCCTCGTCTTCCTGCTGTTCCGGCCCCAAGGGTTGTTCGGCGAGAAAATCATCGATCGCGTCTGAGCGAGAGGGAGAACAACATGCTCTACCGTGAAAACGGCCAGTTCAAGACCAGCTACGCGGCAGACCTGGCCATCTTCCCGATCCGGCAGGACCGCATCGCCATCGGCCTGATCCTCGTCTTTGCGGCCATCGTGGTGCCGGCGTTCGCCTCGGAGTACCTCTTCCGCGCGATCCTCATCCCCTTCCTGATCTTGTCGCTGGCAGCGCTGGGCCTGAACATCCTGGTGGGCTACTGCGGCCAGATCTCCCTGGGCACCGGCGCCTTCATGGCGGTGGGCGCTTACGCGGCCTACAACTTCCAGATCCGCATCGAGGGCATGCCGCTCATCGCCTCGCTGCTGATGGGCGGCGTGTGCGCCACGGCGGTGGGCGTGCTCTTTGGCATTCCGTCGCTGCGCATCAAGGGCCTGTACCTGGCCGTGGCCACGCTGGCGGCGCAGTTCTTCGCCGACTGGGCCTTCCTGCGCATCAAGTGGTTCACCAACAACTCGGCCTCGGGTTCGGTGTCGGTGTCCAACCTCGAGGTGCTGGGCTGGCGCATCGACACCCCGATGGAGAAGTACCTCTTCTGCCTGGTCTTCGTCGTGGTGTTCGCGCTGCTGGCCAAGAACCTGGTGCGCAGCGCGATCGGACGCGAGTGGATGGCCATCCGCGACATGGACGTCGCCGCCAGCGTCATCGGCATCCGACCGGTGTACGCCAAGCTCACGGCCTTTGCGGTGAGCTCCTTCATCGTGGGCGTGGCCGGCGCGCTGTGGGGCTTCGTGCACCTGAGCTCCTGGGAGCCGGCCGCCTTCAGCATCGACCGTTCTTTCCAGTTGCTGTTCATGATCATCATCGGCGGCCTGGGCTCCATCATGGGCAGCTTCTTCGGTGCGGCCTTCATCGTGGTGTTGCCCATCCTGCTCAACCAGGTGCCGCTGTGGCTCGGGGTGCCGATCTCCACGGCCCTGGCCTCGCACCTGGAGTTCATGATCTTCGGCGCCCTGATCGTCTTCTTCCTGATCGTCGAACCTCACGGCCTGGCAAGGCTGTGGTCCATCGGCAAGGAAAAGCTGCGCTTGTGGCCTTTCCCCCACTGAGTCCCCCGGACGTTTCCCTCACCAACAACCACCCTTACGCACCTCGAGTGCATCCACCCCTAGGAGACAGGCATGAAACTCAAGTCGCTCGCTCTTGCCGCCACCCTGGCCGCCGCCGGTGCCACCGCCTTGGTCACCACCACCGCCGCTCAGGCCCAGGCCAAAGAACAGTTCTTCCCCGTGCTGGTATACCGCACAGGCGCCTATGCTCCCAACGGCGTGCCCTTCGCCAATGGCTACGTCGACTATCTCAAGCTCGTCAACGCCCAAGGTGGCATCAACGGCGTGATGATCAGCTGGGAAGAATGCGAGACGGGCTACGCCACCGACCGCGGCGTCGAATGCTACGAGCGGCTGAAGGGTAAGAACGGCGGCGCCACCGTGTTCCAGCCGCTGTCCACGGGCATCACCTTCGCGCTGACCGAGAAGGCTCCCATCGACAAGATCCCGCTGATCACGGCCGGTTATGGCCGTTCCGAATCGGCCGATGGCGGCGTCTTCAAGTGGAACTTCCCGCTGCTGGGCACCTACTGGGTGGCAGCCGACATCCTGGTGCAGCACGTGGGCAAGCAGCTGGGCGGTCTGGACAAGCTGCGCGGCAAGAAGATCGCGCTCGTCTACCACGACAGCCCCTATGGCAAGGAGCCCATCCCGCTGCTGCAGGAACGCTCCAAGATGCACGGCTTCGAGCTCACGACCATCCCCGTCACCCATCCGGGCGTGGAACAGAAGGCCGCCTGGCTGCAGATCCGCCAGCAGCGGCCGGACTACGTTTTCCTCTGGGGATGGGGGGTGATGAACTCCACCGCCATCAAGGAGGCGGTGGCCACCGGCTACCCGCGCGACAAGATCTACGGCGTATGGTGGGCCGCGGCCGAGCCGGATGTGAAGGACGTGGGTGACGCCGCCAAGGGCTACAACGGCCTGGCCATGCAGCATGGCGCCGAGCCCAATGCCAAGGTCGTCAAGGACATCCTGTCCCTGGTGCACGGCAAGGGCCAGGGCACCGGCCCGCGCGAGGAGGTGGGCTCGGTGCTTTACATGCGCGGCCTGATCTCGGCCATGCTCGGAGTCGAAGGCGTCAAGCGCGCCCAGGAGAAGTACGGCCGCGGCAAGGTCATGACCGGCGAGCAGGTCCGTTGGGGCCTGGAGAACCTGGCCCTGGACCAGAAGAAGCTCGACGCTCTGGGCTTTGCCGGTGTGATGCGCCCGGTCAGCACGTCCTGCACCGACCATATGGGGTCGGCCTGGGCACGCATCCACACCTGGGATGGCGCCAAGTGGAACTTCACGTCTGATTGGTATCAGGCCGACGAACAGATCCTCAAGCCCATGGTGAAGGCGGCGGCCGACAAGTACGCCGCCGAGAAGAAGCTCCAGCGCCGCACCCCCGCGGATTGCCAGGGCTGATCCTCACCCCTCTCCCCCGCAGTGGCTCGCCCCGCTGCGGGGCATACACCCGACAAGGACAGGTTTCATGGCCACACCGCTACTCAACGTCAACGGCATCGAGGTCATCTACAACCATGTGATCCTCGTGCTCAAGGGCGTGTCCCTGCAGGTGCCCGAGGGGCGCATCGTCGCGCTGCTGGGCGGCAACGGGGCCGGCAAGACCACCACGCTGCGCGCCGTGAGCAACCTGCTGGCCGGCGAGCGCGGCGAAGTCACCAAGGGCTCGATCACGCTGCGCGGCGAGCGCATCGAAAAGCTCACCACTGCCGACATGGTCGAGCGCGGCGTGATCCAGGTGATGGAGGGCCGGCACTGCTTCGGCCACCTCACCATCGAGGAAAACCTGCTGACCGGCGCGTACACCCGCAAGGACGGCAAGGCCGCGATCAACGCCACATTGGAGAAGGTCTACAACTACTTTCCCCGCCTCAAAACCCGCCGCAACTCGCAAGCCGCCTACACCTCCGGCGGCGAGCAGCAGATGTGCGCGATCGGCCGCGCGCTGATGGCCAACCCCAAGATGGTGCTGCTCGACGAGCCCTCGATGGGCCTGGCGCCGCAGATCGTCGAAGAGGTCTTCGAGATCGTGAAAGACCTCAACACCAAGGAGGGCACGACCTTCCTGCTGGCCGAGCAGAACACCAACATGGCGCTGCGCTATGCCGATTACGGCTACATCCTCGAGAACGGCCGCATCGTGATGGACGGCGAGGCCAAGGCCCTGGCCGAGAACGAGGACGTCAAGGAGTTCTACCTCGGCATGGGCGGCGGTGATCGCAAGAGCTTCCGCGACGTGAAGAGCTACAAGCGCCGCAAGCGCTGGCTGGCCTGACGACATGAGCGACGACAGCTTTTTCGCGCCGCCTCCTTTCAAGCCCGATGCGGCGCTGGTCCAGCTCAAGCGCAGCCTGCGCGAGCTGCGGCCGCTGGTCGAGCGCGGCGAAGGCTTCGAGCTGCAGGGCCTGCCGGTGTTGCAGTTGTCGGCCCTTGGCGACCACGTGCACATCCGCATCGCCAAACGACCGGCACGCAGCCCCGAATGGGAGACACGACAACTGAAGAACGCCGCCGAGGTGCGTAGCTTCATCGACGAAGTCAAGCGCCGCCTGGCCCAATGGAGTGAGGAATGAGTGCCACGCCCGAGTTCTTTGACGCGCTGGAAACCCGCGATCCGGCCGAGCGCGAAGCCGCTCTGATGGCCGCACTGCCTCGCCAGGTGGCTCATGCCCAGGCCCGCTCGCCGGCCTTTGCCCAGATCCTCGAGGGCATCGACGCCCGCTCGGTCACGAGCCGCGAAGCCCTGGCCCGGCTGCCCGTGACGCGCAAGCACGAGCTGCTCGAGCGCCAAAAGACCCAGCGCAGCCATGACGTCTTCGGCGGCTTCGCCACCATCGGCTGGCGCGGCATGGCCGGCGGCGCCGGCGCACGCCGGGTGTTCCAGTCCCCGGGGCCCATCTACGAGCCCGAGGGCGAGGCGACCGATTACTGGCGCATGGGCCGCGCGCTGTTTGCCGCGGGCTTCCGGCGCGGCGACCTCGTACACTGCAGCTTCAGCTACCACCTCACCCCGGCCGGTTCGATGATGGAGACTGGCGCCCATGCCCTGGGCTGCACGGTCTTCCCTGGCGGCGTGGGCAACACCGAGCTGCAACTGCAGGCCATGGCCGAGCTGCGCCCCCAAGGCTACGCCGGCACCCCCAGCTTCCTGAAGATCCTGATCGACCGGGCACGCGAGACCGGCCTGAGCCTGCCCAGCCTGCGCAAGGCCCTCGTGTCGGGCGAGGCCTTTCCCGCGGCCTTGCGCGAGCACCTGCGTGATCAAGGCATCGAGGGCTATCAGTGCTATGCCACGGCCGACCTGGGGCTCATCGCCTACGAGACGGCTGCGCGCGAGGGCCTGGTGCTCGACGAAGGCGTCATCGTCGAGATCGTGCGCCCCGGCACCGGCGACCCCGTGGCCGACGGAGAGGTCGGCGAGGTGGTGGTCACCACCCTCAACCCCGACTACCCGCTGATCCGCTTTGGCACAGGCGACCTCTCGGCCGTGCTGCCAGGGCGCTGCCCCACCGGCCGCACCCACACTCGCATCCGGGGCTGGCTCGGGCGGGCCGACCAGACCACCAAGGTGCGCGGCATGTTCGTGCACCCGGGCCAGGTGGCCGAGATCGCCCGCCGTCATCCCGAGCTGGGGCGGGTGCGCCTGGTGGTGGAGGGTGAGATGGCGCAGGACCGCATGCGCCTGCACGTCGAATGCGCCCGGGCGCCCGAAGGGCTGGCCGAGCGGGTGGCCGAATCGATCCGCGAGGTCACCAAGCTGCGCGGGGATGTCGTCGTGGTGCCTCCCGGCAGTCTGCCCAACGACGGCAAGCTCATCGAGGACGCCCGCCGTTACGACTGATACGGCTGATCCTGCCGGGTGCGGCACGGGGCCAGGGCCATCTCGCAGCCCCGCTTACGTAGTTTCCGTCATGGCGCGAACGCGCCGCAAGCCTACGATCGCCTCGTTGTACCATTTCCGCCTTTCGCCCATCCAGGAGATCAAGCCATGAAACGCCTGTTGCTGGCCGCCACCGCGGCCCTTGCCATGAGCGGCGTCGCTGCCCAGGACTTCCCCGGCAGCAAGCCCGTCACCTTCGTGGTGCCCTTTGCCGCCGGCGGCCCGACCGACAAGGTCGCTCGCGACCTGGCCGAGGCGATGCGCAAACCCCTGGGTGGCAACATCATCGTCGAGAACGTCGCCGGTGCCGGCGGCACGCTAGGCGGCACGCGCGTAGCCAAGGCCAACCCAGACGGCTACACGCTGCTGCTGTGGCACATCGGCATCTCCACCTCGCCGGCCCTGTACCGCAACCTGCAGTTCAAGCCGCTGGAAGACTTCGAATACCTCGGCCTGATCAACGAAGTGCCGATGACCCTGCTGGGCCGCCCCAACCTGCCGCCCAACAACTACGCCGAACTGGTCAAGTGGATCAACGAGAACAAGGGCAAGGTCAACCTGGCCAACGCCGGCCTGGGCGCGGCCTCGCACCTGTGCGGCCTGCTCTTCATGTCGCAGCTCAAGGCCGACATGACCACCGTGCCCTACAAGGGCACCGGCCCGGCCATGACCGACCTGATCGGCGGCCAGGTCGACATCATGTGCGACCAGACCACCAACACCACGCCGCAGATCGCCGCGGGCAAGGTCAAGGCCTATGCCGTCACCTCGCTGCAACGTCTGAACACGCCCGAGCTGCGCAACCTGCCCACGCTGGATGAATCCGGCCTGAAGGGCTTCAACGTGAGCATCTGGCACGGCCTGTACGCCCCCAAGGGCACGCCCAAGCCGGTTCTCGACAAACTGAACGCCGCGCTCAAAGAAGCGCTGAAGGATCCCGAGTTCATCAAGCGCCAAGCCGCCCTGGGGGCCGTGGTCGTCACCGACAACCGCGTCAACCCCGCCGAGCACAAAAAGTTCGTCGAGTCCGAGATCAACAAGTGGGGCCCGGTCATCAAGGCCGCCGGTCAGTACGCCGACTGAACGCCCCGCCGCTCATGGTCTGAACCCACGGCCCGCCTCGGCGGGCCGTTGTGCTGTGCGCCAGGGCTCAGCCCACCGTCAAGGGGATCGTCACCGGCCCGTCGTTGACCAGGTGCACCTGCATGTCTGCACCGAAGACGCCGGCCGCCACCGGGGTGTGGCGTGCGCGGGCGCAGGCCAGAACCTGCTCGTACAGCGCCCGCCCCTGCCCGGCCGGCGCAGCGCCGGTGAAGCTGGGCCGGTTGCCGCCCGACACGTCCGCCGCCAAGGTGAACTGCGAGACGATGAGCAGTCCCCCTCCGACGTCCACCACACTGCGGTTCATCTTGCCGGTCTCATCGCCGAAGATGCGCAACTTGAGCAGCTTGTCCACCAAGCGCGCGGCCTGGATCTCAGTGTCCTGAGGCTGCGCGCACACCAGCACCAGCAGGCCGCGGCCGATCGCACCCACCACGTCACCGGCCACCTCCACACGAGCTTCGCGCACACGCTGCACCAGCGCCAGCATCAGGCCCCCCTCGCCGCTTCGTGCAGCCCCACCGGCTCCACCGACTGCGGCAGCAACTCGATCGTCACCTTCAGGCCCGGCACCGCCTCGGTCAACGCGCGTTCGACCTCGGCCCGCCGGGCCGCCGCCAGCGACAAGCTCCAGCGCCCGGGCGCATGCATGTGGAACTCGCAGAACTTGTGACGCGCCGCCCGCCGCGTGCGCAGGTGATCGAAGCGGACCTCCTCGCTGGCCAGCTCCGCCAGCACCCGCTGGATCACCGCCTGCTCGGATTCGCCCAGCGCCCGGTCCATCAGCCCGTCGATCGATCGGCGCAGCAGGCCCCAGGCCTCGCGCGTGATGTTCAGCGCCACCGCCATGGCCAGCAGCGGATCCAGCCACCACCAGCCCGTCAGCGGCACCAGCAGCACCCCGCCTGCCACACCGATGGACGTCCAGACATCGGTCATCAGATGGCGGCCGTCGGCTTCCAGCGCGATCGAGTCGTGCTCGCGAGCGGCACGCAGCAGCATCCAGGCCACGCCGCCATTGATCGCCGAGCTGAGCACCGACAGCGCCACGCCCAGCCCCAGGGCCTCCAGCGGCTGGGGAGCCATCAGGCGCTGCAGCGCCGCCCAGATGATGGCCAGGGCCGCCCCCAGGATCAGCAAGCCCTCGAAGCCGCTGGAGAAATACTCCGCCTTGCCATGCCCGAAGGGGTGTTCGTCGTCGGCCGGGGCGTGGGCGACCGTCACCATCGCCAACGCGAAAACGGCCGCGGCAAGGTTGACGAAGGACTCCATCGCATCGGACAGCAGGCCCACCGATCCGGTGAGCCCCCAAGCCGCCGTCTTCAACGCGATCGTCGCCAGTGCCGCAACGACCGACCACTGCAGGTAGCGGGCAACCTTCATCGCAGCGGCCTACGCCTGAGGCTCAAGAGAGCGTCACACGCGCAAACCTGCGCTTGCCCACCTGCACGACGAAGCGGCCCGCCTGGACCTTCAGGGCTTTGTCGGACACCACGGCGCCATCGATGCGCACCCCACCCTGCTCGATCAGGCGCAGCGCCTCGCTCGTCGACGGTGCCAGCCCCGCCTGCTTGAGCAAGGTTCCAATGCCAAGCGGCGCCCCGCCAAGCTGCACCTCGGGAATGTCCTCGGGAATGCCCCCCTTGGACCGGTTGACAAAGTCCTGCTCGGCCGCATCGGCCGCGGCGGCGCTGTGGAAGCGGGTGGTGATTTCCTTGGCCAGCATCACCTTGGCGTCGCGCGGATTGCGCCCGGCCTCGACCTCGGCCTTCAGTGCGGCGATCTCGGCCTCGCTGCGAAAGCTCAGCAACGTGAAGTACTTCCACATCAGCGTGTCGCTGATGGACATGAGCTTGCCGAACATCGCGTTGGCCGGCTCGGTGATGCCGATGTAGTTGCCCTTGGACTTCGACATCTTCTCGACACCGTCCAGGCCCTCCAGCAGCGGCATGGTCAGGATGCACTGTGGCTCCTGGCCGTACTCTTGCTGCAGGTGGCGGCCCATCAACAGGTTGAACTTCTGATCGGTGCCGCCCAGCTCCAGGTCGCTCCTGAGCGCCACCGAGTCATAGCCCTGCATCAACGGGTAGAGGAACTCATGCACCGAGATCGGTGTGCCGGCCTTGAAGCGGTCGTGGAAGTCGTTGCGCTCCATCATGCGCGCCACCGTGTACTTGGCCGCCAACTGGATCATGCCGCGTGCCCCCAGCGCATCGCTCCATTCCGAGTTGTAGCGGATCTCGGTCTTCTCGGGGTCGAGCACCAGACTGGCCTGGCGGTAGTAGGTCTCGGCATTGGCCTTGATCTGCTCGGCCGTCAGCGGCGGACGGGTGGAGTTGCGCCCGGACGGGTCGCCGATCATCGAAGTGAAGTCGCCGATCAGGAAGATCACCGTGTGACCCAGATCCTGGAGCTGGCGCATCTTGTTCAGCACCACGGTGTGGCCCAGATGGATGTCCGGCGCCGTCGGGTCCAGGCCGAGCTTGATGCGCAGTGGCACGCCAGTTGCTTCAGAACGAGCCAGTTTGTTCAGCCAGTCTTCCTGCGGCAACAATTCCTCGCAACCTCGTAACGAAATGTTCATCGCGGCGCGCACTTTGTCAGTCACGGGGTAGCGCGGCGACGGGCTTGACGAGGAGGGGCTGCCCGAGGCGGAAGACTGAGCCAAGGAGGTGGACATACGGGTTATTTCAGAGGGTTGGAGCAAGAGGCGGTTGATATACTGCAACGCTTCATAAGCAGCCCCTGGCAGGCGCCTTGGATTCTAGTGGAGCGGCCAAGCCCTCTGCCGGAACGCCAGGGGTGGTTCAACTCGCGGGCGGGGCCCCGGGCCGGTTCGACCGGTGCGGCGTGTCGCTCCTCAAGTCATCAGAAGATCCGTGAAGTTGTTGGAGTCTTGGGAGCGCGAAGCGCGCCGCGCCGCCTCGTGGGCGCATCGTCATCACCGCAGTCTGGCCGGTGTCGTGCTGGCCGCCCTGTTCGGCTCGGCCGTCACGGCCTTCGGCGTGGCGCCGCTCGCCCCGGATGCTGCCGACCTGCCCAAGCGTCTGATCGCCGAGCAAGTCGAGCCGCCCGACTGGCAGGCCCAGATCGAGGCCCTCGGTGAGTTCGAGTTGCAGCTCACCCGCAACGATCTCACCCGCAGCACCGACACCATCGACACCTTGCTGGCACGGCTGAACGTCACCGATGCCCAGGCAGCGGCCTTCCTGCGCAACGACCCTGTCGCCCGCCGCTTGATGCAAGGCCGGGCGGGCAAGATGGTGCAAGTCCAGGTGGGCCCCTCGGGGCAGCTGCATCAGCTCGTCGCCCGTTACCCGGCCGAAAAGACCGAGCAGTTCGCCACCCATTTCACCCGCCTGACGATCGAGCGGGAAGCCGCAGGCTTCACCGCCCGGGTCGAGCAGGCCGAACTCAAGGCCCAGGTGGCCCTGCGCAGCGGCACCATCGAAAGCTCACTGTGGGCGGCCACCGCGGCCTCGCAGATCCCCGACACCATCACCATCCAGATGGCGGAGATCTTCGCCAACGAGATCGACTTCCGGCGCGACCTGCGCCGTGGCGACTTTTTCGCCGTGGTCTTCGAGTCCCTCGAAGCCGACGGTGAACCCATCACCTGGAACCAGGCGGCCGGGCGCGTGCTGGCCGCCCAGTTCACCAACGCCGGCCGGGTGCACGAGGCCTACTGGTTCCGCGATCCGGTGCTGGGCAAAGCGGCCTACTTCGACCGACGAGGCGAAAGCCTGCGCCGCGCCTTCTTGGCCTCGCCGATGGAATTCTCGCGGGTGTCCTCGGGCTTCGCGATGCGCTTCCACCCCATCCTGAAGACCTGGCGCCGCCACCTGGGGGTGGATTACGCCGCCCCCACGGGCACCCCCGTGCGCACCGTGGCCGATGGCGTCGTCGAGTTCGCCGGCTGGCAAAACGGCTACGGCAACGTGGTCTTCATCCGCCACACCGGGGGTCGCGTCACCGTCTATGCCCACCTGAGCCGCATGAACGTGCGCCAGGGCCAGCGCGTCGAGCAGGGCCAACACATCGGCGCCGTGGGCGCCACCGGCTGGGCCACCGGCCCGCACCTGCACTTCGAGATCCGCGAGAACGGCCAGCATGTGGATCCGCTGCGCGTGGCCCGCAGCTCCGAGGCCTTCTCGATCGCCCCGGCCTCGCGCGTGCAGTTTCAGGCCCAGGCCCTGGCCTTCCGGAACCAGCTCGCCCTGGCCTCGCAGCAGCAGTTCGCTCAGGCTGAATGATTCCAGGCCCGATGGAGGGCACATGAGCGAGCTCTACATCGGCCTGATGTCCGGCACCTCGCTGGACGGCGTGGACGGCGTGGCCGCCACTTTTGGCGAGGACGGCAGCCCCCGGGTGCTCGCCCATGCCTGTTGCCCCTTCGACGAGACGCTGCGCCAGGAGCTGCTGGCGTTGAATACGCCGGGCGACAACGAATTGCATCGCGCCGCCCTCGCAGGCAACGCCCTTGCCCGGGCCTATGCCGACGTGGTGCAGCGCCTTCGAGCCTCGCTGCCCAGCGACGCCGGTCCCGTGCGAGCCCTCGGAGCCCACGGGCAGACGGTGCGCCACCGCCCCGGCGAATTCGATGGACAGGGCTACACCCTTCAGCTGCTCAACGCCGCCTTGCTGGCCGAACTCACCGGCGTGGACGTGGTGGCCGATCTGCGCAGCCGCGACGTGGCCGCCGGGGGCCAGGGTGCTCCGCTGGTGCCGGCCTTCCATGCCGCCTGTTTCGCCCGGCCCGGCGTCTGGGTGGCTGTGCTCAACCTGGGTGGCATCGCCAACCTCAGCCTGCTCGGCCCGCACGGCGAGGTGCGCGGCTTCGACTGCGGTCCGGGCAATGTGCTGCTGGATCTGTGGTGCCAGCGCCATCTCGGACAGCCGTATGACGCGCAGGGCCGCTGGTCGGCTCAGGGCCGGGTGCTCCCTGGACTCCTCCAGGCCCTGGAGGCCGAACCCTGGCTCGCTCTGCCTCCGCCCAAGAGCACCGGGCGCGACCTCTTCCATGCCGACTGGCTGCAAGCCCGGCTCGACCTGCTACCGGGCAGCGCGCCGATGGACGTGCAGGCCACGCTATGCGAGTTCACGGCCGCCTGCGCCGCCACCCACCTGCAGCGACATGCCCCGGCCACGCGGGAGCTGATCGTCTGCGGCGGTGGAGCGTTCAACACCGACCTGCTCGAACGGTTGCGCGCGCGGCTGCCCGGGGTGGCGGTGCTGGACTCCGGCCAACGCGGCCTGCCCCCGCTACAGGTGGAGGCCGCCGCCTTCGCCTGGCTGGCCCGTGCGCGCCTGCGAGGCCGCCCGGGCAACCTGCCCGCCGTCACCGGGGCAGCGGGCCCGCGCGTGCTGGGCGCCGTGCATCACGCCTGAGCCTGTTTCCGACCCCAGGCCATTCGATCCGCTCCTCCAACGCAGGCGCGCCGTGCGGCACCTCAGACCCCGCAGGGCCCTCAGACCGAAAAGCTCGAACCGCAGCCGCAGGTGGTCGTGGCATTCGGGTTCTTGATCACGAACTGAGCGCCTTGCAAGTCTTCTTTGTAGTCGATCTCGGCGCCCACGAGATACTGCAGGCTCATCGCGTCGATCAGCAGGGTGACACCGTTCTTCTGCATCTGGGTGTCGTCTTCGTTGACGACTTCGTCGAAGGTGAAGCCATACTGGAAGCCCGAGCAGCCACCCCCCTGCACGAACACGCGCAGCTTCAGGTCGGGATTGCCTTCCTCGTCGACGAGCTGCTTGACCTTGTCGGCGGCGCTGTCGGTGAAGATCAGCGGGGCGGGCATCTCGGCGGTGGGGGATTCAAGGGCGGCACTCATGCAAACTCCTGGGGGCCCATCTTGGGCCGATGGCGGGATTATCCGTTATTGGACGCCAGCTTCAACGCAACAGATCCGCTGCCGGCCGACTCGGCGGCCAGCCCGGGCGCATCGCCCTTGAGCGGGTGCAACTCCCCGTCGATCGTGGCCCCCTGGTGCATCTCCAGAGACTCGTAACGCACCGACCCGAAGATGCGAGCCCGCGGCTGCAGTTCCAGCAGATCCTCGGCCTCCACGGGGCCTTCAACGGTGCCATTGATGATGACATGGCCGGCCTTGACCTTGCCACGGACCCGGGCTTTCTCGCTGACGACCAGCACGCTCGGCGCCTCGCCCTGGGCCACGACGTCGCCCAGCACCTCGCCGTCGATACGCAAGCCCTCGGCGAAAGCCACGCGCCCTTCGATACGGGTGCCCTCGCCGATGAGGGTGCGGATGGGGGGCTGCTTCTTGCGTCCGAACATGGTGCTCTCCAACGTGGTGGCTCCCCGAGGCGTCAGCGGCAAGGCGCAGCCTGGGTCGCTCGTGCGAATGTCGATGTCCCGCCCGGCTCTGGTGTGGCTGCGGCCTGCAAGGCCGCCGAAAGCAGCTTCCGGCGGCGCCGCGGCTCAGAGCTTGAGCGTCTGCTGAGCCCGCACCGTGCCGTCGGCATCGGTCACGCGGACTTCGAGTTGTTGTACCACGGCCGTCGGGGGAAAGTCGATGACGCCCTGCACACGTTTGTAATGTTTTACAGCCACGGGACGCGCTCCATCCGCCCGGGTCTGGTTCCACGGCCGGCCGTCGAGCGTGCCCACGAGCCGGATCTCATAGTGTCCGCGGAATTCGGGCTGGGCGCGGCCGTTTTGCATGATGAGCAATTGGTAACGCATCTGCCCGGGCTGGGCGACCTCGGCCTGCAGTCCCCGCAAGGCCAGCGGCCCGCTCGTGGCCGGCAACAAACGCTCGAAAAACCCCAGGTCGTCCTGCAAGGCAAGGTTCTCGGCTTCGAGCTGCCGCATCTGCTCGACCAGACGTTCCTGGGCGGCACGCTCCATCTTCAGCAGGCTCTCGGCCGTGTTGGCAATCGACTGGGCCTGGTCGCGCTCCTCACGCAACTGGCGCAGTTCGGCCTGCAGGCGCGCCAGCTCAGCGCGCTCGACCCTGTCCAGCCCGGCAATGTCCTTGCCGAACTCGAAGGCCCACAGCGCGATCGCGCCGGAAAAGCCCAGCATCAGTGCCAGGGCGGCCCAGCGCAGCGGCCAGGGCAGATGGCTGCGCACGATCATGCGCGGGGCACTGACCGACAGCCGCCGCCTGATCAGCTTCCAGCGCACGCGCAGCCTCCGGCGACGCGGCTCAGGGCAGCACCGGCACTTGCAGCAGGCCGGTGGTTTCGTCCAGACCGCACATCAGGTTCATGCACTGCACGGCCTGACCCGAGGCGCCTTTGGTGAGATTGTCTTCCACCACCAGCACCATGGCCAAATCGGGCGCGGGCTTGTGCACCGCGATGCGCACGACATTGGAGGCGCGCACCGAACGGGTCTCGGGTGCCGAACCGGCCGGCATCACGTCCACGAAGGGTTCGTGGCGATAGTGGTCCTCGAACAGGGCCTGCAGGTCGGTCTGCTGGCCGGCGGGCGTGAGGCGGGCGTAGAGCGTGGCGTGGATGCCGCGAATGGCCGGGATCAGATGCGGCACGAACACGCAGTGCACCTCGGCAGACCCTGGAGGCACGCCGGCGATCACACGCAACTGCTGGTTGATCTCGGGGCCGTGACGGTGGCCCCTGACGCCGTAAGCCTTGAAGTTGTCGGACGCTTCGGCCAGCAAGGTATGAACCTCGGCCTTGCGGCCCGCGCCCGACACGCCCGAGGCGCAGTTGGCGATCAGGTGGGCCGCATCGACCAGGCCCGGGGTCTTGAGCAGCGGCGCAAAGCCGAGCTGGACGCTGGTGGGGTAGCAACCCGGGTTGCCCACGATGCGGGCCTGGCGGATGGCCTCGCGGTGCAGTTCGGGCAGACCGTAGACCGCCTCGGCCAGGAGGTCCGGGCAGGCATGGGGCATGCCGTACCAGCGCTCGAACTCGGCCGTGTCCTTGAGGCGGAAGTCGGCCGCCAGGTCGATGATCTTGACGCCCGCGGCCAAGAGCTCGCGGGCCTGCGCCATCGCCACCCCATGGGGCGTGGCGAAGAACACCACGTCGCATGCGGTCAGTCGGGCCTCGTCGGGCGTGGTGAAAGCCAGGTCTACCCGGCCACGCAGCGAGGGGAACATGTCGGCCACCCGCATGCCCGCTTCCTTGCGCGAGGTGATGGCCGTGATGCTCACCCGAGGGTGCTGAGACAACAGGCGCAGCAACTCCACCCCGGTGTAACCCGTTCCTCCGACGATGCCGACTTTGATCATGGATCACTCTCCCGCAAAGAATTTGCCATTGTAGGAGCCCAAACACAAAGGCCACCCTGGGGTGGCCTTTGTTGCAAACTGCCTCGCCAGCAGCGCGTCCCTTCGAGGGACGGGCGCGGGCCGCAGAAAGTGGGCGTGTCAGCGCTTGCTGAACTGCTTGCGGCGACGGGCGCCGTGCAGACCGACCTTCTTGCGCTCGACTTCGCGGGCATCGCGGGTCACGAAGCCAGCCTGGCTGAGCGCGGGCTTGAGGGCCGCGTCGTAGTCGATCAGGGCGCGGGTGATGCCGTGGCGCACCGCACCGGCTTGGCCGGACTCGCCACCGCCATGCACGTTGACCTTGATGTCGAAGGCCCCGTCATTGTTGGTCAGCACCAGCGGCTGCTTGACCACCATGATAGAAGTCTGGCGGCCGAAGTACTGGTCCACCGGGCGACCGTTGACCAGGATCTGGCCAGTGCCTTTCTTGAGGAAGACGCGGGCCACCGACGACTTGCGGCGGCCAGTGCCATAGTTCCAATTGCCGATCATCGCCGCTCCTTAGATTTCCAGCGTCTTGGGCTGCTGGGCGGTGTGCGGGTGCTCGGCCCCGGCATACACCTTCAGCTTCTTGATCATCGCGTAGCCCAGGGGCCCCTTGGGCAGCATGCCCTTGACCGCCTTCTCCAGGGCACGGCCCGGATGCTTGGCCTGCATGTCCTTGAACTTCGTGGCGTAGATGCCGCCCGGATAGCCGGAGTGACGGTAGTAGATCTTGTCTTCGGCCTTGTTGCCGGTGACGCGGATCTTGTCGGCGTTGACGACGATGATGTAGTCGCCCGTGTCGACGTGGGGCGTGTAGATGGGCTTGTGCTTGCCACGCAGGCGCAGAGCGACTTCGCTGGCCACTCGTCCGAGCACCTTGTCGGTGGCGTCGATCACAAACCAATCGTGCTTCACGTCAGCGGGCTTGGCGCTGAAGGTTTTCATGGAAGTTCCGATCAGTGAGGTTCAACCCTGGAAGGCCTGCGCGGGCGGTCGGTGCTGCTTGTGATTCGCAGCCTCTTAGGCCCTCTTTAGACAACGCAAATCTTCCTCACGCCCCAAGCCCGAAGCCCCCACGGTCAACCGCAGAAGCCGCAAGCCCAGGCAGCGCTTTTCCCGGGGTCGTTCTCGGGAAAACGCGCAAGTATACAGGCTCCCGGAGTGCGCTTCCAGCGCCCCCGTGGGGGCCAGATGAAAACCTCACGGACAAAACCTCACGGACAAAACCTCACGGACAAAACCTCACGGACAAAACCTCACGGACATCTGGGCAGCGGCAGCCCGGGTGTGGCCAGATCCTCGATTTCGAGGCATACTAGGGTTTACCCTTATCGGAGAGCATGTCATGGGCTA
The DNA here is from genome assembly GCF_046291045.1 of Caldimonas sp. Taxonomy (GTDB): domain Bacteria; phylum Pseudomonadota; class Gammaproteobacteria; order Burkholderiales; family Burkholderiaceae_C; genus Caldimonas. Next base: position 5,751 of record NZ_JBKBSL010000014.1, on the reverse strand, counting down.
TCCCGGCGACATCCTGAGCCGGCCGAAGTATGGACTGGACCGGCACGACCGGCCCCCGTCCGAAGCGCAGACCCCGACCCGGGGCAGCTCGACGCCGTCCTGGCTGGCGAGCTGGGTGCCGATCCGAGCGCTGGCTCCGCGGCACCGCCCCCGCATCCTGGCTCACCTGTTGAGCCTGGACGAGCAGGATCGCTATCTGCGCTTCGGCTACCCGGCCAGTGACGCTCAAATCGAACAGTACGTGCGCAAGCTCGACTTCGAGCGCGACGAGGTGTTCGGCATCTTCAATCGGCGGCTTCAGCTGATTGCGGTGGCCCATCTGGCCTACCAGGCGCCTCAGCAGATCCGCGGGCAGCCGGCCATGGTCGAGTTCGGGGTGTCGGTGTCGAAGTCGGCCCGCGGACGCGGTTACGGGGCCCGGCTGTTCCAGCGGGCGGTGATGCATGCCCGCAACCGGCAGGTCGACACGCTCTACATCCACGCCCTGAGCGAGAACACGGCCATGCTGAAAATCGCCCGCAAGGCTGGCGCCACCGTGGTGCGCGACGGCAGCGAGTCCGAGGCCTGGCTGAAGCTGCCGCCGGACACGCTGGCCACGCATTTCGAGGCGCTGTTGGAGACCCAGGCTGCCGAAATGGACTACCGGCTCAAGCTCCACGCCCGCCGATTCGCCGAGTGGCTGGATGCCTTGGCCGAAGTGAAGGCCAACATCGGGCCACATCACCCGAGCAGCAGTTGAACGGGCACCCTGCCGGCGACCGAGCCCCTCAACTGGGCGATGGCCGACCCGGCCGGGCCCCCTTAGCATGCCGCCTGTGTGATGGCCCCACGGGCGGCCCGCGGTAGCGCGAGCACCCCTGACGTTGCGGGCCCTGTCCGCAATGGCCATGCAATCCCTGACCCTGATCCTCGTCGTGGTGAGTTCCGTGCTGCTGGGAGCAGGGTTGAGCCTGTGGATCACCCATCGGCATCGCGCCGAGTCCCTGCCGCGCGAATGGCACCTGACGCTGCGTCCGGTGTTCACGGCCGACGAGCGGCGCATGTACCGCCAGTTGCGTGAGGCCTTTCCTGAACACGCCATCCTGGTGAAGCTGCCGCTGACGCGCTTCACCCAGGCCAGCGAGCCCGAGCGTGCCGGCTACTGGCACCAGCTCATCGGCAACTTGCATGTCACCTTTGCGATCTGCAATCTCAACGGCCGGGTGATCGCGGCCATCGACATCGAGGGCGCGCGCGGCGGATCGCGGCGCGCCACGGCCATCAAGACGGGCGTGCTCAACGCCTGTCGGGTGCGCTATCTGTGCTTCATGGTGGACGACCTGCCTTCGCTGCTGGAGGTGCAGCGCCTGGTGCTGCACGACGGCCCGATGTCGATGCCGGCCGCGCGCGGAGCAGCCAGCGCCCCGTCGCCGCTGGACGATGCCCGCCATACGCTGGAGCGCACGGTGCGACAGCGCCGCGAGCAGCGCAGCGCGCTGTGGCAAGACTCGACGTTCGCCCAGGACTCCTTCTTCGCGCCCGACAGCCGGCTGGACGGCATGGTCGAAAGCGGCTTCACCCCCTTGCCCCCGGCCTCTGCCGCGCGGCCGGCCGGGCGACACGACGACATCGGCGGCGTGGTGGTGGACGAACCGGCACCGGCAGGTCCTGCCCGCTGAGCGGCAGCCGAGCGCGTAGCATGTCGGGATGAGCGATCCCACGTCTTGTGCACACCCCTATGCCGACCTGACTCCCGATCGGGTGCTCGACGCCCTGGAGCACGCCGGGATGCGCGGTGACGGGCGCTTGCTGCAGCTCAACTCCTACGAAAACCGCGTGTTCCTGTGTCATCTGGAAGACGGTGGCAGCGTGGTGGTGAAGTTCTACCGGCCGCAGCGCTGGAACGATGCGCAGATCCTCGAGGAACATGCTTATGCCTGCGAACTGGCCCAGGCCGAGGTTCCCGTGGTGGCTCCGCTGGTGCTGTCGGGGGCGGCGGCCGGGCAGACCCTGGGCCACCTCGGGGGACTGCGCTTCTCGGTGAGCCCACGGCGCGGCGGGCGCTCGCCCGAACTCGACGATGCCCGGACCCTGCGATGGCTGGGGCGTTTCATCGGCCGCATCCATGCCGTGGGAGCGTTGCAGCCCTTCGTGCACCGGCCCACGCTGGACGCGAGCAGCTTCGGCGAGGAGCCGCTGGCCTGGCTGCTCGATCACGGCCTCGTACCGCCCGATGTGGCGCCGGCCTGGACGGCGGCCGCGCGCTCGGCGCTGGACGGTGTGCGCCGCTGCTTCGATGCGGCCGGGGATGTACGCCGGTTGCGCCTACACGGCGACTGTCACGTGGGCAACATCCTGTGGACCGAGGCTGGCCCACATTTCGTGGACTTGGACGATGCACGCATGGGCCCGGCGGTTCAGGATCTGTGGATGCTGTTGTCGGGCGACCGCGGCGCGATGACGCGCCAACTCGGTGAGGTGCTGGCCGGCTATGAGGATTTCATGGCCTTCGACCGGCGCGAGCTGCACCTGGTGGAGGCCTTGCGCACGCTGCGCCAGTTGCACTTCAGCGCCTGGCTGGCGCGGCGTTGGGACGACCCGGCCTTCCCGGCCGCCTTCCCCTGGTTCGGCAGCTCGGCCTGGTGGAGCGGCCAGGTGGTTCAGCTGCGCGAGCAGCTGGAGGCCATGGCCGAGCCGCCTCTGGCGGGGTGAAGGATCAGCCGACGAGCAAGGCGTTGACCCGCTTGACGTAGGCCGCTGGATCGTCCAGTTGTCCGCCTTCGGCCAGTAGGGCCTGGTCGAACAGGATGTGGGCCAGATCCTCGAAGCGCTCGCTGCCATCGAGGCGCTGGACGAGCGGGTGCTCAGTGTTGATTTCGAGGATGAAGCGGGTCTGCGGCGCGCTCTGGCCAGCCTGCTTGAGCAGGCGCACCAGGTGAGCGCTCATCTCGCCCTCGTCGGCCACCAGGCAGGCAGGGGAGTCCACCAGGCGGGTGGTGACACGCACGTCCTTGGCCTTGTCCTTGAGGGCCTCCTTCAGGCGCTCGACGATGGGCTTGAAGGCCTCGGCGGCCTGTTCGGCCTTTTTCTTCTCGTCCTCGTCCTGCAGCGAACCGAGGTCGACCGCACCCTTGGCCACGCTGTGCAGGGGCTTGCCGTCGAACTCATAGAGGTAGTTGAGCATCCACTCGTCGACACGGTCGGTCAGCAGCAGCACCTCGATCCCCTTCTTGCGGAAGATCTCGAGTTGGGGGCTGTTCTTGGCCGCGGCCAGGGTGTCGGCAGTGAGGTAGTAGATGGCCTCCTGGCCCGCCTTCATGCGCGAGACGTAGTCGGCCAGCGACACCATGCCCTCTTCGGCCTGGGTGGAGGCAAAGCGCAGCAGCTTGGCCAGGCGCTCGCGGTTGGCGTTGTCCTCGCCCAGTCCTTCCTTGAGCACGGCGCCGAACTCGCGCCAGAAGGTCGCGTACTTGTCCGGGTGGTTCTCGGCCAGATCCTCCAGCATGGACAGCACACGCTTGGTGCACCCCTCGCGGATGGCCTTGACGTCGCGGCTTTCCTGCAGCAGTTCGCGCGAGACGTTGAGCGGCAAGTCGGCGCTGTCCACCACGCCCTTGACGAAGCGCAGATAGACGGGCATCAGCGCCTCAGCGTCGTCCATGATGAAGACGCGCTTGACATAGAGCTTCACGCCACCGCGCTTGTCGCGGTTCCATAGGTCGAAGGGGGCCTTGGCCGGGATGTAGAGCAGCTGGGTGTATTCGGTGCGGCCCTCGACGCGGTTGTGGGTGTAGGCCAGCGGCGCCTGGGTGTCGTAGCTGATCTGCTTGTAGAACTCGTGGTACTGCTCTTCGGTGATGTCGCCCTTGGCCCGCGTCCACAGGGCCGCGGCCTGGTTCACTGTCTCCCACTCGTCCTTCAGGACGTACTCGCCCTTGTCTTTGTCCCACTCCTCCTTGCGCATCAGAATGGGCAAGGAGATGTGGTCGGAATACTTCCCGATGATGGACTTCAGGCGCCAGCGGCTGAGAAAATCGGTCTCGCTCTCACGCAAATGCAAGATGACGTCGGTGCCGCGCTGGGCGCGGGTGATGGTCTCGACCTCGAAGTCGCCGGTCCCCTCGCTGCTCCAGCGAACGCCCTCTTCGGGCTTCAGGCCCGCGCGGCGGGATTCCACGGTGATGCGGTCGGCCACGATGTAGCCGCTGTAGAAGCCCACACCGAACTGGCCGATGAGCTGGGCGTCTTTCTGCTGGTCGCCCGAGAGCCGGTCCATGAACTCACGGGTGCCGCTCTTGGCAATGGTGCCGAGATGGGCGATGGCCTCTTCGGCGCTCATGCCGATGCCGTTGTCGCTGATGGTGAGGGTGCGCGCGGCCTTGTCGAAGCTCACACGGATCTCGAGGTTGGGCTGGTCCTCGTAGAGCTCGTTGTGGTTCAAGGCTTCGAAGCGCAACTTGTCGCAGGCGTCCGAGGCGTTGGAAATCAGCTCACGCAGGAAGATTTCCTTGTTGGAGTACAGCGAGTGGGTGACGAGGTGGAGCAGCTGCTTGACTTCGGCTTGGAACGAGAGGGTTTTTTTGTCCATGGCGGCGTCACGGCGTCAGGTGAGAGGAAGAAGGGCGCAAAGCAATTCCGCGCCCAAGCGACCCTTTTATCTGGGGGCGGTTGAGGCGATTTCAAGACCCGTAGGATCCGAACCCAAAAAAATGCCCCCGCAGGCCGAGCCTGCAGGGGCCAGGGCCCGGCCCTCCAGGGAGGTGATGACTCATTGGCCGGGCGGAGTGACTCAAAAGAAAAGAACGGCGGCTCAATCCCCCTGCTGCTCATCCCACTGCCAGAGGGTCAAGCCGTAGTCGGCGTGCAAGTCGGGCATGATCTGGCCGGCCTGGAAGTGCCGGCGGCTGCCGGCCTTGGCGGGGGTGAACCACCAGCCCGTGCGCGGGCAGGGCTGGCCGGCGGGGGTCGAAGCAGGCCGTTCATTGGCCGCCGGTTCCACCGCGGCCATGTACTGCGCTTCTTCCTCGGGGATCGTGCCGTCGAGGTAGCGCTCGTCCTTCCAGATCAGCCGCCACGTCACCGGCCAGGGCTTGTCTCGTTCCTCATCCCGATAGGTGGGCGCCACCGTGTGCGCCACCAGGTAGTTCATGCAGCCGATGTGCCGGCGGCGAACCAGGGGCTGGGGGGCGGGTTCGAACAGGCTGGGGCGCATGCCCAGGGCCGCCTGCATGCGCGCCCACAGTCCGGGGTCGGGCTGCACGGGTTCGCCCCATTCGGGCTCATAGATGCCATCAACAGGCACCTCCTCGCCGGTGTTCACGGTGAGGTCCGTGGGAGCGGGCACTTCGGGCAACTGAGCAGGGAAGTTCAGGTGCTTGGGGTCGTTCATCGGCAACTGGTACACCGGGTGGAAGGTGGCCAGCGCATTCCAGGGTGACCCGGGCGCAACGTTTTCTTCCAGCCGCTCCATCACCGACTCCTGCCCGAATCGCATGTCCTTCAAGGCCGCCGCAGCAGCAATCACCTCCTCCTTGTTCTTCATCCAGTCGAAAACGTACTCCACCGGGTCCATGATCTTGCGGATGAAGTCGATCTCGTAGGACGCTTGCTGCAGGGCCCCCCAGGCCGCAAAACTGCGGTCATAGTTGCCGCGCCACACCGACCGGTCGCCCTTCTTCAGCCGGGCCAGCCCTTTCTCGAAGCCGATGCGGCCGGTGAGGATGCTCTTGGTGGCGTCCTGATTGAACTCGTCGATGTCCGCATCGTCGGCTG
>NZ_JBKBSL010000063.1:0-8342 GCF_046291045.1 Caldimonas sp. | reverse complement strand
TGGAAGCCGCAGACAAAATAACCCGCCATCAGCAGCTGGAAGCTACGGTAGCCGAAGGCTTCGCGCAGGGCCTGGCCGATGCTCTGCTGGAAGCCCACCGCGTGGCCCGGGGCCTTGGGCTCCTTCAGGCCGAGGGCCAGCGGCATGATGGCCAGGGCCAGGCAGCCCAGGATGAAGAGGGCGTTCTGCCAGCCGAAGCTGCCGATCAGCCAGTTTTCCACCGGCACCATCAGGAACTGGCCGAAGGAGCCGGCCGCGGCGGCCACACCCATGGCCCAGGAGCGCTTCTCGGGCGCCACGTTGCGGCCGATCACGCCGTAGATGACCGCGTAGGTGGTGCCCGCCTGGGCCATGCCCAGCAGCAGGCCGGCGCTGCCGGTGAAGGCCAGGCCCGAGGTGGCCAGGCCCATCAGCACCAGGCCCACCGCGTACAGCACGGCGCCGGCCAGCAGCACGCGGAAGGCGCCGAAGCGGTCGGCCAGCATGCCGGCAAAGGGGCCGGTGGCCCCCCACATCAGGTTCTGGATCGCGATCGCGAAGGCGAAGGTCTCGCGGGTCCAGCCCCGCTCCATCGTGATGGGCTGCAGCCACAGGCCGAAACCATGGCGGATGCCCATGGACAGCGTGACGATGAGGGCACCGCAGATCAGCACCTGCGTCATGGACAGCTTGGGGGCGGGGGCAGAAGTCATGGGCGAACTGTAGCCAAGCGGCGGCCGGTCTGCTGGCGCCGCGACGGTCGTGTTCAGTTGGAATTCAGCTTTCGGGTGGGCGGCGGGCACGGCCTAGAATCCGCCGCCATGGCTAGCAAACCGCAGAATTCCTACGGCGAGGCGTCGATCCGGGTGCTCAAGGGCCTGGAGCCCGTGAAGCAGCGTCCGGGCATGTACACGCGCACCGACAACCCGCTGCACATCATCCAGGAGGTCATCGACAACGCTGCCGACGAGGCGCTGGCCGGCTTCGGACGGCGCATTGCGGTCACCGTGCACACCGACGGCTCGGTCAGCGTCGAGGACGACGGCCGCGGCATCCCCTTCGGGCTGCATCCGGAGGAAAAGGTGCCGGTGGTCGAGATCGTCTTCACGCGGCTGCATGCGGGCGGCAAGTTCGACAAGGGCTCGGGCGGGGCCTACAGCTTCTCGGGCGGCCTGCACGGTGTGGGCGTGAGCGTGACCAACGCGCTGTCCAGGCGGCTGCAGGTGCAGGTCTGGCGGGACGGGCAGGTGGCGAGCCTGGCCTTCGGCGGCGGCGAGGTGGTCGAGCCCCTGGCCGTGCGCAAGGCCGAGCCCGGGGCGCGTCGTCAGGGCACCACGGTGCGCGCCTGGCCGGATGCGAAGTACTTCGAGAGCGCCGAGCTGCCCAGGCAGGAGCTGGTGCACCTGCTGCGCAGCAAGGCCGTGCTGATGCCGGGGGTCACGGTCACCCTCACCTACGAGAAGACCGGCGAGACCCAGACCTGGCTCTACAAGGGCGGGCTGCGCGACTACCTGCTGCAGACGCTGCCGGCCGACCCGGTGATCTCGCTCTTCGAGGGCGAGCACTACGCCGAGGAGGGCGAGACCGAGAACTTTGCCGAAGGCGAGGGCGCCGCCTGGTGCGTGGCGTTCACCGAAGAGGGCGCGCCCGTGCGCGAGAGTTATGTCAACCTCATCCCCACGGTGGCTGGCGGCACGCACGAAGCCGGGCTGAAGGATGGCCTGTTCGGTGCGGTCAAAGGTTTCATCGAGCTGCACAGCCTCCTGCCCAAGGGGGTGAAGCTGATGCCCGAGGATGTGTTTTCTCGGGCGAGCTTCGTGCTCTCGGCCAAGGTGCTCGACCCGCAGTTCCAGGGCCAGACCAAGGAGCGGCTGAACAGCCGCGATGCGCTGCGCCTGGTGTCCGCCTACGTGAAGCCGGCGCTGGAGCTGTGGTTGAACCAGCACGTGGACCAGGGCCGCAAGCTGGCCGAGCTGGTGATCAGGCAGGCCCAGGCGCGCCAGCGTGCCGGGCAGAAGGTCGAGAAGAAGAAGGGTTCGGGCGTGGCCGTGTTGCCGGGCAAGCTCACCGATTGTGAAAGCCGCGACCTGTCGCTCAACGAAGTCTTCCTGGTCGAAGGCGACTCGGCCGGGGGCAGCGCCAAGATGGGCCGCGACAAGGAGACCCAGGCCATCTTGCCGCTGCGCGGCAAGGTGCTCAATGCCTGGGAGGTCGAGCGCGATCTGCTGTTCAAGAACAACGAGATCCACGACATCGCCGTGGCGATCGGCGTGGACCCGCACGGGCCGGGCGACGAGCCCGATCTGTCTGGCTTGCGCTACGGCAAGATCTGCATCTTGTCGGATGCCGACGTCGACGGCTCCCACATCCAGGTGCTGTTGCTCACCCTCTTTTTCCGCCACTTCCCCAAGCTGATCGAGCGCGGCCATGTGTACGTGGCCAAACCGCCGCTGTTTCGCGTGGACGCCCCGGCGCGCGGCAAGAAGCCCGCGGCCAAGCTCTATGCGCTGGACGAGGGCGAGCTCGCCGCCATCTTGGACAAGCTGCGCAAGGAAGGCTGCCGGGAAGGCGCTTGGACCATCAGCCGCTTCAAGGGCCTGGGCGAGATGAGCGCCGAGCAACTGTGGGAGACCACGCTCAACCCGGACACGCGGCGCCTGCTGCGGGTGGCCTATGGTGACCTCGGCTTTGCCGACACCGAGCAGCTCATGAACAAGCTCATGGGCAAGGGCGAGGCGCAGGCCCGCCGCGACCTGATGGAGTTGCATGGCGACGCCGTCGAGGTGGACATCTGACGAGGGGCGCCGACCGTGCTGGGCAACACCCGGGTCCGCCTGCGGCCCACCCTGATCGACGACCTGGACGAGGTCGTGGCGATGGAGAACGACCCGGTCAACCGGCCGACCATCACCCCCTGGGACCGCACACAGCACGAGGCGGCGGTGCGGTTTCCGGATTTCCGCCATTTCATCGTGGAAGCCGGGGATTCGCATGTGCCCGTGGGTTTCGTGATCCTGGTGGGCTGCCGCAACCGGCACCGCTCGATCGAGCTCAAGCGCATGGTGATCCAGCCCAAGGGGCAGGGCCTGGGGCGTGCCTGCCTGCGGCTGCTCAAGCGCATCGCCTTCAATGACCTGGGCGCCCATCGCTTCTGGCTCGATGTGCGCCCCCACAACACCCGCGCCAAGGCGCTGTACGACACCGAGGGCTTCGTGGAGGAAGGCCGGCTGCGCGAAAGCGTGCTCACCGACCACGGCTACGAATCGCTCATCGTGATGTCGATGCTGGAAGACGAGTACCGCGCCCGCGTGGAAACCGGCCAGGAGTCCGCCGACTGACCGCGGTGCCAATCAAGTCATGATGGATCAGACGACGATGGATTTTTCGATGGGCAGCGAAGGCGAGGACAGCCTGACCCTGGCCCGCTATGCCGAACGCGCTTACCTGGAATACGCACTGAGCGTGGTCAAGGGTCGCGCCCTGCCGGATGTGTGCGACGGGCAAAAGCCCGTGCAGCGCCGCATTCTGTATGCGATGGAGCGCATGGGACTGAGCTTCACCGGCAGTGGCGGTGCCAAGCCAGTGAAGAGCGCACGCGTGGTGGGCGATGTGCTGGGCCGCTACCACCCGCATGGCGACACGGCGGCCTACGACGCGCTGGTGCGCATGGCGCAGGACTTCAGCCAGCGCTATCCGCTGATCGACGGCCAGGGCAACTTCGGCTCGCGCGATGGCGACGGTGCCGCGGCCATGCGCTACACCGAGGCACGTCTGGCGCCGATCACGCGGCTGCTGCTCGATGAAATCGACGAGGGCACGGTCGACTTCGTCCCCAACTATGACGGCTCCACGCAGGAGCCGCGCCAGTTGCCCGCGCGCCTGCCTTTCGTGCTGCTCAACGGCGCCAGCGGCATTGCCGTGGGTCTGGCCACCGAGATCCCCTCGCACAACCTGCGCGAGGTGGCGGCGGCCGCCGCGGCGCTCATCAAGAACGAGAAGCTCTCCGACGACGAACTCTTCGCCCTGCTGCCCGGCCCCGACTTCCCCGGCGGCGGCCAGGTGATCAGCAGCGCGAGCGACATCCGCGAGGCCTATGCCACCGGGCGCGGCAGCCTCAAGGTGAGGGCGCGCTGGAAGATCGAGGATCTGGCGCGCGGCCAGTGGCAGCTGGTGGTGACCGAGCTGCCGCCGGGCACCAGCGCGCAGAAGGTGCTGGAGGAGATCGAGGAGCTGACCAACCCCAAGGTCAAGGCCGGCAGGAAGGCGCTGACCACCGAGCAGCTCCAGCTCAAGACCACGGTACTGTCAGTGCTCGATGCCGTGCGTGACGAATCCAGCAAGGACGCGCCCGTGCGCTTGGTGTTCGAGCCCAAGACCAGCCGCATCGATCAGCGCGAGCTCGTGACCACGCTGCTGGCCCACACCAGCCTGGAAAGCTCGGTTCCGGTCAACCTGACGATGGTGGGCAGCGACGGCCGGCCCACGCAGAAGTCTTTGCGCCAGGTACTGATCGAATGGATCGGCTTCCGCCTGGCGACGGTGGAGCGTCGCACGCGCCACCGCCTCGACAAGGTGCTCGATCGCATCCATGTGCTGGAGGGCCGGCAGCTCGTGCTGCTGAACATCGACGAGGTGATCCGCATCATCCGCAACGCCGACGAGCCCAAGCCGGCGCTGATCGAGCGCTTCCGCCTCAGCGAGCGTCAGGCCGAGGACATCCTCGAGATTCGGCTGCGCCAGTTGGCACGCCTGGAGGCGATCAAGATCGAGCAGGAGTTGAAGGAGCTGCGCGGCGAGCAGGCGAAGCTCGAAGACATCCTCGGCAGCCCGGCGGCGCTCAAGCGCACGGTGGTCAAGGAGATCGAGGCCGATGCCAAGCAGTACGGTGACGAACGTCGCACGCTGATCCAGGAAGAGAAGAAGGCGGTGGCCGAGGTCAAGGTGATCGACGAGCCGGTCACGGTGGTGGTCAGCCAGAAGGGCTGGGTGCGCGCCCGCCAAGGCCACGGCCACGACCCGGCGAGCTTCGCCTTCAAGGCCGGCGACGGCCTGTACGGCACCTTCGAGTGCCGCACGGTCGACACACTGCTGGTCTTCGGCAGCAACGGTCGCGTCTACACCGTGGCGGTGAGTGCCCTGCCGGGGGCGCGCGGCGATGGGCAGCCGGTGACGACGATGATCGAGCTGGAGCCTGGCACCCAGCCGGCTCACTACGTGGCGGGCCCGCCGGACACGACGCTGCTGCTGGCCAGCACGGCCGGCTATGGCCTGTTGGCACGCATCGGCGACATGGTGTCGCGCCAAAAGGGCGGCAAGAGCTTCCTCGACCTGGACGACGGGGCGCGCCTGCTGCCGCCTGCGCCGCTGGCCCCCGGTGCCGACCAGGTGGCCTGCCTGTCGCTGAGCGCGCGGCTGCTGGTCTTCCCGCTGAACGAGCTGAAGCTGCAACCGAAGGGCGGCCGCGGGCTCACGCTGATGGACGTGGACGCGAAGGACCCGCTGGTGTCGGTGGCGGCCTTTGCCGGCACGCTGAAGGTGCTGGGCACGGGACGCGGGGGCAAGGCCAAGGACGAGGACTATCGCGGTACGGCCCTGGCCGAGCACATGGGCCGACGCGCCCGCAAGGGCAAAGCCCTGGGTTTCAAGGCCACACGCGTGCTACCCGGCTGATGCCGCAACGGTGGCCTCGGCTGCGTGGGTGACCACGAGGTGCACGAACTGCAGCTTGGCCACGGCCGCGCGGGGCAGCACGAAGGGATAGAAGTCGGGCTGGCCCATGCTGCGCGAGAGCTCGTTGAGCACGCCGGTCAGTTCGGTCCAGGCGTTCACGACGGAGAGGAAGCGCGCGGCGTCGGGATCCTGCGGGCGGTACAGGCAGTCCGGGGTGAAGGGCTCGTAGCCGGTTTCGAGATCCTCGGCTTCCAGCCCGAAACTGAGCGCCGTGTCCAGCGTGTCGACCATGTGCAGGTAGTGGGCCCAGGTCTCGGCCCAATCCTCCCAGGGGTGGGCGCTGGCATAGGCGCTGACGTGGTGGCGGGCCCAGTCGGGAGCGGGGCCTTCGCCGTAGTGGCGCCTCAGGGCGGCGGCGTAATCGCGCCGCTCGTCGCCGAAGAGTGTGCGGAAGCTTTCCAGCCAGGCGCTACCGGCCACCAGCCGCTCCCAGTAGTAGTGACCCACCTCGTGCCGCAGGTGGCCCAGCAAGGTGCGGTACGGCTCGTGCAACTGGCGACGCACGCGCTCCCGGTGAGCATCGTCGGCCTCGGCGATGTCCAGGGTGATGATGCCGTCGGCATGCCCGGTCACCACCGCTGGGCCGCCCGGCAGGCCGCGCAGGAAGTCGAAGGCCAGACCGTGCTGCGGGTCTTCGCCGATCCGCGAGCGCACCGGCAGGCGCAACGCCAGCAGCGAGGACACGAGTCGGGCCTTGGCCGCCTCGATGCGGTGCCACAGCACCGCGTTGTCTGGTTGACTCAGGTCGGGGATGGTGCGGTTCAGACGGCAGGCCCGGCACAGGGGTGTCGGGTCGTGTTCGGGGACGAGCCAATTGCAGCCGGCCGGCGACTCGAAGTTCGCACAGCGGCGAAAGCGCTGCGGGGCGCTGTCCTCGGCCAGCTCCCACAGCCCGGGCGCTTGAGGGGCCGCACGCAGGGCGAGCACCTGGGCGCGCGAGGGTTCGTAGCCCAGCGGTGAGTGGCATGCCAGGCATTCGCTGTTGCGGAAGAACACCGGGCGCTGGCACACGCAGCGGTAGCTGCGCAAGGCGCTGGGGCGGCGGTGGGGCTTCCAGGCCTGGTCCAGCCGGTCTGACAGGGTGTCGAAGAAGCTTGCCACGGCCGGCTCGACAGGGGCCCTCAGCGTGCCCTCAGACCCGCCAGCAGCACCAGGCCCACCGTCAGGAAGAGCAGACCGCTCCAGGCCTCGTAGGGCAGGCCCAGCAAGTCGACCGCCGCGTCCATACACGAGGCCGAGATGCGAAAGAGGAAGGGCACGGCGTTCTCCAGACCGAGGGCTCCGATGAGGCGGTCGGCCAGCGTAAGGTTGCAGGAGAACTCCTGAGCGGCTACACGGTTCTGGTAGACCGCCGCTGCGATGCCCGAGGCGGCCAGGGCCAGGCCCAGGCCGGCGAACGCCTGCTTGATCCGGCGCCCGGGCAGCAGCAGGGCCAGCGCGGCCAGCAACGCCACGGCCAGGAAGATCACCCGCTGCAGGATGCACCAAGGGCACGGCAGCATCTCGAAGACGTACTGCGACACCAGGGCGGCCGCCACGCCGCCCAGGCAGAGCACGATGACGGCAACCAGCGCCGTGTTGAGGGTCGGTCGGTTCAAGACGGCGTCCTCACTCCACTTCGGCGATCAGCTCGATCTCGACGCAGGCCCCCATGGGGATTTGGGCCACGCCAAAGGCGCTGCGCGCATGCGCCCCCTTGTCGCCAAAAACCTGTCCGAGGAGTTCGGAGGCGCCATTGGTCACCAGATGCTGCTCGGTGAAGGTGGGGGTGCTGTTGACCAGGCTCATCAGCTTGACGATGCGCTTGACCTTGTTCAAGTCGCCCACGGCGGCCTGCAGGGTGCCCATCAGGTCGATCGCGACGGCGCGCGCGGCGGCCTTGCCTTCGTCAGTGGACAAATCCTTGCCGAGCTGGCCCACCCAGGGCTTGCCGTCCTTGCGGGCGATGTGGCCGGACAGGAAGACGAGAGAGCCGGTGCGCACGAAGGGCACGTAGGCGGCCGCGGGCGTGGCCACGGGCGGCAGGTCGATGTTCAGGGCTTTGAGCTGGTTGTAAACGGACATTTCAGGGCTCCTTGCACGACAGCAGGCAATCCTACACTTCGCACCACGAGGCGTTCGGGGAGGACGTCGGATGACGACGAAGCAGGGGCAGGGCCTGGTTTGGGCCTTGGCGGGCTACGGCGCGGGCACGGTCTGGCAGTTGCATCAAGCGGATCTGTGGCCGCTGTGGCTGGATGCGGCAGCGGTGGCATTGGCGGGGCTCGGGGCGGTCGCGCTGTGGCGGGGCCGCTCACGCCGGGGCGACCTCTGGTGCCTAGGGGTGGCCTTCGCGGCGGCCTTGCTGGCCGTCGGCCTGACGAGCGCGCGCGCCCACCTGCGTCTGGCCGACCGGCTCGATCCGGCGCAGGAGGGCGTGGACCTCGAGTTGGTGGGCCGGGTGGCGGGCCTGCCGCTGTGGCGCGAGGGGAGTGTGCGCTTTGCCTTCGAGGTGGAGGCGGTGCGGCCGGCCTGGGCAGACGATGCACAGGGTGCACGTCGCCCGCGGGAGGTCGGGGTGCCGCGGCGCGTCTTGCTGACCTGGCACGGGGGACTGCGCGAGGGCCAGTTGCAGCGGCGGCCGCCGCAGGACC
>NZ_JBKBSL010000013.1:0-79447 GCF_046291045.1 Caldimonas sp. | reverse complement strand
GCAGGGCTGAGCCCACAAGGCCGGCCCCGGGCGCCGGCATTCCGGGAATCCGGCGGATTCCACATCCTCTTGGCAACTTCTGGCGATAGACAACGATGGCAACGACTCTGGTAGGTTTGGTGGGCTGGCGCGGCATGGTCGGTTCGGTGCTCATGGACCGCATGCGCTCCGAAGGTGATTTCGACCTGATCGAACCGCTGTTTTTCAGCACCAGCAACGCGGGCGGCGCCGCCCCGGACATGGCAAGGAACGAGAAGACGCTGAAGGATGCCTTCGACCTCGAGGCTCTCAGGCGCTGCGACATCATCCTCACCGCCCAGGGCGGCGACTACACCACCGAGGTCTTCCCCAAGCTGCGTGCGGCCGGCTGGAAGGGGCACTGGATCGACGCAGCCTCCACCCTGCGCATGAAGGACGATGCTGTCATCGTCCTCGACCCGGTGAACCTGCCGGTGATCAAGAATGCGCTGGCCCAGGGCGGGCGCAACTGGATCGGCGGCAACTGCACCGTGAGCTGCATGCTGATGGGGGTGGGGGCGCTGTACAAGGCCGGGCTGGTCGAGTGGATGAGCACCATGACCTACCAGGCCGCTTCGGGCGGAGGCGCCCAGCACATGCGCGAGCTGCTCACGCAGTTCGGCACGCTCAACGCCGAAGTGCGTGCCTTGCTGGACGACCCCAAGAGTGCCATCCTCGAGATCGACCGGCGCATCATCGCCAAGCAGCGCAGCCTGTCGGCCGATGAAACGGCCCACTTCGGCGTGCCCCTGGGCGGCTCGCTGATCCCCTGGATCGACAAGGATCTGGGCAACGGGGTGAGCCGCGAGGAATGGAAGGGAGGGGCCGAGACCAACAAGATCTTGGGCATCGGCGAAGGCTTCGGCACGCCGGCGATCCCCGTGGACGGCTTTTGCGTGCGCATCGGCGCGATGCGCTGCCACAGCCAGGCTCTGACCTTCAAGCTGAAGAAAGATGTGCCGCTGGCCGACATCGAGGCGATGATCGCCGCCGACAACGCCTGGGTGAAAGTGGTGCCCAACACCCGAGAGGACACCTTGCGTGACCTCACCCCGGTGGCCGTCACCGGCACGCTGACCATCCCGGTGGGGCGTCTGCGCAAGCTGGCCATGGGGCCGGAGTACCTCGGGGCCTTCACGATCGGCGATCAGCTCCTCTGGGGGGCCGCCGAACCGCTTCGCCGCATGCTGCGCATCCTCATCGAGCAGTGAGGAGCCTCGGGGGTGTGGCGTGTGACCCACAGTTCGTGCAATGTTTCCGGCTATCGGGGCTGGCGGAAATGTCAGCCATTGCATGAGCTTGTCATCGTATCTGCTTGATGCTATTGTGATTTCCGTCTTTCCTGCGGAAAATTCATAAATATCGATGACTCTGCAGGCCTGCTTGCGCGCTAGCGGCTTGTTTCTTTGGGAGACGCCTTGAAACCATCTTCACGTTCCCTAGGGCGTTTCGCTCTGTCCGGGGTGGCTGCGGCCGCCATGTTCCTGGCAGTCGGCCAGGCTGCGGCGCTGGGGCTGGGCCGAGTGACGGTCCAGTCTGCGCTCGGCGAGGCTTTGCGGGCGGAGATCGACATCACCAGTCTCACGCCGGAGGAGGCGGCCAACTTGCAGGTTCGCGTCGCGGCTCCCGATGCCTACCGGGCCGCCGGTGTCGACTACAACGCCGTCCTCACCGGCACGCGCGTGACCCTCGAGCGCCGGCCCGATGGCCGGCCCTACCTGCGGGTGATCAGCGACCGCGCGGTCCAGGAGCCGTTTGTCGATGTGATCCTCGAGCTGTCCTGGACGTCGGGCCGGCTGGTGCGCGAGTACACCTTGCTGCTCGACCCGCCGTCGTCCACGCGTCGGGCGGCCTCGCCGGCGACCGCTCCGATCGTCGGTGCGACACCCTCCGCCCCGGTCAGCCCTCCGGCCGCGACGCCACCGGCCACGGCAGCCCGTCCGGCTGCGCCCGCGCGTGCGGCCACGGCTGCACCGGCGCCCGCCCCGGCGCCGTCGGCCGCGCCGCAAGCCACGACCGGCACGGCAGACCAAGACGAATACCGTGTGCGCCGCGGCGATACGTTGTATGGCATCGCTACGCGCGTCCAGCGCCCGGGCGTTTCGCTCGACCAGATGCTCGTGGCCCTGTTTCAAGCCAACCCCCAGGCCTTCGCCGGCGAGAACATGAATCGCCTGCGTGCGGGGGCTGTGTTGTCCATCCCTGGGGCCGAGCAGGCACAAAGCGTTTCTCCTGGCGAGGCGCGCCAGATCATCCAGGCGCAAAGCGCCGATTTCAATGCCTATCGACAGCGACTGGCTGCCGCGACCCGGCAGACGGCCGCCGAGGAACCGACCCGTCAGGCGTCCGGACGGGTGGAAGCCGAGGTGCAGGACCGTCGTCAGGCCGCTGATGCTCCCCCGGATCGTCTCACGCTGAGCAAGGGAGCCGTGGCAGCAGCCCCTGGTGCGGCCTCGGCCGAGGATCGCATTGCGCAACAGCGTCAGCAGCAGGAGGCCGCCCAGCGTGTGGCGGAGCTGTCGCGCAACGTCGAGGAACTCAAGCGCATTGCGCCGGCCGGCGCTCCGGCGGCGGCGCCCGCACCGGGGCCAGCGGCTTCGCCCGCGGCAGGCGTGAGCGTGCCCGTGGCGGCGGCGCCCGCCCCGGTGGCGTCGGCGAGCGCGCCGGCGGCGACCGCGGCTGCCCAGCCCGAAGCCCCGGCCAGCGCGGCGTCCGAGGCGGTCGGCGCCGCGGTTGCAGCCGCCTCGGAGCCGGCCGCGGCCCAGGCTCCGGCGCCGGTCCCAGCACCGGCCCCGGTACCCACGCCGGCACCGGCCGAGCCCAGCCTCATCGACGACCTGCTGGCCAATCCGCTCACGCTGCCCTTGGCCGGCGGTCTGGTGGCCCTGCTGGTGGGCCTGGGCGTCTACCGTCTGCGCTCGCGGACCAAGAAGGACAGCGGGGAGACGTCTTTCCTTGAGAGTCGTTTGCAGCCGGACTCCTTCTTCGGTGCCAGCGGCGGCCAGCGCGTCGACACCAAGGACGCCACTGGGGCCCCTTCCTCGCTGAGTTATTCGCTGAGCCAGCTCGATGCCATCGGTGACGTCGACCCGGTGGCCGAGGCCGATGTCTACCTCGCCTATGGCCGTGATCTGCAGGCTGAAGAGATTCTCAAGGAAGCCATGCGCGCCAATCCCGAGCGCCTGGCCATCCGCACCAAGCTGCTCGAAGTCTATGCCAAGCGTCGCGACGCCAAGGGCTTTGAACTGCTGGCCACTCAGCTCTATGGCTTGACCGGCGGGCAAGGCGAGGACTGGGCTCGTGCCCAGGAACTGGGCCGCCAGATCGACCCCGACAATGCGCTGTACCAGCCGGGCGGGGCGCCGCCGGATGCCGTCAAGTTGCCCGAGGGCGGGTATGAGCCGCTGGGGGCGAGCACCATGCCCCAGTCGGTGATGCCCACGCCGTCGGCCTATCCCGAGACCCCCAAGGCCCAGGCCGAAGTCGATCTCGACCTGGATTTGCCTTTGGGTGACGAGCCCGCGCCCTCCAGTTTCAACTCCGAGTCGACCCAGCCGCTGGCAGCCGTCCCGGCCGTGCCCGAGCGGACCCCGGCCGAATCCCTGGACCGCGCGGCCCCGGCCTCTCGCGGGGCTGCCTCCGAGATGGACATGGCCTTCGAACTGCCGGAACTGCCCGAGGTGGAGCCAGCCCCGCCGGTCGGCCGCGCCGATGCGCCGAATTCGCGCTCGATGGAGTTCGATCTGGGCGAGTTGTCGCTCGACCTGGGTCCGGCCCCGGCGGCCAAGGCGGGCTCTGAGGCCGCCGACGAACTGGCCGAGCTGGACCTTGGCGATGGGGACACCCCCGGCGATCCAATGGAACGCAAGCTGGAGCTGGCCGAGGAGTTCCGTCAGATCGGTGACCGTGAAGGTGCCCGCGAACTCCTGCAGGAGGTCGTGGCCAATTCCAGCGGGGCACTCAAGGCCAAGGCCCAGAGCATGCTTGCCGAATTGGCCTGAGCACTCCATCCCCCTTGCGGGCCAGGGGCGTGGGTCGCCACCTGGCCCGTTGTCTTTCCGAGCCCCTGAGGCGCCGACCTGGAAACGTTTGCCGTGAGGATCGCACTGGGTGTCAGCTATCGAGGAACGGCCTATCTGGGCTGGCAGAGTCAGCCCAGCGGGCGCACGGTGCAGGACCACCTCGAGCAGGCCTTGGCGCGCTTTGCCGATGCGCCGGTACGTGTGGTCTGTGCCGGGCGCACAGACGCTGGCGTGCACGGGCTCAACCAGGTCGTCCACCTCGACACCGATCGCCGGCGCGAGCCTTTTTCCTGGGTGCGCGGCACCAACACCTTCCTGCCCCACGACATCGCCGTGCAGTGGTGCAGCCCCGTCCCGGCCGACTTCCACGCCCGCAACAGCGCCCGGTCGCGCCGCTATGCCTACGTGCTGCGCGAATCCCCGGTGCGCCCGTCCTTGGACACCGGCTTGGTGGGTTGGGCCTTCCGGCCACTGGATGGACAGGCGATGCGCCGCGCTGCCGCGCATCTGGTCGGCCGGCACGACTTCAGCGCCTTCCGATCGTCGGACTGTCAGGCCCGCAGCCCAGTCAAACACCTCACAGAGATCTCGATCCACCGGCACGGAGCCTACTGGCGCTTCGAGTTCGAAGCCGATGCCTTCCTGCACCACATGGTGCGCAACCTGATGGGATGCCTGATCGCCGTGGGCACCGGCACCCGCGAGCCGGACTGGGTGGCGCGGGTGCTGGCCGGTCGCGACCGCACGCTGGCGGCTCCCACCTTCGCGCCGGATGGCCTGTACTTTCTCGGGCCCCGCTACGATGCACACCTGGGCCTGCCGATGCACACGGCGGCTCACGATTGGCTGCCCGGTGCGGCGGCTCCGGAGGCTCCACGATGACTCTGCCTGCCCAACGCACACGCATCAAGATCTGCGGCCTCACGCGAGAGGCCGATGTCGAGGCGGCGGTGGCTGCCGGGGCCGATGCCATCGGCTTGGTTTTCTATGCCGGCAGCCCCCGACATGTCAGCCTCGAGCAGGCCGTGACGCTGGTGCGCTGTTTGCCGCCGTTCGTCACCCCGGTGGGCTTGTTCGTGAACGCGGCGACCGACGAGGTGCGCCGGGCCTGCGAGGCCATCCCGCAACTGGTGCTGCAGTTCCACGGAGACGAGGCACCGCACGACTGCGAGGCTCTTGGCCGGCCCTACCTGCGCGCCGCTCGCATGGTGCCCGGCTTCGATTTGCTACACTTTGCGCAGCGTTTTGCCACCGCCCAGGCCGTGCTGCTGGATGCGCACGTCGAAGGCTACGGTGGCGGTGGAAAGGTTTTTGATTGGTCACTCATCCCCTCCGGCGTGCCCTGTCCGGTCGTTTTGTCTGGTGGGTTGAATCCTGCAAACGTGACCGATGGGGTGCTTCAGGTCCGGCCCTGGGCCGTTGACGTGAGTTCCGGCGTCGAATCCGCCAAAGGCATCAAGGATGCCGCGGCGATGCGCCGGTTCTGCGAGGCGGTTCGCGAAGCCGATGCGCGCATCGCGGCTGCCGTCGCCTGACCCCTTTCACCTGAAGCCATGTTGAACTACCAGCAACCCGATGCCCGAGGACATTTCGGGCCCTACGGCGGCTCGTTTGTCGCCGAGACGCTCACCCATGCCTTGGATGAACTCAAGGCGGCCTATGAGCGCTACCGCCGCGACCCTGAGTTTCAGGCCGAATTCCGTCGCGAACTGGCTCATTTCGTCGGCCGCCCGAGCCCCGTCTACCACGCCGCCCGCCTGAGCCGCGAGCTGGGCGGTGCGCAGATCTACCTCAAACGCGAGGATCTCAACCACACCGGCGCGCACAAGGTGAACAACACCATCGGGCAGGCCCTGCTGGCGCGTCGCATGGGCAAGCCGCGCGTGATCGCCGAGACGGGCGCGGGCCAGCACGGCGTGGCCACCGCCACGATCTGCGCTCGTTACGGCATGGAGTGCGTGGTGTACATGGGCAGCGAGGACGTCAAGCGCCAGTCGCCCAATGTCTACCGCATGCACCTGCTGGGCGCGACGGTGGTGCCGGTGGAAAGCGGTTCGCGCACCTTGAAGGATGCGCTCAATGAAGCCTTGCGCGACTGGGTCACGCACGTCGAGAACACCTTCTACATCATCGGCACGGTGGCCGGTCCGGCACCGTACCCCGCCATGGTGCGCGATTTCCAGAGCGTGATCGGCCAGGAGTGCCTCGTGCAGATGCCCGAGATGACCGGCCGGCAGCCCGATGCAGTGATCGCCTGTGTGGGCGGCGGCAGCAATGCCATGGGCATTTTCTATCCCTACATCCCGCACGAATCGGTGCGTCTGATCGGCGTCGAGGCGGCCGGGCAGGGGCTGGACACCGGCAAGCATGCGGCGTCGCTGAGCGCGGGCACGCCGGGCGTGCTGCACGGCAACCGCACCTATTTGCTGCAGGACGACAATGGCCAGATCATCGAGACGCATTCGATCTCGGCCGGCCTGGACTACCCCGGCGTGGGCCCCGAGCATGCCTACCTGAAGGACATCGGCCGTGCCGAATACGTGGGGGTGACCGACCAGGACGCGTTGGAGGCTTTCCACCGCCTGTGCCGCACCGAGGGCATCATCCCGGCACTCGAATCCAGCCACGCGGTGGCTTATGCGATGCAACTGGCGCCTACGATGCGTCCGGACCAGACCCTGCTCGTGAACCTGTCGGGCCGGGGCGACAAGGACATCGGCACGGTGGCCGACCTGTCGGGCGCCGAGTTCTACTGCCGTCCGTCCTGCCGGGGCCAGAGTGTCAAGGGCGGCGACGCCCAGGCGATGAAGGGGCCGAAATGAGCCGCATCGCCGCCACCTTCGCCCGTCTGCGCGAGCAGGGCCGCAAGGCCCTCATTCCCTACGTCACCGCCGGCGATCCCTATGCCGACGTCACGCCCGAGCTGATGCTGGCCCTGGCCGAAGCCGGGGCCGACGTGATCGAGCTGGGCGTGCCCTTTTCCGACCCGATGGCCGACGGCCCGGTGATCCAGAGGGCTGCAGAAAGAGCCTTGGCCCGGGGCATCGGCCTGCCCCAGGTGTTCGATCAGGTCCGGGCCTTCCGTGCCCGCAACATGCACACCCCGGTCGTATTGATGGGCTACGCCAACCCCATCGAGCGCTACGACCAGCGGCACGGGGACGGCGCGTTCGTGCAGGCCGCGCGCGAGGCCGGTGTGGATGGCGTGCTGGTGGTGGACTACCCCCCCGAGGAATGTGAAGCCTTTGCTGCCTCCCTGAAATCCCTGGGTCTGGATCCGATCTTCCTGCTGGCGCCAACCTCCACCGACGAGCGCATGCGGCAGGTCGGACAGGTGGCCAGCGGCTACGTGTACTATGTGTCCCTGAAGGGCGTGACCGGCGCCGGCCACCTGGACACCGCTGCGGTGGCGCAGATGCTGCCCCGCATCCGGGAGCACGTGCGCGTGCCGGTGGGCGTGGGGTTCGGCATCCGTGATGCCGAGACTGCCCGGGCCGTCGCCTCGGTTTCCGATGCGGTGGTGATCGGCTCGCGCCTCGTGCAATTGCTGGAAGAACAGCCGCGCGACCGCGTGGTGGCGGCCGGCCGTGAGTTCATCGCGCAGATCCGTGCCGCCCTCGACAGCCTGGAAGGAGTTCATCGATGAGTTGGCTTGAAAAACTGCTGCCCCCGAAGATCCAGCAGACCGACCCGGCCGAGCGCCGTTCGGTGCCGGAAGGGCTGTGGATCAAGTGCCCGTCGTGCGAATCGGTGCTGTACAAGACCGACCTCGAGCAAAACCATTACGTCTGTCCCAAGTGCGCTCACCATCACCGCATCAACGCGCGCGCACGGCTGGACAAGTTCCTCGATGCCGAGGGCCGCTACGAGATTGGCCAAGAGGTCATCCCCGTCGATGCACTGAAGTTCCGCGACAGCAAGAAGTACCCCGACCGCCTGAAAGACGCGCTGGAGACCACGGGCGAGACCGACGCGCTCGTCGTGATGGGCGGTGCTGTGCTGAGCATGCCCGTGGTGGCTGCCTGTTTCGAGTTCGACTTCATGGGCGGCTCCATGGGGTCGGTGGTGGGCGAGCGCTTCGTGCGTGGTGTCGAGACCGCCCTGGAGCAGAAGACCCCCTTCATCTGCTTCACCGCCACCGGCGGCGCGCGCATGCAGGAAGGCCTGCTCAGCCTGATGCAGATGGCCAAGACCAACGCGGCGCTCACCCGTCTGGCCAAGGCCAAGCTGCCCTACATCAGTGTGCTGACCGATCCGACCATGGGCGGCGTGTCGGCCAGCTTCGCCTTCGTCGGCGACGTGGTCATCGCCGAACCGAAGGCGCTCATCGGCTTCGCCGGCCCGCGGGTGATCGAGAACACGGTGCGTGAGAAGTTGCCAGAAGGCTTCCAGCGCTCCGAATTCCTGATGCAAAAGGGCGCACTGGACATGATCGTCGATCGGCGCGAGTTGCGGCCCACGGTGGCCCGCCTGCTGGCCATGCTGCAGCGCCAGCCGGCCGACGCGGTGGCTTAGGGCGCATCCGCCGCGATTGCGGGGCCGGCTTTGTGCCGGCCGTTTGCATGGACACCCAGGCCGTCGGGGTCTCTGTCGGCCCCTTACCATCGTCCCATGAACTCCCCCACCACCCTGGCCGACTGGTTGGCGCACTGCGAGCGCCTGCATCCCAGCACGATCGATCTCACGCTCGAGCGTGTGCAGGCCGTGGCTGCCCGGTTGAACCTGCGCTTCGACTGCCCCGTCGTCACCGTGGCCGGCACCAACGGCAAAGGCTCGACCTGCGCCATGCTGGAGGCCATCGCACTGCAGGCGGGCTATCGCACCGGCGTCTACACCTCGCCTCATCTCGTGCATTTCGAGGAACGCTGCCGCCTGCGCGGCGAGGTGGTGACCGCCGAGGCCCTGCTGCCGCATTTCGAGGCGGTGGAAGCCGCCCGCGACGGCCAGAGCCTGACCTACTTCGAGTTCACCACCCTGGCGATCCTGCGGCTGCTGTCGCATGCAGCGCTGGACCTCGTGGTGCTGGAGGTGGGCCTGGGTGGACGCCTGGATGCCGTCAACGTCATCGATGCCGACTGTGCCGTCATCACCAGCATCGACCTCGACCACATGGACTACCTGGGTCCCGACCGCGAAAGCATCGGGCGCGAAAAGGCGGGCATCATGCGCGCCGGCCGTCCGGTGGTGGTCAGCGATCCCATGCCGCCGCGCAGCGTGATCGAGCAGGCTCAGGCCCTGGGGGCCGACCTGCACCTGTTCGGGCGGGACTTCCGCTACAGCGGCGATCGCCAGCAGTGGAACTGGTCGGGCCGCCGTCGCCGCTACAACGCGATGGCCTACCCCGCGCTGCGAGGCGCCAATCAGTTGCTCAATGCCTCCGGCGTGCTGGCAGCCTTCGAGACCCTGCACGAGCGCTTGCCCATCAATGCCCAGGCCGTGCGCAATGGCTTGGCGATGGTCGAGTTGCCCGGGCGATTCCAGATCGTGCCTGGCCAGCCCACGCTGGTGCTGGACGTGGCCCACAACCCGCACGCGGTGGCCACACTGGCCGAGAACCTCGACCAGATGGGCTTCTTCCCGCGCACGCATGCCGTGTTCGGCGCGATGGCCGACAAGGACGTGAACGCCATCCTGCAGCGCATGCACGCGCTGGTCGATGCCTGGTATTTCACCGACCTGCCCACGGGCCGGGCCCTGCCCGGCGCCGATCTGCTGCGCCGCTGGCAAGCCCTGCCGGCGCGCGCGCCGGCGCAGGGGGTTGCTTCAGCGCATGCCTCGCCGTCGGAGGCCTTGCAGGCTGCGCTGTCTGCTGCGGACCCGGCTGATAGAATCGTGGTCTTCGGGTCTTTCTTCACTGTCGGGGGTGTGCTGCAGGGTGGCCTGCCCCGGCTGTCGGCCCGGCACCTGGGCTGAAGCGGCCTGGATGGCCGGCGGGCCGGCGTTCCCACCATCCGAGACGCATGGGTCTGCTCTCCTACTTCAAGCGTGCCGCAGCCTCGGCCGAGGCCCCTTCGGCGTCGTCCCGCCAGGATGACACGATCGAACAGGCTCGTGCCCGAGCCCGGCACCGCCTCATCGGGGCCGTGGTGCTGGTGGGAGTGGCGGTGATCGGCTTTCCTTTACTGTTCGAGACCGAGCCGCGTCCGGTCCCCACCGATTTGCCGATCGAGATTCCGGCCAAAGACGCACCGATGGTGCGCGCACCGGCACCCTCGCCAGCGCCGGCCGCCTCCGTGCCGCAGCCCCCGGAGCCAGTAGGGGTCGAGGAGCGTGCGGCCGATGTCGGCCGCGAAGTGTCCGTTCCCCAGCCTCCCGTCGCGCCCCCCCCGGCATCCGCCGCGCTCGCGCAGCCACGCATGCCCGCAGTCTCCACACCCAGCCAGGCCCCGGCGCCCGCTCGCGACAACACCGAAGCGGAGGCTGCCAGGGCCCGGGCTCTGCTCGAGGGGCGCCCTGCCGCACAGGCGGATGAGGCGCCTGCGCGTTACGTGGTGCAGGTTGGCGCCTATAGCGAGACGGCCAGCGCCCGCGAGGTGCGGGCCAAGGTCGAGAAGCTCGGATTCAAGACCTACACCCAAGTGGTCGACACGGCGGCGGGGCAGCGCATCCGCGTGCGGGTGGGCCCCTTTGCCTCACGTGAAAAGGCCCAGCAGGCCGCCGACAGGCTCAAGGCCGCTGGCCTGCCCGGTGCGGTGCTCACGCTGTAAGCCATGGACACCATCGGCTGGGTCGACATCGCCTTCGTTGCGCTGCTGTTGGTGTCGGTGGTGCTGGGCCTCGTGCGCGGCCTGGTTTTCGAGGTGCTGGCCCTGGCCGGTTGGGTGGTGGCCTTCTTTGCCGCGCAGTGGATCACGCCGCAGTGGAGCGCGGCGGTGCCCATCGGCACCCCTGGGTCGATGGTCAACCACGTCAGCACCTTTGCGATCGTTTTCGTGGCCACGCTTTTCGTCTGGGGCCTGCTGGCCTGGTTGGTCAAGAAGCTGGTCCACGCCAGTGCGCTCAGTGTGCTCGACCGGCTCTTGGGTGCCGCTTTCGGCTTGGTGCGCGGCGTGCTGATCGCCTTGGTGGTGGCCTTGCTCGTGACCTGGACGCCGCTGGCGCGCAGTGAACCCTGGCGCGCGTCGCATGGGGCGGCGCTGCTGCAGGAAATGATCCAGGGCCTCAAGCCCCTCATGCCCCGCGAGCTGGCCGACCGGCTCGCACCCCGTTGAATTGTCTGGAAGGTAAACCATGTGCGGCATCGTGGGCGTCATCTCGAAGACGCCGGTCAACCAGCTCATCTACGACGCGCTGCTGTTGCTTCAGCACCGCGGTCAGGACGCGGCGGGCATCGTCACGGCGATGGACACCAAGTTCTTCATGCACAAGGCGCGCGGCATGGTGCGAGATGTCTTCCGCACCCGCAACATGCGGGCACTGCCCGGCACCGTAGGGTTGGGCCAAGTGCGCTACCCCACGGCCGGCAACGCCTACAGCGAGGAAGAAGCGCAACCCTTCTACGTGAACGCGCCCTTCGGCCTGGTGCTCGTGCACAACGGCAACCTCACCAACGCCCATGCGCTGCGCAAGGAGCTCTTCGCCATCGACCGGCGCCATCTCAACACCGAGAGCGATTCCGAGGTGCTGCTCAACGTGCTGGCCCATGAGCTGGAGCTGGCTGCGCGCGACTTGCCCCTCACGCCGCAGGAGATCTTCAAGGCGGTGCGCGGTGTACACAAGCGCATCAAGGGTTCGTATGCGGTGGTTTGCCTCATCGCCGGCTATGGCCTGCTGGCTTTCCGTGATCCCTATGGCATCCGCCCGCTGTGCTATGGCCAGGCCGACCTGCCCGAGGGCCCCGAGGTGATGGTGGCCAGCGAGTCGGTGGCGCTGGAAGGCACGGGCCACCGCTTCATCCGCGACGTGGCACCGGGCGAGGCGATCTTCATCGACCTGGACGGCCGGGTGCATGCCCAGCAGTGCGCCGAGCATCCAAGCTTGAATCCCTGCGTCTTCGAGTTCGTCTATCTGGCCCGTCCCGATTCCATCATCGACGGCATCTCGGTCTACCAGGCCCGGCTCAACATGGGCGAGACGCTCGCCCAGCGAGTCATCTCGACCATGCCGCCCAGCGAGATCGACGTGGTGATTCCGATCCCGGAATCCAGTCGGCCGTCGGCCATGCAGCTCGCGCAGAAGATCGGCAAGCCCTACCGAGAAGGTTTTGTGAAGAACCGCTACGTGGGGCGCACCTTCATCATGCCGGGGCAGGCCGTGCGCCGCAAATCCGTGCGCCAGAAGCTCAACGCCATGCCTCAGGAGTTCAAGGGCCGTAACGTGCTGCTGGTGGATGATTCCATCGTGCGCGGCAACACCTCGCGCGAGATCGTGCAGATGGCCCGTGAGGCGGGTGCGCGCAGGGTCTACATGGCTTCGGCGGCACCACCGGTGCGCTACCCCAACGTCTATGGCATCGACATGCCCACCAAGAGCGAGCTGATCGCGCATGGCCGCAGCATCGAGGAGATCCGCGAGTTCATCGGCGCCGACGCGCTCATCTACCAGGACGTGGCGGCGATGAAAAAGGCCGTGGGCTCGCTCAACACCGGCATCGACGGCTTGGAGGCCTCCTGCTTCGACGGGCACTACATTACCGGCGACGTCAGTGCCGAGGACTTCGCCGCCATCGAGACCCAGCGCAGCTCGCAGGGCGAGGAAGAGGAATCCGGCCGCACTCGCCTGGCGCTGCAAAGCGCCGGCGACGCCTGAAGGGGAGGGGTGATGAGCGACAAGCCTGGCCTTCCGCGTGTGGACCTGCCGCCCGACGCCCGCCTGGACACTCTGGCGGTGCGTGAGGGCCTGCCGGCCACGCCCTGGGGCGAGAACTCCGAGGCGCTCTTCCTCACCAGCAGCTTCGTGCACCCTGATGCCGCCACGGCGGCCGCGCGTTTCGCGAACGAGGAAGAAGCCTTCGTCTACACCCGCTTCACCAATCCCACCACGATGATGATGGAGCGGCGGCTGGCTGCCCTGGAAGGGGCCGAGGCCTGCATCGCCACCTCCAGCGGCATGGCAGCCATCTTGCTGCTCGTGATGGGCCTGCTCAAGGCGGGAGATCACATCATCTGCTCGCAAAGCGTCTTTGGCTCGACCATCAAGCTGCTGGGCACAGAGATGGCCAAGTTCGGCGTCGAGACCACCTTCGTCTCCCAGACCGACGTGGCCCAGTGGCGGACGGCGATCAAGCCCAACACGAAGCTGCTCTTTGCCGAGACCCCCACGAACCCGCTCACCGAGGTCTGCGACATCCCTGCACTGGCCGACATCGCCCACGGTGCCGGTGCCTGGCTGGCCGTGGACAACTGCTTTTGCTCGCCGGCCCTGCAGCAGCCCCTGCGGCTCGGGGCCGATTTCGTCATCCATTCGGGCACCAAGTACCTCGACGGCCAGGGGCGTGTGATCGCCGGGGCCGTTTGCGGTCCGCAAGCCGAGATCGAGGGCAAGCTCGTGCCCTTGATGCGCAGTGCCGGCATGTGCCTGTCGCCCTTCAATGCCTGGGTGGTGCTCAAGGGCCTGGAAACCCTGTCCATCCGCATGAGGGCCCAAAGCGAGCGTGCCCTAGCGCTGGCGCAATGGCTCGAGATGCACCCGCAGGTCGAGCGCGTCTACTACCCCGGGCTGGCCTCGCACCCGCAGCACGACTTGGCCATGCGCCAGCAGAACGGGCAGGGCGGGGCGGTGCTGTCCTTCATCGTGAAAGGCCAGGCCCAGGGCGGGCCCGCCTTGGCGCGCCGGCACGCCTTCCATGTGATCGACAGCACCCGAATTTGCTCGATTACCGCGAACCTCGGCGACACCAAGACCACCATCACCCACCCGTCCAGCACCTCGCACGGGCGCCTGAGCGAGGACCAGCGCTTGGCCGCCGGCATCACGCAAGGCTTGATCCGCGTGGCCGTGGGTCTGGACGATGTCGAAGACCTCAAAGCCGACCTGCAGCGCGGCCTCGATACCCTGACCGCATGACCCAAGTCCGCACCCGCTTCGCCCCGTCCCCGACGGGCTTCATCCACCTGGGCAACATCCGCTCGGCCCTCTACCCCTGGGCCTTCGCGCGGGCCAACCAGGGTGTGTTCATTCTGCGCATTGAAGACACCGACCTCGAACGCTCCTCCCAAGCGGCCGTCGATGTCATCCTCGAAGGGATGAAATGGTTGGGTCTGGACCCGGACGAAGGTCCGTACTTCCAGATGCAGCGCATGGACCGCTACAAGGCCGTGATCTCGCAGATGCTGGCGCAAGGCCTGGCCTACCGCTGCTACATGACTCCGGCCGAACTGGACGCGCTGCGCGAGCGCCAAATGGCCGCCAAGCTCAAACCCCGCTACGACGGCACCTGGCGCCCCGAGCCGGGCAAGACCCTGCCGCCCGTGCCCGAGGGCGTGCAGCCGGTGATCCGATTCAAGAACCCCCTCGGCGGGGCCGTGGTATGGGACGACAAGGTCAAGGGCCGCATCTCGATCAGCAATGAAGAGCTTGACGACCTGGTGATCGCCCGGCCCGACGGCACACCCACCTACAACTTCTGTGTGGTGGTGGACGACATCGACATGGGAATCACCCATGTGATCCGCGGCGACGACCACGTGAACAACACGCCGCGCCAGATCAATATCTTCCGCGCGCTCGGCAAGGAGCCGCCGGTGTATGCCCACCTGCCCACCGTGCTGAACGAGCAGGGCGAGAAGATGAGCAAGCGCAACGGCGCCAAGCCCGTAACGCAGTACCGCGACGAGGGCTATCTGCCCGACGCGATGATCAACTACCTTGCGCGCCTGGGCTGGAGCCATGGTGATGATGAGATCTTCACGCGAGAACAGTTCCTGCAGTGGTTCGACCTGGACCATCTGGGCAAGAGTGCGGGTCAGTTCGACGAGGCCAAGCTGCGCTGGGTGAATGCTCAGCATCTCAAAATGACCCAGGACGTGAAGCTCGTGCCCCTGGTGCGCGAGCAACTCGCGCGCTTGGGCCTGCACGCCGGCGACGACGCGACCCTGGCGCGCATGTGCGGCTTGTTCAAGGACCGCTGCGCCACCACGGTGGAGCTGGCGCAGTGGTTGGCGATGTACTTCGCGCCGGTGCAGCCTGCTCCTGAGGATCTGACCGTCCACGTGACCGCGGCCGTGAAACCCGCGCTGCGGGCGCTGCGAGACAAGCTCTCGTCCGTGGCCTGGGAGAAGGCAGCTCTCCAGCAGGCCATCAAGGACACCATCGCCGCGCATGGCCTGAAGATGCCGCAACTGGCCATTCCCGTGCGCGTGCTGGTGTGTGGCCGGGCCCAGACGCCCTCGATCGATGCGGTGCTCGAACTCTTCGATCGATCGACCGTGCTCGAGCGCTTGCACGTCTGAGAAATTTCGGTATATACTTTCAGTCTCGCTTGAACGGCGCGACGCAAACAGAAATCAGCGATGATTTCTGGCACCTCGATGGGGGTATAGCTCAGCTGGGAGAGCGCTTGCATGGCATGCAAGAGGTCAGCGGTTCGATCCCGCTTACCTCCACCAACTCGGGTGGCGCGCGGTTCAAGTTGGCGAAGATTTCAGTCCCCTTCGTCTAGAGGCCTAGGACACGACCCTTTCACGGTTGTAACAGGGGTTCGAATCCCCTAGGGGACGCCAAGTTTGGCGGTGCTTGTCGCAGCAATGCGAGAAACCCGCTACCGACGCGGAGTGGTAGTTCAGTCGGTTAGAATACCGGCCTGTCACGCCGGGGGTCGCGGGTTCGAGTCCCGTCCACTCCGCCAAAATAAGTCCAAACGGGGCAATCATCGAGCGATGGTTGCCCCGTTTTCACTTTGGCGGTGTCCGGCCTGTCCGTGGGTTCACTGCCGCGTGAAGCAGCCCTGATCCGAGAGTCTGGCCAGGCTGGATTCGACGGTGGCTAGCGTGGGCAGGATTGACGGCGTCTGATCGCCCAACAGGCACAGGACCGTTTCGCTCTTTTTGCCCCAGACGACGGCGGAGCGGGTGCCGGTGATGGTCGTGAACTCGCCCCAGTTCGCTGCCACCCGTTCATTCGACTCCGACCGCGAGAACACGACATCTCCCAGGCGCGAAGGCCCAGTTGTGGTCCCCGGGCCTGTGCAGTTCGCGTTCGGGTAGGACACCACCCCCTGGGAGTAGGCGATGCTGGTGCTGGTCAGGGCCGCCGCCCGCACCAGGCGCTTGAACGATTGTGCTCCCACGGCGGTGCAGCCGTTTTCGAGCCAATCCCCAACCAATCCGGGCACACCGGGCGTCAGCGGCGCAGTGCCCGCTTCGATCGCTGGCGTTCGGACGATCGCCCCTTGCGATGCGCCCCGGCCTTGCGCTGTTGCATGGGTGCCACCAGTGGATTGCGGGGCTTGGGAGCGGGGATGCGCCCCTTGCGCTTGCGGACCGAGGTCATGGCTTGGCCGGGGCCTGCACCTGGTCGATCACGGTCTTGGCGGCGCGGAAGCCTTCGATGGCGGCGGGAAAGCCGCAGTAGATGGCCGAGTGCAGCATCATCTCCTTCAGCTCCTCGACGGTGACGCCATTGTTCAGCGCGCCGCGCACATGGCCTTCGAGTTCCTGGCGCTTGCCCAGGGCCACGAGCATGGCCACGGTGATCATGCTGCGCGTCTTCGGGTCCAGGCCGGCCCGGGGCCACACCGTGCCCCAGGCCAGCGAAGTGACGAGCTGCTGCAGTTCGGCGTGAAAGTCGTCGGCGTTGGCAAAGGCTCGTTCGACGAAGTCGGTGCCCATCACGCGCTGGCGCATGGCCAGGCCGTCGCGGAAGGCGTCGCGGCTGAGGTTGAGCGTGAGGTCGGCGGTGGCGGGGTCGGGGATGTGGCTCATGGTGGTGGCGAATCGGCGGATCAGGGCGCCGATTCTCGCTCAGGTGCCTGGGGCAGAACCTTAGGCTTGCCGCGCGGGATCAGGCCCGTGACAAGGGCCGTGCCCACCAGGATGACGGCGCTGCCTGCCAGCATGGCTGGCGTCACGGCTTCGTCGAGGAAGCTCCAGCCCCACAGTACTGCAAACGCCGGGATCAGGAAGGTCACGGTGATGGTGTTGGTGGGCCCCACGCGGCTCATCAGCCGGAAGTAGAGGATGTAGGCCAGCCCGGTGCACACGAGGGCCAGTGCCAGGGCCGAGGCCCAGGCGCTGGCCGAGGGCATGGTTTCGGGCCACCACCACCAGGCCG
Organism: Caldimonas sp.; assembly: GCF_046291045.1. GTDB lineage: Bacteria > Pseudomonadota > Gammaproteobacteria > Burkholderiales > Burkholderiaceae_C > Caldimonas. The sequence goes on along the minus strand of NZ_JBKBSL010000013.1, from coordinate 62,198 downwards.
GCAGCAGCAGCGCCAGCGTGGCACCGAGCTGGGTGCCGGTGGCCACGGCCAGCGGCGGAACGCCGGCCAAGCGGCGTTTGGTGTAGCTGGCTGCAAACCCGTAGCACAGGGCGGCGGCAAGGCAGGCCAGTACGGCCCAGCCGGTGGCCCCGCCGGGTGCCTCCGGGCGAAAGCTCGCCTTGTCCCAGGCCAGACCCACCACCCCGGCGAATCCGATCGCCAGGCCGAGCACCCGCGGCCAGGTGAGCCGATCCTTCAGCCACAGCCACGCGATCAGCGCGCCAAAGAGCGGCGTGGTGGCGTTGAAGATGGAAGATAGGCCCGCGGTGATGCTCAACGCCGCATAGCTGAAGCCCAGGAAGGGCAGTGCACTGGTGAACAGGCCCGCAACGAAGAGTGGCGCCGCGCGGCGCGGCAGCCAGGCGGCCTGTCCGCGCCAGGCCAGCAGCGGCAGCAGGAAGAGGGCGGCACCGGCCACCCGCACGGCCACCAGGGCGATCGGGCCGAAGGGGCCCGCCGCCAGGCGCATGAAGAGGAAGGACGCGCCCCAGATGGCGGCCAGGAGCACGAGTTCGGTGAGATCGCGGGGCTTCATGCGGCCAGCACCCCTTCGAGGCGAAGCAATGCGACCTTGCGCTCCAGGCCGCCGGCGTAGCCGGTGAGGCTGCCGTCGCTGCCCAGGATGCGATGGCAGGGCACGAGGATGGACACCGGGTTGCGCCCCACGGCCGCCCCCACCGCCCGCACGGCCTGCGGGCGGCCGATGCGATCGGCCAGGCCGCGGTAGCTCAGCGTGTGCCCGCGGGGCACCTTCAGCAAGGCCAGCCAGACCTCGCGCTGGAAGGGCGTGCCGTGCAGATCCAGGGGCAGGTTCCAGGCCAGGGTCCCGTCCCGCCAGTAGTTGGCGAGTGTGGCCTCGGCCGCCCTAAGCAAGGGGTCGTCGTCACGCAGGGGCGCGTCGAGGGTGTCCGGGGTGTCCTTCTGGCCTTCGGCGAACCACAGGCCAGCCAGGCCGGCGGCGGTGCGTGCGGCCCAGATCGTGCCCAGGGGGGAAGCCCAGCGGCGCTGCGCGGTGTAGGGAATGTTCATCATGACAGCGGTGAAAGAGTGGGTGTGGGGCAGAGCGAAGCCCACAGGCGGATCACGGCGTAGGCCCGCCACGGGCGCCAGCCCTCGGCCAGTTGCTCGGCCTCGCGCATCGAGCAGGGGCGCCCGAGCCACTGCGTCAGGGCCTTGAGCACGGCCACATCGCCGGGCGGGAAGGCGTCGGGCCACCCCAGCGCGCGCATGGCGATGTAGTGGGCCGTCCAGGGGCCGATGCCGGGCAGGGCCTGCAGCGCCTGGACGGCTGTCGGGAGCGGGTCGCCCGGGCTCCCCAGGGCGGGGGCCTGGAGCAGGGGGCTCAGTGTGGGCCACGCACGGGCCAGGGCGCCGATGGCGCCCACCCGCTGTCGCACCAGGCCCAGGCGACCCAGGGCGTCCGGCGCCGCCTCGGCCAGGCGCTCCGGCCGGGGGAAGCAGCGTCGCACCTCGGGCCAGGGGCTGTCGACGGGCTCCCCATAGGCGTCCACCAGCCGGGTGGCCAGCGTGCGGGCCGCCGCAACGCTGACCTGCTGCCCGAGCACGGCGCGCACGGCCAGCTCGAAGGGGTCGAGCGCGCCCGGCAGGCGCATGCCGGGATGGGGCAGATCCTTCAGGCGCGCATCGACCTGCTCGGGCTGGGCGTCCAGGTCCAGCCAGCGGCGCACGGCCGGCAGCAGGGTGCTGCTGGCGGCCACCAGGGAGGGTGAGAGCTGAAGCTCGACCCGGGCATGCGGCGCATCGAAGCGCACGGCCAGCCAGCCGCTCAGCCAGCGGCCATCCTGCGTGGGATGGGGCCAGTGCAGGCTGCGGCGCCACCCCTGCGGGGCCGGCGCTTCGACCCCGGGGATGGCCCGCTGCGCCAGGAAGGCCCACAGCGCGGCCGGGTCGTGCGGCGGCCGGTAGGCCAGGCGCAACACCGGGCCCTGCGGCTCCGGCGCCGTCGGACGCTGGCGCCGCAGCTCGGTGGGTTGCAGGCGGTAATGTTCGGCGAAGGCGGCATGAAAGCGCCGCAGACTGCCGAAGCCGCTGGCCAGGGCCACGTCGGTCACCGCAAGGTCGGTGTCGGTCAGCAACTGCTTGGCCAGCAGCAATCGGCGGGTCTGCAGATATTGCAGGGGGGTGACTCCATGCTCGGCCTGGAAGATGCGGCGCAGATGGCGGTCGCTGATGCCCAGCCGTTGGGCCAGCTGGGCCACATGGGGCCCATCGGGCAGGCCGGCCTGCGTGTCGAGCCAGGCCGAGGCCTGGCGGGCCAGGGTGCGCGAGGCATCCATCACCGTCCAGGACAGGCGCTGGCCCGGCGCCACTTCCGGGCGGCATTTCAGGCAGGGGCGGAAACGCGCCGCTTCGGCCTGGGCCGCACTTTCGAAGAAGCGGCAATTGCGCTGCAGCGGCGTGCGCACACGACACACCGGGCGGCAGTAGATGCCGGTGGAAGTGACACCCACGAAGAGCTGCCCGTCGAAGCGGGCATCGCGCGATCGCAAGGCGGCGTAGGCGGCGTTGTCATCCAGCATGCAGCCATTATGGGCGGCGCCCGGTGCAGGGCTCGCCGTTTTCGGACATGTGGTCGAGCCCGATGGCGACCCTCCCTACAATGGACGATTGGACCAGACCGGACAGAAGGGACCACCGTGCAGCCAGCCGCATCGATCTTCAAGGCCTACGACATCCGTGGCATCGTCGGGACCACCCTCGACGAGGCCGTGGCCGAGCACCTGGGCCGCGCCTTCGGGACCGAAGCGCGGGCGATCGGCGAAAGGGCCGTGGCGGTGGGCCGTGACGGGCGGGTGTCGGGTCCGTCGCTGTCGGCCGCGCTGGTCCGGGGCCTGTGCGCTACCGGCGTCGATGTCATCGACCTGGGCGCCGTGACCACGCCGATGAGCTACTACGTGGCTGCCACGCGAGGCGACCAGGGCTGCCATTCCAGCATCCAGGTGACGGGCAGCCACAACCCCAAGGACTACAACGGCTTCAAGATGGTGCTGGCCGGGCGCGCCATCTACGGCGACGAGATCCAGGGCCTGCGCCGCCGGATGGAGGTCGAAGATTACGTGCAAGGCGAGGGCAGCGTGCATCGGCTGGACGTGCTGCCCGAGTACACCCGGCGCATCAGCAGCGACGTGACGCTGGCCCGTCCGATGAAGGTCGTCGTCGATTCCGGCAATGGCATCCCGGGCGCTTCGGCGCCGGGCATCTTGCGCGCCCTGGGCTGCGAGGTGATCGAGCTCTACTCCGAGGTGGACGGCGACTTCCCCAACCACCACCCCGACCCGTCCAAGCCCGAGAACCTGGCCGATCTGATCGCCGCCGTGCGCGAGCACGGGGCCGAACTGGGCCTGGCCTTCGACGGCGACGGTGACCGCCTGGGCGTGGTCACGCGCGACGGCCACAACATCTACCCGGACCGCCAGATGATGCTTTTTGCGCGCGACATCCTGCAGCGCAACCCCGGCGCGACCATCATCTACGACGTCAAGTGCAGCCAGCGCTTGGCTCAGGTGATCCGCGAGGCCGGCGGCGTGCCGTTGATGTGGAAGACGGGCCATTCGCTCGTCAAGGCCAAGCTGCGTGAGACCGGCGCGCCGTTCGCAGGCGAGATGAGCGGGCATGTCTTCTTCAAGGAACGATGGTATGGGTTCGATGACGCCACCTACACGGCCGCGCGGCTGCTGGAGATCCTGAGCCGCTACGAGGATCCCAGTGCCGTGCTCGATGCACTGCCCACCAGCCATAGCACGCCCGAGCTCAATATCGCCTGTGCCGAGGGCGAGCACCATCGCCTGATCGAGCGGCTGCGCCAGACAGCCCGCTTCGAGGGCGCGCGCGAGGTGGTCGACATCGACGGCCTGCGCGCGGAGTATGACGATGGCTTCGGCCTGGTGCGCGCTTCCAACACCACGCCGGTGCTCGTCCTGCGCTTCGAGGGCCATACGCCTGCGGCATTGGCGCGCATCCGCGAGCAGTTCTTGGCCGCGGTGCGTGAAGTGAAACCCGATGCCCGCATCGGCGGGGCAGCGCATTGACCGAACCGGCGGTTCGCCCGTCCGAACGCTGGGCCCGCCAGGCCTATGCGGCGGCGATGTGGTTGCTGCAGCCGCTGTATCTGGCCCGGTTGTGGTGGCGCGGGCGCCATGAGCCGCTCTATCGCCACCGGTTGGCTGAGCGCTTGGGCTGGTATGACGACCCGCCGGCGTCTGCGGGGGCGGTGTGGCTGCATGCGGTCTCCCTGGGCGAGACGCGCGCGGCCGCCGGGCTGGTGCAAGCCCTGAGGGCCTGTCGCCCGGGGCTGCGCTTGCTGCTCACTCATGGCACGGCCACGGGTCGTGAGGCCGGACGGGCTCTGCTGCAGCCGGGCGACCGCCAGGTCTGGCTGCCGTTCGACACGCCTGGCGCTGTGGCGCGTTTCCTGGCCCATCATCGTCCAGCGCTGGGGCTGTTGATGGAGACCGAGGTCTGGCCCAACCTCCAGCACGCCGCCGCCTGCTCGGGCGTGCCGATGGTGCTGGTCAATGCGCGGCTGAGCGAACGCAGCCTGCGGCGAGGCCATCGTCTGGGGGCCCTGATGCGGCCGGCAGCGCGCAGCCTGCAGCTTGCGTTGGCGCAGACCGAGGATGATGCCGCGCGCTTGCGCGAGGCTGGCGTGGCTCGGGTCGAGGTCTGCGGGAATCTGAAGTTCGACATGGCGCCGGAACCCTCGTTGCTGGCCCTCGGGCGCGCCTGGCGTTCGGCCTGGGAGGCGGGTTCACCGCGGCCGGTGGTCCTGGCGGCCAGCACACGCGAGGGCGAGGAGGCGGCCTTGCTACAGGCCTGGCAGGCCCTGCCCTGGCCGCGGCCGCTGCTGCTGCTGGTGCCGCGGCATCCGCAGCGTTTCCGGGAGGTGGCGGCCCTGGTGGAGGCGGCGGGCCTGGGCGTCGTGCGGCGTTCGCAATGGGGCACGGCGATGCCCGAGGCCGGCGCCGGCCGGGCCGATGTCTGCCTGGGTGACAGTCTGGGGGAGATGCCGGCGTACTATGCGGCCGCCGACGTGGCGCTGCTGGGTGGCAGCTTCGAGCCGCTGGGGGGGCAGAATCTGATCGAGGCTGCCGCCTGCGGCTGTCCTCTCGTGATGGGGCCTCACACTTTCAATTTCTCCGAGGCGGCCGAATTGGCGCTGCGGGCGGGAGCGGCCTGCCGGGTCGAGACCCTGGCGCAGGGGGTTCCCCGGGCAGCCGCCCTGGCGATCTCCGGCGCGCAGCGCGACGCGATGGCGGCGCGGGCCAGCCGCTTTGCCGCCGCCCATCGAGGGGCAGCCAGGCGCATGGCCGAGCACATACTCGCCTTGCTGCCCCCGGCCGGGCGGCTCAACGTGCCAGCAGACCGTTGATGGCCCCGAGATCCTCGGCGGAGAGCACGCCGGCGGCCTGGCGCAGCCGCAGGCTGCCCACCAGCACGTCGTAGCGCGCGCGGGCCAGATCTCGCTGGGTCGAGAAGAGCTGGGTCTGGGCGTTGAGCACGTCCAGGTTGACCCGCACGCCGACGCGGTATCCTGTTTGCGTGGCCTCCAGTGCCAGCTTGGAAGAGGCCTCCGCTGCTTCGAGGGCCCGCACTTGAGCCTGCAGCGACTGCACACCGAGATAGGCCTGGCGGGTGCCCAGCGAGACGCTGCGCCGCGCCGCCTCCAGGTCGTTGCGGGACTTCTCTTCCAGAGAGAGCGTCTCTTTCACGCGGTTCTGGACGGCAAAGCCCGCGAACAGCGGCAGGTTGAGCTGCACGCCCACGCTGGCGTTGGTGACGTTACCGGCCGTGCGCTGGGCTTCGTAGAGTGTGCCGCTGTTGCGGTTGCGTGCCAGCGTGCCCATCAGGTCCACCGTGGGAAGATGTCCGGCGCGCGCTTTTTCGGTTTCCAGTCGGGCGATCTCGTAGGCCAGGGCGGCGCGCCGGACGTTGGGGGACTCCAGCGCTCGCGCCACCCAGGCTTCGGGGTCGGCCGGTGCCACCGTGGGCAGGGTCACCGGCGTGGCCAGCGGTTGCGGCGTGACGCCGCTGCGGCCCACGAGCTGGTCCAGCGCAAGCTGGCGGGTGCGCAGCTCGTTCTCGGCCGCCAGTTCCTGGGCGCCGGCCAGGTCGAAGCGGGCCTGGGCTTCGCGGGTGTCGGTGATCGTGGCCGTACCGACCTCGAAGTTGCGTCGCGCCGAGGCCAGCTGTTCGGCGATCGCCGTCTTGTTGGCCCGCGCGGTATTGAGTGCATCCTGGGCCGCCAGCACGTCGAAATAGGCCTGGGCCACCCGCACGATCAGGTCCTGTTCCGCATTGGCCAGCTCGGCGCGCGAGATCTCCAGCGTCTTGTCGGCCTGGTCGATGCTCACCCCGTTGCCGCGGTTGAACAGCGGCTGGCGTGCCTGCAGGGCGAGCTGATGGGCCGTACCCGACAGGTCCGGGCCCTGGGCCGGATCGGTCTCGGTGCGCGTGCTCGACGCTCCCACGCCCACGGTGGGCAGCCGCAAGGCACCGGCCTGCGCGGCGCGGAACTCGGCCGATTCGGCCTGGGCACGGGCCGCCAGGTAGGTGGCGTCGTACTGCCGGGCGGCTTCGTAGACCTCGACCAGGCTCTGGGCGCCGGCCCCCATGGTCCATAGCAGGCCCAAACCGAGCACGAACGGGCGGAGTCGGGACTTGCGGCGAGCCAAGGCCACGGAGGTCGGGCGTTGAGGCATGGGGAAATCCTCGTCGTTGTGAAAGGGGGCGATCAGAAACTGAACCGGGACGGTTCGTCGAAACCTTGCAGGCGCGGGGCCACGGTGTCGAAGACCTCGACGCTGCGGAACTCGCGTTCGCCGGTGCGGGTGACGATGACGGCACGCATCACCGGCTCTTGGCCGACGATGGTGGCGAGCCGTCCGCCAATCTTGAGCTGTGAGAGCAGTTGCTGCGGCACCTGGGCCACCGAGCCCGAGGCCAGGATGGCGTCGAACGGCCCTTCAGCCAGCGTGACCTTGGAGCCGTCGGCGTGGCGTACCTCGGCGTTGTGGATGGCGGCGCGGCGCAGGTTGTCGGCCGCCATGCGGGCCAGTTCGGGATGGATCTCCAGCGTCAGGACGCGCAGGGCCTTGTGAGCCAGCAAGGCGGCCATGTGGCCCGAGCCGGCGCCGATCTCCAGCACCTTTTCATGCTTGCCGATCGCCAGCTCCTGCAGCAGACGGGCCTCGACCTTGGGCTGCAGCATGCACATGCCTCGGGCACCCCCCTCCAGGAGCGGGATCTCCATATCGACGAAGGCCAGGGACCGGTAAGCCGCAGGCACGAAGTCCTCGCGGCGCACCACCGACAGCAGCGACAGCACCGACGGATCCAGCACCTCCCAGGGGCGGATCTGTTGTTCGATCATGTTGAAGCGGGCTTGCTCGATGTTCATGGACGGGTTCTCGTCGGGACGGTGTGCTAGGGAAGATCCGGATTTTATTTCGGCACTGCAGAGGCGTCTGCGCCGTCAGGCAGGGAGGGCCGGACGAGCTTGCGCCGCAGCCAGGCGGCCAGGTCGTCGAGGTAGCAGTAGATGACCGGCACGACGACCAGCGTCAGCAATGAGGAGGTGACCACGCCGCCGATCACCGCCTGGCCCATTGGAGAGCGCTGCTCGGCGCCTTCGGACAGGGCGAAGGCCAGCGGCACCATGCCGAAGACCATGGCCAGCGTGGTCATCAGGATGGGGCGCAGGCGCACGCGCGCGGCCATCATCAGCGCTTCTTCGCGGGCGAGTCGGCGACCGTCCAGCCCCTCGGCGCCATGGCCTTCGCGGGCTCGATTGGCGAAGTCCACCAGCAAGATGGCGTTCTTGGTCACCAGGCCCATCAGCATGATCACGCCGATGATGGAGAACATGTTCAACGTCGAGCCGAACACGAGCAGCATGAGCACCACGCCGATGAGTGTCAGCGGCAGTGAGGACATCAGCGCGATGGGTTGCACGAAGCTCTTGAACTGCGAGGCCAAGATCATGTAGATGAAGATCACAGCCAGTCCCAGCGCCGACAGCGCATAGGCGAACGATTCCTGCATGTCGCGGGTGGAGCCGCCGAAGCTGATCCGGTAGCCTGCCGGCAGCGACAGGCCCTCGATGGCGCGACGGATGTCGGCCGACACCTCGCCCAGCGAGCGTCCCGACACGTTCGCGGTGATCTCGACCTCGCGGCGCAGGTCGCGCCGGTTGATCTGGCTCGGGCCCACCGAGGGCACGAGATCGGCCACCTGCGACAACCGCACGATGCGGGCGCTGCCGTCGGCGTTCTGACCGACGGCCAGACCCAGGGCCGCCAGATCCTCGGCCTGCTGTCGCGCCTGCGGTGCCAGTCGCACCTTCACGTCGTAGCTTTCACCGTCCTCGGCGCGCCAGTTGCCCACCGTCTGGCCAGCCACCAAGGCCCGCAGGCTGGTGGTGAGAGCCCCCACGCTCAAGCCCAGGTCGGAGGCGGCCTCCCGACGCACCTGCACGTCCACCGTGGGCTTGTTGGGCTTCATGCTGGTGTCCAGGTCCACCAGGCCGGGGATGGCGCGAAGGCGTTCGAGAAGGGCTTGGGTCTGGCGCTGAAGTTCCTGCAGGTCATTGCCTTGCAGCGACAGCGAGATGGGCTTTTGCCCGCCAACGGCGTCGAGCAGCCCCACCTGGGTGACGGTGATGCCGGGCACCGCAGCCAGACGCTCGCGCAGCGGTACCGACATCTGGTCGACGTTGCGCTCGCGCTGATCGCGGTCGACCAGCCTCACGTAGAGGCTGGCCTGGTTCTTGTCAGGGGCCGAGCCAGTGTTGATCGTGGCCACCGTGTAGCGCACTTCGGGGAACTCGCGCAAGATGGCATCGACCTGCCGCACCTTGGCCTCGGTGGCCTCCAGCGAGGAGCCCGTGGGGGTGTAGAAACTCACGTTGGTGTCGCCGAAGTCGGCCTTGGGCACGAACTCGGTGCCCAGCAGCGGCACCAGGGCGAAGCTCGCCACCAGGCTGGCGGCGGCAATGCCCATCGTAGCGGCCTTGTGCTGCAGCGACCAGGCCAGGATGTGCTGGTAGGCCTCGCCCAGCCAGTGGGAGAAGCGGTCCATCGCACCCGTCAGCCGGCCCAGCGTGCGGTCGTACAAACTGCGTCGGGCGCTGGCGTGCGGCATCACCGCCGGGTCGTGCCACACGCTCGAGAGCATCGGGTCGAGCGTGAAGCTCACGAACATCGAGATCATCACGGCCGCGACCATCGTGATGCCGAACTCGTGGAAGAACTTGCCGATGATGCCGCCCATGAAGCCGATGGGCAGAAAGACGGCCACGATGGACAAGGTGGTGGCCAGCACGGCCAGGCCGATCTCGTTGGTGCCGTCCAGCGCCGCCTCGCGCGGGCCCTTGCCCATCTGCATGTGCCGCACGATGTTTTCGCGTACCACGATGGCATCGTCGATCAACAGACCCACGCACAGGCTCAGCGCCATCAGCGTGACCATGTTGATGGAAAAGCCAAAGGCATGCATCACGCCGAAGGTGCCGATCAGTGCGATGGGCAGTGTCAGGCCGGTGATGACGGTGGAGCGCCAGGAATTCAGGAAGAGGAAAACGATGGCCACCGTGAGCACCGCACCCTCGATCAGCGTTTGGCGCACGTTCTTCACCGCCACCCGGATGGGCCGCGAGCCGTCGCTGACCACCTCCAGCGCCATGCCTCGGGGCAGCTCGCCACGCAACTCATCGACCACGCGGTTCAATCCATCGACCACTTCGATGGTGTTTTGCCCCTGGGCCTTGAGCACGGTGAGCGCCAAGGTGCGCTGCCCGTTGTACAGGGCCAGTGTCTCGATCTCCTGAGGGCCGTCGACGATCTCGGCCACCTGGCCCAGGGTCACCGGCACACTGCCGCCGGAGCCGCGCCGTGCAACGATGATCCGGGAGAAGTCCTCGGGGCGCTGGATGCGGGCATTGATCTGGACCACCCGCTCGGACTCGCGCGAGCGCAGGGCGCCGGCGGGCAGGTCGCGGTTCTCGGTGCGCACGGCATTGACGACCTGCTCCACCGTGACCCCCAGCGCCTCCATCGCCTGCGGCCGCAGGTAGACATTGATCTCGCGGCGGACCTCGCCCACCAGCGAGACCGAGCCCACCCCCGGCACGTTCTCCAGACGCTTCTTGAGCGTCTGATCGGCGTAGGTGCTCAGCTCCAGCGCGCTGCGCGAGCCGTCTGGCGAGGTCAGGGCGAGGATGTAGACCGGCCGGCCCGAAGGGTCGAAGCGCAGCACCCGTGGTTCCTCGACCTCGTCGCGCAGGGACGGGCGCAGGATCGACATCTTTTCGCGCACATCGTCGGCGGCACGGCGATCGTCGACGTCGAGGTTGAACTCGATGATGACCACCGAGCGGCTGTCATAGGAGCGCGAGTACAGCTTCTTGATGCCGGCGATCGAGTTGACGGCTTCCTCGACTTTGCGCGTCACCTCGGTCTCGACGATCTCGGGCGAGGCGCCGGGATAGTCGACTTGGACCACCACGATGGGGAACTCGATGTCGGGGAACTGGTCGACCTTGAGCCGCTGGTACGAGAACAGGCCCAACACGACGAAGGCCAGCATGACCATCGTGGCCATCACCGGGTTGCTGATCGAGACGCGGGTGAACCACATGCGGCAGCCGCCTCAGCGTTGCGGGGACGGCGCCACCGAGGTCACCCGTGCGCGCACGCCATCGCGCACCCTGCCCACCGAGCCGGCCAGCACGCGCTCGCCCTCGGCCAGGCCGGAGCGGATCTCCACGACTCGCTGGCCGGCGGCGGACTGCCCCGACTCGCCGAGGATCACCTCGCGCAGCTCGATCCGGTCTTCGCGCAGCACCAGCACATGGGGCCGTGCCTCGTCATGGCGCAGCACCGACTCGGGCACGGCCAGCGTGTGTCGACGCATTTGTTCGATCTGGCCGGTGGCGAACAGGCCCTGCCGCAGGGCGGGATGGGCCTGCACGGCCAGGTAAACCGGGACGGCGCGGGTGCCGGGCTGGGTGCTGGGGTTGATGCGCACCACCGTGGCGTCCAGCGTCTCGTCCAGGCCGTCCACGCGCAAGCGAGCGCGCGCGCCCGGGCTCAGCCCGACGACCTCTTCCGCACGCACCGCCGCTTCCAGCTCCAGGCTCGAGAGGTCGACGATCTCGACGATGCGTGCATCCACGCCCACACGCTCGCCCGGCTGGGCGGCTCGCACCGAGACCTGGCCCGCGATCGGCGCACGCAGCACCGTATCATCCAGCGCCTTGCGCGCCAGATCCACGCCGGCCTGCGCCTGCTGCACGGCGGCACGAGCCGCCGCCGCGTTCGAGATCGAGGTCTCCAGCGCATTGCGCGAGATGAAGCCCTGGTCTACCAGCGCACGGTTGTTCGCCAGCGTGCGTTCGGCGATCTCCCATTGGGCCTGCGCGGACGCGGCCTGTTCCTGCGCTTGCCTCAGGCGGGCGGCATACTCGGTGGGATCGATGCGTCCCAGAACCTGTCCGGCACGCACCGACTCGCCCTCGCGCACCACCAGTTCCTGTAGCTCGCCGGCGACCTTGGCCTTGACCTGGGCGGTGCGCACTGCCTTGAGACCGCCGGAGACGGCAATGCTACGGCCCAGTTCATGGCGTTGCACTTCCACCAGGTCGGACGGGGCCAGCTCCACCAGCGACACCGTCGCCTCGGAGGGGGCCGTCTGCGCGAGCGACTGACGCGCCTTGACCGCGCGGATCACGCCCAGCACCAGGCCGAGCAGCAGCAGGCCCACGATCAGCCAGGGCAGGGCGCGTCGGAGATAGCGGTTCATCGAAAGTGGCCGGGTCAAGGCGATGTCCCGGTGCGGCACAGGCCGTGCAGCATCAGGTCGATATGGTTGAGGATGAAGGCCCGCGGATCTTGTGTGGCGATGTCACCCGAGCAAGCACCGACGGAGTGCTTGTGCAAGCACAGCATGAGCATCGGGAAGATCAGCGCATAGGCCGTGTCCTCCAGCGGCACCGGGCGGAACTCCCCGCGATCGATGCCACGCTGCAGCAGGGCCTTCAGCAGTTGCCGCCCCGGCTCGATCACCTCGGCGGCGTAGAACTGCGCGAACTCCGGGAAGTTGCGCACCTCGGTGATGATGAGCTTGAAGATGCCCGAGGCCTGTGTCTCCCCGACCCGCTCCCACCAGCTCATCGCGAGCACGCGCAGCAACTCGTCGGTCGGGCCGGGGAACTGCGCCGCCAAGTCGCCCCCCTGCGCGATCGTCAGCGACAGGTTGTGGCGGATGACGGCCTTGAGCAGCTCCTCCTTGCTGGGGAAGTAGAGGTAGACGGTGCCTTTGGACACGCCCGCGCGGCTGGCAACGTCTTCCATCTTGCTGGCCGCGAAACCCCGCTCGACGAAGACCTCGAGGGCAGCGTCCAGGAGCTCCTGGGGACGGGCCTCCTTGCGGCGCTTGCGGGCCGGCTCGGCGGGGGGGGCGACCGCAGGGGTGGATGTGAGCATGGCGAAATACTGACTCTTGAGTCAGTAATGTAGCCCCCTGAGCTCGGTGGGTCAAGTCGGCGGCGCCGCGCAGTCTGTCGGTGCGTCCGTCCGACGCCGCTATGATGTCGGCCTGCCCGATCGAGGGTTCAAGGGAAGGAACTGGTCTTGGAGTTCGAGCTGCTGTGGAAAGCCGCCCTGATGGGCCTCGTCGAGGGACTGACGGAGTTCCTGCCCATTTCCTCCACCGGGCACCTCATCCTGACCGGAGCGTTGCTGGGATGGACCGGCGAGAAGATCAAGGTCTTCGAGGTCGCGATCCAGGTCGGTGCGATCCTGGCCGTATGTTCGGTCTATGCCGCCAAGCTGCGCGAGGTGGCCCTGGGCCTGCCCCAAGGCGAGCCGCGCGCGCGCGGGTTCGTCCTGAACATGCTCCTCGGTTTTGCGCCGGCGGCGACGATGGGAGTGCTCTTGGCCGACATCATCAAGGGGGTGCTGTTCAACCCGATCGTGGTGGCCTTGGGCTTCATCGTGGGCGGTGTCGTCATTTTGTGGGCCGAGCGCTGGCAGCGCGATGGCCGGCACGTGCGCATCCACGAGGCCGACGAGGTGGGCTGGCGCGATGCCCTCCAAGTGGGGCTGGTGCAGTGTCTGGCGCTCATCCCCGGCACCAGCCGCTCCGGGGCCACGATCATCGGTGGCATGCTGCTGGGCCTGTCGCGCAAGGCGGCTACGGAGTTCAGCTTCTTCCTCGCCATTCCGATGATCGTGGGGGCTGCCGTGTACGACCTCGCACGTCACCGGCACCTGCTGTCGGTCTCCGACCTGCCTTGGTTCGCGGTGGGACTGGCGGTGTCCTGGCTGTCGGCCTGGTTGTGCGTGCGCTGGCTGCTGCACTTCGTCGCGCGTCACAGCTTCGTGGTCTTCGCGTGGTACCGCATCGCCTTCGGCTTGCTCGTGCTGGGCACCGCCTGGGCCGGCTGGGTGGACTGGCGCGTCTGAGCGGCGGGCGGGGGCGCCGTCAGGTGCGCTTGAACACCAGATCCCACACGCCGTGACCCAGGCGCAGGCCGCGGTGCTCGAACTTGGTCAGCGGGCGATAGTCCGGGCGAGCGGCGTAACCGGCGGCGGTGTTGCGCAGGGCCGGTTCGGCCGACAGAACCTCCAGCATCTGCTCGGCATAGGGTTGCCAGTCGGTGGCGCAATGCACATAGCCGCCAGCGGCCAGCCTCGAGGCCAGCAAGGCCACCAGCGGCGGCTGGATGAGCCGGCGCTTGTGATGGCGTTTCTTGTGCCAGGGGTCGGGGAAGAAGACATGCACACCAGCCAAGCTGGCCGGTGCGATCATGTGCTGCAGCACCTCCACGGCATCGTGCTGGACGATGCGCACATTGCTCAGCCCTTGCTCGCCGATGCGCTTGAGCAGCGCGCCCACGCCGGGCTCGTGCACCTCGCAGCCGAGGAAGTTCGTGCCGGGCAGGGTCTGGGCGATCTGGGCCGTGGCCTCGCCCATGCCGAAGCCGATCTCCAGCACGGTCGGGGCGTCCCGCCCGAACGTGGCGGCCAGGTCTAGCGGTTCGGGCCGGTAGGGCAGAAGAAAACGGGGCGCCCAGGTCGCGAAGGCACGGGCCTGGGCCTCGGTGGTGCGTCCGCCGCGCTTGACATAGCTGCGCACCCCGCGACGCAGGACCGGTGTGGCGTCGTCGGAGGTTCCGGGGGGGCTGGGGGGGCTGGAGGCATTCATCGGGCCGGCATTCTAAGGGCCCGGGCCCGAGGCCTCAGACGAGGCCGGCCCTCGGCTGGGTGCTGAGCTTGAGCTTGCGGTAGATCGACTTGACGTGGTCGTTCACCGAGAACCAGCGGATGCCCATCAGCCCGGCGATCTCCTTGACCGTGAACCCCTTGCTGAGATAGGAGAGCACTTCGTTCTCGCGCGGCGTCAGGCGCTCGCCCTCGGGTACCGGGTGGGGGGTGTCCAGCGGGGTGCGGTCGGAATCCCCGAACTGGGAACTGCTGAAGCCGGTCTCGCGGAAATGCGTGAGCAGCCGCCGCGCGATGGCCGGCGACAGCGGCGGCTGGCCGCGCACGATGCGCTGCAATTCCTCCACCAACACCTCGAAGCGGTCTTCCTTGAGGAGATAGCCATCGGCACCATGCTGCAGGGCGGGGAAGAGGTGTTCGTCGTCCGCATAGAGCGTGGTCACGACCTTGAGGGCCGGGTGCTCGGCGATCTCGCGCAGCAAGTCCAGGCCGCTGCCGTCGGGCAGCTCGAGGTTGAGCAGCACCAGACCGATCTCGGCCCCCTCCTGCGACAGTGCGCGGCGCGCCCCATGCAGGTCGCCCGCCTCGCGGATGTCCAGCGGATCGCTGAAGCTGTCGCGCACCACCCGGGCCAGGAAGCCCCGGGTCATCGGGTTGTCTTCGACGATCAGCACAGGGATGGCCATGGCATACGCAAACAAGGCGGAAGGACGGGCGCCATGGTAGCCCAGGCCGCCGCCGGACCCCACCCTCGGAATGGAGGGTCAGGCCGCGTTGGTCAGCACGAGCTTGCCTCGCACCTGCCGCGACGCCATCAGCTCGAAGGCGCGGAGCAGGTCGGTCATCGGCAACTGGTGCTCGATCACGGGGCGGATCTTGCCCTGCGCGTACCAGGCGGCCAGTTCGGCCAGCGCCCGGGCGTTGCGCTGCGGCTCGCGCCGCGCGAACTCGCCCCAGAACACGCCCACGATGGACGCACCCTTCAGCAACGCCAGGTTCAGCGGCAGCGAAGGGATGCTTCCCTGCGCAAAGCCGATCACGAGATAGCGTCCCCGCCAGCCGATGGAGCGGAAGGCCGGTTCGGCCAGGTCGCCGCCCACCGGGTCATAGACCACGTCGGGCCCTTGGCCCCCCGTCAAGGCTTTAATCTCCTCGCGCAGGTTGGCCGCGCCGTAGTTGATCGTGGCATCGGCGCCGATCTCGCGGCATAGCGCGCATTTCTCGTCCGACGAGGCCGCGGCGATCACGCGTGCACCTGCAGCCTTGGCGATCTGGATCGCTGCCGTGCCCACGCCCCCGGCGGCGCCCAGCACCAGCACTGTCTCTCCAGGCTGCAGGGCGGCACGGTCGATCAGGGCGTGGTGGCTGGTGCCGTAGGTGCACAAGAAGGCGGCAGCATCGGGGAAGCTGAAGCCGCTGGGCAGCGGCAGGATCAGCGAGACCGGCACGGTGGCATGGGTGCCGAAGCCGCCCAGCCCACCAAAGGCCGCCACGGCATCGCCGGGCTTCAGGTGCGTCACGCCCTCCCCCACGGCGTCCACCACACCGGAAAACTCCGACCCCGGCACGAACGGCACAGGCGGCTTCATCTGGTACTTGTTTTGCACGATCAGCAGGTCCGGGAAGTTCAGGCTGGCCGCGCGGATGGCCACCCGCACCTCTCCCTTCTTCGGCTCAGGCGTGGGAACTTCCTTCCAGGTGAGGGCTTGCGGGCCAATGGGGTTGTCACAGATCCAGGCATGCATGTGGTGTCTCCTTGAGGACCGGGGCGCGGACATCATAAGCACGTCGGCATGCCGGCGGCGTCACCGAGGCGACGTGTCCCTACAATCGTCGCCATGCGCATCCTGATTGCCAACGACGACGGCTACCTTGCTCCCGGCCTGCGGGCCCTGGTCGAGGCCTGCCGGGATCTGGGCGAGGTCGACGTGGTCGCGCCCGAGCAGAACGCCAGCGCGACGTCGAACGCCCTGACGATCCACCGCCCGCTGAGCGTGTTCACCTCCTCTGAGGGTTATCACGTGGTCAACGGCACCCCTTCGGACTGCGTGCACGTCGCCCTCACAGGCATCTTGGAACAGCGGCCGGACCTGGTCGTCTCGGGCATCAACAACGGGGCGAACATGGGCGAGGACACGTTGTACTCCGGGACCGTGGCTGCAGCGATGGAGGGCTATCTGTTCGGCATCCCGGCCATCGCGTTCTCGCTGGTCGACAAGGGTTGGCATCACCTGGACACGGCGGCCCGCGTGGCCCGGGAGCTGGTGCAGCAGGCCTTGACGCGTCCGCTGACGCCGGGGCCCTATTTGCTGAGCGTGAACATCCCCAACCGTCCCTACGAAACACTGACGGGTCGCGAGATTTGCCGCCTCGGGCGGCGCCACGCCAGTGCGGGTGTGATCCGTCAGTCCAACCCGCGTGGAGAACCGATCTACTGGATCGGTCCGGCCGGTGATGCGCGCGAGGCCGGGGAAGGCACGGACTTCCACGCCATTGCCCAGGGGAGGGTGTCGATCACGCCGTTGCAGTTCGACCTGACAGACCACGCGGCTGCGCCGGCTTGGCGCCGATGGTTGGCCGAGGGTGTATGAAGCGAGCGCGCCACTTCCCGCTCAGCTTGGAGCGACTGGCCCGTGACAGGGGCTCTGCGCCCCGTGCGGCCGACGGTCTGCTGCGCCCACAAGGGCCCGTGCAGGCCGCGGCGCGGGACCAGCGCCTTCAGGCGACCCCGGCTGGGCTGGGCCTGGACTCCGACCTGGTGCGCCGTCGCATGGTCGAACGCCTTCGGGCCCAGGGCGTGCGCGACGAACACGTGCTGGCGGCCATGCTGCAGGTGCCGCGCCACCGCTTCGTCGATTCGGCCCTGGCCAACCAAGCCTACGAAGACACCAGTCTGCCGATCGGGCTGCAGCAGACCATCTCCAAGCCCTCGGTGGTGGCGCGCATGATCGAGCTGATGTCCGGCGGGCGTCCGCCGCAGAGCTTGGGCCGGGTGCTCGAGATCGGCACCGGCTGCGGCTACCAGGCCGCGGTGCTGAGCCTGGTGGCGCGTCAGGTCGTCTCGGTGGAGCGGCTGCGGCCCCTGCATGACAAGGCCCGTGAACTTCTGGCCCCCATGCGGCGTCACAACCTGCGCCTGGTGTATGGTGACGGGATGCTCGGGCACGCCCCGAACGCCCCCTACGACGGCATCATCGCAGCCGCCGGGGGGGCGCACCTGCCTCAGGCCTGGCTCGACCAGCTGGCCCCGGGCGGACGCCTGGTCGCCCCGATCGTCTCACCGGCAGGCGGCCAGATCCTCGTGCTGATCGAGCATCGTGACGGGCGTTACGTGCGCACTGAGCACGAGGCCGTCCACTTCGTCCCCTTAAAATCAGGCACGACCTGAGCACTCGAAAAGGAAGTCATGAGTTTCCGTCCCGCAGGCCGTTCGTGGAGGTTCCTGAGCGTGTGCGTGGGGGTGGCCTTGCTGCTGTCCGCCTGCGCCTCGCCCCGGCATCGAGCCCCGGTCGAGGAACGCAATCTCACGGGGTCTGTCGGCGCGGTGACCGCCTCCAACGGCAGTCCCGGGCCCGCCGCGCCTGCGGCCCACCCCAACGCCGGCCAGCCGGGCTACTACACCGTCAAGCCCGGCGACACCCTGATTCGCGTGGGCCTGGAGACCGGCCAGAGCTGGCGCGACATCATGCAGTGGAACAACCTCGAGAACCCCAATGTCCTCGAGGTGGGCCAGGTGCTGCGCGTGGTGCCCCCGACGACCGACGCCGCGATCGCTGCCCCCAAGCCGGTCAGCGTTGCGCGGGTCGAGTCGCGTCCGCTGGATGCCCGTGCTCCCGCGGCCGTCGGATCCGCCCCGGCCAACCCGGCGCCGCCGGCCCAGGCGCCAGCCACACCGCCTCAACCGCCCGCTGCAGCGCCGGCGCCGGCGGCACCGGGCCAGGCGCGCGAGGTCGACGACATTCACTGGACTTGGCCGGCCGCCGGCTCGGTCATCGCCGGTTTCGACGAAGCGCGCAACAAGGGCCTGGGCATCGCCGGCAAACCCGGTGATCCGATCTTCGCCGCCGCCGACGGCAAGGTGGTCTATGCCGGCTCGGGCCTTCGCGGCTACGGCAACCTCGTGATCGTCAAGCACAGCAATAGCTACCTCACGGCCTACGCCCATAATCAGGCCCTGCTCGTCAAGGAGGACCAGACCGTGCGGCGCGGCCAGAAGATCGCCGAGATGGGCTCCACCGATGCCGACCGGGTGAAGCTCCACTTCGAGATCCGCAAGGAAGGCAAGCCGGTCGACCCGGCTCGCTATCTGCCACCGCGCTGACGACGCGCGAGCGCTGGCGGAGAGCCTCCATGACCAGGAAGCGTGTCGAAGCCAACGGACATGCCGAGCCTGGGCCGGAGGGCGAGGCCGCGGCGGCCGAGGAGGGGGCTGCGGCGATCCATGAGTGGCCCGACGAGGCCTTGCTGCCAGCCCAAGGCCTCGGTGACCGCGAGTTCGAAGCCGGCGAGTCCGAGGTGGGCAACACCTTGCAGACCTACCTGCGCGAGATCCGTCGCACCCCGCTGCTGACGCCGGAGGAGGAATTCGCCACCGCCACTCGCGCCCGCGAAGGTGACTTCCAGGCTCGCCAGGCGATGATCGAGCACAACCTGCGCCTGGTGGTGAGCATTGCGAAGAATTACTTGGGGCGCGGCCTGCCGATGACGGACCTGATCGAAGAAGGCAATCTCGGACTGATGCATGCCATCGGCAAGTTCGAGCCGAACCGGGGATTTCGCTTCTCCACTTATGCGTCCTGGTGGATTCGCCAAAGCATCGAGCGCGCGATCATGCACCAGGCCCGCCTCGTGCGGTTGCCGGTGCACGTGGTGCGCGACCTCAACCAGGTGCTCAAGGCGCGGCGCCAGATCGAATCCTGTCAGGACCGGCTGGCCGACGGCGACCGCCCCGCCCGGGTGGAGGACATCGCCGCGCTACTGGGCTGGCCTGTGCAGGAAGTTGCTGAACTGCTCAAGTTCGCCGAGACCCCGACCTCGCTCGATGCTCCGCTGGAGCGCGACGCCTCGGAGTCGATGATCGACATGGTCGCCGACGAGCAAGCCACCGATCCGATGGGCCTGGCGCTGCACAACGAAGTCGAGCAATTGCTCGAGACCTGGCTGGAGGATCTCAGCGAGCGGGAACGCGAGGTGCTGGCCGGCCGCTACGGCCTGCACGACCGCGAGCCCGAGACCCTGGAAGTGTTGGCCGAGCGCTTGGGCCTCACACGCGAGCGCATTCGACAGATCCAGCAGGAGGCGCTGGTCAAGCTCAAGCGCCGCATGATCCGCCAGGGTGTAGACCGCGACTCCATCTTTTAACGGCCTGGCCCCGGGTCGCGGCCGCGGGATAATCCGGGCCATGAGTGAAGTCAATGAATGGCTGCGCATCGAGTCGCTTGATCTGGAGGCGCAGGGCGTGGCGCACGATGCGCAAGGCAAGGTGGTGTTCGTCGAAGGCGCCTTGCCCGGGGAGGAGGTGCAGGTCAAGGTCCTGCGCCGCAAGAACCAATGGGAGCAGGCCATCGTCACGGCCTGGCGCCGCCAAAGTTCCCAGCGCGTGACGCCGCGCTGCCCTCATTTCGGCATCTGCGGAGGCTGCAAGATGCAGCACTTCCACGTGGCGGCCCAGGTGGCCGTCAAGCAGCGGGTGCTGGAGGACAACCTGTGGCACCTGGGCAAAGTGCGGCCGCAGCAGGTGCTGCGGCCGATCGAGGGGCCCACCTGGGGCTACCGCTACCGTGCCCGCCTGTCGGTGCGCCATGTACCCAAGAAAGGGGGGGTGCTCGTAGGCTTCCATGAGCGCAAGTCCAGCTACGTGGCCGACATGCGCCAGTGCGAGATTCTTCCGCCGCACGTCAGCGCCCTGCTGATCCCGCTGCGCGAACTGATCGCCGGGATGCATGCCCGCGACCGTCTGCCGCAGATCGAGGTCGCCGTGGGCGATGCGGCCCAGCACACCGTGACCGCGCTGGTGCTGCGCCACCTGGAGTCCCTTGACGAGCATGATCTGTCCCGGCTGCGGGACTTCGCACGCGTGCACGGCGTTCAGTGGTGGCTGCAACCCAAGGGGCCTGACAGTGTCCATCTGCTGGATCCGGCCGACACACCCTTGGCCTACCGGCTGCCCGAGTTCGGTGTGGAGATGCCCTTCCGGCCCACCGACTTCACCCAGGTCAACCACCACATCAACCGCGTGCTCGTGGGCCGGGCGGTGCGCCTGCTGGATGTCCAACCGCATGAGCGGGTCATCGACTGGTTTTGTGGCCTGGGCAATTTCACGCTGCCGCTGGCTCGTCATGCCAGCGAGGTGCTCGGCATCGAAGGCAGCGAAACCCTGGTGCAGCGCTCGCGCGAGAATGCGGCTCACAATGGGCTGGACGGGCGTGTCCGCTTCGAGGCGCGCAACCTGTTCGAACTCGAAGTGGCCGATCTCCTGCGCTACGGGTCGGCACAGAAATGGCTGGTCGACCCGCCGCGCGAAGGCGCGTTTGCGCTGAGCAAGGCCCTGGCCGATTGGCACCAGCGTCCGGAGACGGCGCCCGGCTTCCAGCCTCCCCGGCGCATCGTGTACGTCTCGTGCAACCCCGCGACGCTGTCGCGCGACGCCGGGCTGCTGGTGCATCAAGCCGGCTACCGCTGCACCAGCGCTGGCGTGGTCAACATGTTCCCCCACACCGCCCACGTCGAGAGCCTGGCGGTGTTCGAGAGGGATTGACCGCCCCTAAACGCACAAGCGGGCGCAGGCACCATCTACCGCGCCGCATGAGGGCGGTGGGTGGTGGCTTACTCGCGTTCGCCCCCCAGAACGCCCAGCAGGGCCAGCAGGTTCTGGAACACCATGTAGACGTTGATGTAGATGGACAGCGTGGCCGTCACATAGTTGGTTTCGCCGCCATCGACGATGCGCTTGATGTCATAGAGCAGATAGGCCGAGAACAGCAGCACCGCGATCGACGAGATCGTGAGCATCAGCGCAGGCATCTGCAGCCAGATGTTGGCCACGCTCGCCACGATGAGCAGGACCAGCCCAACCATCAGCCACTTGCCCATGCCCGACAGGTCGCGCTTGATCGTCGTGGCCAGGCTCGCCATGCCGAAGAACACCAGGGCAGTGCCGCCAAAGGCGGTCATGATCAACTGGGCCCCGTTGGACATGCCCAGCACCGCACCGATCAGGCGTGACAGCATCAGGCCCATGAAGAAGGTGAAGCCTAGTAGCAGGGCCACACCTACGCCGGAATTCTTGAACTTCTCGATCGCAAAGAAGAAGCCGAAGGCCACGGCCAGGAAGACCAGCAAGCCGATGAAAGGGCTGCCGGCGAAGAAGCTGAAACCGGTTGCCACGCCGATCCATGCCCCCAGCACCGTGGGGACCATCGACAGCGCAAGCAGCCAATAGGTGTTGCGCAACACGCGGTTGCGCTGTTCGACCAGGACGGTCGAGCCGGTGTAGGCGGCATGCAGGCTTTCGTTCATCGATCAGCTCCTCTGTGCGTCCAGGATGGTCACGTGGCGCCTTGCGGGGTGCGCCCTGCCTTGGGATCGGTCCGGACGATCCGAGTTCCCTGCTGGGAGCGGCCCCGACTCTGGGGTAGGCTCGTGCCTGGGCGGTCGGGGACCGCCGGACCGATTTCCACAAGGACCATCTATGCAAAAGAAGTACCAACTGACGCTCGAGGACGTGAAGAAGATTGCCCAGGCCGCCGAGGCCGAGGCGCTGGCCCACCAGTGGGCGGTGTCGATCGCCATCGTGGACGACGGCGGACACCTGCTGTGGCTGCAGCGCCTGGACGGCGCGGCGCCGATCTCGGCTCACATCGCACCGGCCAAGGCCCACACGGCCGCGCTGGGACGGCGCGAGAGCAAGGTGTACGAGGACATCATCAACCAGGGGCGCACCTCGTTCCTGAGCGCCCCCACCCTGCACGGTCTGCTCGAGGGGGGCGTGCCCATCATGGTGGAAGGGCAGTGCGTCGGGGCTGTGGGGGTGAGCGGCGTGAAGTCCATCGAGGACGCCCAGGTGGCCCGGGCCGGCATCGCCGCCCTCGTGGGCTGACAAGGAGCGTCTGACAGACCAAGCCGGTCATCGCTGAGCCGGCGCATGCCTTGGCCTGGGGGGGACGAAGCCCCTGGCCCCCGGCCAAGGACGGGCTCATCAGCTACTTGGTCAGGATGAGTTTGCCGAACTTGGTGGCACGCAGTTGGTAGAGCGCGCCGTTGTGCTCGATCTGGACCGACTTGCGCCCCTGGAGCAGGCGGCTGCTGGGCAGAGTGATTTCCTGGCCCGCGGCCTCGGGATCCCGGGACGGGGCGGGCACGCGTGCAGGCGAAGAACGAGGCAGGCTCAGGGTCGGTTTCATCTCACAGGCCTTTGCGCTTGTCTGGCGATCCTGTAGGGCGAAGCGGATTGAACGGGCAAGGGCTCAGCACGAGAGAGCCCACCAGGCGGCCGCGGCCACGACGAGAAGGCTGAGCAACCAGTCCATGGGGTGCAGGGCTCACGCCAGGGCCAGGGCGGGCGCCATCGCCGAGGCACCAGCCCCTTGGGCGGGACGAGACTGGGCGGCGAGCAGCACCGAGCGGGCACAGTCGGCGCAGCGGCCGCAGCAGGTGGCCACGCCGAGTTCCATCTGCAGATCCTCAAAGGATCCGCAGCCACGATGTGCCGCGTGCTGGATGTCGCGGTCGGAAACCCGTCGGCACACACAGACGATCATCGCAGTCCTCGGTTTGGTTGGAACGGGTCTCAGTATAAATAAGAATGATTCGCACTACAAGACGATGTTGGCACCAGGGGCTTGAGGTCGCTCGCTGGCGACTTTTCATTTCGTTGCGAATCCAGCGCCCCGGCCCCCCTTCTGGGGGAGGTGATGGTCGCGGCTGTGCCGCGATACTGCGCAGGTGCGATGCGCACCAGGGGGTGTTGCATCCTGACCCGCCAGCCAGTGCCATGTGCTCGTTCCCTCAGCCCACCGACTCGCTCCTCCTTCGTCGATGTTTCCTCGGTCCCGAGGCGCCGGTGGGGCGTCCATGAGGCCTATCGAGGCGGCCTCGGCGCGGCACCGGGCGAATGCGACCTCGGGGGTGTATGGGGCTCGCCTGAGATTTTGGTTTCCCGTGATTCTGTTCGTGCTGGTCATCGTGGCCTATTTCTGGCGGCGCGGCGCGGACTGGCGCTGGCACGAGCTGGCCTGGGCCGTGGCAGCATTGGCCCAGGCGGCCATCCGCTGGCCGCACGTACAGGTCAACCGGGCCAACCAGGTGCGGATACAGCGGGTGGACCGGCGCGAGCAGTGGCTGATGTTCCTCGTGTTCCTCGGGCTGCTGTGTTTGCCGATGTTGGCGTTGGCCACGCCGTGGTTCGATGCGCTGAACTATGGGTTGCCGGCCTGGGCGCCGTGGGTAGGTGCGGTCATGATGGGGGCCTCGCTGCTCTATTTCCGTCGGGCGCACGCTGACCTGGGCCGGCATTGGTCGCCCTCGCTGGAAGTGCACCAGGAGCACCGGCTGGTCACGCAAGGGGTGTACGCCCGAGTGCGCCACCCCATGTATGCCTCGATCTGGCTGTTCGCCCTGGCCCAGCCCCTGCTCGTGCACAACTGGCTGGCCGGGGCTTTCGGGGTGGCGGCCTTCGCCGCGCTGTACCTGCTGCGCGTGGGCCGAGAGGAGGCGCTGATGCTCGAGGCCTTCGGCGACGAGTACCGCACTTACATGTCACGCACCGGCCGGCTGTGGCCTGTGCGGCGCCGCCGTCCGTGATTCAGGACGTTTCGCCCATCTGGGACTGCAGGTAGTTCTGCAGTCCCACCTTGTCGACCAGCTCGATCTGGGTTTCGAGGAAGTCGATGTGTTCCTCGGTGTCGTCCAGAATGTCCTGTAACAGATCGCGCGAGACATAGTCGCGCACTGTCTCGCAGTGAGCGATGGCGTCCTTGATCGTGCCTTGCGCAGCCTGTTCGAGCTTCAGATCGCAGTGCAAGATCTCCACGACGTCCTCCCCCACGAGCAGCTTGCCCAGGTCCTGAAGGTTGGGCAGACCGTCGAGCATGAGAATGCGGTCCATCAAGCGATCGGCGTGCTTCATCTCACCGATCGATTCCTCGTATTCCTTCTTGGCCAGCCTGTCCAGGCCCCAGTGCTTGAGCACGCGGTAGTGCAGGAAGTACTGGTTGATGGCCGTCAGCTCGTTCTTGAGCTGCGCATTGAGGAACTCGATGACTTTGGCATCACCTTTCATGGGGGGGCACTCCTGTTGTTGTGGATCGTGGGTCCAATGCGAAGCGGATCCTCCCATTGTGAAGCCATCGCGGGGGCGTCCCAAATCCTGCGCGATGCCCCTCATCTCGCATTCGAGCTGCTTGTGCGTGCCACAAGCGTTCGCATTCTCATCCAGAGGCCGGGGTTTGATTTGCAAACGAGAATCGTTCGCATTAATATGCGAGCATTACCTCACCGGAGACCGCATGAAGCCCGATGCCCCGAGCATTCTGCCCGTACAGGACGAGGAGCACGAGCTGCCCTGCGCCGAAGGGCTGCTGGCCGCCAGCCTGGCCTTGATGACCGGCTACGCCGATCCGGCGGCCTGTCCGGAACACCGGCCGTTGCTGGCGCGCAAGATCAGCGACAACCTGGCGGCATTGTGCGAGCACCCCTTGCTCAACCCGAATTTCAAAGCGGTGCTGTGGGGCTTGTGCCAGCGCTGGCAGGGGCGCTGCGAGGCCGATGCGCGGCGCGGGGCAGGGCCGGTGACCCAGGCCGCTGGCGAGCGACGGCTGCCCTGGATGAAGGCGCCGTCCACCCTGCAATAGCAACGCCCCCGGGGCGGTGTGGGAGAGGGGCGGGCAGGCTATAATCGACAGGTTTACCTGCAACCACCCCCCGCCCTCGCGAAACCTCCTGCCGTTTCCTCACCGGACGCCTGCTGGACGGGCAGCGCTGGGCGCGCACAACACCGGAGAACCCCGTGCTGCCGCAACTGCCCCAAGCTCTCTTAGCACTCGCAGACGGCACGGTCTTTCGTGGCACCTCGATCGGCTCGGCCGGTCACACGGTCGGTGAAGTGGTGTTCAACACCGCGCTCACCGGCTACCAAGAAATCCTCACCGATCCCAGCTACTGTCGGCAGATCGTCACCCTGACGTATCCGCACATCGGCAACGTGGGGGTCAACGACGAGGACGTCGAGGCGTCGAAAGTCCATGCCGCCGGCCTGATCATCAAGGACCTGCCGGTTCTGGAGTCGAACTTCCGCAAGACTCGCACGCTGTCGCAGTACCTGGCCGACGAAGGCACGGTGGCCATCGCCGACATCGACACGCGGCGGCTCACCCGCATCCTGCGCACCACCGGCGCCCAGAACGGCTGCATCCTGGCCCTGCCGGCTGGGCAGACCCTCACGCAGGCCCATGTGGACGAGGCCATTGCCAAGGCGCAGGCGGCCCCCAGCATGGCGGGTCTGGACCTGGCCCAGGTGGTCAGCACGACCCGCAGCTACGACTGGACGCAGACCGAATGGCGCCTGGGCAGGGGCTACGGCATGCAAGTCGCACCGCGCTTGCACGTGGTGGCCTACGACTTCGGCGTGAAGTACAACATCTTGCGCATGCTGGCCGAGCGAGGCTGCAAGGTCACAGTGGTTCCAGCACGCACTCCGGCTGGCGAGGCGCTGGCCTTGAGGCCGGACGGCATCTTCCTGTCCAACGGCCCTGGCGACCCGCAGCCCTGTGATTACGCGATCGCGGCCGCGCGCGAGCTGATCGACACGGGCGTCCCCACCTTTGGAATCTGTCTGGGGCATCAGATCATGGCGCTGGCCTCGGGGGCGCGCACCTTCAAGATGAAGTTCGGCCACCATGGGGCGAACCATCCCGTGAAGGATCTGGACAGCGGGCGCGTGAGCATCACGAGCCAGAACCACGGCTTTGCCGTGGACGACAAAACGCTGCCAGCGAATCTGCGCGCCACGCATGTGAGCCTCTTCGACGGCACGCTGCAGGGCCTGGCCCGCACCGACCGGCCCGCCTTCTGCTTCCAGGGGCACCCTGAAGCCTCTCCCGGACCCCATGACATCGGCTATCTTTTCGACCGGTTTGTGTCGCTGATGGAGAACAAGAATGCCTAAGCGCACAGACATCCAGAGCATCCTCATCATCGGCGCCGGCCCGATCATCATCGGCCAGGCCTGCGAGTTCGACTATTCCGGCGCCCAGGCGTGCAAGGCGCTTCGGCAGGAGGGCTACAAGGTCATCCTGGTCAACAGCAACCCGGCGACCATCATGACCGACCCGGACACGGCCGATGTGACCTACATCGAGCCGATCACCTGGCAGGTGGTCGAGCGCATCATTGCCAAGGAGCGCCCCGATGCCATCCTGCCCACCATGGGCGGGCAAACCGCACTGAACTGCGCCCTCGATCTGCACCGCCATGGCGTGTTGGCCAAATACGGTGTCGAGATGATCGGTGCCAACGAGCATGCGATCGAGAAGGCCGAGGATCGCCTGAAGTTCAAGGAGGCGATGACCAAGATCGGCCTGGATTCGGCCAAGTCGGGGATCGCCCACTCGATGGAAGAGGCCTGGGCAGTGCAAAAGCGCATCGCCGCCGAGACCGGCGGCACGGGCTTTCCCACCGTGATCCGACCGAGCTTCACGCTGGGCGGCACGGGCGGTGGCATTGCCTACAACCCCGAGGAGTTCGAGGAGATCTGCAAGCGCGGCCTCGACCTGTCGCCCACCAACGAGCTGCTCATCGAGGAGTCGCTGATCGGATGGAAGGAGTACGAGATGGAGGTCGTGCGCGACCGCGCCGACAACTGCATTATCGTGTGCTCCATCGAGAACCTCGACCCGATGGGCATCCACACCGGCGACTCCATTACCGTGGCGCCGGCGCAGACGCTGACCGACAAGGAGTACCAGCTGATGCGCAACGCCTCGATCGCCATCCTGCGCGAGATCGGCGTGGACACGGGCGGCTCGAACGTGCAGTTCGCCATCCATCCCGACAGCGGTCGCATGATCGTGATCGAGATGAACCCGCGGGTCTCGCGTTCGTCGGCGCTGGCGTCCAAGGCCACGGGCTTCCCGATCGCCAAGGTGGCGGCCAAGCTGGCGGTGGGCTACACGCTCGATGAGCTGCGCAATGAGATCACCGGCGGCGCCACGCCCGCGAGCTTCGAGCCCAGCATCGACTACGTCGTCACCAAGATCCCGCGCTTTGCCTTCGAGAAGTTCCGCGAGGCCGACCCGCACCTGACCACGCAAATGAAGTCGGTGGGCGAGGTGATGGCCATGGGCCGCACCTTTCAGGAGAGCTTCCAGAAAGCCTTGCGCGGCCTGGAGACCGGCATCGACGGCTTGACCGAGCGCAGCACCGACCGCGAGGAGATCGTACAGGAGATCGGCGAGCCCGGCCCGGAGCGCATCCTCTTCGTCGCCGATGCGTTTCGCATCGGCATGAGCCTGGCCGAGGTGCACGAGGAGACGGCCATCGACCCGTGGTTCCTCGCGCAGATCGAGGAGCTGGTTCGCATCGAGGCTCAATTGGCCGGTCGTGCGCTACACAGCCTGTCAGCCCATGAGCTGCGCTTCCTCAAGCGCAAGGGCTTCTCCGACAAGCGCTTGGCCAAGCTGCTGGGCACTGACCAGCATGCCGTGCGCCAGGCGCGGCATGCCCAGGGCATTCGTCCGGTCTACAAGCGTGTGGACACCTGTGCGGCCGAGTTCGCCACGCAGACAGCCTACATGTACTCCACCTACGACGAGGAGTGCGAGGCCGAACCCTCGAACCGGAAGAAGATCATGGTGCTGGGCGGCGGGCCCAACCGCATCGGCCAGGGCATCGAGTTCGACTACTGCTGCGTCCATGCGGCCCTCGCGATGCGTGAGGACGGTTACGAGACCATCATGGTCAACTGCAATCCGGAGACCGTCTCGACCGACTATGACACCTCCGACCGTCTCTACTTCGAGCCGGTGACCCTGGAGGATGTGCTCGAGATCGTCGAAAAAGAGAAGCCCATCGGCGTGATCGTGCAGTACGGCGGGCAGACCCCGCTGAAGCTGGCACTCGACCTGGAGGCCAATGGCGTGCCCATCATCGGCACCAGTCCCGACAGCATCGACATCGCCGAAGACCGCGAGCGCTTCCAGCAACTGCTGCACTCCCTGGGGTTGAAGCAGCCGCCCAACCGCACGGCCCGCACCGAGGAGCAGGCTCTGCAGATGGCTCGGGAAATCGGCTACCCGCTGGTGGTGCGCCCGAGCTACGTGCTGGGCGGCCGTGCGATGGAGATCGTGCATGGCGACAAGGATCTGGAGCGCTACATGCGCGAGGCGGTGCGGGTGAGCGAGAAGTCGCCCGTGTTGCTCGACCGCTTCCTTGACGACGCCATCGAGGTCGATGTGGACTGCATCGCCGATGGCGAGTCGGTGATGATCGGCGGCATCATGGAACACATCGAACAGGCTGGCGTGCACTCGGGCGACTCGGCGTGCTCGTTGCCGCCTTACACCTTGCCGCTCAGCTTGCAAGACGAGCTGCGGCGCCAGACCACGCTGATCGCCCAGGCGCTCAAGGTGGTGGGCTTGATGAACGTGCAGTTTGCCATCCAAGGCGAGGGCGATGCTGCCACCGTCTACGTGCTGGAGGTCAACCCGCGCGCCTCGCGCACCGTGCCCTACGTGTCCAAGGCCACCGGCCAGCCGCTGGCCAAGATCGCGGCGCGCTGCATGGCCGGGCGCAAGCTGAAGGACCAGCAGGGCCTCGGGGGGCGCGCGCCCCACGAGGTGATCCCGCCCTACTACTCGGTGAAGGAAGCGGTCTTCCCCTTCAACAAGTTCCCCGGGGTCGATCCGGTGCTGGGCCCCGAGATGCGCTCCACCGGCGAGGTGATGGGGGTGGGCAAGACCTTCGGCGAAGCCATGCTCAAGAGCCAGATCGCCGCAGGCTCGCGCCTACCCGCTGCGGGCACGGTGTGCCTCACGGTGAAGGACGCCGACAAGGCGCGGGCGGTGGAGGTGGCGCGCCAACTGCATGCCCTGGGCTTCCAGCTCGTGGCCACGCGGGGGACGGGCGCGGCGATCGCCGCTGCCGGCATTCCGGTGCGGATGGTCAACAAGGTGAAGGACGGCCGGCCTCACATTGCCGACATGATCAAGGCTGGCGACATCCAGCTCGTGTTCACCACGGTGGACGAAACCCGCACCGCGATCGCGGATTCACGCTACATCCGCACTGCCGCGCTGGCCAACCGTGTGACCTACTACACGACCATGGCCGGCTGCGAGGCGGCCGTCGAGGCCATGAAGCACCAGGCGGACCTGGTCGTCTATTCCGTGCAAGAATTGCATAAAACGCTACACTGATTTCCATTTCTGAACCCTAGGCCGCCGCCGACCGTCCCGCGCAGGACCCGGCGGCGGCTGATTTTTGGCTGACCTGCGTTCTGTCGCCGGACGGTCACCGGCTGACACGACGCGATGACGATGTGAGAGAGAAGAACTTATGGCCACCATTCCGCTGACCAAGCGTGGCGCCGAGAAGCTCAAGGCCGAGCTCGCGCGCCTGAAATCCGTGGAACGCCCGGCTGTGATCAATGCGATCGCGGAGGCCCGCGCGCAAGGCGATCTGTCCGAGAACGCCGAATATGACGCGGCCAAGGACAAGCAGGGCTTCATCGAAGGCCGTATTCAGGAGATCGAAGGCAAGCTGGCCGTGGCCCAGATCATCGATCCGGCCGCCCTCGATGCAGGGGGGCGGGTGGTCTTCGGCTCGACGGTCGATCTCGAGGAGGAGGAGTCCGGCGATGCCGTGACCTACCAGATCGTCGGCGACGACGAGGCGGACCTCAAGCAAGGCCTGATCTCGATCAGCTCGCCCATCGCGCGCGCGTTGATCGGCAAAGAAGCGGGCGACGTCGCCGAAGTGCAGGCCCCGGGCGGCATCAAGCGCTACGAGATCGTCGAGGTCCGCTACATCTGAGCGGGGGGCTTGCGATGCCGCGGCGGTGGATGGCTTGGGTGGCCGGCGTGTGGGCCGGAGGGGTGCTGGTGATCGGCACTGTGGCCGCGCCCTCGGCATTCGCTGTGCTCGAACGGGCCCAGGCGGGGCGCTTCGTGGCCCGCGTGTTCGCCATCGAGGCCTACGTCAGTCTGGCGTTGGCGGTGCTGATGATTTTGCTGGCGCGCCGGCAGACCGTGCAGCAGGGCGGTGTGCGTTTCAGCCTGGAGCTGGGGCTGGCGCTGGGGGCTCTGTTCTGCACCGTGGCCGGCTACTTTGCGGTGCAGCCGATGATGGAGGCGGCGCGGGCGGGGCAGGGGGCCTGGTCGTTCGCCACCCTCCACGGGGTGTCGTTGGCCTTCTTCGCGCTCAAGGGGCTCGTGCTGCTGACCCTGGCGTGGCGCGCCACGGCGCCAGTGGCGCGCCATTGAGGGGCCGCAGAGAAAGCTCAGGACTCGAGAGCGCGTTTCTTGCGGCTCACGGAGCGCTCCTTGGCGCGCTTGACCGTGCCCCCCTTCGTCAGGCGCTGGTTGCCCAGCACGGTGACCTTCTTCACCTCGGGGCGCTGCCCTCCTCGCTTGGAGTATTTGATCACTTTGACCACCTTGGGGCCGGGCTTGCGGTCTTCGTTCGCTGGTTTCTCCTTGGGCGGGATCGGGCGCCACAGCACCAGCAGCTTGCCGATGTGCTGGACGGGCGCGGCCCCCAACCGGTCGCTGAGCTGGGCGAGCATGTCCTCGCGGGCGTGGCGGTCATCGGAGAAGACGCGCACCTTGATCAGGCCGTGGGCCTTGAGGGCGGCGTCGGTCTCCTTCAGGACCGCCTCGGTGAGACCCTCGGCGCCGATCAGGACGACGGGGTCGAGATGATGGGCCTCGGAGCGCTTTTCCTTGCGCTGGGCCGCAGAGAGTGTGATCGCAGGCATCCGCCTATTATCGTCGGGTCATGAAAATCAAGACCAAGAGCAAGAAAGTCAACCGGGCGTGGCTGCACGACCACCTCACCGATCCCTATGTGAAGCTGGCCCAGAAGGAGGGCTACCGCTCGCGCGCCGCCTACAAGCTCAAGGAGATCGACGAAACCCTGGGCCTGATCCGGCCGGGCCAGCTCGTGGTCGACCTGGGGGCGGCACCAGGGGCCTGGAGTCAGTACGTGCGCCGGCGTTTCGCGCCCCGGGATGCTGTCGGTGGGGGCGCCGCCGCCGGCGCGCTCGACGGGCAGATCATTGCACTGGATCTCCTCGAGATGGAGCCCATCGAGGGGGTGCGCTTCATCCGCGGCGATTTCCGCGAGGAAGCCGTCCTGGCCGAGCTCGAATCGGCCGTGGCTGGCCGGCCGGTGGATGTCGTGATCTCCGACATGGCGCCCAATCTGTCGGGCATTGCATCGTCAGACGCAGCGCGCATCGCCCACTTGGTCGAATTGGCCGTGGAGTTCGCTTGCGCGCATCTGCACCAAAGTGGTGCGCTCGTCTGCAAGGTTTTCCACGGCAGCGGCTACAGCCAGCTTGTCGAGCTTTTCAAGCGGCACTTCCGTGTCGTCAAGCCGATCAAGCCCAAGGCCTCGCGCGACAAGTCGGCCGAAACCTTCCTGGTGGGTGTGGGTCTCAAGCAAGTGAAGCGGCCGTAACGGCGCTGTCCTGAACGCTATCTCGGCGATAGCGTGTAAGGTCTCGCGCCGATGCGCCCCATGCGTCAAACTCGGGTCATAAACGGGGTCACATGAGAAAGGGCGTGCTGCCCGCCTCGACTAGAATGACCCAAGGTTGATTTGTCAACAGGCAATTTGTGCTGTTCGTGTCGGAGAAGGAGCCGCGGTGAACAATCAATGGTTCTCGAAGGTGGCTGTGTGGCTGGTGATTGCGCTCGTGCTGTTCACCGTCTTCAAGCAGTTTGATCGCACCACAGCCACGGCCGGGCAGATCGCTTACTCCGACTTTTTGGAGGAGGTGCGTAACAAGCGCATCAAGAGCGTGACTCTTCAGGAAGGATCGGGCGGGGGTACCGAGATCATCGCCATCACGAACGACGACCGGCGCATCCGCACGACGGCGACCTACCTCGATCGCGGCCTGGTCGGCGACCTCATCAACAACAACGTCCGCTTCGACGTCAAGCCGCGCGAGGAGCCCTCGCTGCTGATGAGCATCCTCATTTCTTGGGGGCCCATGTTGCTGCTGATCGGCGTGTGGATCTACTTCATGCGCCAGATGCAAGGCGGTGGCAAAGGGGGGGCGTTCAGCTTTGGCAAGTCGCGCGCGCGCATGCTCGACGAGTCGAACAACTCGGTCACCTTTGCCGACGTGGCCGGCTGTGACGAAGCCAAGGAAGAGGTCAAGGAGCTGGTCGACTTCCTGAAGGATCCGCAGAAGTTCCAGAAACTCGGCGGCCGCATTCCGCGCGGCGTGCTGATGGTCGGGCCTCCGGGGACAGGCAAGACCTTGCTGGCCAAATCCATCGCCGGCGAGGCCAAGGTGCCGTTTTTCTCGATCTCGGGTTCGGACTTCGTCGAGATGTTCGTCGGCGTGGGTGCGGCTCGTGTGCGCGACATGTTCGAGCAGGCCAAGAAGAATGCACCTTGCATCATCTTCATCGACGAAATCGACGCCGTGGGCCGCCATCGCGGGGCCGGCCTGGGCGGCGGCAACGACGAGCGAGAGCAGACGCTCAACCAAATGTTGGTCGAGATGGACGGTTTCGAGACCAACCTTGGGGTGATCGTGATCGCCGCGACCAACCGGCCCGACATCCTCGACCCGGCCCTCTTGCGCCCGGGCCGTTTCGACCGCCAAGTCTACGTGACCCTGCCGGACGTGCGCGGCCGCGAGCAGATCCTCAACGTGCACATGCGCAAGGTGCCCATCGGCACGGACGTCAAGCCCGACATCCTGGCCCGTGGCACGCCCGGCTTCTCCGGGGCCGACCTGGCCAACCTCGTGAACGAGGCAGCCCTGTTCGCCGCGCGCCGCAATGCCCGTGTGGTCGAGATGCAGGACTTCGAAAAGGCCAAGGACAAGATCCTGATGGGTCCTGAGCGTAAGTCCATGGTCATGCCCGAGGAAGAGCGCAGGAACACGGCCTATCACGAGGCGGGCCATGCCCTGGTGGCGCGCTTGCTGCCCAAGACCGACCCCGTGCACAAGGTCACGATCATTCCGCGCGGCCGCGCGCTGGGTGTGACGATGCAACTGCCCGAAGGCGACCGCTACAGCATGGACAAAGAGCGCATGCTCAACACCATCGCGGTGCTGTTCGGTGGGCGCATTGCCGAGGAAGTCTTCATGAACCAGATGACCACCGGCGCCAGCAACGATTTCGAGCGGGCCACGCAGATCGCCCGTGACATGGTGACCCGCTATGGCATGACCGACGAGCTGGGTCCGATGGTCTACGCCGAGAATGAAGGCGAGGTCTTCCTGGGTCGATCGATCACCAAGCAGGTGAACGTCTCCGAAGAGACCATGCAGAAGGTCGACAAGGAGATCCGCAAGATCATCGACGAGCAGTATGCTGTCGCGCGGCGTTTGATCGAGGAGAACAAAGACAAGATGCACGCCATGGCCAAGGCGTTGTTGGAGTGGGAGACCATCGACGCCGAGCAGATCGACGACATCATGGCGGGCAAGCCTCCGCGCCCGCCCAAGGATTGGTCGCCCAGTGGCGGTGGGAAAGGCAGCGGCGGTCCGACATCGCCTGTGAACACCGATCAAGCCCCTGCGGCAGCCTGACTGTCACCCAGTCGGGTTTTCGATACTCCTACCCAACGGGGCTTCGGCCCCGTTGTCTCTTTTCCAGACCCCATGCATTGGCAGACCTCGCGCTACGCTATCGACTTGAGCCGTCCTCGGGTGATGGGGATCGTCAACATCACCCCCGATTCATTTTTCGATGGGGGCAGGCATGCAAGCACCCGGTCAGCGCTCGACCATTGCGAGCGGCTGTTGAGCCAGGGGGCGGACATCCTGGATCTGGGCGGCGAGTCGAGTCGCCCGGGAGCCCATGCGTTGCCATTGCAGGAGGAGCTTGATCGGGTGCTCCCCGTGCTGCGAGAGGCCGTACGGCTGGGGGTTCCTGTCTCCGTCGATACCTACAAGCCCGAAGTCATGCAGGCCGCGCTGGATGCAGGGGCTGACATCATCAACGACATCTTTGCGCTGCGGCACCCTGGCGCCGTCGAGATCATCGCGGCCCATCGTCGTTGCGGCGTGTGCTTGATGCACATGCAAGGTGAACCGAAGTCCATGCAGACCGCGCCGCACTATCGAGACGTGGTGACCGAGGTCGGACGCTTTCTGGCCGAGCGAGCGCGGATCTTGCATGAGTGCGGTGTCGACGCCGCGCGCATCGTCCTCGATCCGGGCTACGGATTCGGCAAGTCGGTCGAGCACAATTTCGAACTGCTGCGGCGACAGCAGGAGCTGCTCGCGTCGGGCTATCCGCTGCTGGCGGGGTGGTCCCGCAAGTCCTCGCTCGGTGTCGTCACCGGGCGGGATGTGGCCGATCGCCTGGCGGCCAGCGTGGCCGCGGCCTTGGCTGCGGTGGCGCAAGGCGCGCGCATCGTGCGTGTGCATGACGTGGCCGCGACCGTGGATGCATTGAAGGTCTGGGCCCAGGCTGGACTGCCGTCGTGGCAGGCCTGTCCTGAAGACAAGTGAACAGGTCACCCGGCCTGGACCCCTGGATTGAAAGAAGTGACGGACAGATGAGTCAAAGAAAGTATTTCGGAACCGATGGCATCCGTGGCGCGGTTGGCAGCTTTCCCATCACGCCGGACTTCGTTTTGCGGCTCGGCCACGCAGTGGGACGCGTGCTGCGGCGTGCACACCAGGGCACGGGCCGTCCCACGGTGCTGATCGGCAAGGACACGCGCATCTCGGGGTACATGCTGGAGTCGGCATTGGAGGCGGGTTTCTCGTCGGCCGGGGTGGATGTGCTGCTCAGCGGCCCGCTGCCCACCCCGGGGGTGGCCTACCTGACCCGGGCCCTGCGACTGGACCTCGGGGTGGTCATCAGCGCCTCGCACAACCCCTATGGCGACAACGGCATCAAGTTCTTCTCGGCCCAGGGGGAGAAGTTGCCGGACGAGTGGGAACTGGCTGTCGAGGCTTTGCTCGAGGAGCCGCCGCAGTGGGTGGATTCGGCTTCGCTGGGCAAGGCCCGGCGGCTCGACGATGCCCAGGGGCGCTACATCGAGTTCTGCAAGGCCACCTTCAGCGCTGAGTTGTCGCTCAAAGGTCTGCGGATCGTCGTCGACGCTGCCCATGGCGCGGCCTACCAGGTCGCTCCCAACGTGCTGCACGAACTGGGGGCCGAAGTCGTGGCGATCGGGTGCAGTCCCGACGGCTACAACATCAATGCCGGTTTCGGGGCCACCGCGCCCCAGGCCCTGGTCGATGCAGTGCGCCAGCACGGCGCGCATTACGGCGTGGCACTCGATGGGGACGCCGACCGGCTGATGCTGGTGGATGGCCGCGGGCGTCTCTACAACGGCGATGAGCTGCTGTACGTGATGGTCGTCGATCGACTGAACCGGGGTCAGGCCGTGCCCGGCGTGGTTGGCACGCTGATGACCAACCTCGGTGTGGAGCAAGCCCTGGCGCGGCGCGGAGTGCCGTTGGTGCGCGCCAAGGTTGGCGACCGGTACGTTCTCGAGGAACTGGTGGCGCGAGGCTGGCTGCTCGGCGGCGAGGGGTCGGGCCACTTGCTGGTGCTGGACCGCCACACCACGGGCGACGGGATGGTGAGCGCGTTGCAGGTGCTGCAGGCCACGATGCGCGCGGGCATGGGGCTGGCCGAACTGCTGGCCGATGTGATACTGTTTCCCCAAACCCTGATCAACGTCCGTCTGCAGCCGGGTCAGGATTGGCGACGCAATGATCGTCTGGCCGCCGAGCAGGTGGCCGTGACCCGGGAACTGGGCGAGGCCGGTCGCGTGCTCATCCGCGCGTCGGGCACCGAACCCCTGCTGCGTGTGATGGTGGAAGCCCGTGACAGCGTCCTGGCGCAAACCTGCGCCGAGCGGCTGGCCGCCGCGGCGCGTGCGGCGGTCTGAACGTTTGCGCGCCGGCTACTGGCTGATCCGGAACTCGATGCGACGGTTGCGGGCTCGCCCCTCGGCAGTCTCGTTGCTGGCCACGGGCCGTGCGGACCCCATGCCAGAGACGGCCAAGCGCTGGGCATCGATACCCCGAGCCTGGAGATAGCTACGCACGGCGTCGGCTCGGGCCAATGACAGGGCCAGGTTGGCATCCGGGGCGCCGAGGGCATCGGTGTGGCCGATGATCTCGATGCGCCGGGCCGACAGGCGCGTCAGGGTCGGCAGCATCTGGTCGAGCACCGCACGGCCTGACGGCGTGAGTGCGGAACTGCCGGGCTCGAACTCGATGATGCGATTGGCCAGGGCTTGGTCGATCAGGGTCTGTTCCCCAGTGCCCACACGCAGGGCGCTGCGCACGGTGTAGGTCGGGTTCAGCCGCGTAGCGACGGCGCTGACGACCTGCTGGCGCTGGGCCTCGTTGGAAACTTCTCCCTGGATATCCACCTGCGTGCCGCGCACCGTGAGCTGGCCGCGGCTGACCTGCCGGATTTCGGGGCTCAGGATGTTCTGCACATGCTGGGACCATTGCGGCGGTGCGACCACGCTGCCGATGGCGATCTGGTCGACCACGCGGTGCGCACCGTACAGTTCGTGCAGCCGTTGCAGCACCAGCGCGCGTGTGGCTTCGTCCGGCACGGTGCCGGTCACGAGCACCTGGTCGGGGGCGAGCTCGCCGCGGCCAGCAGCCGTGGCAAGGCCACAGCCCAGCAGCAGCGTGGCTGCCACGATGCGTAGCCGCGCCATGCGTTGACGGCAAGGACGAAGGCGTCGCGGGAGGGCATTGTGGGGGCGAAAGGGCATCATCGGCGTTTCCTCACAGGCCCAGGAAAGTCTCTCGGAAGGTCTGGCCGGCCTGCGCCAGCGAGAGCATGGGGTCGCGCAGATAGCTCGACAGCTTCTTCAGTCCGTAGTCGGTCTCCACCGAGCGTTCCACCCAGGACGGGCAGGAGAATTCAATGTTGTCTTGGAGGTTGTCCTGCGGAGCCAGCACTGAACGCAGGCTGCGCGGGCAGGCCCCGTTGAAGCCGACGATCAGCAGTCCGCGGCCCCGATGTCGGGTGGTGAAGATGCCCAGCTCCAGGGCACTGCGCCGCAGGAACCCGGCCACCAGGTCGAGCCAGAACGAGGCGACGAACGGGCGGTACAGCGGATCGTTGGGCAGGGGCAGTTGCAGGCCACGTTCGAGCCTAGGGCTCGGCTGCCCGAGCAGCGGGCGCAGCAGCAGGCCCAGGGCCAGCAGCGCCTGGCGCAACGGCAGGGCCTGACCGGCTTCCTCGAACAGGGCTTCCAGCGAGCCCAGCGTCTGGGTCCGCAGGAAGTCTTGGAAATGTGTCGCGTTCGGCGCCACCGGGCTTTCGAGCTGTCGTTCGGCGCTGGCCAGCACGTCCTGGGTTTGCGTGGCATTTGCGCAGTCCTGGGCACGCTGCGCAGTGTGCTCCATCTGTGTCCATAGGCGTGACAGCGCCAGGGGGCTCAGGCCCAAGAAGCCGGCCGGCTCGGACACACCGAAGGACGCAGCAGCGATGAAGGGGTAGCGACGCCCCGAGGCATCTTGGCTGGGCACGAGGTGACCGGCCAGTCCGACGGGACTGCGTGGGCCGAGGAACGCAAACTGGGTGGCCGGAGCCTCGTCGTAGACCTGTTTCCAGCGAGGATCCTGAGCCAGCAGTTCCAGTGTGCGCGACATCCAGCGGTCCAAGGTCTGGACGAGCGAGGTGCTGGCGGTCCCGTTGCGCACGAAATCGCCATGGGAGGGGAGCTTGCCGAAGCACACGAGCCTCGCCGAGGCCGCGAACAGGCTCATCGTGGGCCTCCTGCAGACGCTGCGGGCGCGGGGCGGGAGGCAGGGCCGGCCACCACGCGAGGCAGCGGTGCGCCACCCAGACCTGCATGGCCACTGGACGATTCGCCGGAAGACCCCGGCATGGCAATGATGCGCAGGTGCATGGCTACGGCATGTCCGCCGGCGGACCATCGCAGCTCGTGAGTCTGGGCATCGATGCGACGGCGTTGGGCGCTATGGATCATGCGCTCCAGACCGAAGCGACCGGGTTCGTTCACGAAGTCGATGTTGCGACCATCGAAACTCACCCCGTGCAGACGCACGCCGAGTGTGGGCTGAGGACCGGGCCAGACGAAGTGCGACCAGGCGGCTGCGGCATTGCGGTAGCGCATCACCTGGCCGTCGATCTCCAGGCTGTACTCGGTCAATCCCGGGGCGGGCTGGGGTAGGATCTGGAACAGAGTTTGTTCCGCCCCCCCGGCCGAAGAAGCCGCGGCATGGCCACCCAGTGGTGCCACCCAGGTGGCAAAGCGAGCCGTGAACTCGGGATGGAGCCGGATGGACAGGTCGGCCCAGGTGCGCGGTGCCAGGCTGTCGCCGCGCCGGATCACCAACGGACCGAGGGTCTTGTCCGCGAACCGGGCCACGGCCCCTTCGGGGCCAAAGATCTTGGCGATGTCTGCCACCGAGGCCTCGACGCGAGCGTCGGGTTTGAAGGGATAGCGGTCGGCCAGCGTGGTTTCGTAGGGACCATGCACCTGGGCAACCCAGATGCGGTTGATTTCGTCCTCGGCCACTGGGATGAGCGCCTCGTAGGCTTGCATCAAGGGTCGCACGAGCAAGGGACGCAGGCTGGCGCGCGCGCCATCGCTCAGGCCGTTGAGCATCTGTTCATCGACGAGCTTGAGCAGCTCGGCGAGCTCGGACTGTCCTTCGAGTGTGTGCTGCAGAAGCTGGACGCTGCCCGGCCCGGCTTCGCCTTGAGTGTGAATGCGGTTGAATCGGGTGCGCAGCCGAGACAGGCCGTCCAGGTAGGCCCCCATCAGGCTGCCGCCGTCCTCGCGGGTGCTCAGCAGGCGGGCCACACCTGCGAACTCCTGACTCACCTGCCCCATGAGCGCCGGTTGGGCGCTGGCTGCAGCACCGTCGGTGGGCACTTGCGGGTTCCCCTGGGTCGGTGCCTGGCGCAGTACCACCTCGCGGAACCATCTGCCCAAGCTACGGCTGGTGCCGGTCGCATCGAGGGCGGCCGGCGGGCGGTCCCAGGACGTTTCCTCGTGCACGACGGCCATCAAGCGCCCCAGCGGTGAGCTGGCCGGGTCACCCAGACGGTTCATCCGACTGACGGCGTGCTCGAAGCTGCCGAAGGGCTGGACACTCACGCCGTGCAGGAAGCGGTGCCACTGGGCGATGTATTCGGACTTGTAGGCATCGGTCAGCGCCTTTTGGATCTGCTCGGGGCTGCCATCGAGGGTGAGGTCATCCTGTACAGTGGTTTTGAGCACCCAGTCATCGGCCTGCAGGGCTTTATGGGCAGCATCACGGATGGCGCCTTGCACATACTCGCGCCAGGCCTGACGGGTGAAGGCGCCAGAAACGGCGTGGCTGCCCGATAACAACTCGCGGTCGGACTCTCCGACCGCGCGCGCCACTGTCATCGGCGCAAAACGCGTGGCTGCGCGAGCCTTGATTTCGGCGTAGACGCGCTCTCGTGCGGGCATGCCCCGCACTACGGTGCGCAGCACGCGGCGGCTCTCGTCCACGAGGGCGAGATTGTTCGCGACCTGAGGGAACTGGGGGTCGTTGACCTGGGAGGCGGTGTAGGCGATCAGCGATTCGGCCACCACCAGCATGCGCTCCCGTGGCATCGCGCCGCGGTTGACTTCGAGCCAGCCACGCCAGAAGCGGGTGATCTGGTCGCTCAGGTGCCCGGGCTCGGCGCGACGCCGGTCGGCCAGCATCAGGTAGGTCTTGAGGGCGTTGTAGGCATCGGTGACGCTCGTGGGCGATGCGGTGCTGTAGGGGGAGCCCTGCGCGGCTGCCGAGGGTAGCGTTGCCGATGCGGCAACCGGTTCGGTGCCATCGTGCAGTTCTCTCTCCTTCTCCTTCACGGCTGCCAGATAGGCTTCGATGCTTTGCGCCACCGGCTTGAGCATGACTTCACGCACCCCGTGAAAGTACTCTCGGCGCAGCGTGTCCTCGAGTTGGCGCCCCTGGTGCAGGCCAAAGGATAGGGCCCAGGGGCGCTCACGATGGATCGCCTGGACTTGGCTCAG
Source organism: Caldimonas sp. (assembly GCF_046291045.1). Classification (GTDB taxonomy): domain Bacteria; phylum Pseudomonadota; class Gammaproteobacteria; order Burkholderiales; family Burkholderiaceae_C; genus Caldimonas. The sequence continues at coordinate 21,699 of NZ_JBKBSL010000013.1, read as the reverse complement.
CCGATCCTGCAAGATCATGAGAGCCTCCAGGCGTGACGACAGATCGGGCGACGACGTCTGCAGTCGGGTGATGTGCTCGAGGTCGGCGCGCACGTTGGCGACCCACTGACGGTTGTTCGCATACGACCAGGTCCACAAGCCCAGGCTCAGGCCCAGCGATACCAGACCCACGATCACCGTGGCCTGACGCCAGCGCCGCCGAGGCTTCGTTTGGTGCTGGCGCACCAAGTGGCGGTCGGCAAAGATGACGCGGGTGAACAGATCCTTCAGGAAGAAGCCCGCATGGGAGTAGACGCTGGCCGTGGTGCCGGGCTGCAGGCTCAGCCCGAAACGGCGTGCGACCCGCTCGCTGGACCGGCTGGTGGATTCGCCTTCCTGGACCGCGCTGGTGAAGTAGAAGCCTCGGAAGCTCGGTCGATACTGGTAGGGGTTGTCTTCGAACAGGGTGGCGATGAAGGCGGACAACGCCGGCTTGAGGCTCGCGAATTCCAGGGGGAAGCTCAGGACGCCCGGAGGCAGCTTTTCGCCGCGCTGCATGGACATGCGTGCCACCGAGGCGGCTTTGAGCCCCTCGTAGAGTTCGTCGAAATGGCGTTCGAACAGCCCTACAGCATCGGCACGTCCCTGGTCGTCGTAGGGCAGGGTGGCGCCCCACACGCGCTCGCGCTCACTACGGTCGCGGTCCTCGAAGAACTCGACGAACCCGCTGATGAGGTCCGCCTTGGTGAACATGACGTAGACCGGGGCGATGACTTCGAGCGTGTCGGTGAGCTCCTGCATGCGCTGGCGCAACTGCTTGGCCAGACGGATGTTGGCCTCCGGGCGTTGGGTCGCCAGCTCGGCCACGCTGACGGCGATCACGATGCCGTTGATCGGTGCCTTGGGACGGTGCTTTTTCAACAGACCGAGAAAGCCCAACCATTCGGCCCGGTCCTCGTCTTGCACGCTGTAACGCCCGGCGGTGTCGATCAGAATGCCTTCGGAGGTGAAGAACCAGTCGCAGTTGCGGGTTCCCCCGATCCCCTGGATGATGTTGCCGGCATCGTCAGAGAAAGGGAATCGCAGCCCGGACTTGACGATCGCCGAGCTCTTGCCGGCCGCTGGGTTGCCGATGATCATGTACCAGGGCAGTTCGTAGAGGGCGGCCCGCCCCGACGTCTGTCCCAGCCTGGAGCGTTGGAGCGTGCGGATCGCCTGCCGCATGCGCTCGCGCAGGACGGCCACCTCCTCACGCCGGTGGCGCGGCGCATCGAACCTCGAAGCCTCGGCATGCTGGGCGTCCAGGGCCTGCTCGAATTGCTGGGCGGCCAACCGCGCCTTGCGGCGCTGCACGGCCCAGCGGACGAGCGCCACCAGCATGATGACGATGAGCACGCCCAGGGCCCAACGCAGGGGCAGATCGAAAGTCCAGGCGCCGACGCTCACAAAACCCACCAGCGCCAGCCAGCCCGTCACGCGCTGGGCGATGGGGTGGGAGAAGAAGTTCAACAGACTATGCATGGATCAGCACATCAGAGTCGATGCGAGGCCGCTCAGGCGGGTGAGAGGGCGGCGAGCCGCTTGGGCGTCAACAAGGCGGCCACCGGCTGTCGCCCTGTCAGCAGGAGGAGAGCTGCGGCCTCGTCCTGGTGGGAGGCGTGGCTGGCCAGCGCCAACGCCACCAGCGGGCCTGCACATCCCAGGTTCCCGCAGGCCAGCCCGATGCGGCACAGGCGCTCGCCGACGTCGAGTTGCGGCAGCAGCTCGACGATGGCATCGAGCACTTGGCGGGCCTCAGGCCCGGCCAGCCCGATGTCGCTGATGACCCGGCCAACCACCACGGTCTCTGAGCCAGCGTCCAGGGCCTGCGCGGCGAGATCCTGCAAGGAGCGTTCAGCGGGGGGAGGCGAGGCGGGGGCGATAGGCCAGGACAGGTGTGCGAGGGCACCGTCCTGCGCCGACGAGGCCTCTTCGGAGGGAGGCATCTCGATCAGCAGCGCCGCAGCGGCTTCGCCGGGGACGGCGGCTGCGAGCTCGTGCTGGGGATCGACGAGCGAATCACAGGCCATCACCAGCATCGGCCGAGCCTCGGACGGATGCGTCTCGGTCTCCAAGCCGCGGCGAGACCGCCAGTTGAGCCAGGCGGCCGGACCGGCCGCTTTCTCGGTCCGCAGTGTCAAGGGGCCGGCATCGGGGGGCATCCGCGCCCTCAGGTCGTTCTTCAACCAGGCTTGTGCCAGTTCGAGTTCTGCGTCGCTCCAGTGGTCTGGCACCGTCCATCGAACGTCGAGACCGCCGCGATGAGGCATGGCTTGCAGCGTGGCTTGCAGACCGTCAAGCGCGTCGGCTTGCAGGGCCAAAGCCCGCACCAACCCAGGACGCCCGGCGGGGCCGGAGGTCAGGACCATCAAAGCGGCCGTCACGCGGGACGTATCCAGGGCAGAGCAGCGGGCGCTCAGGCGAGGCAGTCCTTGATCGTCGAGACAGTCCGGGTCCGGCGCGGGCATCGGGGGTTGGGAGCCGAGCGCTTGCAGCACCGTGCCGGGATCGTGCCCGCACCGTGTGGCGACGGCGGCGCCGCGCACCAACAACTGCGCGGGCCGGGCAGAGGTCGCGGTGGCGGCGTCGACTTGTTTCGGTGCGATGGCCGAAGCCGACGCGCTGCCGGCGTCTGAATCCTGACCGCCCGAACGGAAGGCCCGCAGTGTCACGCCGGCCAGCAAGGCCAGCGCGATGAGGGACCACCAGCGATCGTCCATCACATCCGGCACGGACGGCCGTTCCACGAAGACCCACAGCGCGGCCACCATGAGGCCGAGCAGGGCCAGACCAGGCCAGAGGTTCTTGCGCATTGAGCAACTCCCGCGGGGCCGGTCAGGCGTCGGTGCTGAGGGACTGGCTGGCGACCAAGGTGGCGCCGCAGGCCGTGAGATCGCCATGGCCGGCCACCGGCTTGCCGTCGGTCAGCATGGGGGGGCGCCCGTCAAGATCACTGTCGTGCGTCATATTGCGTCGCCGTGCTCGACTCGATGCTGCTGCGCTCATACTTGCCAAGAGCTTCAAGTACACGTTGGTGATGGCGATATCTCGCGAGCAGTGTGGCGAGTTCCCGGTCGGTGCCTGCGCAGGCTTGGTTCGTCATTTCGATTCGATCTTTGTCGGATTCGGGGTCCCCGGAAAACTCTCCTCGCAGGGAGCAGCAGGCCTCCCAGCGCTCGACAGGGTGCTTCACAGGCACCGAGGGCGGCTGGCCCGCGACTGCACAGCTGCGCAGCCCCGCGCTTGTGACAGAGATCCAGGCCCCGGTCTTCATTTGCCTTGGTGTGGACGATGCGGCCCCTGACCCGTGCTTGACTGCGCAACGGGGCCCACGGTGAAGTGCAGCATGGGCCGGTGCCGCGTGGATCTCCCGGGTGTGAGCAGGTAAGCCGCACGCACGTCCTGATGCTTGCCGCTTCGCCCCACTCCATCAAAGTTGAAGCTGACGCACAGGTAGGTCCGACCGCTTCGCCGAAGCTGGATCCAGTCGGCGCGGAAAGGATCGAATGGCCTCGGAGAAACCGTGGTTCCCGCTGCCAGCGAGGCCGACGAGAGCCGGAGCACGTGTTCACCATAGATCAACACATGCGAGTTCTCCGACTGCCCATATCCGACTTCAGTTTCTCCAGCGGAAATCAAGTACGTCGCCTTCACGCCTGGCGAAAAGTCGTCGTCTGCAGTGACCTGCGAGGTCGCAAGTTCCTCGGCGGCAATGTCACTCGACGTGACGCGAGCGGCGAGGCACGAGCTGAGCACTTCTCGCGGCGGCTCTTTTGCGATGGCACATGCTCCGAGGATCAGGGCGGGTGCGAGCAAAGCGCGGGAGAGCAGCATCACTTGTACTCCTTGGCGCGTGTCAATCGGAGGTACTCGGGGTTCAACCTCCAGAAAATCGTCCCGCCGTGAGCCGCTGTGGATTGGTAGACGTGGTCATAGCGGCCGATCTCCTCCTGCTTGACGCTCACGGTGCCCGTGTTCTTGTCTCGAACCTTGATCCGCCTATAAAGGATCACGACCTTCGTCGACTCCTCGATGCCATAGATGTTGTGCGATGGATCCGAAAAGCGGATGCCGTGCTTCACTTTGAAGTGGTTCTTGTAATTGGTCTTGATGTCGGCGCCGTCCCAGAACCAACCGCCGTTCGACATGTCCGGTCCCCCGGCCAGTGCATTCTTGGCGGCGGCGACCGCACGTCGCATGCCGGTGTCCTTCTCGATTTCCTGATCGCTGGCCTTCATCAGCTTGGCGTAGCGCTTGTTCCCGTCGTTGACGACGAATGAAAAGGTTGGCTCGCCTCGTGCGAAGCTTGCGATGTCCTTGTATCCGCGCGCGTCGCGCTGTCGCACCAAGATGCTGGCCAGAGCCTGCAGCTCGGCCTCCACGTTGTCCGGCGATGCCTCGCCGTATGCCATTGCCGCCAGTTGGCGAGTCTCGTCGTCGACCTTTGACATCTCAGTTCAGCCAAATGACCAGTTTGAGCTCGCAAACGCCCTGCACACTGGTAGTACATCCACCGCTGAAATCCTTGGCCTTCGCATGCAACGCGCCGTTCGCGAACAGGTCGTATCGGTAGCCCTCGCAGGGATGTCCAAATTCATCAGCCAGGAAGAAGTACTGCTCAATCACCTCGTCCTGTCCATCTTGCTTGTCCGGCTCTGCCTTGGCCCCAGGCTCCGGAGGAGACACGGAAGCGGCACTGCTGCCTGCCCATGGGGCGGATGTGTCTCCGCCCCCGCCTGGGCCGACAGTGCTGACGCTTTGGCTCGCGATCAGCGTCGCCCCACAGGCGCACTTGTCGCCATGGCGAGCCACCGGCTTGCCGTCGATCAGCATCGTGGGATCCCCGGTGGCAATCGTGGTGAGGCGGCCGTGGCCCTTGCGGGGGCAGGTGACCCGGTCTCCGACGCGCGCGATGCGCCGACCATGGGTGTCGGTGGATGCCGAGGCTTCGACGACGGTGCCACCGTGGCTGGTCCTGTCGCCCAGGACGATGAACGGACGAGACATGTGCACTCCCTGCACTTGGATGAATTCGTTGTGGCGCGAAGTCTAGCGATACAAGGCCCAGCAACCTGTTACTGTTGGTTTCGTCGGCCAAGGTGGATCGAGCGCAGCTCGACGTGGCCGTAGTCGCGCATCTTCCAGCGCCCTCCCCAGGTCAGGCCCACCGATTCGGCGATTTCTCCGTAAAGACGGTAGCCTTCCAGGGCCCAGGGATCCTGCTCGGAGATCACCAGCACGCCGTCGCGCAGGAAGGCGCTATCGGCCGCCAGACCATGCTGGTGGTAGCTTGCGCCGGGGCCGGCCTGGGTGACGTGAGGGCCCAGGGCCAGCAACTCGGCCTGTCGTTGCGGGTTCCGGTATCCCTCGATCAGCACCATCTCATAGCCATGGCGCTCACGCATCAGTCGATAGACGAGCAGCAGACGCTGACGGAAATCTTCGTCGAGAAGGGACCAGTCACGGCTGGCATCGGTGAGTCGGGGGCGGACCGCCTCGACCTCTGCGGTGGCGAACACCTCGGGGGGCAAAGGGGGTGGGGGAGCCAGTTTCTCGCCTTGTAGCAGCCAGGCGACCTGATCGTTCCTTGCGGTTCCGTGGGACACGCCGAAGTCCGCCACGCGGCGGCCGTCATGCAGCCACCACGCCAGCATCGGGGGGGCGCTCAGCAGGGCAACCACCCCCAGCGCGTACGGCCAATGCTTGCGCGCCAGGGCGATCGCAGCCGATGGAGCACGCCGCGGCGCGCCAGATGTACTGCCGAACCGCCCCTTTAGCGTCAGGCCCCGACGCTGACCCGCTGGCCCATGGCGACGACGACGTTCCCATGAGACGGGGCCACCGCGCAGTTCTGGCAGGGCCCACCAACTCAAGAGCACGCTGGCGGCGATCACGCAAACAATGATCCAGCCCATCGCTTCCTCATGATGTAACGAGGCATTTCAAGACGCCACAGATCACGTCGGTCTTTCTAGAATCGGCCGCGCGCGATCCCGGCTCGACGACCGATGGATGGCCACAGGGAGGAATCATGTACAAGCGCCCATCGCACACACCGGAGCATGAGGCCATGCCCAGCCTCTTGGCGTCCCCCGAAGCTTCGTTCGAGACCTCGGGCGCTGCGGCCGAAGGCGAAGCGGGCATCCTGGCGGTGGTGGGCCAAGGCCACGCCCGCGGGCGCTCGCCGGTGGCAAGGCACTTGCGCGTCGGGGCGGTTGCCACAGCGCTGCTGCTGGGCGCGCTGGCGTGGTGGTGGGCCTGGCCGCTGCGGGCGGGCAGTGCGGTTGCCCATGAGCAGGTCGCGTCGGTCCATGGCAACTCGCCGCAGCTTGTCACGGCCCGTCCGACGCCCTCGTCGGCGCAGACCCCTGTGCCAGCCACCGTTGCGCCCGCACCCTCTGCGGCGCGGATCGAGCTTGCCGAAGAGCCTGTTGCACAGCAGCTTCGTGTCGAGGCGCAGGCACCGGGGGCGACACCTGGGCTTGACGAGCCTTCGTCGGCTGCCCAACAGTCGATCCCGGGGGGCCGGCGCGAAACGCTGCGGGCCGGGCGCGGGGTGGGAGAATCCGTCCGGCGTCCTGCGGCTGCGGCGCGCACCGCCGACCCTGACGTGGAGGTGATCGAGGTGCTGATGTCGCGAGCCGCGCCGGAGCCGTCGGTGCCGCGCCCAGCGGCAACTGGACGGCGTCTCGCGTCGCCGGATCCGGATCGTGACGTGGTGCTGGTGCAAGCAGGTGTCCCCACGGCCGAGCTGGTACGGCGTTGTCTGGCGCTGGGCTGGCTGGAAGGGCAGCTGTGCCGTGCGCGTGTCTGTGCAGCTCGGCACGACGATGAGGCGGCCTGTCCGCGCCAGGCCACGGCCTTGGGCAGCCCCTGAGTCGTCACGGCAGCGTGATCGTCAAGTGGGCGGCCTGCGGCGGCAACTGGATGAGTTGCTGATAGGCCGCTAGATCGGCTTGAGTGGCCCGGTCGAGCATGGCGCGAAGCCCGGTGAACGCCAGCAATCCCAGGCAGACGAAGCCGGCAGCCAGCATCCAGGGTGGGACCACCGTGTGCAGCACGTGATGCACGCGGTCGGGCGGCGCCCAATGGGGGGCGAATCCCACCTTGCGCCCCTTCAGATGGGAGATCTCGTCGCTCAGCCTGGCCGTGAGGTAACCCAGCTTCTCCTGGCCTTCGAGCAGGTACTTGCCCTGGAAGCCCAGCAGAAGGCACAGGTGGAACACCTCCAGCGCGGCCAGGCGGGCAGCGCCTTGCTGACGCAAGCGTTCGAGATGGATGAAAAAGTTTTCCCCGGCAAGCTGGTCACCGAAGAACTGCAGTTGTAAAGGCTGTCGTTCCCAGTCCTCGCGCAACTTGAGGCCCGAAGTCAAGATGGTTTCGTCGACCAAGGCGCAGAAGGCGTACTTTGCGAGGTGCACGTCTTCCGCGCTGGCATCGAGCTGGACCGAATTGCGTTCGAACTCGGCCAAAAACTCGCGCAGCCTTTCCCGAAAAGACGCGGCGTCGGTCGGCCCATGCCGGTTCTTCAGCAGGAAGATCATGTAGAACCCCTCGTAGAGCAGATCCACGAGCTTGCCGGTGGATGCCGGTGAGGCTGGCAACGGCGAGGGCGCCGGCGAGGGCATCAGTTCCGTGTCGGCGAAGAGGGAAGGGGCCTGAGTGGTCATGGGTTCACGGCAATCAATTCGAGACGCAGATCTGGCCAGCCCTGAGGGGTGTAGAGGGCGATGGCCTGGGCTTGCAGCATGCGTTCATAGAGTGGGCCGCGCGCCTCCAACGAGAAGTAGTGCATGCCCGGGCGAATGGGCACGGCGGCTGGCACTTGCTGGGCATGCACGAGCCGGACGCCGGGCATGGCCGACAGGACCAGCTTTTCCACATCGTCGGGTGCCCCGATCTTCAGGCGCAGCGGCGCCGTTTCGATGAGTTCGGAGCCCGGAAGTCCCGCCGACAGCCCGACAAAGAATGCGGTCGAGGCCTGGATCTGCTCACTGTCCAGGCGGCCGACGTGGAAGGACGGTTTGCTTTCGTGCAAGGCGATGGCGAAGTAGCGAGTCGAGATCACGGCTTCGAGCAGCTCGCGCACGATGTGGTCCATCTTGGCGAAGCAGTCGCTCGGTTCATGATGGTCGTAGGCGGGCAGATCGGCCAGCGTGAAGGACTTGGAGAAGGTCATCAGGCCGCCAGCGAGCTGGAGCAGTCCCTGGTAGAGACGCTCGGGATGCAGCCCGGGGTGGCGCGCGAGGTGGGACAAAAAAGCATGGGCCGCACTGACCGTGTGAAGCAACCAGAACGAGGCCACGTCTCCCGATCGGAACTCGACGACGTTCTTAGAAGGCTCGCGATGCAAACCGATGAGCGCATCGGCCTTGGCCTGCAGCGCATCGAGCAGCCGGCGCAGCAGCGACTGCAAAGGGGGAGCAGACTCGATCGCCAACGACGGAGGAATGTAGCGCCGATCCACCTCGAAGCCGCCCGTCCCTTTACGTCGCAGGCGCAACAGCGGCAGGCTCACGGTGTCTTCGCGCAGATCGTGACTGCCTCGCAGGCGTGCCGCCTTTCGCAGGATCACCACCTCGGCTGGGACGGCATCCGTGAACCAGTCACCGGCTTGCGCATCGCAGTCCTGCCGGTACCGCAGCTCGACGCCCGTGTCTTCTTCGAGTCGGGCATGGTTGCTGCCCATTCGGCGCATCGGAGCGACACACAGGTGAAACGTGAACTCCGACTGTTGCAGGTCGAGCTCGTTCAGCGACAGGGCCGGTGGAAGCAGATCGTCTCGGGGTGCATCGTAGAGATCCCCATCAGGCAACACGGCCCGAAGTTCCAGCAGCTGGAGTAGGCCGGATTGCAAGGCATCTTCGTCGATGCGCAAATGCTTCACACCCCAGGCATAAGGGTGCAACATCCGCGCGACCTGCGCCAGCCGCCATTCGTGATAGGCGTCTTGCCGTTGGAAGTGCTGGGGCCTCAGGAACAGGCCCTCGCCCCAGAGGATTTTGGAGGATGGTGTCACGTCGTTGGGTTCTGGTTTGAAAGAGTCATCCGCGAGGACAGCGCGCGGGCGAAAGCGGGGTCGAGGCTGGCGGCGCCCCCGAACCGACGGGAACACCGATCGCGACGCTGACGCTGCAGGCATGCAGGCCGAGCGACAGGCCTGTCTTGGCCGCAGGGGCGGTTTCGAAGGCCAGGCGCCAGCCATGCGTGGATGGTCGGTGAAACAGCGCCACGATACCGAGGTGAGTCGCGTCGGGCGGGATCATCTCGCGCCACTCGCGGTGCTGACCCGGCAGCATCTGCACGTCACGGGCTTCGATCAGCTCTTCTCCCAGCAGCTCGCGTTCGCGTTCTGGCGAGGTGAATGCGTCGTGCGGAGCGGACAGAAACGCCTGGACACCCTTGAGCTTGTATACGCGAGCCACCAGCGACAGCGAACGGCCCTGGTCATCCACGTTCAGCGATTCGCTCGCCTGCAGCCGCAGGTCGATGCGCATGGGGCGGGCTGTGATCGGTGGTGAAGGCTCCTTCGGCGCCAGGCCGACCAGGCGCAGCGCGCCGCTCGTGATCGCGCTGGCCGCGTCAACCGCCTTGCCGGCACTCGCGCAACCGACGACGCTCACCAAGGCTCCGAGGGTCAGAAGACGAGTGAGCAAGCTGAACGCCGGCAGTGCGCGGTGCCACATGGCTTTCTTCCCTGAGACGGTGCTTGTTGTGATGAAAAGCGGCCGTAGTCTAGGCAAGACTGCCGTGTGCGCATTCACCTGTTCAGGGGGATAAGGTGACTTCCTGTTTCAATGGGTAAGTCTGTGTAACGATTGCCTCGAAGGCCTAGCTTCGGACCCCCGAGCTGCGTTTTAATCCGCAGCCATTCAGCGGCACAAGAGCGCGACACTTGCACCCGCGTGCAGGGAAGGCGCCTGTCGCAACGATCAGCAACAACAGGTGAGGGGTCTTCTCGATGGACCAAAAAGCGATCAGAAAGGCGCTGTCGCGTGTCTGCTCGGCTGCAGTGGCGGCGGTTTTGACTGGCTGTGCCGGTCTTCCCCAGACCGATGACAAGCTGCCTCGGATTGACCTGCAACAGGCACTGTCTCAGGCTCGCTCCGCCCAGGAAGCTGGTGATGTCGCCAAGGCGGGATCGCTGCTCGAGCAGGCGGCCCGTGCACATCCCGGCGCGAAGGAGCCCTGGCTTCAACAGGCTCAGATGCATCTGGAAGCGCGGCGCTATGGCCAGGCGATCGTGGCGGCGCAGGAAGTGCTTCAGCGCGATGTGAGCGACGTGACGGCCCATAGCATCATGGCGGTGGCTGGCTTGCGAGCCTCCGCAGTGGCCCTGGGTCACCTGCGCCAAGGCAATGCGGTGCAAGGCAGCACCCGCGAGGAAGCCCAGACACTGACACAGACCATCCGCGAGGCTATCGGCGAGCCCGTGATCGTGGCACCGGAGCCTGTGGAGACAACACCGGCCGCGCGCCCTGCGGGGCCGATCCGCCGCAGGGAGGCTCATCCGGCAGCGGCCTCTGTGAGGCCTGCCCGAACGTCCGACTCCTCCGTTGTCAAGCCGGCGGCGACGACCGGATCGCGCAATCCTTTCAGCGCTCTGCAGTGAGCGCCCCACTTCCCCTCCGCAGGAAATCCCATGGCCAAGAAAGACAGTGTGCAAAAGCGCCTTGAGAAGGTGCGTCCGCCCCGGGTGCAGTTGACCTACGACGTCGAGATCGGCGATGCCATCGAACAGAAGGAGCTGCCGTTCGTGGTAGGGGTTCTGGGCGACTTTGTCGGCAAACCCTCTGCCGAGACGCCGCCGCCGCGGTTGAAGGATCGCAAGTTCGTGAACATCGATCTCGACAACTTCGATGCAGTCATGGCGGGCATGGCTCCCCAGGCCTCGTTTCGGGTGCGTAACCTCCTCAGCGAGGAAGGCGGCGAGTTTGCCGTCAATCTCCAATTCAACCAGATCGACGATTTCCGCCCCGAAGCGGTGGTCCAGCAAATCGAGCCACTGCGCCGACTGCTCGAGGCTCGAACCCGTTTGGCCGACCTGCGCAACAAGCTGGCGGGCAACGAGAAGTTGGAGGATCTACTGGACGAAGTGCTGCGCAACACCGAGCAGCTTGAACGGCTCGGCCAGGAAGCCCAGCCTACGAAGGAGTGATGACATGAGTGCCCAAGCCCTGGCGCAAGCGCCACAAGCGGAACTGACATCCGATTCTCTGCTCGACCGCATCGTCGAGCAGAGCCGGGTGGCCAAGTCGCCGACCGAGCATCAGCGCGCACGCGACATCATTTCCGAGCTGGTGCGCGAAGTCCTGCAGGGGACGGTGGTTCTCTCCGAGAATCTGTCGGCGACCCTCGACGCGCGGGTGGCAGAGATCGATCAGCTGATTTCCGCTCAGTTGAGCGAGGTGATGCATGCCCCGGAGTTCCAACGGCTCGAAGCGTCCTGGCGTGGTCTGCACTATCTGTGCAAGCACACCTCGACAGGGGCGATGATGAAGATCAAGGTCATGCACGCCACAAAGAAGGAGCTCGTGCGTGACTTCAACACCGCCATCGACTTCGACCAGAGCACCCTGTTCAAGAAGGTTTACGAAGAAGAGTTCGGAACCTTTGGGGGTGCGCCGTTCGGAGCCCTGATCGGTGACTATGAGATCGGTCGCCAGCCCGAGGACATGTACTTCATCGAACAGATGTCCCATGTGGCAGCGGCGGCCCACGCGCCGTTCATCTCGTCGGCCTCGCCGGAGCTGTTTGGACTGGAAGAGTTTACCGACCTGGGCAAACCGCGCGACCTGGCCAAGGTATTCGATACCGTCGAGTACGCCAAATGGAAATCCTTCCGAGATTCGGAAGACTCCCGCTATGTCGGCCTCACGCTGCCGCGCTTTCTCGGAAGATTGCCCTACAACCCGAAGGACGGTACGACGGTCGAGGGGTTCAACTTCGTCGAATCGGTCGATGGCAGTCATCACAACCGCTATCTTTGGGTCAACACCGCCTATGCATTTGCAGCTCGTTTGACGGCTGCCTTCGAAAGCTATGGCTGGTGTGCAGCGATTCGTGGCGTGGAAGGTGGTGGCCTCGTCGAGGATCTGCCGACGCACACCTTCAAAACCGACGACGGGGAGATCGCACTGAAGTGCCCGACGGAGATTTCGATCACCGACCGCCGGGAGAAAGAGCTCAGCGATCTGGGCTTCATCCCCTTGGTGCACTGCAAGCACACCGACTACGCGGCGTTTTTCGGTGCGCAGTCGGTGCAGAAGCCGCGCAAGTATGACCTGGATGCCGCCAATGCGAATGCGGTGCTGTCTGCCCAGCTTCAGTACATGTTCGCGGTGTGCCGGATCGCACACTACATGAAAGCGATGATGCGCGACAAGATCGGCAGTTTTGCATCGGCCTCTAACGTGGAGGATTACCTCAACCGCTGGATCTCACAGTACGTCACGTCCGACGACGCCGCATCGCAGGAAACGAAGGCGCAGTTCCCGTTGAGGGAGGCCTCGGTACAGGTCTCTGAAGTTCCCGGCCGTCCGGGTGTTTACAGGGCGGTCTCCTTTGTTCGTCCGCATTTCCAGCTGGACGAACTTTCCGTGTCCTTGCGTCTCGTGGCAGAACTGCCGCAAGGCGGCAAGGGTTGATTCTCAACGCTCCAACCGTTTCAGTGGAGGAATCTTTCATGGCGAAGGACATTTACGTCGAGTTCAAGGGAAGCGACATCAAAGGCGATTCCCGAGACACGAAACACAAGGACACCGTCGAGGTCTACACCTGGAGCCACGTGGTGCGTCAGCCCAAGTCGGCGACCGCATCCACTGCAGGGGGCCACACGGCAGAACGCTGTGAACATGGTGAGATGATCTTCACCAAAGATATCGATGGCGCCACCCCCAAGCTGCTTCAAGCTTGTTCGGCGGGTACCATCATCAGCGACGTGGTGGTCTATTTCTACCGCGCTCATGGCGGTAAGAACAATGTTGGCAGTCCGTCTGGCACGCAGAGCCGTCACCAGTACCTGAAGATCGAGCTGAAGAACGTCATCGTCTCGTCGGTCGCTCCGACGGTGAATGGTGAGGGCGTTCCCTCCGAAACCTTCACCTTGAAGTACTCGGCGGTGCGCTGGACCTACGACGAGCTCAATATCACGGGCGACAAGTCGGGCAAGGTCAACATCACTGGCGCCTGGGATCTTGCCAAGAACGTTCCCAACTTCAGCTGATTTCAGAACGCTCCCGTACACGAGAAAGGCGGCTTGGTTCCGCCTTTCTTTCTGAGGTTCGGTGCTCCCACTTACCCCGGCATGCAGCGCTTCCGCCCTTCACTCCTGGACTGCCTGTTCGACGATGGAGCCGGCATGGCCAGCTCCCACGCCTTGCCTCAGATGTCGTTGGAGCAGGTCAAGGATTGTGTCGCGCGCGATCTCGAAGCTCTGCTCAATACCCGTTGCGCGCTGGCCGAGCAAGACTTCGCGGGTTGGCCCATGAGCGCCCGCTCCGTGCTTTCATATGGCATGGTGGACTTCAGCAGTCTGAGTCTGGCCAGCCCGGAAGATCGTCAACGCATCTGTCAGTCCATCGAACGGGCCATCGGGGTTCATGAGCCGAGGCTTAGCGCGGTGCAAGTGATCCTTGAGTCTGGGGGAGCAGCTGCACAGAAACTGCATTTCTCCATCCGGGCTTGGCTGCTCGTGGAGCGCTGCAAGGAGCCTGTGAGCTTCGATGCCGTGGTCAACCAGGCGACACAACACTATCGTGTGCGCTGTGCAGGTGCAGATCGATCCTGGGCAGTTTGAAGATGGAAGACCTGCTGCCTTACTACGAGCGGGAACTGGGTTTCCTTCGCAACCAGTCGCGGGAGTTCGCTCAGCGATATCCAAAAATCGCGTCCCGTCTCCAGCTGAGCGGAGAGTCTTCCGAGGATCCTCACGTGGAGCGGCTGATCGAGTCGTTCGCGTTTCTCGCAGCGCGTATCCACAAGCGCGTCGAAGACGACTTCCCCCTATTCACAGAGTCTTTGCTGGAGGTGCTCTATCCGCACTACCTCCGGCCGTTTCCGTCTTGTTCGGTCGCTCAGTTCCACCTGGGGCCTGCAGCCGCCCAGCTCAACGACATCGTTCGAGTATCTCGTGGTGAACTGTTGCGCAGCCGCCCGCTGCGCGGCGTGGCATGCCAGTTCCGAACGGTCTACGACGTCGAACTGGCACCGATGCGACTGGCCCGCGTGAACTTCCGGATGGCGCCACCGCCTTTGCCGGGCGGCAGATGGCCCGATGGCACGGCGGCGGTCGTCTCGATTCATCTCGAAGCTCTCTCGCCCCAGTTTTCGTTGGCCTCCTGGGCAGGGAAGTCGCTGCGGGTGTATCTCGATGGCGAACCTTCGTTGGTCAGCGTTTTGCGCGAGGCTCTGTGCGCCAAATCTCTCGGCGTGATCGTGGAGCCTGGTGACGGCCGTCGTGCATCGACACTGCTGAGCGAGCGGCCCAGCCTCGTGGGTTTCGAGGATCACGAATCGATCATCGAGCATGATGCTCGATCCCACGCTGCCTACCGGTTGCTCACCGAGTATTTTGCCTTTCCGGAGAAGTTCAATTTCGTGGATCTGCCTGTCCCGCAGGCTTTGCGGGGGGCAGGTCCGGACGCCGTGTTCAACGGTAACAGGGTGGTTCTTCACGTGCCCCTGACGGGCATCCGCAGCGATTCGGATGCAGCCCGGCTTTTGGAAGACCTCGACGAGCACCATCTCCGTCTCGGTTGCACGCCGGTGGTCAACCTGTTTCGAACGCCTGCCGACCCCATCCGCGTCACGCATGCCCGTACGCTGTATCCGGTGGTGGTGGATGCCCGTCGTGCGTACGCGCATGAGGTGTACGCCATTCGCCGGGTGTGGTGTGTGCGTCAATCCCCGCAAGGCGAGTCGACGCAGGAGTTCAGGCCTTTTTACTCATTGCGCCATGACGACCTGCTGCGCGATGACGAGCGCACCCAGCCGCAGGCCTGCTATTGGTACACCCAGCGTGACGAGCGGATGGCTCTTCACAGCCCTGGATATGAACTGGAACTGGGGTTCGTCGATGCGGACTTCCAACCAGGCCAGGCGATCAACGAGACCTTGTCACTCGAAGTGCTCGCCACCAACCGCGATCTGCCCACCCAACTGGCCATCGGGCAGCCGGGAGGAGACCTCTTCATCGAAGGTGGCAGCGTGGCGCAAGAGATTCGCCTGCTTCGCCGTCCGACATCTAGTTTGAGATTCGCGCGTGGACAAGGGGCCCTGTGGCGGCTCATCTCGCACTTGTCGCTCAATCATCTGTCCCTCAGCCAAGGGGGCATCGACGCGTTCAAGGAGATGCTGCGGCTGTACGACCTGCCGAGAAGCGCGTCCAACCAACGCCAGATCGATGGGTTGGTCGCCGTGGAGTACCGCCCCACCGTTGCCTGGCTGCCCGGTCAACCGTATGCCACGTTCGTGCGCGGGACGGAGATCTGTCTGACGGTGGACGAGTCCAGCTTCGTCGGGGTAGGTCTGCACTTGTTCGCCGAGGTGCTCAACCGCTTTGCCGGCCTGTACACGCATCTCAACAGCTTTACACGGCTGCGGCTGGTGTCAGCCCGCACCGGGGAAGAACTCGTGTCATGCTCTCCTCGCAGCGGCGCTCAATCCCTCGTGTGATCGACCGGCTGCTGGCCGATCCGCATCGCTACGAGTTCTTTCAGGCCGTGCGCCTGCTGTCTCGCTGGCTGTCGGTGCGCGACGGCCAGGGCGAGCACGACATCCTGGCGCAGCGCCTGCGCTTTCGCAGTTCCCTGTCGCTGAGCTTTCCCGCCAGTGAGGTCGAGGATCTGCAGGTCGTGCGCACGGGGACGCAGGAGCCGGACTGCGCCAACGCTGAACGATTCGAGATCACTCCAGCGTTCATGGGCTTGCTTGGGGTGCATGGCACCTTGCCGCTGCACTACACCGAAACCCTCGTGCAACGGGAACTCCTCGGGCGCGACGGCGCAGCGCGCGCCTTCTTGGAGATTTTCAACCACCGCGCCGTGGCCCTGTTCTACCTGGCCTGGAAGAAGCATCGATTGGCGCTGGCGTACGAATCGGACCGGGTGCAGGGCTTCTTACCGCTGGTGCTGTCTCTGGCCGGGCTGGGCCAGGAGGCCTTGCGCAATCGCTTGCTGGAACGACCGGGCGCAGGGCTGCATGACGAGTCGATTGCTCACTATGCCGGGACCTTGCAGCGTCGGCAGGTGTCGGCGTCGCAGCTTGAGGCTTGGGTCGGCGCGCATTTCGGTGTCTCCGCCCGCATCGAGTCGTTCGTCGGCCGCTGGGTTCGGTTGCCCCCATCGGCCCTTAGCGTGCTGGGGCGCAGCGGTGCGGTGCTCGGACGCAGCGCGGTGGTCGGGGAGCGCATTTGGCAACGAGACTTGCGGGTGCGATTGCGCCTGGGACCGCTGGACCGTGAGCGCTACTCCCACTTCCTGCCGGGGGCTGCAGGCGCGCACGCCCTGCAAAGTCTGCTGAAGTTGGTCTACGGCGTATCCCTGGAGTTCGAAATCCGCCTGTGTCTGCGTCGGCAGGATGTGCTCCCTACCGCCTTGCACTCCCAAGCCGGAGGTGTCGGTGCACGGCTTGGCTGGAGCACCTTTCTGTGCAGCAGGCCGGTGAGGCACGACCGCGACGACCTGGCCTACGACATGCTGTCTGCGGCGTGAACGTTCAATCCTATGGGTATCGACCATGTCTGCATCCCTCAAGACCCTGATCACCAAACTCAACGACCTCACGCGGCAGGCGGCCGAGAGAGCCGCCAACCTGTGCATGGCCCGAGGCCATCATGAGGTGGACGTCGAGCACTTCCTGCTGGCCTTGCTCGATGAGCCGCGCAGCGATTTGAGTCTGCTGTGTGCCCGCTGCGAGGTTTCACCGACCGGGCTACGTCGTGACCTCGAGGCGGCGCTCAATAAGCTGCCGGGAGGCAACACGCGCACGCCCGTCTTCTCACAGCGGGTGCCGCAATGGCTCGAGCACGCCTGGCTGATCGCCTCGCTGGACAGCCAGGTGACGCGGGTGCGCAGCGCCCATTTGCTGCTGGCCCTGCTCGCGGACCCCGGCTTGAGGCAGATCGCAGCCCAAGCCTCGTCGGCTCTGCTGCGCTTCCCCGTGGAGGACTTGAAGCACCGCCTCGACACCCTGACCTCAGGTTCTGCCGAGGCGACTGGCGTGGCCATGGCTCCCGCAACTCCGTCGCCAGCGATCGAATCTTCTGCGACGCCCGGCGGCACGCCAGCGCTGGACCGCTACACGGTCAACCTCACTCAGCGCGCTCGCGAAGGACACATCGATCCCGTCATCGGTCGTGAAGCCGAGATCCGGCAGGTCATCGACATTTTGCTGAGACGACGTCAGAACAACCCCATCCTCACCGGCGAGGCCGGGGTGGGCAAGACAGCCGTCGTCGAAGGACTGGCCTTGCGCATTGCCTGCGGCGATGTGCCTGGGGCCTTGCAGGGGGTGGCCTTGCATGTCCTCGATCTTGGCCTGCTGCAGGCCGGAGCGTCGGTCAAGGGAGAGTTCGAGAACCGTCTCCAACAGGTCATCGACGAGGTCAGGCGAAGCCCTCAGCCGATCGTCCTCTTCATCGACGAGGCCCACACCCTGATCGGCGCCGGAGGTCAGCCGGGTCAGAACGATGCGGCCAACCTGCTCAAGCCGGCATTGGCCCGTGGGGAGCTGCGCACGGTGGCGGCCACCACCTGGAGCGAGTACAAGAAGTACTTCGAAAAAGATGCGGCCTTGGCGCGACGCTTCCAGGTGGTCAAGGTCGAAGAACCCTCCGAGGCCGTGGCCACGGACATGCTGCGCGCGATGGTCCCTCTGATGGAGCGACACTTTGGCGTGCGCATTTGCGACGACGCCGTGGCCGAGGCCGTGCGCCTGTCCCATCGCTACATCACGGCCCGTCAGCTGCCCGACAAGGCTGTGGGCGTGCTCGACACCGCCTGCGCCCGCGTGGCCCTGGGCCGCAACGCCACGCCGGCCGTGATCGAGGAGGCGCGGCGCAGGCTCGGCGCTCTCGAGATCGAGCGCGAGGCTCTGCGTAAGGAGGCGGCCAGCGGCACGGACCACCGTATTCGCCTCCACGAACTCGAGGCCCAGTCCCAGGCCGTCCGAACCCGCCTGGATGCCGACCTGGCCCGCTGGGAGCAAGAGAAAGCGCTGGCCGCCGAGATCGACGAATTGCGCAGGCGCTTGGAGCAAGGTGGCGACGAGCAAGCCCCTTCCGATTCAGCCGCCGCGGTGCATGCCGAACCTCCATCACAGCCTGCCAAAGCGCGCAGGAAGGCCGAGCCATTGCGCCTGACCCCCTGGCAAGCCGCATTGCAGGCGAAGTTGGCGGAACTGGCGGCCATCCAGGGGGAATGCCCCTTGGTTCCTGTGCATGTCGATGCCCAGGTCGTTGCCCATGTCGTGTCGGACTGGACGGGCATCCCCTTGGGACGCATGGTCAAGGATGACATCCAGGCCGTACTGCAGCTGCACGACGCGCTGCAGGCACGTGTCATCGGCCAGCCGCATGCCCTGGCGGCCGTGGCACAGCGTGTGTGCACCGCCCGGGCCGGGCTGGAAGACCCGAACAAGCCTCAGGGCGTCTTTCTCTTCGTAGGCCCCAGTGGCGTGGGCAAGACCGAGACCGCGTTGGCTCTGGCCGAGACTCTCTACGGCGGGGAACGCAGCCTCATCACCATCAACATGAGCGAGTATCAGGAGGCCCATAGCGTTTCGGGCCTGAAGGGCTCTCCGCCGGGCTATGTGGGCTATGGCGAAGGCGGGGTGCTCACCGAGGCGGTACGCCGCAAACCTTACAGCGTCGTGCTGCTCGACGAGGTGGAGAAGGCTCACCCCGATGTCCTGGAGCTGTTCTTCCAGGTCTTCGACAAAGGGGTGATGGAAGACGCCGAGGGACGCGAGATCGATTTCCGCAACACCCTGATCATTCTCACGTCCAACGTGGGATCGTCCACCTTGATGCAGGCGTGCCTGAACAAAAGCAAGGATGACCTGCCCCCTCCAGAGGCCCTGGAGGAGATGCTGAGGCCCTCCCTTTACAAAGCCTTCAAGCCGGCTTTTCTGGGGAGGCTCAAGGTGGTGCCTTTCTACCCGCTGTCCGACGACGTGCTCGAGCGTGTCATCCGGCTCAAGCTCGATCGCATCGTTGAACGCTTCAAGGCCCGTCACGGTGCCAGCTTCGAGTACGACGACGATCTCGTCGAGGCCGTGTTGAGCCGTTGCACCGAAGTCGATACCGGTGCTCGCAAGGTCGATCACCTCCTCGGGGGCAGCCTGCTGCCCGAACTGGCGCAGATGGTGCTGGCGCGCCTGGCCGAGGGGCAGCCCGTCGTCCGGGTCAAGGCCACCGTGGGCAAAGAGGGTCAATTCAAGTACCGCATGACCTGACAACGGGTCGCGCATGCAGACGGAGGGAAGCGATGACCAACCTGTCCGACCTGGCCCAGGTGGCGCAAGCTGCGCAGGCGGGTTTCAGCCAGCACGATCGGCTGCTGCGCCTGCACACGCCGCTCGGTCCGGACGTGCTGCTGGCCGAGCAGGCGACGATCACGGAAAGCATCGGCCCGTGCGAGGGTGTCGTGGGCTTTCGCATCGAACTGACGGCCGTGAGCGCGAGCGCCTCGCTGGCGCAGCGCGAACTCCTCGGCCGGCCGGTGCGGCTGGACCTGCTCACCGCGGCCAGCCGCACCGAGCCCCGCCCCTTCCACGGCCACGTGACCCATGCCAGCCTGCTCGGCTCGGACGGCGGCTTTGTCCGCCATGCGCTGGTCATCGAACCTTGGCTGAGCCTTCTGGCTCACCGCGTGGACAGCCGCTGCTTTCAGGGCTTGAGCGTCAAAGGCATCGTCGAGCGGGTGTTCGAGCGTTACCAAGGGCTGGGCGAATTGATGCCCGCGTGGCGCTGGGCCCTGGCCGACGAGCAACAGTATCCCGAGCGCTCGCTGTGCATCCAGTACCAAGAAAGCGACCTCGACTTCGTGACCCGGCTGCTGCGAGAAGAAGGGCTGTTCTGGTGGTTTGAGCATCAGGCCGAGGCGAACGACAGCCTTGGGCGGCACACCTTGGTCATTGCCGATCACAATGGCGCCTTGACCCCCGCCCGGCCTGAGCAGGTGCGCTACACCCAGACGCTGGCCAGCGTGAGCGAAGAGGGCCTGCAGCATTGGGTACAGACGCGACGCACGCACGTGGCGCAGGTCAGTCTGGCCAGTTGGGACTACCGCAGCGTGGGCTTGCGCCCAGTCCACGCCCGAGCCGACGACGCCTGCGCATCCTCTGACACCCACTGGGCCGACGTGCCCGGACTGTACGCCTACGAAGACAGCACCCAAGGCCAACGGCTGGCCCAACGCTGGCTCGAAGCCGTGTCCTCGCGCTCGCATCTGGAGCAAGGGCGTGGCAGCGTGCGGCATTTGCACGCCGGAGGACACTTCGTTCTGGCCGGACACCCCAGGCATGCCCAGGGGCCTGCCGAGGCCGCCCGCTACGCCGTGCTGCGCGTGGTGCATCGTGCGCGCAACAACCTGCGCGCCCACGCGCGCGCGCAAGTGGATGTGCAGCAGGGTCGTGCGCTGGCCGACGCGGGGCAGTACGACAACGACATCGTGGCCTTGCCGCTGAGCCACCCCGTGCGCGCGGCGGTGCTCGACGACATCGAAGGCAAGGTGCTGCTGCAGCCGCGCCCCACCATCGTGGGGGCCCAGACCGCCGTGGTCGTGGCCGAGGGCGAGGCGCCGGTGCACACCGACCGCGACCACCGCATCAAGATTCAGTTCCACTGGCAGCGCGGCAGCCGCTGCAGCCACCGGCTCGACAGCGACGACGGCCGCGACGACGCGCCGTGCAGCGATGCCAGCGGCACCTGGGTGCGGGTGGCCGAGTCCTGGGCGGGCGACAACTGGGGCACGAATTTTCTGCCGCGACGGGGGCAGGAAGTGGTGGTGCAGTTCCTCGATGGCGACATCGACCGGCCGGTGGTGGTGGGCGCGGTCTACAACGGCCGCGGAAGTGAAGATGCCCAGGGCAACCAGGTGGGGGCGGGGGCGGCCGGCGCCACGGGCAATGCGCCGGCGTGGTTTCCCGGCAGCGCGGCGCCTGCGGCGGCTGGCGTAGACGCTCCAGTCCACGAAGGCCACCAGCATGCGGCCGTGCTGTCGGGCTACAAGAGCCAGGAGCTCGTTCACAGCCAAGACGGCAGCGGCGGCTACAACCAGCTCGTCTTCGATGACAGCGCGGGCCAAGGGCGCATCGAACTGAGCAGCACCAACGCGCACAGCCAGCTGCAGCTGGGGCACCTGCTGCACCAGCGCGACAACGAGCGGCTGCAGCCGCGGGGCCATGGGGCGCAGTTGCGCACCCAGGCCTGGGGGGCTGTGCGCGCGGGCTGCGGCCTGCTGCTCAGTGCGCATGCCCGGCCGGGCGGCTCCACCGGGGCGACGCCCCAGCTCGACACCCGAGAAGCCCTGGCCCAGCTGGAGCGTGGCGGGCAACTACAGCGCGCCGTGGCGCACAGCGCGCACGAGCATCAGGCCCACACCCAGGCGCAGGCAGCGCCCGATCGGCTGGTCAATCACCAGGCATGGCAAGCCGCGCTGCAAGAGCTGCGGGCCACCG
>NZ_JBKBSL010000012.1:0-81826 GCF_046291045.1 Caldimonas sp. | reverse complement strand
CGCATGCACTCCCCGCAAATGGGGGGGTCAGTGCGCCTGATCCCAGTTGGCGCCTACGCCGACTTCGGCCACCAGCGGCACCGAGAGTTCGGCCACTGAGGCCATGATGCGCGGCACCTCGGCTTTCACCCAGTCGAGCTCGTCCTCAGGCACCTCGAAGACGAGTTCGTCGTGCACCTGCAGGATCATCAGCGTGCGGCGTCTTTCGCGGTCGAGCGCCCCCTGCACGGCGATCATCGCCAGCTTGATCAGGTCGGCCGCCGTACCCTGCATGGGGGCGTTGATGGCCTGGCGCTCGGCGGCACTGCGTCGCGGGCCGTTGGCGCCGCGAATCTCCGGCAGGACGATGCGCCGGCCAAAGAGCGTCTCCACATAACCCTGCTGCGCGGCACGAGCTTTGGTGGTGTCCATGTAGCGCTTCACGTCGGGATAGCGCTGGAAATAGCGGTCGATGTAGTCCTTGGCGGCTTTCTGCTCGATGCCCAGGCTGGCGGCCAGGCCGAAGGCGCCCATGCCGTAGATGAGGCCGAAATTGATGGTCTTGGCGTAGCGGCGCTGCTCGCTGGTGACTTGCTGCGGGTCCAGACCGAAGATCTCCGCCGCCGTGGCGCGGTGCACGTCCAGGCCTTCCTGGAAGGCCCGGCGCAGGTTCGCATCGCCCGAGATGTGGGCCATGATGCGCAGCTCGATCTGGGAATAGTCGGCCGAGACGATCACACGGCCGGCCGGGGCCACGAAGGCTTCGCGGATGCGCCGGCCCTCGGGCGTGCGGATGGGGATGTTCTGAAGGTTGGGGTCGTTGCTCGACAGCCGGCCCGTCACGGCCACGGCCTGCGCGTAGTTGGTGTGGATGCGGCCTGTGTGCGGGTTGATCATCAGCGGCAGCTTGTCGGTATAGGTGCCCTTGAGTTTGGACAGGCTGCGGTGCTCGAGGATGCATGCGGGCAGTGGATAGTCGGCTGCCAACTTCTCTAGCACCTCCTCGTCGGTGGACGGCGCGCCGCTGGCCGTCTTCTTCACCACCGGCAGGCCGAGCTTGCCGAACAGGATTTCGCCGATCTGCTTGGGGCTGCCCAGGTTGAAGGGCTGCCCGGCCAGCTCGTGCGCGCGCGCCTCCAGCGCGAGGATGCGCTGGGCCAGTTCGTGGCTGAGGCGCTCGAGCACCTGCGCGTCGACCTTCACGCCGTTGCGCTCGATGCGCTGCAGGATGGCCGATGTGGGCATCTCGATGGACTCATAGACGTAGCGCAACCCCGCTTCGGACTGTATGCGCGGCCACAGCACTTGATGCACGTGCAGGCACATCTCGCTGTCCTCGCCCGAGTATTCGGTGGCGCGTCGCACATCGACCTGTGCAAAGGGGATCTGATGAGCGCCCTTGCCGCACAGTTCCTCATACTCGATGCCGCGGCGGCCGAGATGGCGGTCGGCCAGACTGCCCAGGTTGTGGGGCCGGTGGGCCTCGAGCACATAGCTTTGCAGCATCGTGTCGTGCACGTAGCCGCGCACCGCGATGCCGTGGTTGGCGAACACGTGCACGTCGTACTTGATGTGCTGGCCGATCTTGCGGCAGCCCTCGTCTTCCAGCCAGGGTTTCAAGCGCTCGAGCACGCCGTCCAGCGGCAGCTGCGCGGGCGCGTCGGCATAGGCATGGCCAATGGGCACATAAGCGGCCTCGCCAGGCTGCACGGCGAAGGACAGGCCGACGATGCGTGCGCGCATCGCGTCGAGCGAATCGGTCTCGGTGTCGAGCGCGGCCAGCGGCGCCTGCTTCAGGCGCACGATCCATTCCTCCAGCCGGTCCCAGTCGAGCACGGTCTCGTAGTGCCGCGACAGTGTCGCGCCCTGCTCGGGGGGCGGCGGGTCGGCAACCAGGTCGGCCGCCCCCGCGGGCGGGTCGGCCTGCGCCGCGGCTGCAGCAGTCGGCGCGGTGCGCGACTCCAATTCGCGCTTCCAGGTCTTGAAGCCGTGGCGTGTATAGAAGTCCAGCAGCCCAGGGGTGTCGGCTTCGCGCATCGTCAGGGCATCCAGGCGCGGCCACATTGGGATGTGGGCGGAGAGGTCGCAATCCGTCACCACGGTGATGAGGCGCCGCCCCAGGGGCAGCCAGTTCAGGGCCTTGCGCAGGTTCTCGCCGGCCACCCCTTTGATGCCGTCGGCGGCGGCGATCACGCCGTCGAGTGAGCCGTGCTCGGCGATCCATTTGGCGGCCGTCTTGGGGCCGACCTTGTCGACACCAGGCACGTTGTCCACCGCATCGCCGATGAGCGTGAGGTAGTCCACGATGCGCTCGGGTGGCACGCCGAACTTGGCCTTCACGCCCTCGATGTCGAGCGACTCGTTGCTCATCGTGTTGATGAGGGTGACGTCTTCGTTGACGAGCTGGGCCAGGTCCTTGTCGCCCGTGGAGATGATGACCCGGTGGCCGGCCTCACGCGCCACGCGGGCCAGCGTGCCGATGACGTCATCGGCCTCGATGCCGGGCACCTCCAACACCGGCCAGCCCAGCAGCTTCACCACCTCGTGGATGGGTTCGATCTGCGCCACCAGATCCTCGGGCATGGGGGCTCGCTGGGCCTTGTACTGCGCATACCATTCATTGCGGAAGGTCGGCCCCTTGGCGTCGAAGACGCAGGCCGCGTGCGCGGCCGGGAACTGCTCGCGCAGCCGGCGCAGCATCGCGATGATGCCGTGCACGGCGCCGGTGGGCTGGCCCTGCGGCCCGCGCAGGTCGGGCAGGGCGTGGAAGGCGCGGTAGAGGTAGCTGGAGCCGTCGACCAGCAGCAACAGCGGTGCGGTGGGGGTGTGCTCGTCCATGGGCGCGATTGTGGAGCAATCAGCCCACCGCCCCTGCAGGCTGCGCCTACAATGCCTGCATGCGCAACCGAGCCTGTCTTGCCATCGTCCTGGGCGCGGCGACCTGCCCCGCCTGGGGCCAGGTGGCCGCTGCGGCCGTGGTCACAGGCACGCCCGAGCCGGCCGTCCAGGTCATTCGTGTCGAGGACGAGTCCACCCGCATCGACGAGTTGCGGGTGCGTGGCCAGACCCTTCAGATCAGCGTGCAGCCCAAGAAGGGCGGGCGTGCTTATGAGGTCGTGCCGCCCGACAGCGGCCGCGACCCCTCCCAGCAAGGCGCTCGTGGAGCTTCGGGCCAGCGCGTCTGGCGCTTCCTGACCTTCTGAAGCCGGGGCCTCCTGGCAACTGCCCGTCCATGGCCGTTTTCACGACCGTCTCGCCTGAACAAGCCTCCGACCTGGTCCAACGCCTGAACCTGGGTCGCCTGGTGGAGCTGCGCGGCATCGCCTCCGGCATCGAGAACACCAACTACTTCGTCACTGCCGAACGCGAGGGCCGGCGCACCGAGTACGTGCTCACGCTTTTCGAACGCCTGAGTTTCGAGCAGTTGCCCTTCTACCTGCACCTGATGAAGCACCTGGCGGCGCGGGGTATTCCGGTCCCCGACCCGAAGGCCGACGCCAGCGGCGAGATCTTGCACACCGTATGCGGCAAGCCCGCGGCCCTTGTGGACAAGCTGCGCGGTGGCCACCAGCTCGCCCCCAGCCACGTGCATTGCCGCCAGGTCGGCGAGATGCTGGCACGCATGCACCTGGCCGGGCAGGACTACCCGCGCTTCCAGCCCAACCTGCGCGGGCTCGACTGGTGGGTCGAGACGGTGCCGTCCGTCCTGCCCCACCTCGACGCCACGCAGCGAGAGCTTCTGGAAAGCGAGCTGGCCTTCCAGCGCTTGCATGCCCAGTCGCCGGCCTACCTGGCCCTGCCGCGCGGGCCCATCCATGCCGACCTCTTCCGCGACAACGTGATGTTCGAGGGCGATACGCTCACGGGCTTCTTCGACTTCTACTTCGCCGGCGTGGATACTTTCCTGTTCGACATCGCCGTGTGCCTGAATGACTGGTGCACCGACCTCGACTCGGGCCGGCTCGACGAGGCACGCGCCGGCACCTTTGTCGCGGCCTATCAGGCGGTGCGTCCGCTCAGTCATGACGAGGTGAGGCTCATGCCCGCCTTGCTGCGCGCTGGTGCGCTGCGGTTCTGGATCTCACGCCTGTGGGACTACCACCTGCCGCGCGATGCCCACATGCTCAAGGCCCACGATCCGGGGCACTTCGAGCGCATCCTTCGCCAGCGCGTGGACACACCCTGGCACCCCGAAGCATGAAGCTGCGACAAGTCGGGCCGCTGCAAGGCATCCTTTGGGTGCGCCGTGGCTTCCAGATCTTCCTGCGCCAGCCGCTGGCCTACTCGGCATTGTTCTTCACGTTCCTGTTTGCTGCGTTCGTACTGGTGATCACGATGCGCCAGATCGGGGCGCTGGCGGTGCTGGTGCTCATGCCGCTGGTGTCGCTGGGCTTCATGCTGGCCACGCGCAAAGCGGTGGACGGCGGATTCCCCCTGCCCTCGTTGTTCATCGAGCCGCTGCGCGGATCGCGCCGGCAAGTCGCCGCGCTGCTGCAGATCGGACTGGCCTATGCCGTGCTATCCATGCTGACGATGTGGCTGGCCGACGCGATGGACGGCGGCCGAGTCGATGCCCTGCAGGGCGCAATGGCCAGCGGCGAGGCCACGGCCGAGATGATGGACGATCCGGCCATGCAGGGCGCCTTGCTGAGCCGGCTGCTGCTGACCGTGCCGGTCAGCCTGCTGTTCTGGCATGCCCCGGCCCTGGTGCACTGGGGCGGTGCCGGCGCCGTGCAGTCGGTGTTCTTCAGTGTGGTGGCCTGCTGGCGCAACCTGGGGGCTTTCACCGTGTACTTCCTCACCTGGGCGGCCGCGGTGCTGGTGTTCGGCGTGGTAGCCACGCTGATCTTCACCTTGCTGTCAGCCCCTCAGCTCATGGCCCTGGTGGCTTTTCCAGCCACGCTCATGTTCGTCACGGCCTTTTACGCCTCGCTGTACTTCACCTACGAAGACTGCTTCACGCAAGACGAGCCGCCCGCGCCGCAGTCCTGATCGGGGTCGTGCGTGCGGATGGCGCACCCTCGGCACCTGCATGACAAGCGCTTCACGGGACCGTCACGGTTGCGTCATCCTGAATTCCCATGATCGCGCTCGCTGAGGCGTGAAACCGTTCACGCCCAGGATGTCCAACCCCCAAGCAGGATCCCCCGATGAGCGCGTTCGACTCCGACGATATTCCGACCAGCCCCGCCACCCAGCCTCACTTCAATGAGATCGCCGACGCCGTCCGCTCGCGCCGCGGCTTTCTGAAGGCCGGCCTGGCCGTGGGCGCCGTGAGCTTCATGGGCGCCGGCTTGTCCGCCTGTGGCGGCGGCGATGACGACGATGACACCCCTGTGCCTGCCCCGGTGATGCTGGGCTTCACCGCCGTGGGGTCCAACTCGCTGGACACCGTCACCGTGCCCACCGGCTATCGCTCGGCCGTCTTCTGCCGCTGGGGCGATCCGCTGTTCCCCCACTCGCCGGCCTGGCGGCCCGACGCCACGAACACCGCCGATTCGCAGCGCCTGCAATTCGGCGACAACCATGACGGCATGCACTTCTTCCCGATCGACGGGAGCAGCACCGAAGGCCTGCTCGTGATGAACCACGAGTACCTCAACGACGAATACCTCTATCCCGCCGATGTCACGCCCGGCGGCACGGGCTGGTCGCTCGAGCAGGTGCGCAAGGGCCAGTACGCCCACGGCGTGTCGGTCGCGCACGTCCGCCGGGTCAACGGCAACTGGGAGGTGGTGATTCCCTCGCCGTACAACCGCCGCATCCATGGCCGCACGCCGATGACCATCACCGGCCCGGCCCGCGGTCACGCGCTCATGCGAACCAGCGATGACCCAGACGGCCATACCGTGTTGGGCACGCTGAACAACTGTGGCAACGGCGTTACGCTGTGGGGCACCTACCTCACCTGCGAGGAGAACTTCAACGGGTATTTCAGCAACCTCGGCGGTGTGACCCGCAACACCAACGAGACGCGCTATGGCCTGCCCAGCGGCCATTCCAGCTATCGCTGGGCCGACTTCGACCCCCGTTTCGACTACTCCACCGAGCGCAACGAGCCCAACCGCTTCGGCTGGATCGTCGAGATCGACCCCTTCGACCCGACCTCCACGCCCAAGAAGCGCACGGCGCTCGGCCGCTTCAAGCACGAGAACTGCGCGATGACCCTGGCTGCCAACAACCGCGTGGTGGTGTACATGGGTGACGACCAGGCCAACGACTACGTTTACAAGTTCGTCTCCAGCGGCACCTACAGCGCCACCACGCCGTCGATCAACCGCGACCTGTTGGACTCGGGCACGCTGTATGTCGCCCGCTTCGACGCTGGCGCGACGACCGGCGATATGATGGGCACGGGGGTATGGATCCCGCTGGTGCTGTCCACACCGACCACCACCGCTGGCCAGACGCTGGGCGACCTCTTTGCCGACATGGGTGAACTGCTGATCAACACCCGGCTGGCCGCCGATGCGGTGGGCGCCACGCGCATGGACCGGCCGGAGTGGGTCACCGTGCACCCACGCAGCGGCGAGGTGTACATCACGATGACCAACAACAGCGGACGCACCACCGCCGACGAAGTCAACCCGCGCACCAGCAACATCTACGGACAGATCGTGCGCTGGCGAGAGGCCGGTGGCGATGCCGCCGCCACGACCTTCGAATGGGACCTCTTCGTTCTGGCGGGCAACCCCGTCGTGCGCACCGGCCTGCAGGCCGGCTCCGCGAACGTGAACGCCGACAACATGTTCAACAGCCCCGATGGCCTGGCCTTCGATGCTGATGGCCGCTTGTGGATCCAGACGGACGGCAACTTCTCGAACGTGGGCAACTACGCCGGCATGGGCAACAACCAGATGCTGGTGGCCGACCCGCAAACGCGCGAGATCCGCCGCTTCTTGGTCGGTCCTTCAGGTTGTGAGATCACGGGCATCACCTGGACGCCCGACCGGCGCACCATGTTCATCAACGTGCAGCACCCTGGGGAATACGGCAGCCATCCGAACCGTCCCTCCGTCGACCCGAAGGATGACGCGCTGGCATTCTCACAATGGCCTGAGGCGGCCGGTGGCCGCCCCCGCTCGGCCACCGTGGTGATCTGGAAGGAAGATGGTGGCGTGATCGGTACCTGAGGCCGCCCCGTGGTGTCGCGCGGCCGGCTGAGCTGCGCACCGGCCGGGCCCTGCGGGGCCCGGTTTTCGTTGGCTTGCTCGGGCTCCAGGGCACGCGGCGGATAATGGCGCCCTTGTCCGTTGTGCAGAGGTTCCGATGAGATTCACCGTCCTGGCCGCACTGGTGTTGAGCGGCCTGCTGCCCGGCTGCGCCGTCGTGACCGTGGCGGGGGCCGCAGCCGGTGCGGCCCTCTCGGTCACGGGAGCCGTCGTGAGTACCGGCATCCGCGTGACGGGTGCGGTGGTGGAGGCCGGCGTCGACGCCGTGGCAGGATCCGACGACGACGACTGAACGGCCAGGCGGCCCGTGCCGTCAGTGGCCGGCGTGCTCCAACCGCGCTCCCAGCGCCATCAGCCGGGGCCGCACCTGCGTCATCAGGAACTCGGGGCTGAGCTGGAAGGCCGGGCCGCCGCAGTTGATCGCCATGAGTGATCGCCCCCCGGCCGGGCGGAAGGCGATGGCGATCGCATTGACGTCCTTCTGCCAGTCGCCGAAGGACGCGCACACGCCGAACTCACGGTACTGCTGCACGGCTTGCTCGATGCCTTGGCGGATGCGCGGCCAGGCCCCCTCGTCCAATTCGCGGATGCGTTCCATCAGGTCGTGGCGTTCGCCGTCCGGGCACATCGCCAGGTAGGCGCGGCCCATGGCCGTGGTGGCCAGCGGGATGCGCGAGCCCACATCCAGGCTGAGGGTGAGCGCGGCATGGCTGCGGCAGTTTTCCACATAGATCATGCTCAACCGGTCACGCGTGCCCAGCGACACCATGGCCTGAGAGAAATCGGCCAGCTCCTGCATCAACGGCCGGGCGATCTGCCGGGCGTCCATTCGTGCCAGCATCGTGCTGCCCAGCGAGAGCGTGGCGCTGCCCAGCCGGTAGCGGCCGGTGTCTTCCACATACTCCAGGTAGCCCAGCTTGGTCAGTGTGTAGGTCAGCCGCGAGACCGTGGACTTGGGCAGATTGCAGCGCCGGGCCAGTTCCTGGTTGCCCAGCATGCGGTCGCCCGAGCGGAAGCAGGCCAGTACCTCCAGGCCGCGCGCCAACGCCGTGACGAAATGACGGTCTTCCTTGATACGCCCTTTCGTACCAGGGCGGGCGGATTCGGTCTCGGGCGGCATCGGATGCTCCATACGGTCAGGTCTCCTTGGACGTCGAGAGTTGCAGCGCCTGCTCGCGCAGCCGCTGCTTGTAGAGCTTGCCGGTGGCCGAGGCGGGCAACTGGGGCATCACGACGATCTGCGCTGGCAGCTTGTAGGGCGACAAGCGCTCGCGCAGCCAGGCCCTCAGGGCCTCGGTGTCCAGGGTACGGCCCGGCACGGGCTCGACGAAGGCCACCACCTCCTCGTTGCCCGGCACCGGGCGGCCCACCACGGCCGAGAGCACCACGTCCGGATGGGCGTTGAGCACGTCTTCCACTTCCGCCGGGTAGACATTGAAGCCCGAGCGGATGATGAGCTCCTTCGATCGCCCCACGATCGAAAGCGTGCCGTCGGCTTCCATGCGGGCCAGATCGCCGGTGTGGAGCCAGCCGTCGGCGTCCACCGTCTCGGCCGTCAGTGCCAGGTTGCGGTAGTAGCCCTTCATCACGTTGGGCCCGCGCAGCCAGAGTTCGCCGGTCTCGCCCACCGGCACCGGCCGGCGCGACTGGAGATCGACCACCCGCACCTCGATGCCGGGGATCGGGGGGCCCACCGAGCAGTCGCGGCGCGGCGCCTCCAGGCGGGTCTGGCAGATCGAGGGCGAGGCCTCGGTCATGCCGTAGCCGTTCTGCAGCGGCAGGCCGAAGTGCCGCTCGAAGCGGTCCTTCAGAGCCTGGTCCAGCGGAGCCCCGCCCGACTGGGCCACCCGCAGCGCCGGTGCCCTCAGCGTGTTGCCGGGCCGCTCGCCCCATTCCAGCAGCTTGGCATACATGGCCGGCACCCCATGCAACACGGTGATGCCGTCTCGCACCAGCGCCTTCGCCATGGCTTCGGGGACGAAACGCGCGGCCAGCACCAAGCTGGCACCGGCCGACAGCGTGGCCAGCAGCACCGCGGTCAGCCCATACACATGCGACAGCGGCAGCACGCCATAGACCCGGTCGGCGTTCGTCAGGCGGCGCTGGCGGCGGCTGTTGGCCGCAATGAAAAGCAAATTGGCATGCGAGAGCATCACACCCTTGGGCGCGCCGGAGGTGCCCGAGGTGTAGATCAAGGCCGCCACCTGGTCGGCCGCCGACTCGCTCACCGGTTCGGGCAAGGCCTGAGGGTGGCCGGGAGCCAGCAGCCATTCGCCCGCGCCGGGCCAGCGCACAGGCGCACCGCCCAGACGTTGCAGATGACGCACCGCCTCGGACGAAGCCTCGCCCAGGCCGACCACCATGCGGGCCTGGGAGTGTTCGAGGAAGGCGTCGATCTCGCGCTCGGACAGGCGGGCATTGACCAGTGAGACCCAGGCCTCCAGCCGGCTGCAGGCCAGCACCAGGATGGCGGCGGCATTGCAATTCTCGCCCACCCCCAGCACACGGTCGCCGGGCCGCACCCCCGCCTCGCGCAGGCCTCGCGCCGCCGCGTCCACTGCCGCCGCGAGGGCCCCATAGCTCAGCGCGGCACGCTCATCCTGCAGCGCAGGCGCATCGCTCTGCCGCTGCGCCCAGTGGTCGAGCCAATGATGCAGGCGCTGCGGCTGCAGATCTTCCGCGGCGTCAGGGGTGACAGGGTCGGTCGAACTCAAGGCGAAGGCTCCCATCCGGGCCCGGCCAGACTCCGGGCGACCGGAGGATCATACATATTCTGCGCTTCAGTTCTTTGTTCTGCAATGCAGAATAATCGCCTCGCGACTCAGTCGTCCACGGGGGTGAGCTTGGCCACGCTCAGAGCCAGCCACTTGACACCATGGCGGCCGAAGTTGATCTGCACACGTGCGTCGGCCCCGCTGCCTTCGAGGGTGAGGATCACCCCCTCGCCGAACTTGTTGTGAAAGACGCTCTGGCCGGCGCGCAGGGCCTGGCCTTCGCTGGTGGTGGCCTTCGGTGCCGCCCAGGCCGGCGGGGGCTCGGCTTGGCGGCCGGCGCCCACGATGCCGCCCAGACCCGAGCCGCGCTGCCAGGCGGCGCGGTAGTCACGCTCGAAGCCCGAGCCGAAGCCCTGGTGGCGTGGGGTGATCCACTTGAGCGCGCCCTCGGGCAGTTCGTCGAAGAAGCGGCTCTTGATGTTGTAGCGCGTCTGGCCATGCAGCAGGCGCGTCTGGCTGTGGCTCAGGTACAGGCGCTTGCGTGCGCGCGTGATGGCCACGTACATGAGCCGGCGTTCTTCTTCCAGGCCGTCGGCATCCGACAGAGAGTTCTCGTGCGGGAAGAGGCCCTCCTCCAGCCCGGTGATGAAGACCACGTCGAACTCCAGGCCCTTGGCCGCATGAACCGTCATCAACTGCAGCGCATCCTGCCCGGCCTGGGCCTGGTTGTCGCCGGCCTCCAGCGCCGCGTGGGTCAGGAAGGCGGCCAGCGGCGAGACGATCTCGCCGGTCTCGGCATCGGGTGTGAGGTCCACCGCGGCCACGGCCGGCGGGCTGCCTTCGGCGATGGCGCCGGCCTGCTCGTCCACCGGCAGGGCCACGGCATCCTTGCCGAAGCCTTCCTGCGTCACGAAGGCCTCGGCGGCATTGACCAGTTCGTCCAGGTTTTCCAGCCGCTCGCGGCCTTCCTTTTCGCTGCGGTAGAAGTCGGCCAGGCCCGAGGCCTCGATCACGTGCTCGATGATCTCGCGCAGCGTGAGGCCCTGCGTGGCCTCGCGCATGGCGTCCACCAGGGCCACGAAGGCCGCGAGGTTGGCCCCGCCCTTGCCCGCCACCGCCCCCACGCTCTGGTGCAGGCTGCGGCCGCTGGCGCGCGCGGCGTCCTGCAGCTGCTCGATCGTGCGCGCACCGATGCCGCGGGTGGGGAAGTTCACCACGCGCAGGAAGCTGGTGTCGTCGTTGGGGTTCTCGATCAGGCGCAGGTAGGCCAGCGCATGCTTGATCTCGGCGCGCTCGAAGAAGCGCAGCCCGCCGTAGACGCGGTAGGGGATCCCGGCGTTGAAGAGGGCGCTTTCCAGCACGCGCGACTGGGCATTGCTGCGGTAGAGCACTGCGATCTCGCTGCGCGGCACGCCGTCGCGGTGCAGTTGCTGCGCCTCCTCGACCAGCCATTGCGCCTCGGCAAAATCGCTGGTGGCCTCATAGACACGCACCGGCTCGCCCGGCCCGGCCTCGGTGCGCAGGTGCTTGCCCAGTCGCCGGGTGTTGTGAGCAATCAGCGCATTGGCCGCATCCAGGATGTGGCCGAAGCTGCGGTAGTTGCGTTCGAGCTTGATGACCTGATCCACGCGGAATTCGCGCTCGAAGTCGGCCATGTTGCCCACCTGCGCACCACGGAAGGCGTAGATGCTCTGGTCGTCGTCGCCCACGGCCATCACGGCGCTCTCGGGGCCGGCGAACATCTTGAGCCACGCGTACTGCAGCCGGTTGGTGTCCTGGAACTCGTCCACCAAGATGTGGCGGAAGCGCCGGTTGTAGTGTTCGCGAAGCGCCGCATGATCGCGCATCAGCTCATAGGTGCGCAGCATCAATTCGCCGAAGTCCACCACCCCCTCGCGCTGGCACTGGTCTTCGTAGGCCTGGTAGACCTCGATGAGCTTGCGGGTGTGTTCGTCGCGCACCTCCACGTCCTTGGGCCGCTGGCCGTCTTCCTTGCAGCCGGCGATGAACCACGCCACCTGCTTGGGCACGAAGCGTTCCTCGTCGAGGTTCATCGCCTTGATCACCCGCTTGACGGCCGAGAGCTGGTCCTGCGAATCCAGGATCTGGAAGCTTTGCGGCAGGCCCGCCAGCTTCCAATGCGCGCGCAGGAAGCGGTTGCACAGGCCGTGGAAGGTGCCGATCCACATGCCGCGCACGGGGATGGGCAGCATCGTGCTCAGGCGGGTGAGCATTTCCTTTGCGGCCTTGTTCGTGAAGGTGACGGCCATCACCCCGCCCGGGCCCACCTGGCCGGTCTGGATCAGCCAGGCGATGCGGGTGGTGAGCACCCTGGTCTTGCCCGAACCCGCACCGGCCAGCACCAGCACGTGGCGTGGCGGCAGCGTCACCGCCGCGTACTGCTCGGGGTTGAGGTGTTGCAGCAGGCCGGCCGAGGCCGCTGGGGGCGCCGCGACGGGCTCGGAATCGGGAAGGAACAGGCTCATGGGCCGATTCTAGGAGGCGCCCCCGGGATCTCGCCCGACGCCACGGTGTGCATTCGGCGTAGAATGCGCCACCGGGCCCAAATGTTGGAGCCCGGTTTTTTGTGTCCACCGCCCTCGCTGACGGTTTCGGACCCGGCCGGCTCCAAATCAAGCGCTCGCAGCCATTGGGCCGCGCACTGCCTCAACGCGCCGCCCGCCCCACTGCAACCCGGAGCCTTGCCCATGGAAATCTTCGACTACGACAACATCTTGCTGCTGCCGCGCAAATGCCGCGTGGAAAGCCGCAGCGAGTGCGACCCCTCGGTGGAATTCGGCGGCCGCCGCTTCAAGCTGCCGGTGGTGCCGGCCAACATGAAGACGGTGCTCGACGAGCGCATCAGCGAGTACCTGGCCGCCAACGGCTACTTCTACGTGATGCACCGCTTCGATCTGGACAACGTGGCCTACGCGAAAAGCATGCGCGACAAGGGCCTGTTCGTCTCGATCAGCTCGGGCGTGAAGGCCGCCGATTACGCGGTGATCGACCGCCTGGCCGCCGAAGGTGTGGGAGCCGACTACATCACCATCGACATCGCCCACGGCCACGCCGAGAGCGTGCGCAAGATGATCGAACACATCAAGAAGAAGCTGCCGCAGACCTTCGTGATCGCCGGCAACGTGGGCACACCCGAAGCCGTGATCGACCTGGAGAACTGGGGAGCAGATGCCACCAAGGTGGGCATCGGGCCTGGGAAGGTGTGCATCACGCGGCTCAAGACGGGCTTCGGCACCGGCGGCTGGCAGCTCTCGGCGCTGAAGTGGTGCGCCCGCGTGGCCACCAAGCCCATCATCGCCGACGGCGGCATCCGCCACCATGGCGACATCGCCAAGAGCGTGCGCTTCGGGGCAGCCATGGTGATGATCGGCTCGCTGTTTGCGGGTCACGAGGAATCCCCCGGCCAGACCGTCGAGCTCGACGGCAAGCTCTACAAGGAATACTACGGTTCGGCCAGCGACTTCAACAAGGGCGAGTACAAGCACGTGGAAGGCAAGCGCATCCTCGAGCCGATCAAGGGCAAGCTCGCCGACACGTTGCGCGAAATGCGCGAGGATCTGCAAAGCTCCATCAGCTACGCCGGCGGGCGCACCCTGGCCGACCTGCGCAAAGTCAACTATGTGATCCTCGGTGGCGAGAACGCCGGCGAGCACCTTTTCATGTAGGCCCTCTGCCCGCGCCGCGCCTAAAATTGCGGCATCCCAGGTCTGGCGGCGTCCCGTGGGACGCCGCTTTCGTTTTCCCCTCGCACGCACGTCCGGCCCCATGACCGAACTCGCCAAGTCTTTCGAGCCCGCCGCCATCGAGGCCCATTGGGGCCCGCTGTGGGAGCAGCGCGGCCTGTACGCGCCCACGCTCGACCCGGCCAAGCCCTCGTTTTGCATCCAGTTGCCGCCGCCCAACGTCACCGGCACGCTGCACATGGGCCACGCCTTCAACCAGACGATCATGGACGCGCTCACGCGCTACCACCGCATGCGCGGCCACAACACCCTGTGGGTGCCTGGCACCGACCACGCCGGCATCGCCACGCAGATCGTGGTGGAGCGCCAACTCCAGGCCAAGACCGGCCAGTCGCGCCACGACCTGGGCCGCAAGAACTTCGTCGCCAAGGTGTGGGAATGGAAGGAGGAGTCGGGCTCCACCATCACTCGCCAGATGCGTCGCATGGGCGACTCGGTGAGTTGGGCCCACGAGTACTTCACGATGGACGAGAAGCTGTCCAAGGTGGTCACCGAAACCTTCGTGCGGCTGTACGAGGACGGCCTCATCTACCGCGGCAAGCGCCTGGTGAACTGGGACCCGGTGCTCAAGTCCGCCGTGTCCGACCTGGAGGTCACCAGCGAAGAGGAGGACGGTCACCTCTGGCACATCCGCTACCCTCTGGCCGATGGCTCGGGGGATCTGGTCGTGGCCACCACGCGCCCCGAGACCATGCTGGGTGACACGGCCGTGATGGTGCACCCCGAGGACGAGCGCTACACCGCCTTCCACGGCAAGCAGGTGAGGCTGCCGCTGACCGGCCGCACCATTCCCGTCATCACCGACGAGTATGTGGACCGCGATTTCGGCACTGGCGTGGTGAAGGTCACGCCGGCGCACGATTTCAATGACTACGCGGTGGGCCAGCGGCATGCGCTGCCGATGATCACGATCTTCACGCTCGACGCGAAGACCAACGACGAGGTGCCCGAACCCTATCGCGGCATCGACCGCTTCGAGGCCCGCAAAAAGGTCGTGGCCGACCTCGAAGCCCAGGGCCTGCTCGTGGAGGTGAAGAAGCACAAGCTCATGGTGCCGCGCTGCGAGCGCACCGGTCAGATCGTGGAGCCCATGCTCACCGACCAGTGGTTCGTCGCCGTGAGCAAGCCCGGCCCCGACGGCAAGAGCATCGCGCAGAAGGCCATCGAGGTGGTCGACAACGGCTCGGTGAAGTTCTTCCCCGAGCAGTGGGTGAACACCTACCACCAGTGGATGAAGAACATCCAGGACTGGTGCATCTCGCGCCAGCTCTGGTGGGGCCACCAGATCCCCGCCTGGTACGGCACGAACGGCGAGCTCTTCGTGGCCCGCAGCGAAGACGAAGCCCGTGCCAAGGCGAAGCAGGCCGGCTACACCGGGCCGCTCACGCGCGACGAGGACGTGCTCGACACCTGGTATTCCTCGGCCCTGGTGCCCTTCTCCTCGCTGGGCTGGCCCGAAAATACGAAGGAGCTCGAACTCTTCCTGCCCTCCAGCGTGCTGGTCACGGGCTTCGACATCATCTTCTTCTGGGTGGCCCGGATGATCATGATGACGGTGCACTTCACCGGCAAAGTGCCCTTCCACCATGTCTACATCCACGGCCTGGTGCGCGACGCTCATGGCAAGAAGATGAGCAAGTCCGAAGGCAACGTGCTCGACCCGGTGGACCTGATCGACGGCATCGCGCTGGAGCCCCTTCTCGACAAGCGCACCACCGGGCTGCGCCGCCCCGAGACCGCCCCCAAGGTGCGCGAAGCCACGAAGAAGGAGTTCCCCGAGGGCATCCCCGGCTATGGGGCCGACGCGCTGCGCTTCACCTTTGCCGCGCTGGCCAGCCTGGGCCGCAACATCAACTTCGACAGCAAGCGCTGCGAGGGCTACCGCAACTTCTGCAACAAGCTGTGGAACGCCACGCGCTTCGTGTTGATGAACTGCGAGGGACAGGACTGCGGCCTGGCCGAGCACGGCGCCCAGGAATGCGTGAGCGGCGGCTACCTGGATTTTTCCCAAGCCGATCGCTGGATCGTGGGCGAGTTGCAGCGGGTGGAAGCTGCCGTGGCCCAGGGCTTCGCGGACTACCGGCTGGACAACGTCGCCAACGCGATCTACCAGTTCGTGTGGGACCAGTACTGCGACTGGTACCTCGAGATCGCCAAGGTGCAGATCGCCACCGGCGACGCCGCCCGGCAGCGCGCCACGCGCCGCACCCTGATTCGCGTGCTGGAGGCCGTGCTGCGCCTGCTGCACCCGATCACGCCTTTCATCACCGAAGAGCTGTGGCAGAAGGTGGCCCCGGTGGCCGGCCGCAAGGCGGCAGGCTCGGACGATTCCATCGTGCGCGCCCCCTACCCCGTGGCCCAGCCCGAGCGCATCGACGCCCAGGCCGACGCGTGGATGGACAAACTCAAAGCCCTGGTGGGCGTGTGCCGCAACCTGCGCGGCGAGATGGGCCTGTCGCCGGCCGAGCGCGTGCCGCTGTACGCCCACGGAGACGCCGCCTTCATCGAGGCGGCCGCCCCGCTGCTCAAGGCCCTGGCCAAGCTCAGCGACGTGAAGCTCTTCACCGACGCCGCCGCCTTTGCCGAGGCGACGAAGCTCGCGCCGGTGTCCGTGCTGGGTGAGGCCCATTTGGCCCTGCATGTAGAGATCGACGTGGCCGCCGAGCGCGAGCGCCTGGGCAAGGAAGTCAAGCGACTGGAGGCCGAGATCGCCAAGGCCGGGGCGAAGCTGGCCAACGAGAGCTTCGTGGCCCGCGCCCCGGCGGCCGTGGTCGAGCAGGAACGGCAGCGCTTGGCCGATTTCAGCGCGACGCTGGCCAAACTGCGCGACCAGCTCGCCCGCCTGGGCTGAAGACCACGGGCCCCTCGTTCAAGGGCCCCCTGTCCGCGGGAGGCCGACAGACAGCCTCTCGTGGAAACGAGTACAAACACGCCCATGATCACCAAAGCCGTTTTCCCCGTTGCCGGCCTCGGCACCCGCTTCTTGCCCGCCACCAAGGCACAACCCAAGGAAATGCTGCCCGTGGTGGACAAGCCGCTCATCCAATACGCCGTCGAGGAAGCCTATGAGGCGGGCATCCGCGAGATGATCTTCGTGACCGGCCGCACCAAGCGCCCGATCGAAGACCACTTCGACATGGCCTACGAGCTGGAAACCGAGCTCGAGGCCGCCGGCAAGCACGAGTTGCTCAAGGTGGTGCAGTCCATCAAACCCGACGACATGGAGTGCGTGTTCGTGCGTCAGCCCAAGATGCTGGGCTTGGGACACGCCGTGCTATGCGCCGAGCGCCTGGTGGGCAACGATCCCTTCGCCGTGCTGCTGGCCGACGACCTCATGGTGGGCGACAAAGGCATCACCCGCCAGATGGTCGAGATCTTCAGCGAATGGCGCGTGTCCATCCTGGCCGTGCAGGAAGTGCCGGCCGAGCAGACGCGTCGCTACGGTATCTGCGCCGGCACGCCGGTGAACGACCGCCTGATGGACTTGACCCAGATCGTCGAGAAGCCCGCCCCCGAGAACGCCCCCTCACGCCTGGGCGTGGCCGGTCGCTACATCCTCACGCCGGGCATCTTCGAGGAGATTCGCCGCCAGCCGCGCGGCGTGGGCGGCGAGATCCAGCTCACCGACGGCATCAGCGGCCTGCTACGCCGCGAGAAGGTGTTCGCCTACCGCTACGAGGGCATCCGCTACGACTGCGGCAGCAAAGAAGGCTTCCTACAGGCCACCGTCGAACTGGCGCTGCAACACCCGGAACTGGGCGCGAGCTTCCGCGCCTACCTGAAAAGCCTGGAGCTCTGACAAGCTCGTCTTCAACGACAAAGGGCTGCCGTCGGCAGCCCTATTGTTTGCACCAGCTTGCGCTCAGCGGCGACGCAGCACGTGCACGAACTCCTTGTCCAGCGTTTGCTGCTCGACCAGCTCGTTGCCCGTCTGCTTGGCAAAAGCCTGGAAATCACGGATCGAGCCCGGGTCGGTGGCCACCACCTTGAGCAGCTCGCCGCTGTGCATCTCTGTCAGGGCCTTCTTGGCCTTGAGGATGGGCAAGGGACAGTTCAGCCCGCGAGTGTCGAGTTCCTTGTGGATGTCCATGGTCGGTCCGAAACAAGAGACCTCCTATTCTAAGGTTGATCGGTCACCGTTGAGCTGTGCGCCTATCGAACACCCACTCCCGCTGGGTCACGGTCTCACCGCGGGCGGTCGTCCAGCCAGCGCACGGGATGGCCTCGCGAACGCAGCCAGTCGGCCAGGGCCTGGCCGGTGCCCGCCGGCCAGCACCTCACCGACTCGGGCGCCACCAGCTTGTATTCGGCCAGCTCCGGCGATAACGTGATCTCGCCGCGCGCCAGGGCGTGGTAGGCGATGATGACCTGGTTCATGCGCTGGAAGTCGTAGGCGCCGATGATGGACAGTCGTGTCACCGTCAAGCCCGTCTCCTCGGCCACTTCGCGGATGACACCTTCCTGCGGGGTTTCGCCAGCCTCCATGAAGCCGGTGACCAGCCCAAAGAAGCGGCCCGGCCAGGCGGCGTTGCGCGCCAGCAGCAACTGGCCGCCGCGGTCCTCCAGCTCGATCACCGCGGCCAGCACCGGCGTGGGATTGTTCCAGTGCGTGAAGCCGCAGCCCGCGCAGCGCAGACGCGATTTCTCGCCGCCGTCTTCCATCTGGGCCCGCCAGGCCAGCGGGGAGGCACACTGCGGGCAGAATTTGTAGGCCTGGATCGTCATCGTGCACCATCGAATCGTGGAACCCCATCCTAGCGCCGAAGCCTCCCGGGCGCTGTCGCGTCCGGTGACGAGCAACCAGGTCGCTCTCCACCCCCGGCTGGACGAACTCGTGCGCCGCCATCTGGCCACCCCCTTTCGCAAGCCGCCAGCCCCTTACAGCGTGGCCGCCTTCGAGGCGATCGCCCGGCGCCGCGAGGGCCGCTCGCTGGTGCTGGACAGCGCCTGCGGCACCGGCGAGAGCAGCGCCCGGCTGGCCAGGCGGCACCCTCAGGCGCTGGTGGTGGGCATCGACCAGTCGGCCGAGCGCCTGGAGCGCGGGCAGCGCAAACTGCAGGCGGCATGGCCGCCCAACCTGGTCTTGCTGCGCGCCGATGTCGGCGACGTGTGGGCACTGATGGCCCAGGCCGGCTGGCGCCTGGCCGAGCACCATCTCCTGTACCCCAACCCCTGGCCCAAGGCCGAGCATGTGATGCGCCGCTGGGGCAGCCACCCGCGCCTGCCCGCCCTGCTGGCTCTGGGCGGGCGCATCGAACTGCGCAGCAACTGGATCGTCTATGCGCAGGAATTCGCGCGGGCGCTGCACCTGGCCGGGCGGACGGCAACGCTAGACGAGCCGAGCCCGGCCGAGCTGGCCGATCCGGTCTCCCCCTTCGAGCGCAAGTACCGCGATGCCGGCCACACGCTGTGGCGGGTGACCGCCCCCGAGGCTCAGGCCGGGAATACGCCGGTGGAAAGATAGCGGTCGCCGCGGTCGCACACCACGAAAACGATGGTGGCGTTTTCGACCTGCCGGGCGATCTGCAGCGCCGCCCAGCAGGCCCCGGCGGCCGAAATGCCGCCGAACAGGCCTTCCTCGCGCGCCAGTCGGCGGGCCATGTCCTCGGCGTCGGCCTGGCTCACATAGATCAGTTCGTCCACGGCGCTGGGGTCGTAGATCTTGGGCAGGTACTCCGGTGGCCACTTGCGGATACCCGGAATGCGCGACCCCTCGCTGGGCTGGGCACCGACGATGCGCACGGCCGGGTTCTTCTCCTTCAGGTAGCGCGACACGCCAGTGATGGTGCCGGTGGTGCCCATGGCGCTGACGAAGTGCGTGACGCGCCCCTCGGTGTCCTTCCAGATCTCCGGGCCGGTGGTCTCGTAGTGGATGCGCGGATTGTCGGCATTGGCGAACTGGTCGAGCACCACGCCCTTGCCCTCGCGCTGCATCTGCTCGGCCAGATCCCGGGCGTACTCCATGCCGCCGGCCTTGGGCGTGAGGATGAGCTCGGCCCCGAAGGCCTTCATCGTCTGCGCCCGCTCCACGGACAAGTCCTCCGGCATGATCAGCAGCATGCGGTAGCCACGGATGGCCGCAGCCATCGCCAACGCGATGCCGGTGTTGCCCGAGGTGGCCTCGATCAAGGTGTCGCCCGGCTTGATCTGGCCGCGCTCCTCGGCACGACGGATCATGCTGATGGCCGGGCGGTCCTTCACCGAGCCGGCTGGGTTGTTGCCTTCGAGCTTGCCGAGAATGACGTTGCCGCGGCGCTCATTGTCCGCGCCGGGCAGGCGCTGCAGGCGCACGAGCGGCGTGTGGCCGATGACGTCTTCAAGGGTTTGGTAATGAGGCATGGTCAGCAGGGTTCCGATGAATGGCCTGCACACATTGTCGCAGTGTCACGCGTATTCGCCTGCTCGCCTCAAAGCACCCCCACTGGGCTGCGCACGACGACAGGACCAGTGTGCCGAACAGTCGCTCACCCCTTCGTCTGCGCAACGCTGTCACGCAAGGTGAGGTTTGGTGCCCAGGGCCGGACTCGAACCGGCATGCCATCGCTGGCGAGGGATTTTGAGTCCCTTGCGTCTACCTATTTCGCCACCTGGGCCGGCGGTGCGACGGAAGAGCTATTGATTATGGCATAGCGGGCCGTTGCCCTCAGCGTTGCAGCAGCCAGACGGCACTGGCCACCCCTTGCCCCAAGGTCGCACGCAGGCCGAAGGGCTTGCACCGCCGCGGCTCGCGCAGCGACCGCATGGGAGATGCGGGTATCTGCGGAGGATCGGGGCTGGATGGTTTCATAACATAAGTATCGCTGGAGGCTCTAGCGCCGCCCTCATGTCAGTCGGAACACGTCCAACACCACCTGATGCACATGCCTCTGTCCGCTCGCCACCGCCATCACGGCGTTGAGGTGCGCCCAGGCCGGAGCACCGGTCGTGAAGCGCATCAGCGTGCGAAAAAAGTATTCGTGGGGGGCGACAGGCTCGCCGCTGGCCAGACGTGCCATCACCGCCGCAGGTCCATGGCGCAGGCCTTCGCTGCGCACCTCCACCAGGCTACCGTCGTCCAGACGCAGTGCATAGTGCGCGGCGATCTCCAACACGCCGTCGGCGCGGGAGAGCTGCCAGTCCACCCCACCCTCGACAACCCGACCATTCAATTCGGGCCCACGGACCGTGCCGCCCCCCAACGGCACGTAACGGCGCTCGCCGGTAGGGCCCGGACCCAGCGTTACGAGCGGGCCGACCTCGCAGCGGATGCAGGCCATGGGCACCAGGGTCGGCACGACGTTGGGAAACTGGTGGGGGATGTCCATGGGAAAGGAGGCGCGAACCTTGGAGAAGTCGACGATAGCGCCACCGTCGATGGCCTGGTGTCATCCGCAAGGATGACACCGTGCCTGTCATGAACGCCTGGCCGATCGCGATGGGTCCGGCACCGTCGGCCGCCACGGCGGTGGCGGCGCGTTGGGTCGATGCCCTCGGTCAGCCTGGTTTTGCCACCCAAGCGCTGCATGCAATCAACGCTTGGGTGGCTGCAGGCTCGTGGTCGGTCTACCAAGTTTGGCCCGACCGGCCACCGGTGATGCATCTGTCAGCCAGCCGCCAGGCACCGGACATCACCCGCGAGTGCTTTTCGATCTACTGCGACCAAGGCCTGTACCGGCGGGACCGCAGCTTCGATCTGGTCCGTCGGACGCGCAGCCCGGGGCGGGCCATGGTGCTACGCATGCACGCCGATGAGGCACCTTGTGCAGACCATCGTGAAGCGATCTACCGTCGCCACGGCATGCTCGAACGGCTATCGGTCGCCACGCTGGAGACCGACGGCTCGCTGCTGGCCGTGAACTTCTACCATCACTTGGACCAAGGCTGCTTCGCCCCTGCAGAGATCGAGCGCTTCATCGAACTGGCGCCGGTGCTGCTGGCCTGCGTGCATCGGCACCTACAGTGGCTGGCGCAAGCGCCCACCACCGGGGTGCGGGACCGTCTGCTCGCCCGCTGCCCCACCCTCACCGCGCGCGAGGTCGACGTGTTGGAACGCTTGCTGCAGGGCTTGAGCTACGACGGCATTGCGGCCGACCTGGGTCTGTCGGTGGCCAGCGTCAAAACCTACCGCGCCCGCGCCTTCGCCCGGCTGGGCTTGCACTTCAAAAGCGAGCTGTTCGCCGCGTTGTGGCGCTGAGACGATCCAGGCCTGCCTGTCGTCCTCTGGGATGACACGGGCGTGGGCGCTCGCAGCACACACTGGCGTCCTCGGAGAACACTCGACGGAGACGAACGCCATGCTGCCGCGGCGCACCTTTTGGCGGGTCACGATGCTGGCCCTGCCGCTTTTCATCGGCCTGAGCACCCTGCCTGAGCTCGCGAGGGCACAAGCTTACCCCCAACGCCCTGTACGCCTGGTCGTCGGCTTTCCCCCCGGCACCGGCCCCGACCTCGTCGCCCGCATCCTCGGTCAGCGTCTGGCAGAAACTCTCAAACAAGCCGTGGTGATCGACAATGTGGCCGGCGCCGGGGGCCAGATCGCTGCCCAGCAAGTGGCCAAGGGCACGCCAGACGGGCACACGCTGCTGCTGGGCGAGGTGGGCTCGATCAGCATCGCGCCGTCCACCCACCGCAAGCTGCCGTACCAACCGGCCAAGGAGTTGGCGCCAGTATCGGAAGTCGTACGTGCAGACTTCGTTCTGGTGGTTCCAGCGACCTCGCCGCACACCGACGTCGATACGCTGGTCGCGGCTGCGCGAGCGGACAAACACAGGCTCAATTTCGGCACCTTTGGCGCGGGCACGCCAGGCCACTTTGGTGCAGAAATGTTCGCGAGCCGGGCGGGCTTTCCCATCGAGCCGGTGCACTTCCGTGCCACCGGCGATGCGATAAGCGCGCTCGTCAACGGCAGCGTTCAGGCCGCTTTCGTCAGCACCGCGCTGGCCGCTCCGCAGGTCAAGGGTGGCAAGCTGCGCGCTCTGGCGACCACCGCGGCGCGGCGCTCGGTCTTGCTACCAGAGGTCCCGACATTCGCTGAGCTGGGCCAGCCCGATATCAATTTCTCAGCGTGGTTTGCCATCCTGGCACCTGCCGGTACACCCGCCGCATTGCTGGATCTGCTGAACCGGGAGGTCGTCTCGGCGGCGCAGACGCCCTCCGTGCGCAAGCAACTCGAAGACGCGGGCTTCACGGTGCTTGGTACGAGCCGTTCCGAAACACAGCGCTTGCTCGAAACCGAAGCCCAGCGCTGGGCAGCGCTGGCCAAGGCCACAGGTTTTCAGATCGAT
Source organism: Caldimonas sp. (assembly GCF_046291045.1). Lineage (GTDB taxonomy): Bacteria > Pseudomonadota > Gammaproteobacteria > Burkholderiales > Burkholderiaceae_C > Caldimonas. The sequence goes on along the minus strand of NZ_JBKBSL010000012.1, from coordinate 58,934 downwards.
TGACCGCCAGGCGGCGGTCATACGCGAGTCTGAAGGCCCGCTCGGGCGCGCTCAACTGCCGGATCTCGGTTGAACTGACGGCATGAGCACGAGGGGGTGTCGTTCTCACCCGTCCAGTTCGTCATGGTCCTCGCAGTCAACCCGCACGGGCCACATCGCCAGGCGGCTCTTTCTGCAAGGACGGGTTGCAGGGTTGGCCCTCGATCCAGGGCCATAGCGCTGGCAGCAGCGACTTGAGCAACTGCGTGGGCAAGGCACTGGTGAAGCGGTAGCGCTCGGCATCGGAGCCTGTCACATAGACCATCAGCACGCCATGGTGGCGCTCGCCCAGGACGAAGGCGAAGCTGGCCGAGCGGTTGAGCACCTGCGAGGCCAGCACCCGGCCGTCGCGACCCTGCACGGTGTAGCGGTGGTCGCCGGTACCGGTCTTGCCGCCCAGTTCCACCGTCCGTCCATCGGCGCTGCGCACGCTGCCCAGCAGCCGCCGCGCGGTGCCCTGGGCCACCACGTCCACCAGGGCACGGCGCGCAACGCGCGCCACCTCGGCCGGCAGCACGCGCTCGGGCGCGACCGGTTGACGGACCAAGTGGGTCTCGTAGGGCGTGCCACGCCCGAACTGCAGGCCCTCGATGCGCACCGTCGGCAGCCGCAGGCCGTCGTTGGCGATCACGCCCATCAACTCGGCCAGGGCGGCCGGCCGGTCCCCCGATGCGCCCAGGGCGCTCGCATACGAGGGTGTGAGGGTGTCGAAGGGGTAGCCCAGCCGCCGCCAGCGGCGGTGCAGCTCCGCAAAGGCGGCCTGCTCCAACACCTGGCCGATGCGCTGGTCCTGCGCGGCCTTGTGGCGCGTGCGAAAGAGCCAGTCATAGGCCTCCTGCCGGGCCTGGCCGCCGGCGGCCAGCAGCTCGCGCAGGCTGGCCGCAGGATGCGCGCGCAACCGGGCCGCCACCCACAGCTCCAGCGGATGCACGCCGGCGAGGTGGGCGCGGTCGGGCAGCGACAGCCGGCCGGGGGCGGCCTGTTCATGCAGGCGCTGCAACACCGCCGGCGGCACGGCCTCGCCCCCGCGATGGCGCACCAGGAAATCCGCGAGCCCTGGCACGCCTCCCTGGGGTTCCAGCCCCAGGTAGAGCGCGGCCAGGCGCTGCAGGGTGGCTGGGCGGTCGTCGCCCAGGAGCTGGCGCTCGACCTCCTCGGGCGGACGGTCGCGCAACGCAGCGTGGAAGCGCGCGATGAATTGCCGTCCCTCCTGGTCGGCGAATCGTTCGAGGAACCGCTGCCGGGCAGGGTGGGCTGGGTCGTCGAACAAGCGGGGGTCGAAATCCGGCTGCTGGTGCACGAGATGCTGCACGACGTCACGCATGAGCCGGATGAAGACCAGGTTGACCGAGCGGCGGAAGGCCTCGCGCACCGTCATCGTGCGCTGATCGTCCTCGGCATCGAAGTTGCCGAAGCGGTGCAGGCCTCCGCCGGTGAAGAAGGTCTCGGCCGGGCTGGCCGCATAGCGCCGGTCCATCGCGGCTTCGAGCAGGGCCTCCAGGCTGCGGTCCTCGGTGCGCAGCAGGTGGTCGCGCACCCAGCGCGCCAGGGCGTCGCCCGCCGCCGGCCGCAGCGCGGCCAGCGTGGCCGTGTCCAGGCTGGCCCACCGACCGTGCAGTTGGGCCACCACTTCGAGATAGCTCACGAGCGTGCGCAGCTTGGCCGTGGAGCCCATGTCCAGCCGCGCCCCCTCGTTCAGGTCGAAGGGTTGGTCGAAGTTGTCCGTCTGCACGCGCAAACGGCTGACCTGGCCGTCGCTCTCGAAGAGGGTGAAGCTGTAGCGCAGCGGTGCCGGATCGTCATCCTCGCGCAGCAGGCGGTGTCCCACCAGGCCGGCCTCGCGCACGCCTTCGGGCGTGCGCAGCCTCAGCAGCGCCTCGGTCACCGCGCTCTGAGCCCGGGCGTCGAGCGTGCTGTCCGCCACCAGGTCCAGACGGTCCAGGTCGTAGCTGCGCGACACGCCCAACAGGCCCGACAGGCGCGTGCGCGCGGCACTGGCCGCCTTGCGCTCGACGAAACTGCCCGGGGACTGGACCGCCTGCTGCGGCAGCAGCTCCAGCGGCAGAGGCAGGGCGGCATCGCGCAAGGCCACCGGAATGACGCCGTCGCGGGCGAGCAGGCGCAGGTGGCTGTCGGTGAGCTCGCGCAGCCCGGGCGCGCGCTCGGCCAGATAGTGCGAGGGCCGGCGCTGCGCGACGATGAGCGACAGCGCCTGCTTGTAGGCCAGGGCCTGCTCGCGCAGCAGCACCTCGCGGAAGGCCCGGGCCTGACTTGCTGCGGGCGGAGCGGGGCTCACCTTGCCATCCACCAGGGTCGACAGCAGACGGTTGACCTCGTCGAAATCGCGGCCGTACCAGGCCCACAGGCCGTCGCCCAGGCCGTGCACCTCGCCGAAGCCCACCTGGGCGGCCAGCGGCACGGTGTTGAGGTAGTCCAGCAGGATCTGCCGTCGGCGCGCCAGGGTGTGTTCGCCGTCCAGGTAGGCCCGCAGCGAGGCCGAGGCCATCTGCCGCAGCTTCTCGCCCACCGAGTCGGTGCGGCCCTGGGGGGAGTGGCGGTACTTCTCGATCTGCGTGGCCAGGGTGCTGCCGCCGGCGGCAGACTGCCCCGGGTCCACGGTGCGGCGGACCTGTTCAAGCACGGCCTTGCCGAGCCGGTCCCATTCGATCGCAGGATTCAGGTGCACCCGCGTGGGGTCGAGCAGCTCGCGGTTTTCGATGTAGAGCAAGCTGTCGACGAGCACGCGGGGGACGGCCTGCAGGTCGGGGTAGACCTGCCGTGGATGCAGGCTGGCCGAGAGAGTTTCGCCGCGACAGTCGAGCACCTGTAGGCCCGCCTGGCTTTTTTCGGGGTAGATCGTGAACAGGCCGCGATCGTGCAGCTCGATGAGCTTGGGCGACCAGCGGGCCTGGGCCCGCACCTCGAAGCCACGCGCGGACAGGCGTTCGATCATCGACGGCAAACCGTGGTAGCCCAGGCGCAAGTCATAGGGCCCGTCGGCGGGAAAACGGATGGATTCGCTGCGGCCAGGTTGCACCGAGACGCGCAACTGGGCCGCCAGGTCGGCCAGCCAGCGCGCCTGGACGCGCGAGCTTTGCATCTCCTGCGTCACGCCGCGCCAGGCCGCGACGACCACCAAGCCCACCAGCCCGGCGACGGCCAAACGCCAGCCCCAAGGCGCAAAGCCCGTTGACCGAAGGCGCTGCAGGGCACGCGCAGGCATCGAGGCTCTCCGTCAAGCAATGTCGGTGCTCACAACGATAGCGCGACACGGACCCGGCTGGGGCCCTTCGCAGCCCTGCCCCCCCTCGTCTCCAGGGGGCATCGGCGCCTACCCTGCCGGGTCGCGGCGCGTTTCAGGGATACTGCGGCGTTGCGCGGCACCGGCGCGCGGCGGCAGGAGACCGTGGCCGCTATGATCCCGGGCACCGCATCCGAAACGCCGGACCTTCATGCCCCCTTTGCCCCCCGTCACCAAGGCGCTGCTCCTGGCCAATGTGGCCGCCTTCTCGATCGACATGCTGTCGGGCCTGATGCTGACGCGCGTCTTTGCGCTGTGGCCGGTCGTCAGCGACTTTTTCATGCCCTGGCAGGTCGTGACCTACGCCTTCTTGCACGGCGGCATCGGCCATCTGTTTTTCAACATGCTGGGCCTGTGGATGTTCGGCAGCGAACTCGAACGCCTGTGGGGGCAGCGCCGCTACCTGCAGTTCATGCTGGCCAGTGTGCTGGCGGCCGCCGCGCTGCAGCTCCTGGTGACCCACCTCACCGGCGCGCGCTACCCCACGGTGGGCGCCTCCGGCGGGCTGTTCGGGCTGCTGCTGGCCTTCGGCATGCTGTTTCCCAACCGGATCATCGTGCCGCTGTTCCCGCCGATCCCGATGAAAGCCAAGGTCTTCGTCGCCGTCTTCGGGGCGTTGGAGTTGTTCTTCGGCATGTCGGGCACGGCCTCGGGCATCGCTCACTTCGCCCACCTGGGCGGCATGCTGGGCGGCTTCCTGATGATCCAGTATTGGCGTGGCAAGCCGCCCTTTCAGGGACGCCGGCGCTTCTGAATCACCACCGCGGTCGGCGCCCGGCGGATGCGTACCGCTGGCACGGCCAGGGCCGAGAGCGCCGTCAAACGCAGTGGTTCAGCCGCCCAGCCCCTCGCGCACCGTGGGGTAGCGCAGGCGCAGCCTCAGCTCGCGCAGCAGCCGGCCGTTCTTCAGCCGGCGCGACTCGCTCATGAACGACAACAGGGTGGGCGCAAGCTGCTCGCGCGCTTGGTTCCTGTCGATACGTGGCGGGCGCGGCAGTCCGCACAGGTCGGCGGCCAGGTCGAAGTAGTCGCCCATCTTCAGCTCGGTGTGGTCGCTCGCGTGCACCACACGCTGGGGCTTGCCGCGCGCGATCGCGGCCGCGCAGGCGCGGGCCAGGTCGTCGGCATGGATGTGGTTGGTGTAGACATCGTCCTCGGCCCGCAGCACCGGTGTGCCGCGCAGCAGTCGTTCGCGCGGATGCCCGCCCGGGCGGTCGCTCGCATAGATGCCAGGGATGCGCAGGATGGACACGCGCACACCGAAGGCCCGCCCGAACCAGCGCACACGGGCCTCGGCATCGACGCGGCGCCGGGCGCGGTCCGAGCGTGGCGCCACCGGCCGGGTCTCGTCGAAGCTCGCCCCCTGCGCATCGCCATAGACGCCGGTGGTGCTGGCATAGACGAGGCAGCGCGGGCTGCGGCGGCGGGCCAAGGCCCGCAGCAAGGCGGTAGTGCGCGGGTCGGTGTCGCCTTGGCCGGGCGGCGGCGCCAGATGCAGCACGGCATCGGCCAGGCCGGCCAAGCGGGCCAGGCTGGCCGGCTCGTCCAGGTTGGCCACGAGGGGGAGGGCACCGGCGGCGCGCAGCTCGCCCACGCGGCCGAGCTGCGAGGTGAGGGCCAGCACCTTCCAGCGCGGCACCAGCAGGCGCACCACACGCAGGCCCACGTCGCCGCAGCCGACGATGAGCAGGCGCGGACGGCGTCTCAGGGGCGCAGGGGCGGGTGGCGGTTGGACCATGGCGTATAGGCCGGCCGGCGGCCCGCAAAGGGGCTTTGCACCAGCGGGCAAAATATGAGATTTCGCAGTTTACGAGGCTTGCCATGACCTTCACCGTGACCGTGCAGCCCAGCGGCCACACCTTCACCGTCGAGCGCGACGAGGCCGTGCTGCCCGCCGCCATCCGCCAGGGCGTGGGCCTGCCCTATGGCTGCAAGGACGGCGCCTGCGGCTCGTGCAAGAGCCGCCTGAAGGACGGGCGCGTGATCCACGGCGCCCACCAGCTCAAGGCCCTGAGCCCGGCCGAGGAGGAGGCCGGCTACATCCTCACCTGCTGCGCCACGCCGCAGACCGACCTGGTGATCGAGTCGCGCGAGGTGGTCGGTGCCGGCCAGTTCCCGATCAAGAAGATGCCCTGCCGCGTCAGCCGCATCGACAAGCCCGCCCCCGACGTGGCGGTGCTCAAGCTGCAGCTTCCGGCCAACGACCGTCTGCAGTACCACGCGGGTCAGTACGTGGAGTTCATCCTGCGCGACGGCGCGCGCCGCAGCTATTCGATGGCCAATGCGCCGCACACGCAAGAAGCGCAGCCCGGCATCGAGCTGCACATCCGCCACATGCCCGGGGGCAAGTTCACGGACCACGTTTTCGGCGCGATGAAGGAAAAGGAGATCCTGCGCTTGGAAGGGCCCTTCGGCAGCTTCTTCCTGCGCGAGGACAGCGACAAGCCCATCGTGCTGCTGGCCTCGGGCACCGGCTTTGCACCGATCAAGGCCATCGTCGAGCACATGGAGTTCAAGGCCCTGACACGGCCCACCGTGCTGTACTGGGGCTGTCGCAGCCGCGCCGACCTCTATTTGGACGATTGGGCGCAGGCCGCCGCCGCCCGCCTGCCCTGGCTGCGCTACGTGCCCGTGCTGTCCGAGCCCAAGGCCGAGGACGGCTGGTGCGGCCGCACCGGCCTCGTGCACCAGGCCGTGATGGCCGACCTGCCGGACCTGTCGGGCCACCAGGTCTATGCTTGCGGCGCCCCCATCATGGTCGAGTCGGCCCGGCGCGACTTCGTCGCGCACTGCGGTCTGCCCGACGATGAGTTCTACGCCGACGCCTTCACCTCCGAAGCCGACAAGCACTGAGAACCCTAGCCCCGAGGAGACACCGATGAAACGCCGCCATTGGCTGTTCGCGCACGCCGCCCTGGCCACCACGCTCGCCCTGCCCGGCCTCGCCCGGGCGCAAGCCCGCACCGTGCGACTGGTGGTGCCCTATCCGGCCGGCGGGCCGCTGGACACCATCGCCCGAGCGCTGGCCGACAAGGCCAAGGACAGCCTGGGCGCCGTGATCGTCGAGAACCGCGCCGGTGCCGGCGGCAACCTGGGCGCCGACCATGTCGCCAAGGCCGCGCCGGACGGCCACACCCTCGTGATGGGTGCGGTGGCCACGCATGCCATCAACCCCTGGCTCTACGCCCGCATCCCCTACGACCCGATCCGCGACTTCGCACCCATCACGCTGGTGGCCCGCGTGCCCAACGTGCTGGTGATGAACGTCGAGACCACCCAGCGTCTGAAGATCAACTCGGTGGCGGACCTGATCGCTTACGCGCGGGCCAACCCTGGGCGGCTGAACTACGGCTCGGGCGGCAACGGCAGCGCCGGGCATCTGGCTGGCGAAATGTTCAAAGCCCAGGCCCGGGTGAGCATGGTGCACATCCCCTATGCAGGCGCCGCCCCGGCCCAGCTCGGCCTGCTGGCCGGCCAGGTGGACCTGAACTTCGACAACCTCGCCGCCGCCTCGGCCAACATCCGCGCCGGCCGCCTCAAGGCCTTGGCGGTGACCACGGCGCAGCGCTCTAGCATGATGCCCGAGCTGCCCACCATCGCCGAATCGGGCCTGCCCGGCTTTGCAATCGACACCTGGTTCGGGCTGTTCGCCCCCGGCGGCACGCCAGCCGACGTGGTGCAGCGGCTCAACGACGTCTTCGTCAAGGCCTTGCAGGATCCCGACGTGAAGGCCCGCTTCGCCCAGTTGATGGCCGAGCCCTCGCCCACCACGCCCGCGCAGTTCGGAGCCTTCGTCAAGGCCGAGCTCGCGAAGTACGAGAAGGTCGTCAAAGCCAGCGGCGCCTCGTTGCAGTAAGCGCGCTGCGCGCCGCAGCCCTGGGCATGAACTTGCACGACCTCAACCTGCTGCGCATCTTCGATGCGGTATACCAGCAGCGCAGCGTGAGCCGTGCGGCCGAGGTGCTGGGCCTGTCGCAGCCGGCCGTCAGCCATGGCGTCACCCGGTTGCGCTTGTTGCTGGGCGATGCGCTCTTCGTGCGGGTGTCGGGCGGCGTGGCCCCCACGGCCAAGGCCGATGCCCTGGCCGATGCCGTGCGCCATGCCCTGCACCTGATCGAGGAGGCCCTGCACGCCACCGGCAGCTTCGATCCAACCCGGGCCCGCAAGACCTTCCGCATCCACATGAGCGACATCGGCGAAGGCGTTTTCCTGCCCGCGTTGATGCACGCCGTGCGCCGCGCCGCGCCGCAGGTGCGCATCGAGACCCATCAGCTCGAGTACGGTCAGATCCAGGATGCGCTGGACACTGGCAAGATCGACCTGGCCTTCGGCTATCTGCCCGGGGTGGATGCCACCGAACGCTGTGAGCTGCTGCACGAGAAGTACGTGGTGCTCACCCGCGCCGACCACCCCCTACTGCGCGAGGCGCCCACGCGCGAATGGCTGGCGCGGCTGGACTACATCGTGGTGCGCCAACACACCGAGACCTCGCGCGTGCTGCACACGCTGGCCCTGCAGGATCGCATCCGCCTGAGCATCCCGCACTTCATGGTGATCCCGTCCATCGTGCGCGAGACCGACCTGGCGGTCATCGTGCCGCGCCGCACCGCCCTCACCTTCGCCCGTGGCGGCACGCTGGGCGTGGTGGAACCCGAGATGGACCTGCCCGCCTTCACTGTGGCGCTGCACTGGAGCCACCGCTTCCACAACGACCCGGGCAACCGCTGGCTGCGCGAGCTGGCGATCGAGCTGTTCGGCGAACTCGACGGGCACACGCCGCGGGCGCCCACCTTCGTGGAGCCGTCCGTGGCGGCCTGAGCCTCGCTAGCGGGACGCCGCCGCGCTCGCGCGCGCAGCGGGCGCCGCCGCCGAGGCCTCAGGCTCGGCGGCGGGGAGTGACGCCGCCTCGTCCACGCTGGGCGGCGAGACGACCGACCGCGCCGCCGATCCCGGGAAAGGATCCGAGGGCGGGGGAGGCTCCAGGAACCACACTCCGACGAACAAGGCGGCCAGCGCCGCGCCCACCAGACCCTGGCGCCAGCGCTGCGGCCAGGGCGCCTGTGGTGTGGCGGACCTCGCCGCCCGAAAGCGGGCCAAGGCGCCGTCGGGCAAGCCTGTCGGGCCTTCCGGCGGGGCCATCGGAGGGGTAGGCACGCCGGACGGATCCAAGGGCATGGGGCGCGAGCGCAGGGATGAAGACGCGGCGACGGCCGCAGCCATCGGCTGCAGGGCCGGCGGTGGTCCAGCCATGTTGGCCACGCGACCAGGGTCCGGCACGGCAGGCGAGGTCGTGTGCCATCGCGCCTCCAGACCGTCCAGTCGCGCTCGGAACTCCGCCACGCTGCGCGGCCGCTCACGCGGAACCGGGAGCAAGGCGGCATCCAGCGCCTCCAGCAACCCCGCGGCATAGGGCCGTTGCGGCCAGGCCCCATGCAGCCTGCGCAGCAGTTCGTCCATGGACTCGAGCCGCCGACCCGCAGCCACCTGGGCCGCGGGGGGCGGCACCACGCCCGTCATCCACCACCGCAGCACCGCCGCCAACGCGTACAGATCGCTCCAGGGGCCCGGCGTGTGCCCCCCGATCGAGACGCTCAATTCCGGAGGGTCGAAAGAAGGCTCGAGCCGCGCCATCAGCGATTCGACCAAGTCGCTGGCCGTGGCCCGGCTCGCATGGCCCGGCCCCAGCAGCACCGGCCGGCCGTCGGGGCGCAGCAAGATGTTGGACGGCCGCACGCCAGCATGCACGCCGCCCGTGGCATGAAAGTCCTCCAGTGCTCCCAGCAGCGCATCGAGCACCCGCAGCACCTGCGCTTGCGAGGGCATCCACTGCGGCGACTCGCGGGTCTCGGACAGGCGCTTGCCAGGCACATAGGGCATGACACAGCGGGCCGTGCCCTCGGTGTGCACCAAGCGCAGCACCCGCACCAGCGCGGGGTGCTCGCAGCGCGCCAGCAACCGCGCCTCACCGATGAAGGCACGCAGCCCAGCCTCCCAGGCCTGGGGGTCGCGCCCGGGCAGCGGGTGCACCTGGCCCAAGGCATCGCGCCAGGCCAGGTGCAGGGGGAAATACTCCTTGATCGCCACCGGCACCTCCAGGGCATGGTCGGTGGCCAGGTAGACCAGGCCCGAGCCGGAGTCGCTCAGCACCCGTTCGATCTCGAACTCGCCCCAGCGGGTGCCGGCCGGCAGGATGCGGCCGCCGGCAGGGGCCGGTTCGTTCACCGCGGCGGTGGACTCGGGATCGACGGGCATGGGAGGTCGGGGACGGACGCGGACACCGCGAGCCTAACAGGCCGCCAGCGGCCGTACGTCATCGACGACCCTTGCCGTAGCGGGCCTTCCAGAAGCGCGGCGCCTCGGACAGCGTCTGCAGGCTGGCCTGGCAGACCGGCAGCAAGGCCTCGCGGCGCGCCTCCAGCCAGCCGCGCGCGTACCAGGCCCAGGGCGCCCGGACCTCGACCACAGCCGCCTGGGCCACGGCCAGGTCATTGAACTGGCCGAAGCATTCCTGGGCCGCCGCCAGAGCGCGCAGATACCCTTTGACCGCCCTCGGTTCGTAGAGGCTGCCGGCAAAGTCCACCGCATAACGCAAGCGCTTGATGCGCTTGCGCAGCCCATGCCGCGCGGTGTCGTCCAAGGCCAGGAAGTCGCTTGCGTGGGCCGCCACCGCCCGATGCCAGGACCGCAAGCGCTTCGTGGCCCGCGGCTCGAACGGCTCGGCCGCCGCCGGCGGCAGTCCGGCCAGGCGCCAACGCAGCAACTGCAGCCACAGGCGCTGGGCCTCGGTGGACCGCAACACCTCGGCCACGCCGTCGGAGCCGGCCTGCGCCGGGGCCCACGCATCGGGCAGCGGCAGGCCCGCCGGGGTCAGCACCGGCTCGAGCAGGGCCACCACCACATCACGGTCGCGGGCCTGCCCCAGCCGGGTGAACACGGCGCGCAGGGCCTCCTGGACGTCCCGGGTGTCAGGCACCCCCGGCCAGCCCCGGAAGAAGCGCATCGCCGTACGCAGGCGCCGCAGGGCCACACGGGCCTGGTGCACCTGCTCGACACGGTGGCCGGCTTCGTCCGGCGCGTCCTGCGCCAACTCGCAGACGTTGGGCAGCAGATGCGCCAGCGTCGCCTCGAGCGCCGCCTGCCAAGCCTGAGCGACCGTCGCCTCGCGCGGCAAGGCCAAGGCTGCCGCCTTCGTGGCCGGCACGCCAACCAGGCCTTGTGCCAGGCGATCCCCCCGCTCGGCCTTGGAACGGATGTCCAGCCACAGGCCGAAACGCGCCATCCAGCGCCCAGCCACCTCCAACACGGCCTCGGGCTGGCCATCCACCAACTCGACCTCGAACTCGCACAGCGGCAGGCGGCGCTCGCCGCTGCGGATCTCCCCCACATCGAGTGCCAGTTCCACCTGGCCCAGACGATGTTTCACGCGCCGCAGGCGGCGCCACACCTCGGTACGGTAGGCCTCGACCAGGGGGCCGGCGCTGCGCACCAGGGCCAGCAGGCGATCGCCCTGCGGCGTGCCCCCATGGAGGGCCGGATCGACCACGGCGGGTGCCGCCTCCAGCCTCACGCTGTGCTCGAAGCGCGTCAGCGCATCGTCTCCCGCCGCCTTGAGCGTCTGCACCCAGCGCCGGCCTTCCTTGCGCAGCCGCAGGGCCAGGCCCGCCCGTGCGAGCGCGCGCCCCGGGGTGTCGAAGTAGGCGGCCTGCAGGCGCACGCGCCGCGTGCGCGCTCCTGCCTGCAAGGCCGCCTCCAGAGCCGCGCGCCGCGCAGGCGGAACCTGGTACTTGATTTCGAACTCCTGCATCGCGCTGCCGTTACCGGGTGACACGCTCGTCGCCGCCGGCCCGCAAGCCCAGCGCCCTGCCCACACCGACCCACCATCCGCCCATGCAGCCGCCCCGGTAAAATCGAAAGCTTTACTTTAGCGGCCTTGCGCCGCCCCTCGACCATGCCGCTCTTTTGGAAGCCTTACAAGTCCGACGTCACGCAGTTCATCGAGGAACTCAAGGCCAGGAAGCCCACCCTCGAAGAGGAGCAGCGCCGCGGCCGCGCGCTGCTGTGGGATCGCCAGATCGACCGGCAAGCCCAAAGCGAGTTCGAACGCGCCCGGGTGCCCCAACCCCCTTACGTCTACCAGACCAAGGGCTTGGGGCAGTGAGCCCCCACTGCCTGTTGTGAGCACACCGGAGCCCACGTGAGCGACGCCGTCCTGGCCCCCGAGGCCGCCCCCGACGATCCGGCGCTGGCGTCGGGCGAGGACGGCCTGCCCGAGGTCGTCGATAGCGTGGCCGCGGTGGCCAAGCTCTACGGCGCCCCGCTCTTCGAGCTGCCCCAGGACCTCTACATCCCGCCCGATGCGCTGGAGGTCTTCCTCGAGGCCTTCGAAGGCCCGCTGGACCTGCTGCTCTACCTCATCCGCAAGCAGAACTTCAACATCCTCGACATCCCGCTGGCCGATGTCACGCGCCAGTACCTGAGCTACGTCGACCAGATCCGCAGCCGCAACCTCGAGCTGGCCTCCGAATACCTGCTGATGGCCGCGATGCTGATCGAGATCAAGTCGCGCATGCTGCTGCCGCCCAAGAAGACCGAGGAAGGCCAGGAACCCGAGGACCCGCGCGCCGAACTGGTGCGCCGCCTGCTCGAATACGAGCAGATCAAGCTCGCCGCCGCCAAGCTCGACCAGTTGCCCGTGCTGGGCCGCGACTTCCTGCGCGCCCAGGTCTACATCGAGCAGTCGCTCAAGCCGCGCTTCCCCGATGTCAGCGTCAACGACCTGCGCGAGGCCTGGGCCGAGATCCTCAAGCGCGCCAAGCTGGTGCAGCACCACCGGATCACCCGCGAGCAGCTCTCGGTGCGCGAGCACATGAGCCTCGTGCTGCGCACCCTGCAGGGACGCCGCTTCATGGAGTTCCACGAACTCTTCGACCCTTCGCGCGGCCCCCAGGTGGTGGTGGTCACCTTCATCGCGATGCTGGAACTGGCCCGCGAACGCCTGCTCGAAATCACCCAGGCCGAGGCCTTCGCGCCGATCTACGTCCGGCTCGCCTATCAGCCCGCATGAAGCCATAGCGACGGCGTTTGGTGCGCTGCAGCGAAGATCGCACACGCCTCGCTAGAATCCGCGCACTTTCTCACGGAGCCGGTGCCCGCGATGAGCAGCCATGCGTCCCCTGCCGACGAGTCTTCCGCCAGCGCGCGCAAGCCGCTGAGCCTGGTGCGCCTGCGCGAGATGCAGGCCTCGGGCGAGAAGATCGCCATGCTCACCTGCTATGACGCCAGCTTCGCGCGTGTGCTCGACGAGGCCGGCGTGGACTGCCTGCTGGTGGGCGACTCGCTGGGCATGGTGCTGCAGGGCCAGGCCAGCACCGTGCCGGTCACGCTGGACGACGTGGCCTACCACACCCGTTGCGTGGCCCGCGGCAACCGCACGGCCTGGCTGATCGCCGACCTGCCCTTCGGCAGCTACCAGGCCGGCCGCGAGCAGGCCCTGGCCTCCAGCGTGGTGCTCATGCAGGCCGGCGCCCAGATGGTCAAGCTCGAAGGCGGCGGCTGGACGGCCGAGACCGTGCGCTTTCTCACCGAGCGCGGCATCCCGGTGTGCGCCCACCTCGGCCTCACGCCCCAGAGCGTGTTCGCGCTGGGCGGCTACCGTGTGCAGGGCCGCAGCGACGCAGCCGCCGCCACGCTGCTGGCCCACGCCCGCGAACTGGCCGACGCCGGCGCTGCGATGCTCGTGCTCGAACTGGTGCCTGCAGCCCTGGCCGCTCGTGTGAGCGCCGAGAACCCGCAACTGCTGACCATCGGCATCGGCGCCGGCACGGCCTGCGCCGGGCAGGTGCTGGTGCTGCACGACATGCTGGGCATCACGCGCGGCAAGCTGCCGCGCTTCGTGCGCAACTTCATGGCCGAAACCCACGATGTCGAGGCCGCCGTGCGCCTGTACGTGTCGGAAGTCAAGGCCGGCCGCTTCCCCCACCCTGAACACCACAGCTACTGAGCCCCACCGACGGGCCCCATGCCATGCGCATCGTCCACACCATCGCCGAACTGCGGCAAGCCTTGGCCGGCAGCACCCGCACCGCCTTCGTGCCCACGATGGGCAATCTGCACGAGGGGCATCTGTCGCTCGTGCGCCTGGCCAAGGACCATGGCGGCCCGGTGGTGGCCAGCATCTTCGTCAACCGGCTGCAGTTCGCCCCGCACGAAGATTTCGACACCTATCCGCGCACACTGGAACGCGACTGCGAGTTGCTGCGCAGCGTGGGCTGCAACCTGGTCTTCGCCCCGAACGAGGCCGAGCTCTACCCCGAGCCCCAGGTCTACACCGTGCAGCCGCCGGCGGCGCTGGCCGGCCTGCTCGAAGGGGAATTCCGCCCCGGGTTCTTCACCGGCGTGTGCACCGTGGTGCTCAAGCTCTTCCACTGCGTGCAGCCGCGCGTGGCCGTCTTCGGCAAGAAGGACTACCAGCAGCTTCTGGTGGTGCGTCGCATGGTGCAGCAACTGGCCCTGCCCATCGAGATCGTGGCCGGCGAGACCGCTCGCGCCGACGATGGCTTGGCCTTGTCCTCGCGCAACGGCTACCTCAGCGAAGCCGAGCGCGCCGAAGCCGTGCAATTGTCGATGACGCTCAAGGACGTGCAGTTGAAGCTGCGCCGCGGCGAACGCGACCTGGCCGCGATCGAAGCCGCCGCGATGGCCCATCTGCGCGCCCGGGGCTGGCAGCCCGACTACGTGAGCGTGCGCCGGCGCGCCGATCTGCTGCCGCCCACGGCCGGACAACTGGACGCTGGCGAACCGCTGGTGGTGCTGGCCGCCGCGCGGCTGGGCAAGACCCGCCTGATCGACAACCTGGAGATCTGAAGCCCTGCCCCACCTCAGGCCGGATTCGCCGGCGGGCTCGACAGCGCCCGCTCCAACGTCGCACGGATCTGCGCCACCGTCGGCGCGTGCGCGAAGTAGCCGGTGTGAAACACCGGCGAGGCATCGAAGGCCTGGGCCAGGCCCTGAGGCTTGGCCGAGTGCAGCGGGACGATACCGTCGCCGTCGGCCTCCAAGCCGGCGAAGTCCTCGATCACGCGATGCCACACCCGGTCCTCGACCGGGCGTCCGCGCGGCGGCGCCCATTCCGACCCCCATGCCGCCAGTCCTTCGGGCAGGGGTTGCCCCTTGGCCATGCGCTCCACGCCTTCGGGCTCGACGTCGCGAAAGCCCGGCGGGATGTCGTAGGCCAGGGCGCGCTCCAGAATGAGCAAATCGGTCATCTGCTGCTTGTCGAGCAGCCCGGAGGCCACATCGCGGAACACGCCCACCAGCACACTCATGCCGGCCCAGCGCCGACCGATCTGGCGGAACACCCGGGTGCCCAGGTGCGGACTGCCGGCCGTCAGCGCCAGGAAGGTCCAGTGCGGCCAGCGCCGGCGCAGACGCGGCAAGGCGAATCGGGCCACGTTGCCGCCGCGCGAATGCGCCAGCAGGACCAGCGTACCACGCTCGCCGCGACCGATCACCTGCCGCTCCAGCGAGTCGATGAGCTGATTGATGTTGCGGTCCACACGCAAGAAGGTGTCGTGCTCGAAACGCCAGACGCGTTGCCCATCGAGCAGCGGCAGGCCCTGCCAGGGGCCGGGGCGTGCCGCCGCCGCGGCGGCGTCGGCCAGCCAGGCCGACCAGCTGCTGCGCGCGGACGTCAGCCCTCCGTGCAGCAGCACCACGTGCGACAGGCCCTCACCCCCATCGGCCGGCGGCCGATGCATCGCGGCGGGCCGGGAGGCCGGTGCCAGCCGAGCGCCCGTCTTCACGGCCTGCGCCAGATCGGCATCGGTTGGAGCCGGCATCCCCAGCGCCTGGGCCCAGTAGGCCTCGTCGGCACGCAGGCGCCGCCCGAAGGTGGGATCGCGATCGACCAGGGGCTGCTTCCAGCCCAGCCAGCGCAGCATGCGCTGGGCTTGGCGCCGGAGCCAGCCGGCCGCTCCCTCCTGCCGCTCGAAGCTGACGATCGGCACCGCCACGAGCAGGCCCACCCCCGGCCGCAAGGTACGGCGGATGAGCGGAGCAGCTGCCCCCTCGGTGGGCACGAGCCAAGTCACCTCGCCGCGCCTGAGCTGCAGAAGATCCTCGGAAGCCCCGACCCCGTCGCCTCGGAAGCTGCAGGGCGACCAGACCTGCGGCCCGTCGCCATCGGGGTCGCGCAGGCCGCAGCCGCCCCAGTAGATGTGCGTCTCCACCTCGAGCTGCACGACGACGCGGTCCCGGCGCCAGGCCGCAGGCAGGTGCTCGGTCAGCTCTTGCACCAGGGCCTGGGCGTTGTCGGCCAGTGGCAAGCGCATGTTCAGCGGCGTGTCTCGACGGCGCACCAGCGGTGACATCCACCAGATCTCCGGGTGCCACAGGTGCAGGCGGCGCGTGGTCGGTTCGGCCCGGGGTGGGGGGGCAGCGGCAGGCCGGCACAGGTCGGGATGGTCGCAGCCAGGCAGGCCCTCACAGGCCTGGCTCAAGCGCAGCTCTTCCTCCAACTGACGCTCGATCCCTTCGACGAAGGGAGCCAGCTGCGGCGAATACCAATCGTCACGCACGGCACGGAAGCGCTCGAGCAGCTCGCGTGCCGTCAGACGCCCCTCCACCCTTTCGATGAGCGGGCGCCGGCGTGCCGTCGGGCGTGCAGTCCGCGACGATGACGGATCCTCGTCATCGTCGAGCTCGAACTCCAAGGTCACCGGGGACGCCATGACCGAGGCTTCTCAACGGGCGCGCACACCGAGCTTGAAGGCAATCATCGCGCGCAGCTTGTTCGGCACCACCGGCTTGATCAGCAAATGGAAGTCATGCCGGTGGGCCTCTTCCTCGAGGCTGGCGGCTGTGCTGCCCGTCACGACGATGGCCGGTAGCTCGGCCCCGAAATGTTCACGCAGAGCTTGGATCGCATCGATGCCGGTGTGCTGGTGGTCGATGCGGTAGTCCACGATGGCCAGGTCGGGCTTTTGGCCTTGCGATCGTGCATGCTCAGCCCATTCTCGACAGGCGGCCACCGTGTCGAACACTGCCACCGTGGCGCCCCATCCTTTGAGCAGAACCTCCAGACCATCGCGCACCGCTGGCTCGTCCTCGACCACCGCGATGAGCTTGCGCTCGAGCGTCAGGCCCAGAGAGGCTCGCGTCGGTGGCGACTCGAGCGTGCGCTGCTGCGCCTTGCCCAGCGGCAGCTCCAGCGTGAAGACCGTGCCCTGCCCGGGCTGCGAACGCAGATGCAAGGGAGCATTCATCAGCTGAGCCAAGCGCTTGACGATCGCCAGCCCGAGACCCAGGCCCTTGCGGTCGTGGGCGGTCGGTGGCCGGTCACCGGGAACCTGGTAGAACTCCTCGAAGACGCGCGATTGTTCGGACGGGGGAATGCCCACGCCGCTGTCCCAAACCTGCAGCAACAGCCGCTCGCCACGCTGCCGACAGGCCACCAGCACGCCACCATCCTCGGTGTAGCGGATGGCGTTGGACAGCAGGTTGCGCAGGATGCGCTCCACCAGCACCGGGTCGGCATGGGCCACGCGATGCCCGCCGCGAAACCGCAGGGCCAGGCCCTTCTCGAAGGCTGTCGGCTCGTAATGCAGGCGCAGGCGGGCAAAGAGATCGTTCAGCCGGAAGTGCTGGGGCGACACCTCCACCGCCCCGGTGTCGATCTTGGTGATGTCCAGCAGTTCGGAGAACAAGCCTTCGAGCGCATCGACCGAGCTGTTGATGCTGTTGACGAGCTGGATCACCTCCTCGTCGCGGCTCTTGTTGCGCAAGGCCTCGGCGAACAGCCCCAGCGCATGCAGCGGCTGGCGCAGGTCATGGCTGGCAGCCGCGAAGAACTGCGTCTTGGCCCGGTTGGCCACTTCGGCCTCCTGGCGAGCCGCTTCGGCGGCGGCCTTTTCCTTGCGCAACTGCTCCAGCAGGTGCTCGGTCTGCAATTTGAGATCGATGACGCGGTCCATGGCCTGGCGGTAGTTGCGCCCGAGCAAAGCCGTCATGCCCATGGCCAGTAGCAGCACGCCTGCGAGCTCGTAGCTGTACAGCGTGTGCTCGGCAGCGATGCGTGCGATCGTTGGCAGGAAGCACAGGCCGAGAAAGGTCAGAAAGGCCCGCTGCTGGTCCGCCAACACCGGCACCGAGGCCACGCAATAGCTGTAGACCGTGATGATCAGACCGATCTGCTGGATGCTGCCGCCCGCGCCGTAGAACAGCCAGGCCGCTGCCCCCCACAACGCCCCCGAAGCCAGCACGCCGGTCAGCCACAGGCGCCGCCAGCGGGGAAAGTCGGTATCGGGCCGCAACTGCAGCGCCCTGAATCGTGCCGCGATCCAGGCCCGGTAGATCCACACCGCAGCAAACCCCAGGCACCACAGGATGAGCGCGGCCGGTGCGGCGAAGCCCGCGTACAGCAGCACGATCACGATGGCGCCGATCAGGTTGCCAGCCAGGCTCGAGGATGTGTAGGTGTAGAGGTTGCGGACGTGATCCGGCAACTCGGGGTCGTGCACTCCCTGGGGGCGGTCAGTAGTAGGAGACATGGACAAGGTCGAGGTGGAGTTCATGTCAGGCCGTCACGGCACTCTTGCGCAGGGCATCCAGGTTGAACACCTTCTCGTGCCGGCGCCAACCGGGCAGCACACGCCCTTCCTCATCGGTCACGAGCGTGGGACTACAGATGTCCAGTCGCTGAGCTTCGGAATCGAAATCGTCGCGCGCGAACGGCACGGTCTCCGGCGGCAGGGTGTCGGTGCCGGCCATGAAGGTGCGCCCCGGCACGGGGTCGAAGTCGGTGACCCACATGTCGCCCAGGTCGAGGGCGGCGGCCGTCCACGAGCCCCGCCGCAGCAGGCGCGGCAGGTCGTCGGCCAGCTTGGCCAGACGTCTGCGCGGCGCATAAATGCGCCGCATGGTCTCGTGGTAGGCCGCGAGGAAGGAAGCCAACGGCGCCTTGTGCGGCTGCAGCACCAGCGTGTAGGCGCTGAAGTCGTAGAGGTTGGCGTTGGGCAGGAACAGAGGCTGCGGGCTGGCGGCCATGCGGTCGAAAAAGGGCGTGCCGGGAATGGGCGTCTCGAAGGACACGAAGCTCGGCACATGCAGGCCGCAGGCGTCGAGGTGATCGGGCAGCGAGCGGATATAGGCCTCGTCGTCGTGCACGGGGCTGACGATGAGGCCGGCGATGACCAGAATGCCTTCATCCCGGCTCTGGGCGATGGCCTGGGCCATCTTGCCGATGTTGTTCTGCGGCTTGGTGATGTCGGCCAGCGTGTCCGGGTTGAAAGTCTCCAGTCCGACGAACACGGCCCGGCAGCCGCAGTCGTACATCAGCTTGAGCAGGTCGCGGTTGGCGATGACGTTGAAGGTCAGACAGGCCCCCCACAGCACGTCCAAGGGCTTGAGCGCGAGGCACAGCTCGCGGAACCACCGCAGGTTGCCCGCCAGGTTGTTGTCGTAGAACACGATGAGCCGGCGCTTCCAGCCGGCCACACCGGCCTCGCGCAGCGCCGCCTGGCCGGCCAGGATGTCGCGCACCACGGTGTGCACTGGACGCAGCGCATGACGGGTGCCCACCGCCGTGAGGGCGCAAAAGTCGCAGGCATAGGGGCAGCCGCGGGTGGCCTCCACCGATAGCGGGAACACCTGCTTGCGCGCCACCGGAGCGATGCGCGGCACGGGCACCCGATCGGCAAAATAGCCGGCCGAGCGGTAGACCGGCTGCAGACGGTTGGCGCGGGCATCCTCGACCACGCGCCCCACGGTGTCTTCAGGGTCGCCGATCACCACCGCGTCGAAGTACGGCGCACACAGGTGCGGGTAAGTGCCCGCCATGCTGCCCCCGAGCACGGTGCGCGCGCCTCGGCGCCGATAGTAGTGGCTGATCTGGCGGGCCCGGTCCCAGTCGGCATGCACACACGACAGGAAGACGAGGTCATAGGCCTTGGTCCAGTCCGGATCGTCCCAGGTGTCGTTGACGATCTCGACCTCGCACCAGTCGGGCAGCAAGCCGGCGATCAAGGGCCCGATCTGCGGTTGCAGGCCGCCGCGATGGTGGCGACCCTTGCGATGGTAGTCGGTGAACACCGAGATGATGGCAACGCGCATCAGACGCACCCGAAGAACAGGAAACGTCTGCTCAATGCTGCGTCGTGCGCCACGCCTGAAAGCCGCCATGCTGCCGGCTCATCTGGCTGACGGCCAGCACGGCCTGGGTGCGCGAGCTCACGCCCAGCGCTCGCAGCACTGCGGCGACATGGTCCTTCACGGTCTCGACCGACACGCCCAGTTCACGGGCAATCAGCTTGTTGGGCTGGCCTTGCAGCAGCAGCGCCAGCACTTCGGTCTGTCGGGGTGTGAGGCCCAGCGAGGCCAGTGTCGGAGCCATCTGGTAGCCACTGCGCTCGGCCTCGCCGCTGACGGTGCGCAGGTAGCCGCCGGGCTCGGTGTCGCCGTCGGCCGGCGCAGGCGCCGCCTCGGCGTTGCGTCCCATGGTCATCGGCGGCACGTAGATGCCACCGGACATCACCACGCGCAGAGCTTCGAACAGCGTTTCATTGGAAGCGCGCTTGGGCACGAAGCCCATGGCGCCCAGGTCGATCGCGCGGATCACGTCGGACGCGCGATCAGACGCCGAGACCACGACCACGGGCAGCGCCGGATAGGCCTGGCGGAACTCGCTGAGCAGGTCGAAGCCGCTCGCATCGCCCAAGGCCAAATCGAGCATGACCAGATCGAAGTTGGCATCGCGTTGCAGCGTTTCGCGGGCGGCGCGGCCGCTACCCACGCCCTGGACCTCGACGTCGTCGCCCAGGCCCTGGATGACCGTCTGCAACGCCGACAGGATCAGCGGATGATCATCGACCAGCAGGACTCGCATGCCTTCACCCCTCATGGAAACACCAGGCCGCCCCAGGCGCCCTGCCCTCGACGACGCGCTTCGCGGCCACACCGGCAACGCCCGCTGCGCGGCCGACCGGGCCGCATGACTCGAGGCAGCCTTTGGATGATTGGCCCGTGACAGGCCGCAATGCTAGTGGACGCTCGCCAGCTTCGTCACCCCCAAAGGGGGGACAAGGGTATCGACGCCACATCAGGGATAGCGCCGGCTGATGGATTCCGCCACGCACACCGGCTTGGACGAACCCTCTCGTTCGATGGTGGCTTCCACCGTGAGCTGCACCCCGCCGTGGTCGATCGGCTCGAAGGCCAGCAGCTTGAAATGAGCCCGCAGGCGGCTGCCCACGGGCACCGGCGCGGGGAAGCGCACTTTGTTGAGTCCGTAGTTCACGCCCATGCGCACTTGGCGCACCTCGAAGCCAGTGGCGAAGAACCAGGGCAGCAGGCTCAGGGTGAGAAAGCCATGGGCGATGGGCGCTCCGAAGGGGCCGGCCCGGGCGCGCTCGGGATCGACGTGGATCCATTGATGGTCGCCGGTGGCATCGGCAAAGCGGTTGATGCGCTCCTGGTCGATGGTGATCCAGTCGCTGGTGCCGATGGTCTGGCCCACCAGGGGGCCCAACTCCGCCAGGGTCTCGAAAACTCTCATGCGTGCTCGCTCACAGTTGCAACCATTGAATCAGGGGCTCCCATTGCTGCAGGTCGCGCTCGACCCGGCCGGGGGCCACATCCCACAACGTCAGGCCGCGCGCGGCCAGGTGGATGTAGATTTGGGTATCGCGCAGGTAGCCGAGCACCGGCACCTCGAGCTGGGCCACGAAGGCCCGGAGCTGGTCGGCCGCGATCGTATGCTCGCGCACGCGCATGCCAACCACGCCCACCTTCACATGACTGGACTTGCGATGCGCCAGCACCTGGTTGAGAAAGCTGCGCGTGGCGTAGATGTCGAAGATGCTGGGCTGCAGCGGCACGATGACTTGGTCGGCCAGCTTCATCACCTCGTCGAAGCGCCGGCCGTGCAGCCCGGCAGGGGTGTCCAGCACCACATGGGTCGTGCCCTTGGGCGGACGCACGATATGGTCGTGGGCCACGTCCCAGCCGGCGATGGGCCGCGCAGACTCGGGCCTCAAGGCGAGCCAGGTGCGGGCCGACTGCTGACGATCGACATCACCGAGCATCACCCGGTGCCCCCGCGATGCGACGTAGCCTGCCAGGTTGGTCGCGATCGTGGACTTGCCCACGCCGCCTTTCGGATTGGCCACCACGATCACCGGCATCGCGCCCTCCGTCTTCGGGTTGGTATTCGGCTATGTTAGCGGCCCGGCCCGCCGCCCCGGGTCGCAGCCAATCTCATTGCTGGGCACGCCCCCGCATCAGGAGATGCCAGCACTCCGCGCCGCAAGTAGCGAAAACACAACATCTCTGCGCGACCGCCCCACCCCAACCGCACTCGTATGATCGGTGGAGCCTAGAAGCTCTTAGCCGAGCAAGCCGTCCCAAAGCAATTTCGAGCCGGTGAGGAACATGCCGGTGTACGCGAACCGGTAGAACCAGTCCTGCCGCACGCGGTGCACCAGGCGCACGCCCAACCACACACCCATTGGCGCCAGGGGCATCAGGGCCAGGGCGGTGACCATGTTGCGCCAGTCGATCAAGCCGAGCCAGGCATACGGAATCCACTTCGACGCATTCACCGCCGCGAAGAACACGGCCATCGTGGCCGAGAACACCACGGGCGACAGGCGCAGCGGCAGCACATAGGCATTGATGGGCGGCCCGCCCGCATGGGCCACGAAACTCGTGAACCCCGAGGCCACGGCCAGCAGCCGTCCCAGCCACAGCGGCGGCGGCGGGGCATCGGCGCGCGGCGGGAAGAACAGGCGCTGCGCCAGGAAGGTGAGCGTGAGCGCCCCCACCACGGCCGCCACCGTCGCGGGCGAGAGCACACCGAACAGCAGGGTGCCCACCACCGTGCCCACCAGGCCGGCCGGCAGCAACAGGCGGATGAGAGCCAGGTCGACATGGCGTCGGTAGGCCGTCACGCCCAGCACGTCCATCACGGCCAGCAAGGGCAGCATGATGGCCGCGGCCTGGGGCACAGGAATCGTCAACGCCATGATCGGCACGGCCAGCGAGCCGAAGCCCGAACCGAAGCCGCTCTTGGACAGGCCCATCAGCAGCACGGCCGGGATGGCCGCGGCATAGAACCAAGGGTCGGTGATGAGCCAGGGCATGAACGAAGGTGTCGGGTGCGCAGACCGGCAAAACGGGGGACAATTGTCCGATGTTCGCGCCCACCCAACACGACGTGCGGCGGTTCTTCTGCGAGACCTTTCGCAAGGAACGCGCCGGCGAGCCCCTGACCCCCCTGGAGGCGATCGCTGCCGACTGGATCAGCCAGCACCCGGAATACCACCCGGACCTGGCCGATGCGCAGGCCGCCGTGGCGGCCAGCTACGAGGTCGAGAACGGGCGCACCAACCCCTTTTTGCATCTGGCGATGCATTTGTCGATCAGCGAGCAGACCAGCGTGGACCAGCCGCACGGCATCCGCCAGGCCACCGAGTTGCTGGCGCGCCGCCTGGGCTCGCTACACCAGGCCCACCATGAGGTGATGGAATGTCTGGGCCAGATGCTGTGGACTTCGCAACGCAGCGGCCGGCCGCCCGATGGCGAAGCCTACATCGACTGCGTGCGTCGGCGCGCGACGCGCTGAAACGTCTCAGCTGGCCGGATAGCCTTGCTCGGCCAGCGCCTGGCGCACGGCCTCGGGCGGCTGCGTCGTGTCGATCTTCACCCGTTGCGCGGGCAGGTCGATCTCGATGCGCGCCTGCGGATCCAGCTTCTGCACGGTCTGCGTGACGGTGCGCACGCAATGGCCGCAAGTCATGTCCTTCAAGGTCAGTTCGATCATGGCGAGGCCTCTGCAGTGGTGGAAATATCTTCACTTTAGACTTTGCCATCATGGCAAGGTCAAGTCCGGCATTCGTGCTTGACCTTGCCATCAGGTGAAGGTTTACGCTGACGTCATCGCCCACTTCTCCAAGCCTCGCCATGACCACCTACACCCTGCCGATCGACGGCATGACCTGCGCCTCCTGCGTGGGCAGGGTCGAACGGGCCCTGAAGCGCCTGCCCGGCGTGGAAAGTGCCAGTGTCAACCTCGCCACCGAATCGGCCACCGTGCAGGCGAATTGTCCGCTGCCCGACCTCGTGAGCACGGTCCAGGCCGCCGGCTACGACGTGCCCCGGCGCGAGCGGCAGTTGCGCATCGAGGGCATGACCTGCGCCAGTTGCGTCAGCCGGGTCGAGAAGGCCCTCTTGCGGGTGCCGGGCGTGATGCAAGCCAGCGTCAACCTCGCCACTGAAACGGCCACCGTCACGGTCTTGCAAGGCGTCGGCGACGCGGCCCTGCTGGGCGCCGTGCGGGATGCCGGCTACACGGGCCATCTGCCCGAGGCCCATGCGGCCCCTGCCTGCGCGACGCGGCGCGGCCTGGGCGAAGGCCAGGCGGTGGTGCTGGCGGTCGTGCTGTCACTGCCGCTGGCCGGGCCGATGGTGGGTGACCTGTTCGGACAGCATTGGATGCTCAACGGCTGGCTGCAATGGGCTCTGGCCACGCCCGTGCAATTCTGGCTCGGGGCGCGCTTTTACCGCGCGGCCTGGAAGGCCCTGCGTGCCGGCACCGGCAACATGGACCTGCTGGTGGCCCTGGGCACCAGCGCCGCCTATGGGCTGAGCGTGTTCATGCTGCTTGCCGACGACGGCGACATGCCGCATCTGTACTTCGAGTCGGCTGCCGTCGTGATCACCCTGGTGCTGCTGGGCAAATGGTTGGAGGCGCGGGCCAAGCGCCAGACCACCGAGGCCATCCGCGCGCTGCAGGCCCTGGCCCCCCAGACCGCCCGCGTACGCCGCGGCGACGAGGAACTCGAACTGCCGCTGGCTGAGGTGGTGGTGGGCGACATCGTGATCGTTCGCCCTGGCGAACGTGTGCCGGTGGACGGTGAAGTGCTCGAAGGCCACAGCCATGTCGACGAATCGCTGTTGACCGGCGAGAGCCTGCCGGTGAGCAAGGGGCCGGGGGAGCGCGTCACCGGCGGGTCGATCAATGCCGAAGGCCGCATCGTGCTGCGCACCGTGGCCGTGGGTGCTGAAACCATGCTGGCGCGCATCGTGCGCCTGGTCGAATCGGCCCAAGGACACAAAGCCCCGATCCAGCGACTGGTCGACCGGGTCAGCGCCGTCTTCGTGCCGGTGGTGCTGGCGCTGGCGCTGATCACTGTGCTGGGGTGGGGCCTGAGCACGGGCGACTGGTCCGCAGCCACCCTCAACGCCGTCTCGGTACTCGTGATCGCCTGCCCCTGCGCCCTGGGACTGGCCACACCGGCTGCGCTGATGGTCGGCACCGGCATGGCCGCCCGGCACGGCATCTTGATCAAAGATGGACAGGCCCTGGAGGTGGCCCATGCGGTGGACACCGTCGCCTTCGACAAAACCGGCACACTCACCGTGGGCCGACCGGCACTGATATCTTTGCAGGCCGCGCCTGGCGTCACTGACGACGAGCTGCTGGCCTGGGCCGCAGCGCTGCAATCAGGCAGTGAGCATCCGCTGGCCCGCGCCGTGCTGGACGCCGCGGCTCGGCACTCACTGCCGACCCCCAAGGCCGAGAGTGTGCGCGCCCTGCCGGGCCGAGGCGTGATCGGCCGCGTGGACGGACGCGAGCTCGTACTGGCCAATGCTCGCGGCCTGCAAGAGCTGGGTTTGGACCCGGCTCCCATGGCAGGCCCTGCACAGGATCTGCAGATCCAAGGCCGCACGGTGTCCTGGCTGGCCGAAACCACCCCCACGCCCCGGTTGCTGGGCCTGCTGGCCTTCGGCGACGCCCTCAAGCCCCAGGCCCGTGAGGCCATCGCGCGGCTGCACGCTCGGGGCATCCGCACGGTGCTGGTCAGCGGGGACAACCGCGGCAGCGCGCTGGCCGCCGCGGCAGCCCTGGGCATGAGCGATGTACGCGCCGAGGTGCTGCCCGAAGACAAAGCGCGGATCATCACCGAACTGAAGTCGTCCGCCGAGGACGGACAGGTGCGGCGTGTGGCCATGGTGGGCGACGGCCTGAACGATGCGCCGGCCCTGGCCGCGGCCGACGTTGGTCTGGCCATGGGCACCGGCACCGACGTGGCCATGCACACAGCGGGCATCACGCTCATGCGCGGCGATCCGCGCCTGGTCGCCGATGCCATCGAAGTGTCACGTCGCACCACGCGCAAGATCCGCCAGAACCTTTTCTGGGCCTTCATCTACAACGTGGTGGGACTGCCGTTGGCGGCCCTGGGACTGCTCAGCCCCGTGATCGCTGGAGCAGCGATGGCGCTGTCCAGCGTGAGCGTGGTCGGCAACGCGCTGCTGCTGGGGCGCTGGAAACCGACAGCCGGGAGTGCGTCATGAACATCGGCCAGGCGGCGCAAGCCTCGGGGGTGAGCGCCAAAATGATCCGCCATTACGAACGGCTCGGACTGCTGCCTGAGATCGCCCGCACCGATGCGGGGTATCGGCAGTACGACGAAGCCGCCGTGCACACGCTGCGCTTCATCCGCCGCTCGCGTGATCTGGGCTTCGGCATCGAGGAGATCCGCTCGCTGCTGCAACTGTGGCGTAACCGCCAGCGCGCCAGCGGTGACGTCAAGCGCATCGCGCTGGAACATGCCGCCGACCTGCAGCGCCGCATCGAGGCCATGCAGTCGATGAAGCGCACGCTGGAGCGGCTGGCCGCCCACTGTCACGGTGATGAGCGGCCGGACTGCCCGATCCTCGACGACCTGGCGGCCGACGCCGCCCCGTCCGGCAGCCACACCCCGGACACCCGGTTCCGCTGAGCCTGCCCAACAAAAAAAGGCCGCTGGAGCCAGCGGCCTTTTCGATCGTTTGCGCGATCAACGCGCAGCGCTGGTGCGAAAGCGCGGCTGCGGCACCACGCGCAAGTCACCGGGCAGCGAGGCGATGTACTGAGCCATGGCCTTGAGTTCGGCGTCGGTGAACTGCTTGACCTGGCCGGCCATGATCGCGTTGCCGCGGCCGATGATGGGATTGCCCTCGGTCTTGTAGGACTTCAGCGCCACGTAGAGATAGTCGGCATGCTGCCCAGCGATTTTGGGGTAGCTGCCGTCGATGGGCTTGTTGAAATTGGCGCCGTGGCAGGCGACGCAACCGCCCTTTTCGAGCAAGGCCGCCACTTCGGCGCGGGGCTGGCGCGCCGGGGTTTCCGGAACGTTGGCCGGCGCCACTTGCTGCTCATAGAAAGCGGCGATGTCGGCCATGTCTTGTTCGGACAGCGATTCGGCGATGCCGCGCATCGTCGGGTGCTTGCGCTCGCCTTTCTTGTAGGCCTGGAGCGCGGCCACGATGAACTTGGCATTCTGGCCGGAGATCATCGGAACCTTGTGGATCTCAGGGAAGCTGGCTTGGTAGCCGGGGATGCCGTGGCAACCGATGCACATGGCCACCTTGGCTTCGCCCGCCTTGACATCCTGGGCAAAGGCCGCGCCCGCAAAGAAGGCGCTCAAGCCAGCCGCTGCGGCCAGCGCGGTCATCGTGGATTTGACTTTCTTCATGTGGGCGCGATGAATCGTCGTCGGTGTTTGGGATCAACCGACGATTATAGCCAGCCCGCTTATACTGCTTTTGCACCCATTCACGCTTGATCCGGCACATCTTCCATGAAGTTCCTCGGCTCCAAGACCTACGTCGCCACCGACGACCTGCGTCTGGCGGTCAATGCCGCCATCACCCTGAAGCGCCCGCTGCTGGTCAAGGGCGAGCCGGGCACCGGCAAGACCATGCTGGCCGAGGAGGTGGCCCGCTCGCTGGGCATGCCGCTGCTGCAATGGCACATCAAGTCCACCACCAAGGCCCAGCAGGGGCTGTACGAGTACGACGCGGTGAGCCGCCTGCGCGACAGCCAACTCGGCGACGAGCGGGTGAAGGACATTCACAACTACATCGTCAAGGGCGTGCTGTGGCAGGCCTTCGAGGCCGAGCAGCCGGTGGCCCTGCTGATCGACGAGATCGATAAGGCCGATATCGAATTCCCCAACGACCTGCTGCGCGAGCTCGACCGCATGGAGTTCTATGTGTACGAGACGCGGCAGATGGTCCGTGCCAAACACCGGCCGTTGGTGTTCATCACTTCGAACAACGAGAAGGAACTGCCCGACGCCTTCTTGCGCCGCTGCTTCTTCCACTACATCAAGTTTCCCGATGCCGACACGATGAAGGACATCGTGGAGGTGCATTTCCCGGGCCTGAAGAAGGATTTGCTGTCGGCCGCGCTGAAGAACTTTTACGACGTACGCAACCTACCCGGGCTGAAGAAAAAGCCCAGCACCTCCGAGCTGCTGGACTGGCTCAAGCTACTGGTGGCCGAGGACATGCCGGCCGAAGCGCTGCAGAGTAAGGACGACAAGGTCGCCATCCCGCCGCTGGTGGGCGCCTTGCTGAAGAACGAGCAGGACCTCTCGCTCTTCGAGAAGCTGGTCTTCATGCAGCGGCACAACCGCTGAAACCGAGAGACCATGACCTCCCTCGCCCAGCCCGTCACGCTCACCGGCACCCATGTGGTGCTCGAGCCCCTGGCGCTCGAGCATGCCGACGGCCTGGCCGAGGCCGTGCGTGACGGCGAGCTGTGGAAGCTTTGGTACACGACCATCCCTTCGCCCGAGCAGATGGTAGGCGAGATCCAACGCCGCATGAGGCTGCGCGAGTCGGGGGCCTGGCTGCCCTTTGCCGTGCGCGAGCGCGCGACGGGCCGGCTGGCAGGCATGACCAACTATCTCCACATCGATGACGTGCACCGCCGGGTGGAGATCGGTGGCACCTGGTACGCCCGGCGAGTGCAGCGCACGGCCTTGAACACCGAAGCGAAGTTGCTGCTGCTCACCCACGCCTTCGAGGCGCTGCAGTGCATTGCGGTCGAGTTCCGCACTCACTTCCTCAACCAGGCCAGCCGCCGCAGCATCGAGCGCCTGGGTGCCAAGCTCGACGGCATCTTGCGCCACCACCAGCGCACCCCGGACGGCAGCCTGCGCGACACCTGCGTCTACAGCATCACGGCCCCCGAATGGCCGACAGTGCGCACGCATCTGCAGTGGCAACTCGAACGGCCGCGCTGAACCCGCCACGCTTGCGAGGCATCTCATGCTGATCGACTTCTTCTTCACCCTGCGCGCGACCAAGCTGCCGGTGTCGATCAAGGAATTCCTGATGCTGCTCGAAGCCATCAAGAGCGGTGTCATCGACGACGATGGTGGCCCTACGGTGGACAAGTTCTACTACCTGGCACGCACGGCCTTGGTGAAGGACGAGGCCCATTTCGACAAGTTCGACCGGGCCTTCGGCGCCTATTTCAAGGGCGTGGAACTGCTCACCGATTTTTCGAAGGAGATTCCGCTCGAATGGCTGCAAAAGCGCCTGGAGCTGGAGCTGTCGCCCGAGGAGAAGGCTCAGATCGAGAAACTCGGTTGGACCGAGCTGATGAAGCGGCTGCAAGAGCTGTTCGAGAAACAGAAGGAGCGCCACGAGGGCGGCAACCGCTTCATCGGCACCGGCGGCACCTCGCCCTATGGCGCCTATGGCTACCACCCCGAAGGCATCCGCATCGGCCAGGACAAGGGGCGCCACAAGAGCGCGGTGAAGGTGTGGGACCAGCGCCAGTACAAGGACTACGACGACACGCTGGAGCTGGGCACACGCAACATCAAGGTCGCGCTGCGCCGGCTGCGCCGCTTCGCGCGCGAGGGCTCGGAGCTGGAGCTCGACCTGGACGACACCATCCGCTCTACCGCGGCCAATGCCGGCTGGCTCGACCTGAAGATGGTGCCCGAACGGCACAACCAGGTGAAGGTGCTGCTGCTGATGGACGTGGGCGGCACGATGGACGAGCACATCCACCGTGTCGAGGAACTTTTCAGCGCGGCCAAGTCTGAGTTCAAGCACCTGGAGTTCTATTACTTCCACAACTGCGTCTATGACTACATGTGGAAGAACAACCGCCGCCGCTACAGCGAGAAGTTCCTGACGTGGGATGTGATCCGCAAGTACAACAAGGACTACAAGCTCATCTTCGTGGGCGATGCCACGATGAGCCCCTACGAGATCCTCCAACCCGGCGGCAGTGTGGAATACAACAACGAGGAGCCCGGCGCCGAATGGCTGCAGCGCCTCACGCATGCCTTCCCCAAGTACGCCTGGATCAACCCCGAACCCCAGGGCGTGTGGGGCTACCGGCAGTCCATCGCCATCATCCAGCAGCTCATGAACCAACGCATGTTCCCGCTCACCCTGTCGGGGCTGGAGGGGGCCATGCGTCTGCTGAGCAAATGACCGCGGCGCGGCGCCCCGGAACCGTCCTGTCTCTCCTACCCTGGCTGGCCCTGGCGGCCCTGGCCCCCGCGCCGGCACGGGCGGCCGACGATGCCGCCGCGCCGCGGGCCGACACGGCGACTGCACGCGTGCCTTACCTGCTGCGCATCAGCGCCCCGGACGATCTGGCCGAGCTGCTGGGCACCTACCTCGACCTGGCGCGCTTCCGCACCGACCCGGTGTTGGCCGAGGCCACCGAGGCCGAGGTGCGACGCCTGATCGCCGCCACGCCGGCGCAGGCCCGGGCCCTGCTGGAGACGCGCGGCCACTTCAACCCCACGATCCGCATCACCCGCGAGGAGGGCGAACCGCCCCTGATCCGCATCGAGGTGGATCCGGGCGAGCGCACGCGCGTGAGCCGGGCCACCATCGAGGTGCAGGGCGAGATCGTCGAACATGCCGACGCCGGCAGTGCGCGCGACCAGGCCTTGCTGCAGGAGATCCAGGCCGGCTGGCGGCTGCGTGAGGGCCGGCCGTTCTCGCAAAGCTGGTGGTCGGCCGAGAAGACCGAACTGCTGGGCCGGCTGCGCACCGACGGCTACCCGGCGGCCACCTGGGCCGGCACGGCGGCCGAGGTGGATGCGCCACGCAACACGGTGCGCCTGTTCGCCGTGGCCGACAGCGGGCCGCTGTTTCGCTTCGGCCCCGTGCGC
Organism: Caldimonas sp.; assembly: GCF_046291045.1. GTDB lineage: Bacteria > Pseudomonadota > Gammaproteobacteria > Burkholderiales > Burkholderiaceae_C > Caldimonas. The sequence continues at coordinate 28,622 of NZ_JBKBSL010000012.1, read as the reverse complement.
ATCGAGGGGCTGTCGAACCAGCGCGAGGAGGCCGTGAGCCACCAGCTCACCTTCCGGCCGGGCGACCGCTACACCGAAAAGCAGGTGCTCGACCTGCAGGAGCGCCTGCAGCGCAGCGGGCTGTTCGAATCCGCCTCGGTGCTGGTCGAACCCGACCCCGCCACGGCCGGGGCCGCACCGGTGACGATCGCCGTGCGCGAGGCGCCGCTGCAGGACCTGACGCTGGGCATCGGCTACAGCGACGTGGCACGTCTGCGCGGGACGATCGAGCACCTGCACCGGCGGCCCTTCGGACTGAACTGGGTGGCCAAGCACAAGCTGGAGCTCGGCCGCGACCAGAGTTCGCTGAAGTCCGAGCTGACCTCCCACCCGAAGGCCGACCAGTACCGCAACCTGCTGGCCTTCGCCGGCGAGCGCTTCCGCAGCGCCAGCTCGGCCCCCACGGACAGCTACCGGTTGCGCGCGGGCCGCACCCAGGACACCGAGCGCATCGACCGCCTGTACTACGGTGAATACACCACCGCCATCGTGACCACCGACCTCGGGCGCCAGCGCGCCAGCGCCCTCACGGCCAACTACGAATGGGTCTGGCGCAATGTCGACAACGTGCTGCTTCCCACACGCGGCATCGCCGCCTCGGCCCAGGTGGGCGCAGGCCACGCGCGCAGCGATGCCGGCAACGGCCCGTTCAGCCGGGTCTACGGGCGCCTGAGCGGCTACCTGCCGCTGGGCGGCTGGTATGTCAGCGCCCGCGTCGAAGGCGGCGAGGTCTTCACCCCCAACAACGTGGACGTGCCCGACACCCTGCTCTTTCGAGCGGGTGGAGACGAGTCGGTGCGTGGCTACGCCTATCGCTCGATCGGCCCGCAGCAGGGCGGCACGACGGTGGGGGGCAAGGTGCTGGCCACGGCCAGCCTGGAGCTGGCCCGCCCGTTCGGTGCGCGCAGCCTGCGCCAATGGTGGTGGGCCGCCTTCGTCGACGCCGGCGACGCCACCAACGACTGGACGGCCTTCCACGCCAAGGTGGGCTATGGCCTGGGCCTGCGCTGGCGCAGCCCGGTGGGCCCGCTGAAGGTGGATGCGGCCTACGGCGAGGAAACGAACCGCTGGCGCCTGCATCTCAGTGTGGGCATCGCCTATTGACGACGCATGGACCCGACCCCGGCCCCGCCCGACTCCCCGGCTCCACAGGTGCCCGCGCGCCGCAGGCCGGGCCGGCTGTCGTGGTTGCTGGTCGTCGCCCTGCCCTTGCTGGCCGTGGCAGCCGTCGTCGGTGCGGTGGTGGCAGCGCTGACCACGCCGGCCGGCACGGCCCTGCTGCTGCGCGGAGTGCCTGGCCTGACGGTGGTGGAGCCGCAGGGCCCCCTGCTGGGCGACTTCTCGGCACGCCGGGTGCACCTGGATCTGTCCAGCGCCGGCCGGCCGAACGACGGTGTGACGATCGACGGCTTGGCCTGGCGGGGCCTGAGTTGGACCGCCGCAGCCCCCGGGCACTGGCTGAGCCTGCACGTGGCGCGGCTGGAGATGGAACGCCTGAGCCTGCGCCTGCCCCCGGGCGAACGCCGTGAGCCGGCACCGCCGCCTTCGGAGCTCGGCCTGCCCCTGCACCTGGCCCTGCAGGCCTTGCGCATCGGGGAGCTGTCCTTCGGCGAGGCCACGCCTGCGGTGCGCGAATTGACTGCCGCGCTCGAGCTGGGCGCAAACCAGGGCCGGACGCACCGCGTCGATGCCCTGAGCCTGCGCTGGGACCGCCTGACCCTGCAGGGCCGTGTCGAGGTGGGCACCGCGGCGCCACTGGACGTGCGGGCCCTGTTGGACCTGGCCGGAGCGCTGCCCGAAGGCCCGGCGGAGGCCGGCACTTGGCGCGCCCGCGTCGAAGCCGACGGCCCGCTGGCACGGCTGCCGGTGAGCGCTTCGCTCTCGGCGGCCGGGCAGTCCCTGCAGGCCCAGGCGACGCTCACCCCCTTTGCCCGCCTGCCACTGGACCGCCTGGAGGCACGGTTCGAAGCCCTGGACCTGGCTGCGCTGGCCAGCGCAGCCCCGCGCACGGCCCTGAGCGGCCAGGTGCAGGCGCAGCTCGGCACGGCACAGACCGGGGCCGCAGGCGGGGGGGTGGACGTGCGGCTGCGCAATGCCCGGGCCGACCGCTGGGATGCCGGGCGGCTGCCGCTGCGCAGCCTGGTCCTGCAGGCGCACAGCACGAGCCTGAGGGTGCAAGAGGGGATCGCGGTGGAGCATTTCGAGGCCGTGCTGGGCAGCACCGCCCGCGAGGCCGGCCGGGTGCAGGGCGAGGGCCGCTGGACGCCGTCGGGCTGGCAGGGTCGTCTGCAATTGATGCAGCTCGAACCGGCGGCCATGGACGCCCGGCTGCCGGCGCTGCGTCTGTCCGGCCCGGTCGAGCTGGCCTCGGGCGGCGCGGGCCGCCCGGTGGACGTCCGCGCCCAGCTCGAAGGCAGCCTGCCCGGCTCTCGCGGGGGACGCTCGCCGGTGGCGCTGTCGCTGGACGGCGAGTTCTCCGCCCGGCGCAGCCTGGTGCGCGAGTTCACGGCACGCGCCGGCTCCGCCCGGGCCGAAGTGCAGGCCGAGCTCGACACCCCGCCGGGGCAAGCCGTGCAGGGCCGGTGGCAAGCCCGATGGCAGGACATCGACCCCCTGACCTGGTGGCCCGGCCTGGTCGCAGCGGGTGGGCCCCAAGAGCACCGGCTGTCCGGCCAGGCCCAGGCCGGCTTGACGCTCCCGCCGCGGGCCGAGCGCGAAACCGTGTGGGCCTGGGCCGGGCGCTGGCGGGGCCGCGCCGAAGTCCGCCTGCATGACAGCCTGCTGGCCGGCCAGCCGCTGCAGGGGGAACTGCGATGGCAGGCCGAGCGCGCCGGCTCGCCGGCCCGCATCGAAGGTCAGTTGCTGCTCGGCGGCAACCGCCTGGACTGGCAGGGCGGCCTGCCGGGCGGCAGGCCGGGCGAGACCGTCGAAGCGCTGGCCCTGAGCCTGGACGCTCCCGCCTTGGAGCGCCTGGCGCCGGTGCTGCAAGCCTGGCAGCCACAAGCCCGGCTGGAGGGGGCAGTGCGCCTGGACACCCGCGTGCGCTGGGGCCCGGCCGCCTGGCCGCAGCGCCTCGACGGACGGCTCCAGGGCCGCGCCCTGCGCTGGAACGACTGGCGCGTGCAGGCGGCCGAAGGCCGTTGGGATCTGAGCCCTGCCGCCGACGCGGACCAGCAGCTCGAACTGCGCCTGGAGGGCCTGCAGCAGGGGGACCGGCGCATCGACACCACGACGCTGCGCCTGGAAGGCAACTTGCGCGAGCATCACCTTCGGGTGGACGGCCGCTCGAACCTGATCCTGCCCTGGGCCCCGCCCGAAGGGGGCCCCGACGGCGCCGGCGCCGCAGGAGATGCGCGGCCGGTGCAACTGCAGTTGCATGTGTCCGGCCGCACCGACGTGTCGGCCGGCGGCGGCCTGGGAGCCGACCTGCTCCGGGGCTGGCAGGGGCGGCTGCAGCGTCTCGTGCTCGGCCCGGCCCAGACCGGCCAAAGCCCCTGGATCGACATCGACGACGTCGCCCTGCAGTGGGAGCATCCGGCAGGCCAGCCCGTGCGGCTGAGCGTCGGGGCCGGCCAGGCCCGCCTGCGCGCCGGCCGGCAGCGCGCCACCTTGCGCTGGGACGAGGTGCTCTACCAGGCGGCCCAGGCCGGCCGGCCGGCCGTGCTGCAGGCCCATGCCTGGCTCGATCCGCTGCCGGTCGCCCCGCTGCTGCGCGAGTTCCAGCCCGGATTCGGCTGGACCGGCGACCTCGAGCTGGGCGCCTCCCTGCGGCTGCGCAGCGCGCCGAGCTTCCAGGCCGACCTGGAGATCGCCCGCGTGCGCGGCGACCTGCGGGTGGAGGAAGCCGGCGGCCTGGTCGAGCGGCTCGACCTCACCGAGTTGCGCCTGGCACTGCAGGCCCGTGACGGACGGTGGCGCTTCACACAGGCCATGGCCGGGGCCAACCTCGGCCGCCTTTCGGGCGAGCAGACGGTGCAGGCCAGCCCGCAGGACTGGTGGCCCTCGCCCGACGCCGCGCTGCGCGGACGCCTGCAGGCCGACGTGGACAACCTCGGCGCCTGGGCCGCGTGGGTGCCCGCGGGCTGGCGGCTGGGCGGGCAGATGCAGTTGCGTGCCGACCTCGGCGGGCGCCTGGGCGCTCCGGAGTACACCGGCGAGGTGCGCGCCCAGGCGGTGGATGCGCGCAACCTGCTGCAGGGCATCCACCTGCGCGACGGGGAACTGCACCTCGTGATGCGCGGGGCCACTGCGCGCATCGAGACCTTGCGCGCACGCAGTGGCGAGGGTGAGGTGCAGCTCACCGGAGGGGCCCAGTTCGGCGAGCGCGCGCGCGCGGAGCTGCAGCTGCGAGCCGAGCGCTTCACCGTGCTCGGGCGCGTGGACCGCCGCGTGGTCGTCAGCGGTAGCGGCCGGGTGACCTTGGAGGCCGATCGCCTGCAGGCCGACGGCGACTTCCGCATCGACGAAGGCCTGATCGACATCTCGCGCTCGGACGCACCCGCCCTGTCCGATGACGTGGTGGTGCGGCGCACCCAGGTGCGCGAAGACGAGGAGCTGCGCCGGGTGCCGGCGCGCCGGCGCGCCGTGGCTCTCGACTTGCGTCTGGATGCGGGCGAGCAGCTGAGGCTGCGCGGCCGGGGCCTGGACACGCGGCTGACCGGGGCGCTGCGCCTGACCACCCCCACGGGGCGCCCGGCGCTGCACGGCGACATCCGCGCCGTGCAAGGCACCTACGCCGCCTACGGACAGAAACTCACGATCGACAAGGGCGTGATCAGCTTCGTCGGCACACCGGACAATCCGCGCCTGGACATCGAGGCGACGCGACCGAACACCGACATCCGCGTGGGCGTGGCCATCACCGGTACGGCCGAGAACCCGCGCGTGCGGTTGTTCTCCGAGCCCGAGATGAGCGAGACCGACAAGCTCTCCTGGCTGGTGCTGGGCCGCGGCAGCGGGCAGCTGGCGCGGGCCGAAGCCGCCTTGCTGCAGCGCGCCGTGCTGGCCCTGGTGTCGGGCGAGGGCGACTCGCCCGCCGGCGACCTCACCCGCGTGATCGGCCTGGACGAGCTCTCGGTGCGCCAGGAGGACAGCGCCGGCGTGGCCGAGACCATCGTGAGCGTGGGCAAGCAGATCTCGCGCCGGTGGTACGTGGGCTACGAACGCTCGCTCAACGCCACGAGTGGAAACTGGCAACTCATCTACCGCATCGCACAGCGCTTTACCGTGCGTGCCCAGGCCGGCGTCGAGGAAAACGCGCTGGACTTCATCTGGACCTGGCGCTGGTGAAGCCGCCCTCATTCATGGGACAATGCGCGGCGGTTTCCCGCCGTAGTTCAATGGGAGCAATGCTAGGGGGACCGGCTCTTGGTAGCAAATCGATAGCGATTTCTAGGGCGACGGCGTCTTACGCAACGTAAGGGGAGCTGGGGCAGCCTCCATCAGCTCAGCCGGGTACTGGCGCAAAAACGCACGTGCCTCTTCGACCGGACAGTCGAGCCACCGGTCGTAATCCGCTGGATCGAGGATCACGACCATGCGCTTCTCGTCGCCGGGTTTGTGGAAGCGGCGCATCAGCGGGTGGTCGTCGGCATTCACGGTCAGCATTGTGAAGCTGAGGACTTCATGGCCAGTTGCTGGGTCGCGCCACCAGCCCCACAGGCCTGCGATGCCGAACGCCGTCCAGCCTCTCAGCCCGATGCGCCATCGAACAGCTCGGCCAGTCTCGTAGCAAGGCTCGTATATCCACTCCACCGGCACGATGCAGCGTTGCCCCCGGCGCCAAGCGTCCCGGAAGCTGGGCTTCTCTTCCACGGTCTCTGAGCGAGCGTTGTAGGTCCGCCGACCAAGTGCCAGGTCTTTGGACCAGTGCGGTATCAGCCCAAAACGCCCATCCTGCACCTCGCGGCGATGCTCGACCGAGTGCCGGTCTCGCCGGATGAAGGGGGCGAGGTAGCTCGGGTACGCCTCAAGAGGCGTCTCATGCGGCGGCCGGACGACACCGAAAAAGCTCAAGAGTCGGTCGGAGTGGGTGACGGGGCGGTAGTTCGAGCACATGAATCGAATCTAGCGCCTGCCCGGATTTTTGACGAACGGCGCTTGCATTTCACTTGTAAGCGTGTACAATGCATGATGTGGATGCCACGGTGATCGATTTGATCGCCACCGACGCCAGGCGGCTCCTGGCTCTCTGAGGAGACTCACATGACCACCACCATTCAGCAATTCATGACCTCCGCCGAAGTCGAAGCCTACGCACTGGCTGCTAGCTTGTCAGCCGCCCGCGAGCCGGATCGGGCCGCCTGGCTGGCCGGCGTCAACGCACTCAATGCGGCGGAAGCTCGCGCCATCGCTCAGTACCGCGGCGAGGTCAAGCTCAATCGCTACGGCCGCCCGCGCGGTGGCGTGCATCCCGCCCTCGTGGACCTGGGCGGCCGTTTCGATTTGAGCGGCTGCTACGCGCCGGAATGACCGGCAAGCACTACCAGTGGCACAAGGCCTGGCGACGCGAGCCGTCGGGCCACCTGCTGCACGACAGCGGCCTGCGCGTACTGGTGACGCGAGGGCCAGACTACACCGACCTGAGGGCATCGCCTGACACCCTGGAGGCCTGGCAGGCCTTCGAAGCCGCTCGCGGCGTGCCGATGCATGACATGCTGGCCCGGCTAAAGCGGCTGATCAAGGAAGCCCAAGAATGGCACGCGCGGAACCCGTGATCAACTCAAGCACCGGCGTGAGCTGCGCAGGCTGCCGGCCGTGGTGAGAACTGTGCGATGACCGGTGAGCAGTTCGAGGCCTTGGCCCAGCTCCTGCGCCTGCGCGCGGGCCCAGCGAGTGCAGCCGCGCGGCTGGTCTTGGTGGATGGGCTGCGTCCTGCGCAGGCTGCAGCCCGCACAGGCTGTTCGCCGCAGTCGGTCAGCAACACCTTGGCCACATGCCGCAGGGGCATCGAGCTCGCTCGTCGGGCAGCAGGCACACAGACGTCTTGATCCGCCTCAGAAGAGCCCTGCCGGCTCTGCCGCCCTGTCCCACGAGTAGACGATCAGCTCTTTGCGCGCGGCCTGGCGGCCTCCGCCTCCCACCGTGTACTGGATGTCCAGCGTCTCCATGTCGAAACCCTCGAAGACGCGGCGGATGTCGGGGTGGTCGTTGATGCTCACCAGCATCTTGCCCTGCAGGCCGCGCATCACCTCGGCCATGCGCTCGTACTGGTCGAAGGCGAAGTCGACGCCGTAGCCCTCGGTCTGCCAATACGGCGGGTCGGCGTAGAACAAGGTGTGGGGGCGGTCATAGCGCTGGACGCATTCACCCCAGTCGAGCTGCTCGATGTAGGCGCTCGACAGACGCAGGTGCGCGGCGCTCAGATCCTCTTCGATGCGCAGCAGGTTCACGGGCGGCGTCGTCGTCGCCGTGCCCCACGTCTGGCCCGAGACTTTGCCGCCAAAGGCCTGGTGCTGGAGGTAGTAGAAGCGCGCTGCGCGCTGGATGTCGGTGAGCGTTTCCGGCGGCGTGTCCTGCAGCCATTTGAAGACGGCCCGGCTGGACAGCACCCACTTGAACTGCCGGACGAACTCCTCGAGGTGGTGCTTGACCACCCGGTATAGGTTGATGAGCTCGCCGTTGATGTCGTTGATGACATCGACGTCGGCGGGCGGGCGCATGAAGTAAAGCGCCGCGCCGCCGGCTGAGGCTCCATGCTTGGTTACACTTCGCCCGCCACCCGGGTGGTGGCAGGGCCTCGGCTGGGCTCACAGGCTGCGTCTGTGGGTTTGGTGGCCGGCGGGGGGTGCTGCAACACCTCCCGCCGGTCGCCCTGTCTTTACGCTGGGCAGGGCGGCCCGGTGGCACATCGCGTCGCGCTCATGCCGTGATCCTCACTTGCTCGGCCGCGAAGGCGGCCGGGTGCCGAACCACCACACGACGGCTGTCGTCGCGAGGTACAGCAGCGTCGCGACGATCTGCGTGATCAGCTCGTGCACCTGCGTGGGGGTCAGCGCTGCGCCGTGGCGCTCCGCCAAGTCGCGTGCCCACAGGAACATGACCGTCGCGACCACGACGAGATAGGCCGTGAGCACCGGCCGCACGAGCCCGCGCACGGTGTCGACGAGGGTCATCGCCCAGCGCGCGAAGCGGCTGCTGCGCTGGGCCTGAGCATCGAGGTAGAGGGCGCGGTCGTGCTCATAGCTGGCGATCAGGCTGCGCGCGGCGGCCTCATCGGCCCGCGCCTGTGCGTCGAGCTCTGCGGCACGCACCTCGGCGGCCGCCTGCGACTCCGCGATGCGCTCCTGCGCCTCGGCGGCACGGCGCGCTGTGTCGGCCTCGATCTGCGCGAGCTCGCGCGCGTGCGCTTGATTGAGCCGGACGAGCTCGAGATCCTGCGAGCGGTGCTTGTAGTCGAACCAGCGCTGGATCAGTAGGCCCAGCAGGCCGGTCGCACCGCCGGAGAGGATCGAGGTCAGCAAGGTGCCGATGAGAGCCATCACGGTGGATCTCCTTCAATGGACGAGGGCGCCGAGCGCCGCGGTGTAGATCGCCTGCCGGTCGGCCAGACCGTTGAGCCCGCCGTTGACGCGGCGGGTGAGCGTGATCAGGTCTTGCGCGTCGGCCCAGCGGTTCAGCCCGCGCTCGCGCCAGTACACAGCGGCACTGAGGGCGGCCCACAGCGGCTGCTCGAGCAGCGCCGGGGCGACGACGAAGTCCGGGACGCTCTCACCGAGCAGCTCGCGCAGGCGGCGGGTCGTGAGCAGGTAGTTCGCGCGGCCCGTGGTCTGAATGAGACCGCGGCCGCGGTAGCGCGCCCCGTCGCCGGGCCGCACGTTGCCCAGCCGGCGCGCGAGGTCACTCGGGGGCTCGTAGCGCTGCTGCTGGGCCGTGGGACCCCACAGCTCGCGCGTGTAGCGCAGGCGGCCGGACTCGTGGCCGATCTGCGCCAGGAAGTGGGCGAGGCGCTGAGGGGTGCTGATGTCGGCCAGGGCGCATGCCAGCTGCAGGTGCGGGATCCAGGCATGCGCCCGCGCTGGCGGGCACCGGTACGCCGCCTGAATGAGGGATGCTGTCACCATCGTGAGGACGAAAAAAAGCCCGCCTATTGGCGGGCCCGTGGGTTGCGATAGGCGTGGGGGTCAGCCACCCCGTTGAATTGCTTCGAGCTCGCTGCGCAGCACTCGCAGGCGCTCGAAGTCGGCTTCGTTCAGCGTCTTGTACTTCTGAGTCACCGCTTGCATCTCGGCGCTGATGCTGTGCTCGAGCGTGGCGCCGGCCAGGTTGTTGCTGGCCATCGCCTTGCGGCGGCTGAGCTGATCTAGCTCGGCGCTCATCTGAGCATTGCGCTGGGCGATGGTCTGCTCGGTCTGCGCGATCGCTGCCTGAAGGTTTTGGATGCGGTACTGTCGCTCGCGCGCCTGGCGGTCGCGCTGCATGGTGGCCAGCACACGCTCATCGGCCGACAGGCCTGCGGCCGAGGGCGCCGCTGGGCCGACCCAGGCGCCACCGCCTGACGGGCCGCTGGCCGGCTTGACCTCGATCTTCTGGCCCCCCGCGCAAGGCGACTGCTGGAACACCTTGCGGCCATCGGGCCCCGGACATTGATACACCTGGGCTTGGGCCGCCCCGGCGGCCGCCAGCAATGACGCGATGACCAGCACGCGCATGTCGAACCTCCTGTCGTCAGATGTCGATCACCACGGATGGTAGGACGGGCGCCGGCCCGGTGATCTCCCCCGAAAGGGTGAAGACCCTGGCACCCACCGTGAACTCCTGCGGGTTGCGCACCCGGACCTGACCACCATCGGCCAGCACCACGGTGGCCGTGCCATCGTCATGGGTGGCAGCCACGTCGCCGACCCGCAGCGGGTCAGACGGCAGCAGGTCGAGCAGTCGCCGGAAAGGGTTGAGCGTGATCGTCATAGGGCTCGCTCCAGCACGACGGTCTGACGCACCCGCGGCAGCTCCGCCTGCACATCGACACCGCGCACGAGGCCTCGCCAGGTATCGCCGGGCTCGACCACCTCCACCAGCTGGCCCACGCGCAGCACGCCGGGCAGGCTGCCCCCCGTGAGCACGGGCAGGGTCAAGCTCACGCGGGCGCGCGGTCCGGCGGCCGAGAGAATCGCTGTGCCACGCTGGCGCGCAGCATCCGCATGCGTGATCAAGGGGTCGGTGACCATCGGCGCAAGCATATCGCCGGCCGTACCGCCGCGTCTGACCCACGCGAGCACGCCTTGTGTCTCGCCGCTGACATAGACCCCGGTGTAGCCCGGCGAGTCCACCCGCTCGAAGCCGTCGGTGATGACCGACGCAAGCGGGAGCTGGACGTCAGGCACGGCCTGGTGCCATTCCCACGGAGGCAAGGGATAGCGAGGCAGCACGATCAGCTGCGGGTCGCTCCAGTGGCTCTGCACCACCGCCCCGATGCTATCCGCCACCCGCAAGGCGGCGGCCAGCGGCGTGCCACTGAAGCTCCAGGCACCCTCGCCCACCAGCCAATCGGTGGCCGCCCAGTCCAGCGTGGCGCCGGTGTATTGCAGCGCGTCCTCCACCAGCTGACGAGCGGTGCGCGTCTGGGCATTGAGCCATGTGCGCGGCGCGCTGTAGGGCTCGCCCAGCAGCGCCGTGAGGCTGCGCCCGGTGATCTGCACGCGGGCCTGGCCGAAGCGCCGTTCGCGGCGCAGACCCTCGACCACGAACACCCAGGCGATGCCGTCAAGCGTCAGCCGGATGCGCGCCGGCTCGCCTGCAGATGGTGTCAGCAGATCCAGCAAGGTCACCGGCCCGGTCGCCTGCAAGGTCCAGCCGAAGGAATCGGCGTCGGCAGACAGGCTGGCCCCGAGGAGGGGCACCTCGGTCATGTCAGGCAGCCGGACGCACTCGATCTCATGCACGGCCATGTAGACCCTCCGAATCGGGATCACGAACTGTGCCGGGCCACCATCGACCCGGCAGGTGAAAAGCAAGCGCGTCGCAGGGTCGGCCAGCGCGGCGAAGATGAGATGCGCCAGCAGGCCCGGCGGCGGGCTGTAGCAGGGCGGCTCCACCGGCGGCTGCGGCCGCACAAGACTCGATCGCCCTGGCGGCGGCCGGCGTGCCTCCTGCCAGGGGCCGTGCAGCTCTACCTGCCTGGGCGCCGCCGCGCCGAAGGGCAGCTGTAGCCCGCCAGCCCGCCCAGCCGCTTCGCCCCAAGGCAGCGAGATATCCGGCCGCGCATGCCGGGCCATCTCCTGCCAGCGCACGCGGCTTGACCGCACGGCGCACGGGGCTGCCTCTTGCCATGCAGCGCTTGCGGCGCAATGCGTCTGGCTCGCAGCCTGCCAGCGCACCGCACGAGGACGCAGGGCTCGATGCTCAGCCTCCTGCCATGCGGCTTGCATCCAGACGGGGCGCCGCGCGAGCACTTGCCATGGCGCCGCGGACTCGCTGACCAGCAGCGCACCACGCCGCCATGGGATGCGCCCCGCCGCATGCCGGTCTGAGGCGCGGCGCCAGGACACTCGCGCCAGCTGCTGCGCGCCAGGCTGCGCCTGCTGCCATCGGGCCGAAGCCCCCGCTTGCGGCCCCGTCGTCATCGCCAGGTCGTAGGCCGCTCGCACCGCCACCGCGGGCGCCGGCAGCGCAAAAGCGATCGTCACATCGGCCCGGACATACGCCGTGGCCTCGAAGGCCACCTGTGGCGCCGGGAGCACAAAGGCGACATGCAGCAGCGCGGCGTCGTCGCCTCCGCCTTCGCCAGCCCCGAAGATCAGGCGGACCGGGTGCGAGGCGTCCAGCGGTGCGCGAAAGCGCAGGTCGGCCATGCTCAGGTCACTCCCCGATCACGCCCGACTCGATGCGCACGAAGGCCCCCACCACGCCATTGACGTTGCTGATCTGCACGGCACCATCGCCGCCAACCAGGCTCACGTCGGCGTCGAAGACGAAAGTCCCATCCCCATCGACGAACCGGGCGAAGGTGATCGTCTCATCATCGGTCCTCAGGCCCTCGACACCCGCCGTGAAGACCAGCAGCGCATCGGACGCATGGAGCTGCGCGCAGGGCTGCGCCAGCGTGATCGCGCACTGCAGCTCACCTGCGGGCGGCTGGCCCGGCTGAGGGATGGCCCCGGCGTACAGCAGGCACCGGCCCGGCGTGGCGGCCGCATCGATCGCCAAGGCGAGCTGCTGCAGCCTCGCCCTGCGTGTGGCCAAGGCCAAGGCGACATACATGATGGTCACTCCGGTCGAATCGCGTCCTTGATCACGGCGTTGTGGTTGCCCGTGTGGTCAAAGGCGGTCACGTAGTACAGGCCGTCGCGCAGCTTCTCGAAGGCGTAGGCGCCGGTGACCGGGTCGCTCCACGTCTCGCGCACCAGGTGTCCTGTCGGCTTGTCGTGCAAGCGCACGCGGCGACGCACGGGAATGTCCGGTGTGTCGTCGATGGCTACCGTGCCCGAGATGCTGAGGGGGCCGCTGTCGGCCATGTCATGGACCATGAAATCGCCGGCCACCCGGTGCACGAACGCAGGGCCGGGCCATATCGTGGGCAACCTGCCGTACAAAGGCCCTATTCGATGCGGCGACGGTGACACAGGGATATCTGTAAACACCTGCGTGACACCGGGCACCATGATCGAGGCATCCAGCGTCACCAATGGAGTGAACAGGAGCCCGTCATTTGAAAAGAAGACAGAAGCCGTGCGCGGCATGTAATAGACGCCGCCAGAACCGTTGTTATTGCCTCGCAACTCGATTTGACGGACCTCTTTTTCGCCACCCGAGCCCAGGTCGAAAGACACCCAGTGGTATACGAGCCCCGCGTCCGAAATGAATGGCGTGAACCACTCAGTGTTGAGATCCCCGTCGTTGAGTCTTGCAGGGCTGGACAACGCGTCGGTGCTCGATGCCGACGCCGTGGCACCGAGTAGCACGTCCGGGCCCGCTGCATGCTCACGCATCGAGACCGACGTCAGCATGATCCGGTGCGAAGTCGCGCTCGTCTGCCGAGATGTCAATAAGAGCCGCCAGTATCGAGCAGTTGCCATCGCCTCATCTCCATGGTCCGGCGACGTCAATCAGAATGCATCCCGGATTCGTGCTCCACGGCACCCCTCCATCGCTTAAACCCACCACCAGGAAACTGCGATCGTGGGCCCCGATCAGATTGTCGAGCACCTGACCACTCAGAGCACGGCCCACATTTGCCATCAGAAGCGCAAAGCCCGGGAAGTGCCCCCGCAGCGGATTTCCGAATGTGGAGTTTGACTCCGCGCAAGGCACCGGATAACACACGACGCCCCCGTTATCGACCGGACTCGGATAGGCAGGTCCAGATGCACCGTGTCGACCCGTGAATGGCGTGACCGGCGAGATGGATGGTGCCATGACGATTTGATCGGCTCGTCTGGCAAGCAGTGTCGAATCCCCCCCCATCGCATTCCCAAGGGAAACACCGACTACCAAGAACGCCGTGGTAGGTGTCGTCGTGTCCGGGCCACCGATCAAGCACTTATAAGCGTCACCCTGCCTATACGAAACAATGTCGCCAAAAGCGTGGGCCAGATACCCTCCGGTTGTCGAAAAGCTTCCGCCCGGTCCGAAGTTCTCCGTAAAGAGATAAAAGAGCAGGTCATCGCCGACGAGCAGCCAGGGTTTTGCGCTGCTGTTGTTTTGACCTTTTGACCAGTACTGTCCCTGAGCCAGACCGATCGGCGTGGAGTTCGTGCCGGTGTCGACATCGCTCATGGCCTCATACATGAGCGCACGCCCATACGTGCTCGCAGCCGGGCTGGCCCCGGTGTCGTCGATGCGCAAGACCATCGCGGTGGCCTCGGGTGCCGTGCGTGCGTAGACGGCCTTGTTGGTCCCGCTGAAGCGCTTCTCCCACCCCAGCGGGGCAGCCTTCATCGTGATGGTCCCCGTCGCCGTCCCATCCGGCACGCCGAGCGCGGGGAAGGTCAGCGTGTTCGCGCCAGTCACGGTGACTTTCTGCCGCCCGTTGAGCGCGGTTGGCGTCGCCCCCTCGACGAGCACGATCTGCCCCGATCGAAAACCATGCGCACTCACGGTCGCTGTGGCCACGCCGGCGGCCACCGACAGAGACGTCACGCTCCTGGCGTTGTAGCCATTGATCAGGCAGGCATCGAGCACGTTGATCAGCGAGCCCGGCGCATTGTTGAGAGTAGGGGCACCGGCGTCGGTGCTGGAGTACCAAATCACAGGATGCGGCATGCTTGAGGTCCTCTTGAGATCAGGGGGTATCCACGTCTCCGCGCACCAGCAGGCGGAACGAGTCGTCGAGCGCTGTGGGCTGGCCTTGGGCCACCACGCGAGCCACCCACACGGGGGCCAGGGCCCCCACGGTGTTCAGGCGGATGACGTTGCCGGCGGCCCATCCTGCGCCGAACCCGGCCGCCGCCAGGCGGAAGTACGGCCGCCCGGTGTTCGGGTTGAGCGGTGCGCACTCCTGAGCCGTGTTGCCGGAGCCGATTTGACCCACGTGCTCGCCCACGATGTTGAAGTTCGTCGAGCCCGTGAACACCATGGCCCATCGCTCGGTGATGGCCGACTCGTTGTCGACCATCGGCGGGTTGTTGATCGCGTCGTAGGTGGCGCTGGCCCCAGAGCCAATCGGGTCGTCGCTCCACACGCCCGTCCATGTGGCCTGATCGAACAGCAACGGCACGCGGGCACGCATGTCGTTGATCAGCAGCGCGCTGGACACGTAGCTGCCCAATGGATAGTCGTGCGTCATCGGACGCGTGAAGCGGATGAGCCCGCTGATCTGCGCATCGGCCACCAGGGCGGCGTCCTCGATGCGATGACGAATGCGCACGGGCTGGCTGTAGCCTGTGACGTCGGTGAAGGTCACCGTGCCCGCGATCCGGTCGACGGTATACCCGGACTCGATCGGCTGACCGTCGGCGCCGATGACATCGGCTCGAGCGATGCGCGTGCGGCCGAGGCTGACCGTTTGCCCATTGCTCACGGTCTGCGGCGCGGTGATGTCGGTGTGGTGCACGACGGCCACCGATCCCTTGCGAAAGATCGGCACGCGCCCATCGGAGGGCAAGCGCACGGGGTCCAGGCCGAGGATGCTGGCGTCGAGCGGTAGGTAGTCGTAGGCCACCGCGTTGTAGCGCAGCGAGTCGGCACGCACCTGCCGCATCTCGGCCCAGGCCACGCCGGCCAGGCCAAGATAGGACAGGTCGAGCACACCGGGGTCGCCGCCTCCGAGCCGCAGGCTCCGGATGAAGCGCAGCTCGACGACACCCGAGTCGTAGTTGATTTTGCCCACCACGCCTGAGCCGTTGATGTTGCCGTCGGCGTCGGCCGTGACGTTGAAGCTGGCGCCGTCTCCGAAGGTGCCCGTCACGCTGAAGCCCTGATTGGCCACGGGCGCGGTCGCCGTCCGGAAGGTCACGGCATCGGCCAGCAGCGGCGTGTTGACCCCCGCCACAGGCGGGGCCTGCACGCCCGCCCACTCCTGCACCGCCGAGCTGACACCGGCAGTCCAGTCGGTCAACACGATCTCGCCCAGAGCAGGGGTGACATGGCCGACGGTGACCGCGCCGCCACCGGCGCCCACCACTGGGCGCACCACATCGCCTGTGGGTGTGGTGGAGTGAAGCTGACCGGACACGAGATCGCCGAGCCGGAACCGCGTGCCAGCGGCCAGGACGTACCCCACGGCCAATGGCACCGACAGGACCAGCTCATCCATCGCGAGCACCGTGCTATGAACGCTGCCGGTGCCGCCCGCGAACTCCACATGAGCCGCCACCGCCTGCGGGCCGGTCCACCACTGCTGCGGCGGTGGATGCACGGTGCCAGAGCTGGGCGGGCCGCTAAGGATGCTCAGCGTCACCTGCCGGGGTGACGACCCGAGGTACACGATGTAGCTCGGGTCGTTGGCGCCCCCCAGAGGCGTGCGGTTGGCCCATTGACCCTGCGTCGTCGTGAAGTTGCTGACGCTCTTCTGGAGGCTGATCTGGCCAGTCGTGTAGTCCACCGTCCCCACGGTGGAAGCCCCGATACGCAGGTTGCCCGCCCCATCGTCGGACGCCAGCAGCGTGAAGGACTGCACCTCGTCGATGCCGGGATAGATGCGCACCGGGTGCTGAGCCACCACGCTGACACGCAGACTGCGCGGCTTGATGGGCGCGTTCGGGATGGTGGCCGTCCAGGTTGCGCCGCCATCGGAGAACGCATTGATCTCCTGGCGCTGCTGCGTCGCGCGGCTCACGGACACCGTCACGCTGGTGCCCGGCGTGGGCAGCACGTGCGGCGCGAACTCGATGAGGCCGGCCCCGTAAGCGACGCGGCCCGAGGCGTCTCCGGTGAGCTGCCCGGCCGCATCCGTGGCGCTGCGCGACTGACCGTCGTTCCAAGTAAGGCTGACCGACCCGGGGTCGATGGACTCGCCGGTGTCGATGCGCATGACGAAGCGACTGCCGCCCCCCGACAAGGACACCGGCGAGGTGCGAGGCGCCACCACGCGGGGGGCCCAGGTGAGGATGATGCGCGAGCCCACATCAGGCATCGCGCCCAACGTGAGCGTGACCGTGCCGGTCTCATAGTTGAGCGTGCCTGCACCGAGTCCACTGTCGGCCCCTCGAATGGCGCCGCTGCCATCTTCTTGCAGCACGTACCAGCGGCCACCCGAGGCGTAGCTCACCTGCAGACTCGCGCGTGCAGGCAGCGGGTCCAGCGTCACCACCCAGGTCAGTCTCTGAGAGGCCTGCGTGACGGGCAGGCCGATCGACTCGCTCACGACCGCCGGCTGCGCTGCCGGGGTGTAGGTGACGGTGTGCGCTCCAGGGCCCGTGCCAAAGACGTTGCTCGACAAACTCAGAACGCCGTTGGCATAGTCGACGGCACCGACCTCGACATCCCCGTTGATAAGCCGACCTCCCCGATCGGCCAACGTCACCGAGCCGCGCGCCACCGTCAGCGAGCCTGGCAGGATGCCGCCGCCCACGAACATCTGCTGCGTGGTCGTGAAGGCCATCGTGATGGTCTGCACCACGGGCTGGTCGGCCGCGGCCACCAGGGCCCCCACCTGCTGATTCATGCGGGCATCGGCGATGGGCGTCTCGGCCCGCGAGCTGGGCACCAGCCTCGTGAAGATCGACTGCGCCTGCACCGTGACGGCCCCAAACGGCGCCGGCGAAGCCAGCGGCGTGATGCCGTAGTACCGTGCGGCGTCGGCCACCAGCGTGTCATAGACCTTCGTCTTGCCGACGAAGTTGACCGAGGCATCGTAGTAGGCCTCGCTGGCCGTGAAGCCGGGGAAGTCCGCACGCAGCTGATCGCTGATGCCCAGCGTCACGACCTGCCGCTGGAAGTCCGTGGTCTGCGCAGCAGGGTTCGTGAAGCTCATGACCTCCGAGGACACGTCGGTCACCCGCACAAACTGCTCCACCTGAGAGCCCGTGCCCTCCCCCTTCCGAAGCACCAGGGTGTCGCCGACGACGGGCAGCGCCGTCCCCACACGCTGAATGAGCATCACAGTCATTTGCCCAGCAATGTGGTTGCCGTACAGCAGCCCTCGATTCAGCGGGCCCAGAGCCAGGTACGACTCGATGCGACCGGCGGCGGCGGCCCGCCGGTCGAAGCTGTCCCCAGTCGAGAACAGCACGGCCGAAACGTCCGGGTCCTGAGGCGGCTCGGCCACGATCACGTGTGCGCCGAAGTAGGTGTCGGTGTCTTGCGTCCGCACCCCCACGAACACCTTGCGCAGTGATACGTCCCCGTATACACGGTCCAGCTCGGACACATCGGGGAAGAGGTTGTTGGACTGGCCATCGACGATCTGCTGACCGGTGGCAGCACCGCCACCCTCAGGCACGTCGGCCAGCACCTGGCTGGCCAGGATCTGAATGTCTCCCTCTTGGATGGGCATTTCACACCTCGATGAAGCGAAGGCTCAGTCCCACAAAGTCCGTGGGAGCCGGGTCGCTGAAGAAGGCCACGGGCTCCGTGGCACTGATGCCACCGCGCTCGTGGTCGAAGATCACGCTGCGCTGCTGGCCACGCAGCGTGAGGACATAGGTCTGCCCCGGCACGCTCGCCCAGGCCTGCAGCTCGGCCACCAGGGCCCGTGTGGCCCACACCGTGTCCGCATCGCCCTCCAGCGTGATCTGACGGCCCGCTTGCCGCACGCCTGCATCCACCACCAGCGCGCCTGTGACAGTGTGCTCTGTGGTCTGCACCACGGGCGACCACGTGAATTCGTCGATCCATGCCAGCGTGTCCGGCAACGCCAGGGTCTGGGTGCCGTTGCTCAGTGTGATGGCCATGTCAGTGGTACCCCGAGGCGCGCGCGGCCTGCTCCAGATCCCGCAGCATCTGCTCGAGGGCGCTGGCTCCGGCATCGTCGGTCTGCACGCTGCCGTAGCTGCGGCCGTTCATCGACAGGCGCACGTCCACCTTGCGGGTCGGTGCGGGCTGCTCACCGGCGCTGCTGCGCATTTCGAGCTGCTGGAGGATCTGCTGCACCTGTCCGACTTGATTCCGATAGCTCTGCAGGCCCTTCACATTGCCCAGGCCTCGACTCGCGTTCCACTCCATCAACTGCAAGTTGGTCTTGAAGGCCTCGACGACAGCCCTGGCCTGATCGAGATCGTCTACTGACAAAGTCCCAGCGCGTTGCTTGGCGATCAGGTTGTAGTACCCGCTCATATCACCGGCGCGCTTGAACATCTCCTCGGGCGGGGCGTTGTTGACGCTGGGCTGCCAATCGTCGCCGGAGGGGATGCTCTCCACCGCATCAGCCGCAGCCCTGGCCGCGCTGGCCATGTCTGAGTAGCCTCCCGCTGCACGCTGCGCCGCTTGACCCGCTTGGTCAGTGGCGGCCGAGGCATCGGTCATTGCACGCACGATCACCTGCCCGGTGGCATCGACCTCCAGCCGCAGCCCCAGCATGGCCGCCTCCGTCTGCAAGGTGCTGTCCACCACTCCCCGGTTGGCCTGGATGGCCGCCTCGGCGTACCGGCGGAAGGCGTCCTGCTTCTGCTTGAGGGTGACCGTCGATTCGTTGCGGATCTGCTGCCAGGCCTGCCGGAAGGTGTCCGCCGTGCGCTGGATCTCCTGCTGGCTCTTCAGCCCGAACACTTGAAGCGCCTCATCGAGGCTGCTGACCCCTTCGCGCATCTCGTCGAGCTTGCCCTTGGCCTTCTCCAGCCCCTTGCTGAGCTGCTCGCCGGTGAGCAGGCCCTGGCGGCCAAGCTCCTGGTACCGATCTATCACCGCTTTGACCGCCTGTTCCGTGCTGGCCGCCTCCAGCGCCTTGTCCAGGCTCTTGCCCAGCAACCGGCCCGACAGCTCGCCCGCCACGCCCAGCTCGGCCAGGCGCTTGGCCAGCGCGTCCACGTCGTTGAGGGCCGAGTTCGCCGCGGCGCTGAAACCGGTGACCAGCTCTTGCGTGCTGGTGCCGGCGCGCCGCAGGGCCTCCTCGCTCAGCGCATCCAGCGCTGCGTGCAGCCGGCGCACGCCCTGCTCGCTCCCGTCGAAGGCCGCCCGGGCCTGGGCCTCGAAGGCCCCCAGGTCCACGCCCTTCAGGGCGTCGGTGAGCGCCTGGCGCACCTGGTCGCCCGTGATCTTGCTTTGCTGCGCCAGGACATCCAGGGCCGTGACCGCGTCGGTGATGCCCTGGATGCCGTCGAGCTTCATGCTCTTGGCCAGCTTGTCCAGCGCCTCACGCGCGCTGCCCCCCTTGGCCACGACCTCGTTGAACTCGCCCACCAGCGCTTTGCTGGTAGCGGTCAGGCCCAGGGCCTTCTCTGAGGCCTGCTGCATCTGCTGGCGCACCGCCGCCAGTTCCTGTGCCTGCCGTCGAGCAGCCTCCTCGGACGCGCGCTGTGCGCGCTCAGCCTCCTCGATGGCCTTGCCGTACCCCTGCCACTTCGCGATCGACTCGCCGATCCATGTGCCGATCTCCTGCAGGTTGGTGACGATGCCAACCAGACTGAAAGCCTTCAGCCCAGACAAGATCGACGCAAATCGACCGACACCGGCGGCGGCTGTGGCGCTGGCCGCGGCGGCCGATTGCGTGGCGGCGGTCATCGCCACCACCTGCGCTGTCGCGGTGCGGGCAGCCGCGCCGATGTCGAGAAAGCTCTGGGCCAGGCGCAACGCCTGATACGCCACGGCGGCCTTACCGACCGAGTACAGGGCTTGAGCCAGATCGTCCAGGTGCTTCGCGACGTAATCGATGACCTGCGCGACGCGCTGGCTGACGCCGCCGGCCTTGTCGACCTCGGAGACGTACACCGTCCATGCGCTCGAGAGATTCTGGACAGCCCGGCCGATGGTCAGCGGCAACTGCTCGAACTCGCCGCGCACCGCCTGCGCTTGACCCTGCAGCGCCCGGATGACCACCTCGCTGGTGAGCGCGCCTGCCTCGGCCTGCGCGCGCAGCTGGCCGGTCGTGACGCCCAGCGCATCGGCCAGCGCACGCGCCAAACGCGGCGCCTGCTCCATGACCGAGTTGAACTCTTCGCCACGCAGCACGCCCGATTGCAGGCCCTGGATGAGCTGGGTGATCGCCGCCTGCGAGGCCTCGGCCGATGCGCCGGACAGCTGCACGGCCTGGTTGATCGTCTCCGTGAGGGCCAGCGCATCCTGTTGCGAAAGCCCCAGCTGCTTGCCGGCCTGCGCGATGCGCACGAACAGCTCGCCCGTGGCCTCCAGCGACGAGCCGGTGCGCGTGGCCACCTCGTAGACGCCTTGCAGCGCCGCCTTCAGCGCGTCGCCGTCGCCGGTGACGAGCTTGATGCGGGCGGACAGGTTCGTGTAGGCGTCAGCCGTCTGCGCCAAGTCACGGGCCAGGCCGCCGACGAGCTGCCCGCCCAGGGCGGCCGCTGCCACCTGCTGGAGCGACTGCAGCTGCTCGCTGATCGAGCGCACGCCGTCGCGGATGCGCTGGTGCGAGCGAGCCTGCACATCCGCCGACGCAGCCGCCGTGCGTGCCTGCTCCTGATACGTCTGCGCAATCTGCCGCCCTTGCGCAGCCACCCGCTGCTGCAACTGGGCCAAGCGCTGCTGCGACGACGCCAGGTCGTCGGTGCTCACGCCCAGCCTCTCAGCCTCGCTGCGCGCGCGGTTCAGCCGCTCGGTGGAGGCCAGGTAGGCCTGCTCGGCCCGCTGAACGGCATCCGCAAGCTTCTGCTGCTGGCCGGCCAGCGCCCGGGTGGGTTGACCCATGGCGTCGATGCGACGCTGCAGCCGTGCAGCCGCTTGCTGGGCGCTTTCCAGCGAGCGCGAGGCCTCGTTGGCGTCCACCATCGCCTCGAGAAGCGCGCGCAGCGCCCGGTCTTGCTGACCCAGCTGGCGCAGGCTCTGCGCGGTCGCGTCGGCACGGGCCTTGAGTTGTGGGTCCAGGCTGCCGTCCAGCCGCTCCAGCTCGCTGGCCAGGCGCTCCACGTCCGCCTCGCCCTGGGCGTTGGCTATGATGTCGTACCGGATCTTGGGGTCTGCCATGGCTCTACCTTCTCGTCAGCCAAGCCCGACCGGGCTGGCGTTTCGCACGGCCGCGGTGCTCATGGGCATCGGCGTGTTCTTCATGCCCGCGCTGGGCACCTGGGCGGGGCTGGCGCTGATCGGGCTGGGAGCGGCCGTCGGCCTGATCACCTTCGTCGCCGCCCTCTGGCGCATGCTCACGGCTTGACAGCCTCTCGGCTCGCGCGCCGGCGGGCGGCGGCGGGCCCCTTCTCGCCGGGCACAGCGCCCGTCACGATCTCGCCCACGCCCCACTGCTCCAGCGAGCGGGCCACGGCTTCGGGCACCTCGATCACCTCGCCGGGCGCCAGGTCGCGCCCCGCGTGCCGGTGCGGCACGCGCAGCTTCACTCGGGTCGGTGCCATCAGTCGCGGAACTCGACCACGAACGGCTCGCTGCGGCCAGACGGCGTCACCAGACGCCCCTGGAGCTCCACCTCGTTCCAGTCGTCGGCCAGAAAGTCGAACTCACCGCTGGGCGTGAGCACGGCTTCGAACACACGGCAGATGACAGGGCGGTCGTCCGCGACGTTCTTGCCGTCGAGCATCACCGAGCAGCGCAGTTGCGGCCGCACGGCGCCGCGGACCAGGGCACCGGACATCGCGCCGTAGGCATAGCTCACCTTGAGGGCCTGAGCCTCCGTGATCGCGCCACCGGGCAAGGCCTGGAGCAGGCCCAGCCGGTAGTTGACCTCGAAGTCGGTGCCCAGCACGTAGGTCGTCGTGCCGGGGTCATTCGTCACCACGAGCCCGCTGGAGGCGAGGTTCTGGTGCCCCAGCTCCACCCACTTGCCCAGGCGGGCCGTGACGGCCTGCTCGGTGACCGTTCCGGCCCCCTGAGACAAGGTCGCTTGCTGGCCCATGAAGGCCAGCGTGAGGTTGGTGCGGTTCGCTTCGCGAAGCGTGATGCTGAAATCCGCGGGCTTTTGCAGCGCCACCGTGGCCACCACCTGGCCGTAAGTGTCGCGGCCCTTGCTCTCCAGCTCCTTGATGTCCGAGTTCGGCTTGATGGCGAACTTGCTCGCATCGCCGGCCGACACCCACCCCGTCTGCACCCCGCTTTCGTCGTAGGGGTTGAGGAAGACGTCGCCGGCTCCAATGAATCCACGTGCTTGAGGCATGGTGCTCTCCAAAAAAAATGCCCGCACACGGCGGGCGGTTTGTCAGACGGTGACCCTCAGGCTCGCCGGGGCCGCCGGTACTCCACCTCGAAGGTGCCCAGCACGAGGGCCCCACCGACGTCGATCGCTTCGACGCGGAAGCTCACCTCGCGCTCGCGCAGCGGGCCGCAGCCCAGCTCCCGAATGAGCGCCGTGTGCCGCTCGCGCACCGCTGCCTCGGCCGCCACATAGTCCGCATCGGCGCCGGCGCGCGCGGCGCTGCTGCGGTTGATGACCCCGATCGCAAACACGAAGCGGCGGGTGCCGGCCTGGCCGGACTGGTCGATGAAGCCGTCGGACTGGTCCTC
Organism: Caldimonas sp.; assembly: GCF_046291045.1. Taxonomy (GTDB): domain Bacteria; phylum Pseudomonadota; class Gammaproteobacteria; order Burkholderiales; family Burkholderiaceae_C; genus Caldimonas. The sequence continues at coordinate 5,648 of NZ_JBKBSL010000012.1, read as the reverse complement.
GACGAACACGATGCGCTCGCCGGCGGCCAGCGCCTGCGGCTCGCTCGGGTTGTCCAGCACCCGCGCGCCGGCGAGGCCCGGCGCATCGCGCAGGGCCTCGAACACCGCGCGGCTGATGAGGTAGCGCACACTGTTCATGCGGCCACCTCACGCAGCAACGCCTCCGACTCCGATCCGTCGATCACCCGCAGGACCTGGCGCACCTCGAAAGCGCGATCGCCAACCAGCACGCGGTCACCCTGCCCGAGGGCAACCGCCGCCGTCGGGTAGCGCAACCGGTGCTCGCCGGCCAGCGCGTACCCGTCCAGCGCTTCTTCGTCTGACGAGGCCAAGATGGCGTCGAACGACACGTCGGGCTCGGCGGCCCTGCGACGCACGCACGTCACCGCGAATTCGTCGGTGCGAAAGAAGATGCCGGGATCGTCGATCACTGCTGCGCACCTCCGTGCTCGCCGGCCGCGGAGGACCGCTCGGCGGCCACCGTGTTGCCCTGCGCGGGCGTGGGCTTGGCCTTGCGGCCGGCCGTCGCTTCTGCCGCGCCACAGGCCACGAGCGCCGCCGCGGCCGCCTCGGGTACCGTCAGCACGGCGCCCGGCTCGTACCAGCGGCCGTCGTGCTTGATGCGCCGAAGGGCCTGGGCCTTGACCGCGCCGCTCATGCTCAGGCCACCGCGCTCTTGAACAAGAAGCCGGCGGTCGCACCCACCAGCACCGGCGCGCGAGCGTCCGTGACCGGGTAGAACCAGGTCTTGGGGTTGCGCTCGTAGTACGGCTCCTCGGCAACAGGGTAGCCGTCGAGCTGGTAGGTGTAGCCGAAGTTCGGGGAGCCCATCTCGGCCAGACTCGCCGGCTGCGTGTAAGCCAGCAGTGCGTCCTTGCCCCACACGTCCTGGAACTGCGTGCCGTCGTGGTACACCGAGCCGCCTTCGACGATGCGGTCCACCTCGAACAAGCGCTGCAGCTGCTCCAGAGTGGCCGGCGGGCGATCAGAGGCGGTGCTCAGACGGTCGAGCACCTTCGGGTGCGTGCGCAGCGCCGTGAGCACCGTCGGAGCCACAGCCAGCACGTTCGGGCGCAGGCCGATCGTGCGACGCACGGTCTCGCGCGCATCCATGATGTCCTCGAAAGGGTTGCTCGCCGGGTCGCTCCACTGGCTGGTGCCCGACAGCGTTGCGCTGTGGCCGCTCGGGTACTTGGCGGCATCGCGCGCCAAGTCAGCGGCCTGCTTCTCGCGCTCGAGCGACATGATGTTGCGCACTTTGCGCACGGCCGCCGCTCCCAGGTCGATGCCGGGCACGGCCTGCGCCTCTTGCGCCAGCTCGATCGGCACCGAGCCTTCGAGGCTGTAGTCGACCAACGCAAAGTTGCCGGACTCATGCCCGAACTGCACCCGCTTGGTCGCGGCGCCCGGCGCGCGCGCCGTGCTGTAGAGCTTGAAGTCGTCCGGTCCGAAGCTGAGGATCCGGCCACCGCGCTGGCCGACGCGCACGACGGGGAAGAGGATATCGGCGATCGGCGCGGCGTTGCCACCGTAGCCGCGGGCCACTTCGGTGAGGATGGGGTCGATGACCCGCGCCTGCGCGGGCGTCATTTGATGAGCCATGAGTTGCTCCTGAAGTTGAGGGGGCGGTAGACGTCAGGCGTTCGGGATGAGCAGCACCTCGACGAAGGCACCGGCGCCGGTGGCCGCGCCCAGCGCGCGGCCGACCATGACGCCGGTGGTGTGAGGCACGACGCGGCCGGTCGCGTCCACCTGCAGACCCTGGCCGGCCGTGAGGGCGGCCCCCGCCTCCACGATCGTGGTGCCCAGCGTGTCCACCGGCACGAGGTCGCCGGCCTGGCCGGCGCTGGTGCGCGTCACGCCGAGCGCGCTTGCGCCGGCCGCGGGGTAGGCGCCGCCTTCGGTCACGAAGCGGCAGGCCGCCAGCGCCGCCGACGCGGCGACCGTCAGCGTCAGCACCGAGATGTTGGTCTGTTCCATGATCTTGATCTCCTACGGATGGGACGCGCCGATCACTGGGCGTAGCCCAGCGCCTTCATCGCGGCCACGAAATCGATGCCCTTGTCCGCGGCGTACTTCTTCGCCTCGGCCACCTGCTCAGCCTTGGTCTTCACCACGTCGCTCGCGGGCGCGGTGCTCGCCGGCACGGCCGGCGGCGCGTCGGCCTTGTGGGCGGCCGCGGCGGCCTGCCGCAGCTCGCGCTCGGCGGCCAGCACCGCGGCAGCCGCCTCGGGCCCCGTCGTCTTGCCGTCGAAGGCCAGCTGCTCGATCAGCTTCTCGTGACCGGGCAGCGACTGGGCACGCACGGCCTGGATGCGCTCGCGCTCGGCTTGCGCGCCGGCGGCCATGAACTCGGAGCGCAGTTGCGCGTACAGCGCCGCGTGGTCGCGCTCCAGGGACTCACGCGTGAGGGTCTGCTCTTGCGGCATGACATCTCCTGCTTGGGTTGCGCCGGCCTTCTGGCCGGCTGGAACGTCCTCGGTGCGCGCACCGGCGCGTTCGGACTGGGAAGCCGCCTGCACCGCCACACGCGCCTTGCGGCGCTGGGCGAATGCCTGCGGGTTGGCGGCCAGTTGCGAGACGATCGAGTCCAAGGTGGCCACACCGTCCACCAGGCCCGCCTCGACCGCTTGCCGGCCGATGAACACACGGCCGTCGGCCATGTGCGTCAACACGTCATCCACGCTCACGCCGCGATGCTCGGCCACGGCCTCGACGAACACGGCGTAGATGTGATCCACCTGCTGCTGCAGGTAGGCGCGCCCCTCGTCGCTGAGGGGCTGCTGGTCGCTCGCGATGCGCTTGTAGCGCCCCGCGGTGATCTCGGTGACGGCCGAGCCGTCGCGCCGCGGGTTGTAGGCGTGGGTCGCGACGACGCCGATGGAGCCCACCTGCACCGTGGGCCCAGTGATGTACACGGCATTGGCCGCGCTGCCGATCCAGTAGGCGGCGCTGGCCATCGTCGCGTCGCTGACGGCGACGATCGGCTTCTCGGCCGCGAACTCGCGCACCGCGGCCGCGAGTTCGGGCGTCCCAAAGACGGAGCCGCCGGGCGAATCGATGGCCAGGACGATCGAGCGCACCCGCGCATCGGCCAAGGCCGACTCCAGCTGCAGCTGCAGGCCCTTGGCGTCCACACCGCCGCTGATGCGCGTGAAAAGGTTGGCCTTGGGAGCGATCACGCCCTCGATGGGCAGCACCGCCACGCCGCCTTCGCGCACGCTGTAGGCCTGCTGCTCGTTGGCCAGCGGGCGGCCCAGGCGCGCCTCGATGGCCGCGATGTCGATCTTCTCGCCGCGCAAGTGCGTGGCATAGATGGCCTGGATCTCCAGCAGCTTGCCGGGCTCGATGGCCCAGGGTGCCATCAGCAGGTCGATGAGCTTCATGCTGTTCTTCCGATTCGTGTCACTTCAAGGTGCCGCGCTCGCTGCGGCGCTCGAGCACCTCGGCATAGCGTCGCAGATCGACCTTGAGGTCACGCAACTCCTCCCGTATCTCACGCTTGAGCAACTCGGCCTCGGCCTCATGGCGCTTGTCGGTCTCGCGCTGGCGCACCAGCTCCACCTCAAGCACTGACACGCGAGCCGAGAACTGCGCGTAGGTGACGATCAACCCCCCGAACATCGAGAGGATGGTCAAGACGTTGCCCAAGCTCACGCTCTTTTCGAAGTGCATACGGCGGCGGTCGGTAGGGATGTCGAGCGGCCCTGGGCCAGTGATCGATCGGTCGAGCGACTTGTCCATCACCGCCCCTCGCCGCCGTCGTCGCCCGGGGTGACCGGCTGCTGCGGCGCGGCCGCGCCGGGCTTGGGCTGGGGCACCAGGCCCGCTTCGTTCAGCCGCTGCCGCTCGGCGATCTTGGTCGGCGTGGTCTCGTTCCAGTCGGTGCCGAACAACTCCCACTCGGCGCGCTCGTGCGTCATCAGGTGGGCCTCGATGGCGGCCGTGTAGGCACGCACCTCCTTCTCAGGATCGATCGAGCCCTGGCTGTCGCCCACCCACTCCGCGCGGCAGTACGCCCAGCGCAGCAGCGGGTCGGCGAAGAAGCCTGGCGCCTCGATCCGCCCGGACGCCACCGCCTCGGCCAGCCACGTCTCGTACACCGGCTGACAGAAGCTGCGGGCCAGCCACACCCGGCAGCCGCGGAAGAACATCCACGCATCGAGCAGCGCGGCCTTGCTGGCCGAATAGCTCGAGTTGAAGCGCTTGAGCAGCAGCTCGAACGGGATGCCCAGCGCCATGCCGATCTGCTGCAGGATCGCCTGCACGAAGGGGTCGAACGCCGTGTTCGGGCGGTTCGGGTTGGCGAAGCTCGCCTTCTCCCCCTTGGCAAGCCCCACCACGGCCGCGGGGCCCATCGCGATCTCGTCGCTGCCTGCCGCCTGATCGTCGCCCACACCGAACACCGGGGCCGGCGACCCGGCATCCGTCTCGATGAACACCGTGAAGAACGCCGACACCACCGCGGCCTTGATCTCTGCGTCGGTGTAGGTGTCCAGGTCCTTGAGCAGCGAGACGATGGGCGCGAACCACGGGATGCCGCGCCGCTGCTCCGGCCGGCTCGGCCGCCAGTGGTGCAGCAGGCGATGCCGGCCTGACGGCCCCCGAAACTCCACCCACTGCCCGCGATAGCGGTCGCCAGCGGCCCAGGCCGAGCCGGGGTGACGGTCATAGACGTAGGCCGCCTGGGGCGCACCGGTGCCATCCACCCGGATGCCGCCTGCCACCTCATCGGTGTCCCTCTCGCCGCCGGGGTTGCCCACCCGGTCGGCCTCGAGGAGCTGCAGGCGCAGGCGGTACGGCTGCATCAGCGAGGCCTCGCCTTCGGGCAGCAGCGTGAAGACGTCGCCGCTCACGCTCATCGCCTCCAGCACCGTGCGCTGGCGGTCGTAGAAGTTGCCCGCGCGCGTCAGGTCGCAATCGGGGCTGTCGGCCCACAGGCTGAACTCGCGCTGCGTGTGCAGCTTCCACTCGCGCGCCTGCTCTTCCGTCCAGCCCAGCACATGCCGGTCCGGCTGGGCCACGAGAGCGAGGCCCGTGCCCACCACCCGATCCAGCTTCGTCCGCAACGCGCCCACGGCGATGGCATGCACCCGGGCGAGCTCGCGCGACTGCGCGCGCAGATCGGGCAGCGCACGCAAGGTATCGGCGTTCACGTCGCGCGCGCGCGGCGCCCAGTGCCGCCGCAGCGGCGCATGGCCGCCGAAGCCGGCGTCGGCGAGCGCCTGCACGCCTTGCTGCATCCACTCCATGCGCACGCGCGCCTGCATGCGCTCTTGGGCAGCACGGGGCGCGACCGTCGCAATCGCGCGGTCGATCAGGTCAGACAATCGGCTCATCGGACGTACATCACGCGGCGTCGGCCGCCTTGCTGCGCCTCGATGCGCGCGATCTCCGCGCGCAGCACGCGGATCTCGGCCTGCACCGCCTCGAGGTCCGCCCGGCGATTGCGGCGGCCCGTGCCGCCGGTGCCGATCGAGTATTCCTGGCTCTGCAAGATGCGCTGCTCGGCATCCAGGTAGCTCTGCAGCCGGGCCCTGAGCTGATCCAGCGTCATCCGCGCCTCCGCACGATGGCCTCGGCCGCAGCGCGAAACTCGGCCTCGAAAAACTCGCGCGTCGTCCGCTCGGCGATGCCGTCGAAGTCCA
>NZ_JBKBSL010000086.1:0-2024 GCF_046291045.1 Caldimonas sp. | reverse complement strand
AAGCCCGCAAGTGGGACGAAGGCGGCGCCTACCGCGTGGCCGCGCACATCGCCGTGGGCGGCTTGAGCGGGGGGCTCGAAGGGGCCTTGGGGTCGGGCTCGTCGGCCGCGGCCGTGCCCCATCTGGCCGAGGCGATCAACGCCGCCGGCCTGCCCGAGCCGGTGCGCCAGGCCGTCATCGCCGCCGCAGGCACCGCCGTGGGCGCCCTCACCGGCGGCACCACCGGGGCGGCCACCGGCTTCAACCAGACGGCCAACAACTACCTCTTGCACGAGGAACAGCTGGCGCGCTCCCAGGCCGATCAGGCCTGCCGATCGGGCGACGCCCAGGCCTGCCAGACCCGCGAGCGGCTGGACCAGCTCAGCCAGACGCGCCAGGCCGAGCTGAGCCACAGTTGCCTGGATGGCTCGGCCGCACAATGCCGCGCCAACCTCTCCTTGCTCAGCCAGGACTACCTGGCCCTGCAGGCCAGCGCCCAGGACCTGGCCGCGCGCATCGCCGCCAGCACCGACCCCCGCGAGGTCGAGGCCCTCAAGGCGCTTCAGAAGCAGAACCAGACCCACCTCAGGCAGGTGGCCGGGCTGCTCAAGACCAACCTGGGCGAGATCGACCAGAACAAGGGGGGCCTCACCCCAGCCGAGAAGATCGTGCTGGCCAGCCTCCATGCCGACACCAGCGGGCGCGAGATCACCGAGGCGCTCATCGGCGCGGCCATCCTGGGCAAGAAGGCGGCTGACAGGCTGGCCGGGGTGACCAGTGGCTCCTCAGGAGCAAAGCCCCCGTCCGCCGACGCGACGCAGGTCGAGCAGCAGAAGATCGAAAATAACGTGTACCGCGATGGCAGCATTGCCGATCCCTCGCAACCGATGTCGGCGACCGGGCCGTGGACGCCTGCTGCAGCGATGACGCCAACACAAGCGCAAGAAGCAATTCAGGCCGCATTGCCAGCAGGCGTTAGAGTTGTCGCGAGTCAAAGTGCCGATGTACTGAATGCGGCGGATATCGCTAAAGGACGCAGCCCTTCATACGTCCCTGGCTCTTCAGTGCTGGATGTCACAACGACTCAGACAACATCCTTCGTGCGGGTGTATGTGGAAGGCGGCAAATCGGGCCCTGCCGGGGGATGGATCATGCGCGCCGAAGACATCCGGGGGCTGACGCCGCAGCAGATTGCCAGCAAGTACGCCCTGCCAGAAGTGCCCAACATGATGGTGGATGTGAGGATTCCGGCTGGAACCAGGCTGAGCGTGAGCGTGGCCAACGGGATATCCCCGCACGCCGCCGTCACCGGCACTCGCACCGGGGACAACGGCGGCGGGGGTGGGGTGCAGTTCCAGATCAAAACCGAATTCTCCGACCGAAACGAGTTCGCAAGAATGTTCAGCAATCCTCGTCCGCTATCGTCAAACGGGAAGTGATATGGCCTTCAGGATGATCAATGGCATTTCGTATGACCTGTCCATCCAAATGCCCGACGGCGGACAAATCGTCCTGGCTGACTGGGGAGTTCAACCGCTGTGGAACACGCAAACGGTTCGCGCATTTCGAAACCACAACATCTTCCGCCTCGACCAAGCCGGCAACGTCATCTGGCAAGTCCGGCGCGACGAGGGAGAGGCTTTTGCGAACTGGGCCAGGATGCGGGAACGGGCAGAAGCGACCAATGATGATGACATCGGGACGAGAAGTCCTTTTTTGTATCTTTGGCTGCAATATGCCAATGGGGCAACAAACTACGACTACGAAGCTCACGCGTACCCAGAGCATGCGCAATGGGTGGACGGGGCAAAGATCTGGTGCTCAACGCTCGACGCGAGACAATACGTGTTGGACCCAGAGACGGGTGTGGCCGTCTGCATGACGCCAGTAGGGATACGGGAGTGGTAGCGATCAAAGAGCCGATGTGGCCCAGCTCACCGGCCGGCGCTTCCTGGACGGCCATGCCGACGACGAAGCCCAGATGCGCGCCCTGATGGATGCGGGCCTGACCTTCGCCCACGAGCACGCGCTTCGGCCTGGCATTG
>NZ_JBKBSL010000062.1:0-9320 GCF_046291045.1 Caldimonas sp. | reverse complement strand
TGTGCGCGGGGCGGGTCGAGGACACCATCTGGACGGCGGCGATGCGCATGGATGCTCCTTTCGTGCGGTGGGGCTCAGCCCCCCGGGGCCGCAGGGCTGGGGCCGCGCGTGGCCGCCGGCGTCGACGCCGGCGAGGTCCCGGGACGGGGCACGGCTTGCACCTGCGGGTCGCCCCAGGGGCCGGTGATGCGGAATTCGCGCGTGTTGGCCTCGATCATGGGCTTGCGCAGGAAGAGCTGCGCCAGGAAGGTGCCCAGGCCCACGGCCGGGTTGATCGCGGCATAAACCAGCGAGGCGCCACCGGCGTTGATCTCGGGCACCACGACCACGCGCAGATCCTGGGTCTCGTGATGCAGGTCGGCGCGGCCCTCCATCAAGACAGCGGCGGCCACGCCCCGCATGCGCAGGTTCTCGGTGTGGGCCACGCCGCGCTCGATGCGGATGTCGCCGCCGAAGTCGTCGAAGACGAAACCTTCGCTGAAGACGTCGCGGAAGTCGAGCATCAGCCGGCGCGGCAGGGCCTGCAAGCTGAGCACGCTGGCCAGCCGAGCCGCACCCGGATCGGCCTTCAGGAAGCGGCCGCGCTCGACGTCCACGCGCAGTTGCCCGTCCAGGCTGGCCAGATCCGGCGCCAACGGCGGGCCCTGCCAGCCGATGCGGCCGCTCGCGCGACCCTTGCCGCCGCTGAGCATGCCCGCCTGGCCCCATTGCTCGAGCAGGGCGCCACTGTCGGCCACGTCGAGCTCGAAGTCCAGCTCGGTGCGCGCCAGCGCCCCGCCCACGCCTTCGCGCACGGCCAGCCAGGCGCCGCTGGCGCCGAGGCGGGCCACGGGGTTGTGCAGGGACAGGCGCCGCAGCCGCCACTCGCGGAACTCGCCGGTGCGCCGGCTCTCGGCCTGCACCTCCAGACGCCCCAGGGCGCGCGTGCCCCAGCGGAAGTCCTCGACCTCGATGTCCAGGGCCGGCACGGGACGGTCGGAACCCGCCGCCTCGGGCAGCGGCCCGTCACCCAGGTCGGCCTCGGGCCAGCTCAGGCGTGACAGGCGCGCCTGGATCTGGCCGCCCGTCACCCCGGGCTGCCATTCGATGCGGCCGTCGAGTTGGTCGGATCGCACCTGGCCGCGCCAACCTTCGCCCGCACGCTCGCCGCTCAGGCGCACCGCAGTGAAGCGCCGGCCGGCGGCACGCACAGCCGGGCTGCGCAGCTCGATGCGGTCGGGGGCGTAGCCGGCCTGGGCGGCCCCGGTGCCGGCCAGGCCGGCCTCGAAGCTTTCGGCCACCTCGCGCCATCGGTCCAGATCGAGCTGGGACAGCACGGCCCGGGCTCGAACCCCCGAGGCCGGCAGGGACAGCGCTTCGCCCACGCCGATGGCCCCGGCCACCACCTGTGTGGGCTGGCCCTTGGCCTCGTCGCCCAGCACGCGCCGGTAGTGCACCCACAGCGATTGCCCGAGTTGCACGCGCAACTGGTCGCGCGCGGCACGGCCCGGGGCGAGGCTGTCGGGATCGACGGCCAGCGTCACGCGCAGCGGCCAGGTCCGCGCCGCGGGCTTGTCCAGCGGCGCGGGCAGGTTCGAGGCCAAGCCCATGAGGTCGCTGCTCAGGTTCAGCTCGGGCCAGCCCTGCACCAGGCCGAACTGCAACCGGTAGGCCGTCTGGCCCTGCAGGTGTTCAGCCAGATAGGGCAGCAGACCCAGCTCACGCGCTTCGCGCAAGCCGGTCGCGGTGGCCGTGCCCTGGCCTTCGAAGCGCACGCTGCCATCGCGCGCCGTGCCGCCTTCGAACTGGAGTTCGCCCCCCAGCACCTGGGCAGAAGCGCCATGCACCGCGAACCCCTCGTCGGAGAAGCTCACCTCGCCGCGCGTACGCGCCAGCAAGGGGGTGTCGGGCCGCAGCTTCAGATCATTGCCTTGCAAACGCACGCGGCCTCGCACGCGGGCGCGTTCCATCTCGTCCAGCGGCAACTGCACCGACAAGCGCAGTTCGGCATTGCCGCCGCCGCTGGCCTGGGCCAGCGCGCGCTGGGTCCACTCGCCCACCGGGGTGTCGTTGATGAAGCGCAGCGCATCAGCCAGCGGCCCGGTGCCGCCGCCGCTCAGGCGCAGCACAGGCTGGTGGACCAGATCCTCGATGCCGCCGTCCACGCCCTGGAGCTCGAACCCGAAGAGCCGAGCCTGGGCATTGCGGATGTGCATGGCCTGACGGTCGAACACGAGCTCGCCGCGCACATGGGTGAAAGCCGGCCAGAGTGAGGGCCGCCCGTCCTCGCCGGGCACGTAGGCGAAGCTGGCCTGCTCGATGCGAGAGGCGATGCGGAATGTGCCCTCCTGGCCCGCGGCATAGGGGAAGTCCCAAAGATCCCCCTGGACACGGAAGTCCACCTCGCTGGCGTGGCCGGCCATCACCGCGCGACGCACGTAGTCGCGCACCGAAGCCGGCAACTGGCGGGGCAGGTAGCGCCAGGTGCGGGTGGCATCGGCGCGGTCGAGGCGGCCCTGCAGGTCGAGCACACCGGGCAGCCGCGCGCCGCGGCCCACGCCAGGCGCCGCCCCGGTGCGCCATTGGCCGCTGAACACGCCCTGGGCGTCGGCATTGGCAAAGCGCGCATCGCGCACCTGCACGCTCACTGCAGGACCGCCCTCGCCAGGCGTGAGCGTCCAGGCCAGCTCGGCCTGCAGCTCGTCCAGCGGCACCTGCGGCTCGTCGAAAACGCCGGGGAAGACCAGGGCGCCCCCGCGGATGTGCAGGCGGGCCGATCCCCCGGCTTCGCTGGCCTGGAAGGCGAGATCGGCCCCTTGCAGCCCGGGGCGGCCCACGGCAGGCCCGTCCGCCTGCGCGGCCAGGCTCAGGCCGTGCAACTGGCCGCTGGCCTGGTAAGCGCGCGGCGCGCGCCAGTCGCCCTGCCAGCGCAGCAGCAGGGGCTCGGCCAGGCCGGCCGGCTGCAGCTGGGCCAGGCCGGCGCGCAAGGACGCCGGCAATGGCAGACGCCGGGCCAGGTGAGCCAGGGCGGCCAGATCGGCACGCGGTACCTGCAACGAGCCTTCCTCGGTGAGCCCCGCCGTGGCGGCGGCACGCCAGCGCAGCTCGACGGCCGCCGGCAGCCCCGCCCAATGCACGGCCTGCGCCTCGCCGGCCTGCGTGGATGCGGTCGCGCTCAGGCCCTGCAGGGCCACGACCTGTTGCGCCCCGTCCTCGCGCCAGATCAGGCGCCCGCGCAGCGTGGCCAGGTCCAGCGCCTCGTCGGCCCCCTCGAAGCGGGCGTGCACGTTGGCCAGGTTCAGATCCAGGGTCAGGCCGGTCCAGCGCCCTGCGGTCATGTCCGCCCACGCCCGCAGGCCGCCCGTGCCGTGCTCCAGGTGCAATCCGGCAGGCAGGTGGCGGTGCAGGGCCTGCAGATCCACCCGGGGCAGCTCGGCATAGGCCTGGCCGCTCCAGCGCGAGCGGTCGGATGAGCGGGTCAGCAGCGGTTGCGTGAAGCGCGCCCGCAGCGACAGGCGTTCGCCCCAGCCGGCCACCGGCGTGGCGTCGAGCCGAAACTCGTGCCGGCGCTGCGCCACCGCGCTATTGCGCATGACCGCCTGCACCTCGCCGAGCTCCAGAGGCGGCAGGCCGCGCTGCTCGTCGATCCAGCGCACCCGCCCCCCGCGCACCCGGAACTCCGGCAGCGAGAGAAACCAGTCCAACGCCCCGGGCGAGGCCGATGCGCTGGCGCCGGTCTCGCCCAGGTCCAGGCCGGCCACATGCAGCCGGCCCTGGGCGTCGCGGCGCACAGCCAGCTGGGGAGCCTCGATCTCGAGACGGCCCAAGCGCAATTCGAAGTGCCACAGGGAGGCCCACGACCAGGTGGCACGCAGCCGCGGCAGGCGCAGGGCCTCGCGGCCCTGGGTGTCGAGCAGGCGCAACTCGTCGATCTCGAACGCCGGCGTCCAAGCGTGAGATTGCGCACGCAGGCGCCCGATCTGCACCGGCACCCCCAAAGCCTGGGTGGCGGCCCGCTCGATCGGCGCACGCCAAGCGTCGATTCGCGGCAGAATCGCTGCGTGCACCACCAGCCACACCAGCAGCATGAGGCCCAGGGCCGCGCCCCCCGTCCACCACAGCACGCGCAGCGCCGCCCCTGCGGCTCGGCGGGGCCGTTGGAACCAAGCTTGCAGCAAGACAGCAGGACTCATGGGGACGATGACGGCAGCCGCCGCACCACACGCGGCAACGCGCAGGCCATCGGCACCCTGCGCGAAGGTGCGCTCGCAATCTAGCACAGGCATCAGGTCAGACCCCGGGACGGTCCATGGGTTTCAGTGAAGTTGTCACCGGCGGTAGCTCCGCCGCCGCCCCCGGGGTGGGGGCCGAGCACTCGCGTTTCGTGCAACGGGTGCGCCGCCGTTATGGCGACAGCCTGGGGCTGCTGCCCCCCGGCCTGCCCGACCCGGCTCGCATCGAGACCTTGATCGACGCCCTGCTCGGTCGCGGATTGGCGCTCGGCGCCGCGTTGCGTCAGGCCCGCCAACTCACGCTGGAACGTCTGGCCGTGCTCGACATCGCAGGCGCTGCGAGCATGCCCGACATCGGCCTGGCGATGACGGCCCTGGCAGAGGTGACGCTGGACCGGGCCTTGGCTGCCGCCCTGGCCGAGCAGGACGAGCGCTACGGTGCCCCGCTGAACGAGGCCGGCCAGCGCATCGACTTCTGGGTCGTGGGCATGGGCAAGCTCGGCGGACGCGAGCTCAATGTATCGTCCGACATCGACCTGATCTACGTTTACGAAGAAGCTGGCACAACGGCCGGCAACGCCCAGGGCACCGGCCGCATTTCGGCGCACGAGTATTTCTCGCAGGTGGCGCGCAGCCTGTACACGCTCATCGGCGACACCACCGAGGACGGCTTCGTCTTCCGTGTGGACCTGGCCCTGCGGCCCAATGGCCACTCCGGCCCTCCCGTGGTGAGCCTGGCGATGCTGGAGGAGTACTTCCTCGTGCAGGGGCGCGAGTGGGAGCGCTTTGCCTGGCTCAAGAGCCGCGTGGTGGCGCCGCGCGCCTCGGTGGCCTCGGGCCGGGCGCTGCAGCTGCGCGACGTGGTCATCCCCTTCGTGTTCCGCCGCTACCTCGACTACGGTGTCTTCGAGGGGCTGCGTGGCCTGCATCGTAAGGTGCGCGAGGAAGCCGCACGCCGCGCTGCCGGCCGGCCCGAGCGCGCCAACGACGTGAAGCTCTCACGCGGCGGCATCCGCGAGATCGAGTTCATCGTGCAGCTGCTGCAGGTGGTGCGCGGTGGGCAATACCCCGAGATCCGCACGCGCTCGACGCTGCGCGCGCTGGAACGACTCGCTCAGGTGGGCGTGATGGAGCCTGCGACGGCGCAGCGGCTCGCCCAGGCCTACATCTTCCTGCGTCAGGTCGAGCACCGCATCCAGTACCTCGACGACCAACAGACCCACCAATTGCCCACCAACGACGAGGATTTACGCTGGATCGCCGGCAGCCTGGGACTGGCGTGCAGCCGCGATGCCTGCGAGCTGATGGACCGGCTGCTCGAAGTGCGCGAGTTCGTGGCGCTGGAGTTCGATGCCTTGCTGCACGATGGCCAGTCTCCCAAGCCCACGGGCTGCAAGGGCTGCGGCCAAACCCTGCCGGCGCTGGACAGCGAGGCCTTGCTCGAGCGGCTGCCGCCGGCCCTGGCCGAGCGCGTCAAGCCCTGGGTGGCCCAGCCGCGCATCACGGCCTTGCGCGAGGACAGCAAGCAGCGGCTGGCCAAGCTCGTGCTGCGCTCGGCCCGTTGCGTCGAACAAGGCGAGATCCCCGACGAGGCGGCCGTTCGTTTCATCGACTGGCTCGAACCCCTGTTGCGCCGGGAGAGCTACATCGCGATGCTGGTCGAGCGCCCCGAGGTGCAGCAACGCCTGCTGCGTCTGCTGGGCCTGGCGCGCTGGCCGATGCGCTACCTGATGCGCCACCCCGGCGTGATCGACGAGCTGGCCGACCCGCGCCTGATCTACACCCGTTTCGACCCGGCCAGCTTCGTACACGACCTGGAGCAACGCCACGAGGCCTGGACGCGCTCGGGACAGGCCGACGAAGAGGCCCTGCTCGACACCCTGCGCCGCGCCCACCATGCCGAGGTCTTCCGCACCCTGGTGCGCGATGTCGAGGGCCACATCACCGTCGAGCAGGTGGCCGACGACCTCTCGGCCCTGGCCGACGCCACCGTGGAATGCACCCTGCGCTGGGCCTGGCCGCACCTGCGCCAGCGCCATGCCGAGCAGCCGCGCTTTGCCGTCATCGCCTACGGCAAGCTCGGCGGCAAGGAGCTGGGCTACGGCAGCGACCTCGACCTCGTCTTCCTCTTCGACGACGAAGACGAGCGTGCCCCCGAGGCCTATGCCGCCTTCGCGCGCAAGCTCATCACCTGGCTGACGCTGCGCACCAGTGCCGGCGAGCTCTTCGAAATCGACACGGCGCTGCGCCCCAACGGCAATTCCGGCCTGCTCGTGACCTCGCTGGCCTCTTTCGAGGCCTACCAGAAGGGCCGCGGCAGCAACACCGCCTGGACCTGGGAGCACCAGGCCATCACACGGGCACGCTTTTGTGCCGGCGCGCCCGACATCGGTGCGCGCTTCGAGCAGGTGCGCCGCGAGGTGATCGCCGCCCCGCGCGATGCCGCCGCGGTGCGCGAGGAGATCCGCACGATGCGCGCCAAGGTGCGCGAGGCCCATCCGGTCAAGCCCGGACTCTTCGACGTCAAGCACAGCGAAGGCGGCATGATGGATGCCGAGTTCGCGGTGCAATGCCTGGTGCTCGCCCACGGCGCCACCCACCCCGAGCTGCACGACGACGTGGGCAACATCGCGCTGCTGCAGCGCGCGGAAAGCGCCGGGCTGCTGTCCTGCGGCACAGGCCGTGCAGCGGCCGATGCCTACCGCGAACTGCGCCGGGCCCAGCACTGCGCCCGCCTGGACGAGCGGCCCACGCAGTTTCCGTCCGACCAGTTCGCCGCGCCACGCGAGGCGGTGCGCACCCTGTGGCGCGAGGTTTTCGGCGGCTGAGCGCCCCCGGCGCCGCTTGGGCCGCACTGGCGGCCGTGGCGGCCCTGGGCTCGCTGCTGGCCGCCGGGGCCGGCCTGGCCGGCGCCCCCGCCCACGAGAGCCTTGCCTGGCTGCGCAGCGCCCCCGGCCAGGTCTGGCGCTGCTGGACGGCCGCCTTCGTGCACCTGGGGGCCGCCCATCTGGGCGCCAACCTGGCCGGCAGCGCCCTGCTGGGCCTGCTGGGCTGGCAGGCCCGGCTGCCCGTCTCGGCCGCGGTGGCCTGGGCCCTGGCCTGGCCGTTCACCCATGCCCTGCTGTGGCTGGCCGCCCAGCCCGACCGCTACCTGGGTCTGTCGGGCGTGCTGCACGCCGGCGTCGCGGTGGCGGCCGTGATGTTGCTCGGACGCCCCGGCGGGGGCTGGCGGGGGCTGGGAGGGGGCCTGGCCCTGGGCCTGACCGCCAAGCTCGCCCTGGAGGCCCCCTGGAAAGGCGCCGTCCAGGTCTCGCCCGACTGGCCCTTTCCGGTGGCCGTGGGAGCCCATGCTGCCGGTGCCGTCGCCGGGATCCTGTGCGCCATCGTCGTGCGGCTCGCGTTGGGCAGGGCAGGCGCGGTGTCGCCAAGGCGATAGCGCGCCGCGCCCGCCCGGTTTGCACTTGCGGCTTCCACTGCTTTCAGGAGAACTCCGATGTTCGTGCTCTGCGGTTTCCCCTTGTCCAACTACTACAACAAGGTCAAGCTGGCCCTGCTGGAAAAGGGCGTGCCCTTCACTGAGGAAGACGTGGCCACCGGCGAGCCCGCGCGTTCGGCCGGTTCGCCGCTGGGCAAGGTGCCGTTCGCCCGCACCGAGCACGGCGTGATCTGCGAGAGCGAGGCCCTGATGGACTACATCGAGACGCGCTGGCCCACCCCGGCGCTGCTGCCGGCCGACCCCTGGCAGCGCGCCAAGGTGCGCGAACTGACGATCTTCCTCGACCTGCACCTGGAACTGGTGGCGCGCGAGCTCTATCCCCAGGCCTTCTTCGGCGGCACCGTGAGCGAGAAGAACCGCGAGCGCGTGCGCGCCCTGCTGAACAAGCACCTGACCGGCTTCCAGCGGCTCGCGAAGTTTGCACCCTATGTGGCCGGCGAGCACTTCACGCAGGCCGACTGCGCGGCCTATGTGCACCTGCCGCTGGTGGCCCTGTCGACCAAGCTGGTGCTGGGCGAGGATCTCGTGGCCGCGCACGGCATCGACTGGAAGGCCTATGTGAAGCTCGTGGGCGAACGGCCCAGCGCCCAGAAGGTCACGGCCGACCGCAAGGCCGACCAGGAGCGGCGGGTGGCCACGCCGTCCTGAGGGCTCAGCCCGCCAGCTTGAGCCCCAGGATGCCGGCGATGATCAGCCCCACGCACAGCAGGCGCAGCAGCGTGGCACTGTCGCCGAAGAGCACGATGCCCAGGATCACGGTGCCCACCGCGCCGATGCCCGTCCACACGGCATAGGCCGTGCCCACCGGCAGCTCGCGCATGGCCAGCCCCAGCAGCACGACGCTGGCGACCATGGCCGTCACGGTGAGCGCCGAGGGCCAGAAGCGGCTGAAGCCGTCGGTGTATTTCAGGCCGATGGCCCAGGCCACCTCGAACAGGCCGGCGATGAAGAGCACGATCCAGGACATGGCAACATTCCCCTCGTGAAAGGCCGCGATGCTATCGGGATAGGGCCCGATCATCGCTGATCGGGCCCCTCCCACACCACCCGGCATGCGGGTCCGCACCGGGCGGTTCGAGAAGTTGAGGTCAGGACAATCGTGGGACTCCCAGGCGGTCGAAGTAGGCAGTCGGCAAGACCCGGTTCAGGCCCATGGCGCTGTTGCGCCACCAGCGGCGGGCGTGGCCCGCGATGCGGGCTGCCAGATCCGCGCTCGCGCCCAACCGGCACAGTTCCCGCAAGACCGTTGTCCCCCGGCGCCCCTGCTTCAACTGCACGGCACGTAGCCGGTGTCACAGCCACTCGTCCAGTTCGCGATGACCTTGGGGGTCTGCGCCAGCCGGTCCATCAGGATGTCGTGATTCACGCGGTCGAAGAATCTCTCCAGGTCCACGTCCACCACCTACCGATAGCCAGCCTGCACATACTGCTGCGCCTGCATCACCACCCCATGCGTACCGCGTCCCGACCTGAAACCGTGGCTTTGCGCGCTGACCGTCGGGGCGATGAGGGGCGATCGCCGCATTGACGTCACCTGGCCTTTGGCCACGAGAGCTTCGCAGTCACATGCCTGCTCGCCCTGGCCGGCGCTGCCTCCGATGCGGTTCGTGTAC
>NZ_JBKBSL010000061.1:0-9902 GCF_046291045.1 Caldimonas sp. | reverse complement strand
GCCCGCCTGGCCCAGGCCCGCGAGCAGGTGCATGCGCTGCAGCAGGCCGCCCACCTGTCCGAGCCGCAGCGCCGCGACGCCATCGAGGGCTGGATCGCCGGCCATTTCGACGAGCGCGAGCGGTGGCGTGTGAAGGCCCTGCTGGGCCTGTGAACCCGGCCGCCCGAAGCCGGGCCGTCCCCCTCGGGGAGCGGGCCATCGCCCCGGGGGGCCAGGAAACGGGGTTCAGCGCCCCATCACCTGCTGCGGCAGCCAGGTGACGATCTCGGGAACGAGGTAGATCAGCCCGACGGCGACGATCATCAGCACGAACATCGGTGCGGCCTGGCGCGCGATCCAGGGCAGCTCCCTGCCCGTCATGCCCTGCAGCACGAAGAGGTTGAAGCCCACCGGCGGCGTGATCTGGGCCATCTCCACCACGATGACGAGGAAGATGCCGAACCACAGCAGGTCGATGCCCGCCCCCTGCACGATGGGCAGCACCACGCCCATGGTCAGCACGATCATCGAGATGCCGTCGAGGAAGCAGCCCAGCAGGATGTAGAACACCATCAGCGCCACCAGCAGGGCCAGCGGCGACAGGCCCAGCGAGCCGATCCATTCGGCCAGGTGGCGCGGCAGGCCGATGTAGCCCATCGACAGCGTGAGGAAGGCCGCGCCCGCAAGGATGAGGGCGATCATGCAGTACAAGCGCGTGGCGCCCATCAGCGAATCGCGGAAGGTGCGCCACGTCAGCGAGCCCTGCGCGGCCGACAGCACCAGCGCCCCCACCACCCCCAGGGCCGCCGCCTCGGTGGCGGTGGCGATGCCGGTGTAGATGGAGCCAAGCACCGCAAGGATCAGCAGGACCACCGGGATGAGGCTGCGCGAGGCTTTGAGCTTGTCGAGCAGGGACAGTCCCGGGTCGGCAGCCGGGATCTGTTCGCGATGGAGGGCTGCCCAGACCATCACGTAGACCATCAGCAGCCCCGCCACCAGCAGGCCGGGAAAGACGCCGGCGGCGAACAGGCGCGCGATCGACACGTCGGCCGTGACGCCGTAGACGATCATGATCAGCGACGGCGGGATCAGCAGGCCCAGCGTGCCCGCACCGGCCAGCGAGCCGACGACGATGCCGTCCGGATAGCCGCGGCGCTTCAGCTCGGGCAGCGCCATCTTGCCCACGGTGGCGCAGGTGGCCGCCGACGAGCCCGAGACCGCCGCGAAGATGGTGCAGCCCAGGATGTTGGTGTGCAGCAGGCGGCCGGGCAGGCGATTCATCCAGGGCGCCAGCCCCTTGAACATGTCCTCCGACAGCCTGGTGCGAAAGAGGATCTCCCCCATCCACACGAACAGCGGCAGCGCCGTGAGCGTCCAGCTCGACGCCGAGCCCCAGATCGTCAGCGCCATCGCATCGCCCGCCGGGCGGGGGCTGAAGAGCTGCATGCCGATCCAGGCCACACCGGTGAGCGTCAGGCCGATCCACACGCCCGAGCCCAGCAAGGCAAACAGGCTCAGCACCAGCAAGCTGGTGATCAGGATGTCGTCCATCAAACCCCCGCTTCGCGCACTTGCGCCGCACGGCCGCACGCGGTGAGCCACCATTCGTCGAGGAAGGCGATGAAGAGCAGCAGCGTGCCGGCGGCCATCGCCAGTTGCGGGATCCACAGCGGCGTGGCGTCGATGCCGGTGGAGATGTCGTGGAAGGCGCGCGACTGCCACACCAGGCGCGCGCTGTAGAACGCGAAGAGCCCGGACAGGCCCACGGCGACCGACAGGCTCCACAGCTCCAGTGCACGCCGCCCCTTGGTGCCCAGGGCATTGAGGACGAGCGTCACGCGGATGTGCTCGCCGCGCTTGAGCGTGTGGGCCAGCGACAGGAAGGCTGCGGCAGCCATGAAGTAGCCAGCGTAGGCGTCCATGCCGCGCAGCGGCAGCGTGTGGAAGCGGTCGATCACGCTGCCCAGCACCATCGCCAGCGTGCCGATCATGCACAGCGCGGCGAGCACCGCCGCGCCGTCATAGAGCGCATCGAGGACGCGGCGCATCACATCTTCTTGTAGGCATCGACGATGGCCTGTCCCTCAGGACCGGCCTTGTCCAACCATTCCTTCAGCAGCACCGCGCCCACCTTCTGCATGTCGCTCTTCAGCGCAGCCGAGGGCGGTTGCACCGTCATGCCATTGGCCCTCAGCGTGGCCAGGGTATCGGTGTTGACACGCTGGCTGGCGGCCCAGCCCCGCTCCTCGGCCGCGGCGGCGGCCTTGAGCACGGCGTCCTGCGTGGCCTTGTCCAGCGCATCGAAGGCGCGCTTGTTCACGATCACCGCGTTCTTGGGCAGCCAGGCCTGGGTGTCGTAGTAGAACTTCAGGTGCTCGAAGAGCTTGCTGTCCACCCCGGTGGCGCCCGAGGTCATGGTGGACTCGACCACCCCGGTGGCCAGCGCCTGCGACAGCTCGGCCGCCTGCACCGTGACGGCCTGCGCGCCCACGAGCTCGGCAATGCGCGAGGTGGCGGGGCTGTAGGCGCGCCACTTGCTGCCCTTGAGATCGGCCGCCGAGTTCAGCGGCGTCTTGCTGTAGATCCCCTGGGGCGGCCAGGCCACGGCATACAGCAGCATCATGCCCTGCTCGCCGAGCTTTTTCTGCAGCGCCGGTTTCTGGGCTGCGTAGAGCTTGCGCGCGGCGTCATAGCTGTCGGCCAGGAAGGGAATGCCATCCAGGCCGAAGGGCTGCCATTCGTTCTGGAAGTTCACCAGCAGGATCTCGCCGGCTTGCGCCTGGTTGCCCTGCACCGCGCGCTTGATCTCGGGCGCCTTGAAGAGCGACGCCCCCGGGTGCACGGTGATCGCGAGCTTGCCGCCGCTGGCTTCGCCCACCTCCTTGGCGAACTGCGTGATGTTCACGGTGTGGAAGTTCGTGGCAGGGTAGGCCGTGGGCAGGTCCCACTTGGTCTGTGCGAAGGCCGCGCCCGACAGGGCCAGGGCTCCCAAGGCGATCAGGGTGCGCAATTGCATGGCGATCTCCAACAAGTGAACGAAGTGACGCGAGAATAAGGCCCTCGAGGCGTCGTGGAGATGAGGGCTTTCCTGCGATGCGGCGAGAACCTTCGCTGTGCTGCCGCGAGCGCTGCGGGGCAAGCAGCTTGCATGCCAACACCGGGAGCCTTCTGCCGTGAACCTGCGCTTCGTCGAGGCCTACTACTGGGTCGTCTCGCTCCAGAGTGTCTCGCGCGCTGCCGAGAAGCTCTTCATCACGCAATCGGCCATGTCCAGCCGCATCGCAGCGCTGGAAGACGAACTGGGCGTGTTGCTGCTCGATCGCCGCGACAAGCAGTTCCAGCTCACCGTGGCAGGCAAGCGCTTCTTCACCTACGCGCAGCGTCTGCTGGAACTGCAGCGTGAGATCAAGGCCGAAATGGGCGCCGGCACCCATGCAGCCACCTCGCTGCGCATCGGCGCGATCGAATCGGTGCTGCATTCCTGGCTCATCCCCTGGGTGCAGCACATGCGCGAGGCCCTGCCCGGCTTCGAGCTGGAACTCACGGTCGAAACCACGCCGGTGCTGGTGGAACAGGTGCGACGGGGCACGCTGGACGTGGCCGTGGCGGCGCTGCCATCGGCCGGCGACGGCCTGCGCAGCCGCGCCCTGCCGGCGATGGAGATGGTCTTTGTCGGGCACCGCGAACTTCACCGCAAGCGCCGCTACCTGCTGGCCGATCTGGCCGGCTTCGAGCTGCTGACCTTCCAGCGCGGATCGCAGCCGCATGTCGCACTGATCGACTTCTTTCGGCAAGACGGTCTGGAGCCTCGTCGGGTGCATGCCATCTCGTCCATCTCGGCCATGGCCGAACTGGTGGAGGGGGGCTTCGGCGTGGCCACGTTGCCGCTGGCCGCGGTGCGCCAGATCGGTGCGCGCAAGCCGCTCAAGGTGCTGTCTTGCGAGCGCAAACTGCTGCCCCTGCCGGTGCATGTGAGCTACCGGGACGACCCCACTTCCTCTCTGACACGCACCGTTGTGGACGCCATGCTGACCCATCTTGGGGTTTCCACCAATCATCGAAAAAATCGATGAGCTAAGCGAAAAAAAACCCGTTTGCGGCGTCGGCGCCGAGCCCAACACAATGGGTCCGTCATCCAGTTTTCCGTTTGACAGGAGCCATCGATGGGTGCCTTCGACACCACCGGCCGGACCCTCCGGGACGATCTCGCCACAAGCTCGGCGCAAGCCGCGCGCCAGGCCATCCGCAGCGGCCAGTGGACCAGCCACACCAGTACCCTGGCCCACGGCCACGTGCAGGGCAACCTCGTGATCCTGCCGCAGGCCCAGGCCGACGACTTCCTTCGCTACTGCCAGCGCAACCCCAAGCCCTGCCCGTTGCTGGCGGTCACGGAACCTGGCGAGCCGCACGTCCCGCCCCTGGGCGACGACATCGACCTGCGCACCGATGTGCCGCGCTACCGCGTCTGGCGCCGCGGCGAGCTCATCGAGGAACCCACCGACATCACCGCGCTGTGGCGCGACGACCTGGTGTCGTTCGTGATCGGCTGTTCGTTCTCGTTCGAGCAGGCTTTGCAGGAAGCGGGCCTGCCCATCCGACACATCGAGCGCAACTGCAACGTGCCGATGTACCGCACCAACATCCCCACCACGCCGGCCGGCCCCTTCAGCGGCCCGTTGGTGGTGACCATGCGTCCGATGCGGGCCGCCGCAGCGATCCGCGCCATCCAGGTGACCTCGCGCTTTCCGGATGTGCACGGCGCACCCGTGCACCTGGGCGACCCGTCGCTGATCGGCATCACCGACCTCGCACGGCCGGACTACGGCGATGCGGTGGATGTGCTGCCGGATGAGATCCCCGTGTTCTGGGCCTGCGGGGTCACGCCCCAGGCGGCGCTGGCCCAGGCCCGTCCCGAGTTCTGCATCACCCACGCCCCGGGCGCGATGCTGATCACCGATCGGCTCAACCACGAGTTGGCCGCCTTCTGAGCCCCCTTCCACCAGGAGACCACGATGAAGTTGTTCCCTCTGGCCAGTCTGAGCCTGGCTTTCGCGCTGTCCGCCGCCCCTGCCGCCGCGCAGGTGAAGTGGGACATGCCCACCGGCTACGGCGCCAGCAGCTATCAGACACAGAACGTTCAGCAGTTCGCCCAGGAGGTCGAGCAGGCCTCCGGGGGCAAGCTGAAGATCACCGTGCATCCGGGCGGTTCGCTGTACAAGGCCAACGAGATCAAGCGCGCCGTGCAGACCGGTCAGACGCAGGCGGGCGAGTTCATCCTCTCCGGGGCCGCGAACGAGAACCCGTTGTTCGGCGTCGATTCGATCCCCTTCCTGGCCACCAGCTACACGCAGGCGCGCAAGCTCTCCGATGCGTCGCGGCCGGCGCTTGAGAAACTGCTGGCCAGCCAGGGCATGAGGCTGCTCTTCGTCTCGCCGTGGCCGCCTCAGGGTCTCTACTCCAGCAAGCCCGTCGAGTCGGTCGCGGATCTGCGCCGCACCAAGATGCGCGCCTACAACCCGGCCACCTCGCGCATCGCCGAGCTGGTGGGTGCCCAGCCGACCACGATCCAGCTGGCCGAGTTGCCCCAGGCCCTGGCCACC
This sequence comes from Caldimonas sp., assembly GCF_046291045.1. Classification (GTDB taxonomy): domain Bacteria; phylum Pseudomonadota; class Gammaproteobacteria; order Burkholderiales; family Burkholderiaceae_C; genus Caldimonas. Next base: position 4,323 of record NZ_JBKBSL010000061.1, on the reverse strand, counting down.
GGCACGGTCGAGAACTTCCTCACCTCCAGCGCCAGTGGCGTCGAGAGCAAACTCTATGAGCACGTGAGCCATTTCTACGACGTGGCGGCGTGGCTGCCCAAGAACGCCATCGTGGTCAATCGCAAGGCCTTCGACGCGCTGGACAAGCCTTCGCAGGACGCCGTGCTGCAGGCCGCCGCCGCCGCAGAGGCCCGCGGCTGGCGCATCAGCGAAGAAAAGAACCGTGAGTACATGCGCGAGCTGCTCGATCGCGGCATGAAGGTGTCTCGCCCCAGCGAGACCCTGCGCAAGGAGCTGCTGTCCATCGGCGCGCGCATGACCGATGAGTGGCTCAAGACTGCCGGGGCGGACGGACAGGCCGTCATCGACGCCTACCGTCGCTGACACAGAGGCTCGCGATGGGCACGGACTCCTCCGACGCGGTCATGGCGGCACTGCATCGTCCTCGCTCCGGGCCCGGCCCGCTGGCGCTGGCCCTGCGGCGCACGACGCGGCAGTTCTACTGGGCGCTGGCCGTGCTGGCCTGCCTGAGCATCCTGGCGGCCTTCGCTTGCATCGTCGTGGGGGTGATCGGTCGGCAGGTCGGCTTCAACATCCCCGGGCTGGATGCCTACGCGGGCTATGCGATCGCCGCTGCGCTCTTCCTCGCGTTGCCACACACCCTGGTGCGGGGCGAGCATATCCGCGTCACCCTGGTGATGCAGCGTCTGCCGGCGCGTGCACGCGGGTTTCTCGAAGGATGGAGCCTGCTGGCCGGCCTGGGCGTGAGTGGCTACATCGCCTGGTATGCCGGACGTCTGGTGTGGCTGTCCTATGTGACGCACGACGTTTCCTCGTCGTCGGACGCCACGCCGCTGTGGATTCCGCAGCTGAGCATGGCCCTCGGTTGCCTTGGCCTGGCCCTGGCCTTCCTGGAAGCCCTGTGGGCCCACCTGGCCGGCCACGAAGTGTTCGAAACGCACGAGGCCACCAGCGCCGAGTGAGCCGCGGCCGCCGGCGGGCGGCCGTCCCTCCTTCTCATCCAACTTGCGGAGCGACACCATGGACATGATGGTCGCGGGCCTGCTCATGGCCTTGTTGTTTGTGATCCTGGGCTCGGGCCTGTGGATCGGACTCGCGCTGGTGGCCGTCGCCGCCGTGGGCATGGAGTTCTTCACGCAGCGCCCCGCCGGGGACAGCATGGCCCTGACCATGTGGGGGCACATGTCGAGCTGGACGCTGACGGCCCTGCCGCTCTTTCTGTGGATGGGCGAGATCCTGTTCCGAACCCGGCTCGCGAAGGACATGTTCAGCGGCCTGGCGCCCTGGCTCAACCGCCTGCCCGGCCGGTTGCTGCACACGAACGTGATCGGCTGCGGCATCTTCGCTGCGGTGTCGGGGTCTTCGGCGGCCACCTGCGCCACCATCGGCAAGATCACGTTGCCCGAGCTGAAGAAGCGCGGCTACCCCGACGACATCGCCATCGGCACCCTGGCCGGCGCGGGCACGCTGGGCCTGCTGATTCCGCCGTCAATCATCATGATCGTGTACGGCGTCGCGTCGAACGTCTCGATCGCCAAGCTGTTCGTGGCCGGCGTGATCCCGGGCATCCTGCTGGCCTTGCTGTTCATGGGCTACATCGTCGTGTGGTCCCTGCGCCACCCGGGCCGCATCCCGGCCGCCGACACTGCCATGCGCTTCGTCGACAAGGTGAAGGCTGCACGCCACCTCATCCCGGTGGTTCTGCTGATCGGCGCGGTGCTGGGGTCGATCTACACCGGCATCGCCACGGCCACCGAGGCGGCTGCCCTGGGCGTGGCCGGGTCGCTGGCCCTGGCTGCGGCCGAGGGATCGCTGACCTGGCGCAGCTTCCGCGAGGGCCTGGTGGCCGGTGCGCGGGTGTACTGCATGATCGGGATCATCCTCGCCGGCGCCGCCTTCCTGACCCTGGCCATGGGCTTCATCGGCCTGCCGCGCCACCTCGCTGAATGGATCGGCTCGCTGGGCTTGTCGCCGGCGATGTTGCTGGTGCTGCTCGTGGCGTTTTTCATCTTGCTGGGCTGCTTCCTCGACGGCATCTCGATGGTGGTCCTGACGATGGCCGTGCTGCTGCCCACCGTCGAGGCGGCCGGCTTCGACCTCATCTGGTTCGGCATCTTCATCGTGCTGGTGGTGGAGCTTGCGCAGATCACGCCGCCGGTGGGCTTCAATCTCTTCGTCCTGCAATCCCTCACGAAGCGGCAGATCACCGACATCGCGCGCACGACGATGCCGCTGTTCCTGCTGATGCTGCTGGCCATCGCGCTGATCTACCTCTTCCCTGGCCTCGTGACCTGGCTGCCCAGCCAGATGTGAACGCCCACAGCCCCGCGGAGGTGTCCCATGCAACGCCGTGAACTGCTCCTGGCCGGTGCCGGCCTGGCCCTGGCGGTCCCAGGCCGTGCCGCCACGCCCTGGCGGCTGGCCACCGGGTATCGCGCCGAGTCCTTCCACGGCCAGAACCTGCTGGTCTTCGCCCGGGAGGTGGCCACCGCCACCGCCCAGGGCGTGCGCATCGAGCTGCACCCCCACAACAGCCTGGTGCCGCTGCCCCAGATCTTCACCGCGGCCACCGACGGCCGCATCGAGGCCGGCGAAGCCATCATGACCGGCCTGGCCGACGTGCTGCCGCTGGCCGGCGCCGATGCCGTGCCCTTCGTGGTGGGCTCCTACGAGGACGCAGAGCGCCTGTGGCGCCACCAGCGCCCCCTGGTCGAACGCCAGTTCGCCCAGCGCGGCCTGCGCGTGCTCTATGCCGTGCCCTGGCCGCCGCAAGGGCTGTTCAGCCGGCGACCGGTGCAGCGCGTGGCCGATCTGGCCGGCACCCGCATGCGCACCTACAACGCCACCACGGTGCGCATCGCGCAGCTGCTGGGGGCCGAGCCGGTGGACGTGGCGATGGTGGACGTGGGCCGCGCCCTGAGCGAAGGCCGCATCGACACCATGATCACCTCGGCAGTGACGGGCGTGGAGAACCAGGTCTGGGGGGCTGCAAAGCACTACTACGACATCAACGCCTGGATCCCGAAGAACATCGTCTTTGTTCGAGCCGACCGGCTCGAGGCCCTCACGCCACCCGCGCGCGAGGCCGTCCTCGCCGCCGCCCGCTCGGCCGAGGCGCGCGGATGGGCGGCCAGCCGCGAACTGGCGCGCTCCTCGGTGCTGGAACTCCAGCGCCAGGGCGTGCAGGTGGACCCGGTGCATCCCCACCTGTCCCGCGACCTCAAGCGGCTGGGCGAGCGCTTTTCCCTGGAATGGATCCGCGCCGTCGGGCGCGAAGCCAACGAGATCTTCATCCCCTACTACACGCAGGCCTGACGAGCCCGCACAATGTCCCTATGAGCACACACCCCACCTCCCGCTGGCAGTTCTGGATCGACCGCGGCGGCACCTTCACCGACATCGTCGCAAGGCGCCCCGACGGTTCGCTCACCACCGCCAAGCTGCTCTCCGAGAACCCCGAGCACTACCGCGACGCCGCCGTGGCGGGCATCCGCCGGCTGCTGGGCCTGGCGCCGCAGGAGCTCATCACGCCCGCACAGGTCGAGTGCGTGAAGATGGGCACCACCGTGGCCACCAACGCGTTGCTGGAACGCAAGGGCGACCGCACGCTGCTGGTCACCACGCGGGGCTTCCGCGATGCGCTGCGCATCGCCTACCAGAACCGCCCGCGACTCTTCGATCGCCACATCGTGCTGCCCGAGCTGCTTTACGAGCAGGTGATCGAAGCCGATGAGCGCATCGGCGCCGACGGCGAGGTGGTGCAGCCGCTCGACGCAACCGCCTTGCGCACGGCGCTGGAAGCCGCCTATGCCGACGGCATCCGCGCCTGCGCCATCGTCTTCATGCATGGCTATCGCCACACCCAGCATGAGCGCGAGGCCGCCGACCTGGCCCGGCACATCGGCTTCACGCAAGTGTCGGTCTCGCACGAGGTGAGCCCGCTGATGAAGTTCGTCTCGCGCGGCGACACCACGGTGGTCGACGCCTACCTCTCGCCCATCCTGCGCCGCTATGTCGAGCAGGTCGCCTCCGAGATGCCCGGCGTGCCGCTGTATTTCATGCAGTCCAGCGGCGGCCTCACCCAGGCCGACCGCTTCCAGGGCAAGGACGCCATCCTCTCGGGTCCGGCCGGCGGCATCGTCGGCATGGTGCGTACGGCCGAGCGGGCCGGCTTCGACCGGGTGATCGGCTTCGACATGGGCGGCACCTCCACCGATGTGTCGCACTACGCCGGCGAGTTCGAGCGGGCCTTCGAGACCCAGGTGGCCGGCGTGCGCATGCGCGCGCCGATGATGAGCATCC